>CAXSGC010000003.1:76296-171524 GCA_964236945.1 uncultured Acidobacteriaceae bacterium | reverse complement strand
GATCCGGACTCGATGTCAATAACCTGCTAATACACCACATCTAAAGCCGCACTGCGTGGATTGCACTTATGGCACGGCTGAAGCCCTGCCCGTAAGCAGAACGGAGTATTTTAACAAGTTCCTCGACAAGAATGGAAGGCCAAAGTCGTAGGTTAAGGGCTAAAAGCCGCACCGTAAACAAAGCCTTACGGCACGGCTGAAGCGGGGCCCTTAAAGCGAGGCGGGTAGCTCAAAGCGAAAGGCGGTATTTCGAGGGGCTTTCAGGGCTAATTGCTCTAGTCCCAGGCCTCGGCGTCTTCGAGGGTGATGAAGCCATCGTGGTCGGTGTCGTAACGTCCGAAGGAATCGCGGAGCATGATGGGAGCTTCGTTCTTGGAGAGTTTTCCGTCCTTGTCGGCATCGAAGTCGGCGAGGATTTTCTTGAAGTTTTCGATCATGATCTTGCGCTCGTTGCCGCCGCCTACTTTGAGGTGTGCAAATGGGTCCTGGACATCGATGGGGGCGGCGGCGGGCTGGCTGGACGGGAAGAAATCGACCATAATGTTGCGTCCTGGACCGAGCGAAGTTGGGCTATGGGGGGTGTGCGGCGGGACGCGAACGACGGCGGGAGCTTTCATGTGAAAGGTTTCGGTGCCGATGGCGAAGGCGCATTCGCCGGCGACCAAGACGAAGATCTCCTCGACGGGGTGGGTGTGCATGGGCGGCCCCTGGCCTGGTCCCATGGCGGTGACCTGCACGGTGGAGCTATCCCAGCCGTAGTATTGACCTTCCATTTCGATGAAGTGATCGCCGGTCTTGATGTCCCAGAAGTTGAAGCCGGACTGATTTTGGAGGACGAAGGGAAGGCCGAGGTTATGGATGTTTCCAGGTGTGACTTCGACCTGTTTTGGAGGGTTCGGTTCGTTGGGCGAGCTTTGTTGTTCGTGGTTTGTGACGGTTGCCGACATAATCATCTTCTCCTGATCGTTGTTGATACATCAACATCATGCGCCTTATGCTGTTGACATGTCAACTCGCCTCCAAGTAAATTTATTTTATGGCTGCTTTATTGAATGCGGATCGCGACTTGTGGCGAAGTTTCCGGAGGTGCGCCGAAGAGATCAGCGCGGCCATTGAGCGGGACCTGATCGCGACGGCGAAGCTGTCCGGGGCGGACCACGGCATTCTTTCGCGGCTGGCGGAGACGGAAACGAAGTCTATGCGTCAGCAGGAGCTCTGCGATCTGATGCGATGGGACCGGACCCGCCTCTCCCATCACCTGACACGGATGGAACGGCGTGGGTTGGTAAAGCGCTCGAAGATGGAGGATGGCGGGACGTCGGTGAAGATCTCGGCAGGAGGGGATCGCGCCCGAAGATCGGCCGACCCGGTTCACGCGGAGGCGATCAGGCGGTGTTTCATTGCGAAGTTGACGGCGGGGCAGCGGAAGGAGATCGCGTCGTTGATGGCATGTTTGTCTGGGAGCGGCTGAGAAGCGAACGCGTCGCGTGTGTGGGGCGACAACGCCATCAGAGCCATCAGACTTGGCTTGGGTTGTTTCCCGAACGGCAAGTTGCGCAGACTTGCCGTTCGGGGTAGGTGCTGGGACTTAGGCCACAGCAGGCACGATCGGTAGAACGCCTTCGAACATAATTTTTACCAGGGAAGGACCATCTTTGCTGGCCCAGTTCTTCGTGAGTTCCGCGATAGTGGTGTTCGTCACAGTGAGGGTGACGCCGTTCTTCTCCATGCGGTTTCGCGCCATGTCATCCGATACCTGTAAAGGAGAACCGCTTGCGTCGACGATGGCATTGACTTCGTACCCCTCCTCAACAGCACTGATCGAAGGGAAGACGAGGCAAATATCGGTGGTGATACCGCCCATGATCAGTTGTTTGCGTCCGGTCGCCTGGACGGCTCCCTTGAAGTTCGGGTCGTCCCAGGCGTTCACAATGCCAACTCTCTTGATTCTGTTCTTGAATGCCTCTGGTGCTGCCTTTGCAAGGGCGGGTGCGATTGGGCCCTGAACCTGGTCTTCCTGGCTGCTGGTCAGAATGATCGGAATCTTCAGGATGGTAGCTACCCTTGCCAGCTCGACCGCATTGCGCAGAGCCAGGTCGGAGGACATGCTTCGGCAAAGCTGCAAAGTCCCGACCTGGTAATCGACTAACACCAGAGCTGCTGTTTCTGCGGAAAAGAATTTAGACATAGGAAGGCTCCTTGGATTTCTTGTGATGAGTTATACAACCACGGCTCTTATGCGTTTGCGATCCGGGATGACGACTTACTCGTGACGAGTCAGGCCTGCTTGCCGAAGTGCTCGCGCCACCTCGGTCGTGCGACGGCCTTGATAGACGGCGACGTCCAGATCAGCCGCGGTTGGAGGGATGTCGCTCTTCTGGCCGGAGACCATGGTTGTACCATACGGCGTTCCGGCCTTGAACAGCGAGGGATCGGAGTAACCGAGAGGCGTGATGATCAGGCCGAGGTGGGACAGCACGTTGTAGAGGGAGAGTACGGTGGATTCGTTGCCGCCGTGGTTGGAGGATGTGGAGCTAAACGCTCCGCCGGCTTTTCCGTTGAACCTCCCTTGCGCCCACGGTTCACCCACTGAGTCGATGTACGCCTTCAGTTCGGCGCACACGTTGCCAAAGCGCGTTGGAGTTCCGAAGAGGATCCCATCGGCCCAGACCATGTCTTCCGGAGTGGGAGCCGCATATTCTTTTTGCATGCGGTCCCGGTTCTCGGCCCATCCGGGAACCTTCTGGATGATTTCCTCGGCAACGATGTCATGCGCACGGCACAGACGGACCTCCGCGCCGGCGGCCTCCGCACCTTTCGCGACGGCCTTGGCAATTTGTTCGGTTGATCCATTTCGCGAGTAGAAAGCGATTAAAACGTTCACGTCCGCCATATTTTCCTTTGTAACCCTGGTCAACAGAGACTGCCAGGATTTGGGTCTAGATGCTGGTCTATCCGCACGGGCGAATGCCGACGGCGTGGCGTTTGGATATGGGTTGTCGATGCTCCGGCGGTGCTGTCAGTAAGCGCTGCCGGAGTTTGGATCGACCGCGATCTCGACGAGCATCGAGCCGGCTTCGCTGAAGGCTTTCGACAGCGTTTCGGATAACGCATCGGCGCGATCGACACGCACGCTCTTGAGACCGAATCCGGCGGCGAGTGCCTGGAAGTCAAGACTGGGCAACTCGATCCCTGGGGGCGGCTCCTTGCTTCCCAACATTTTGCTGAACGACTTCATTGCGCCGTAATCGCCGTTTCTCAAGACGATGATGGTGATGGGCAATTTGTGTTGAGCTGCGGTCCAGAGGGCCTGGACGGAGTACATCATGGCTCCATCGCCCATGAGGGCGACCACGCGGCGGCTTTGCCCGAGAGCGACGCCTACTGCGGCGGGCAGGCCGTAGCCGAGGCCGCCGCTGGCCATGGTGTAGAAGCCGCCGCTCCTTCGGATGGGGAGATAGTGTTGCATGGCGGGCCGGTGTGACGCGGCTTCTTCGACCACGACCGCATCTTCGGGGATGACCTGCGCGAGGGTGTGCATGACGAACTCGATCTGCATGGGATCGCTGGCGCTGACCGGAGGCGCGGGTGGACGGGGCGACGGCTGGCTGGTGCGAGCGTCGGGCTTGATGAGATCGATCAGCGACGTGAGGGAGGGCTTCATGGTGCCGACGATGGTTGTGGTTTTAGGGGACAGGGCGGCGGACGACGGATCGTCGGTGATCTGGTAGATGGGAACGCCGGACGACAGCACGCCGCAGTCGCCCGGGGTGTGAAAGGTAAAGACGGGAGCACCGATGACGACGATGAGGTCGTAGGGCTGAAGATCTTCCGACAGCTTGTCCGGGAGGGCTGGAAGAAATCCGGCGAACAGTCTGTGCGTCTCCGGGAAGCTCGATCGACTGGAGACGGGGGACTGCCATACGGGCGCGTTGGCGCGTTCCGCAAGAGCGACGCCAAGGTCGTAAGCCGCTTCGCGATCGACGGCCGGGCCAAAGACGAAGCAGGGACGTTTGCTCGCATCGATGGCGGCGGCGAGTTCGGCGAGCAGATTCTGGTCCGGGCCGAATTCCCAGGTCAGCTTGCGTGGGATAACCGGCACCGTCATCGCGGCCCAATCGTCGGACGGGATGGAGATGAATACCGGGCCGCGCGGGTGTTGCATGGCCATGGCGTAGCCCTGTGCGATGGCGATCGGCACATCTTCGGCCCGTGCGGGTTGGCAAGCCCATTTGACGTATGGGCGCGGGAATTCGGTGGGTTGGACCGTGCCCAGGTAGGGATCAAAGGGCAGCATACTGCGGACCTGGTTGCCCGCGGTAATGACCAGGGGCGTCTCATTTTTGAACGCTGTAAAGATAGTGCCGAGACCGTTGCCGAGACCGGCGACGGAGTGCACGTTGACGAAGGCTGCGCGGCCGGTTGCCTGCGCGTAGCCGTCAGCCATAGCGACGACCGAAGCTTCCTGAAGCGCCAGAATGTAGCGCATGTCAGGAGGGAGATCGTTCAGGAAGGAGAGCTCGGTCGAACCTGGGTTGCCGAAGATGGTGGTCATCTCCAGCTGCCGCATAAGTTCGACCGTAGCTTCGCGGACGGTGACCTGCTTGGGTTTTTCGAGAGTGTCGGTCACGACGCAGCTACCTCTTTGCCAGAGATGGTTCCTGTGTTGAAGGCGATGTGTTTGTACTCGAGGAAGTCGTCGATGGCCGAGACGCCGTTGAGGCGGCCGACGCCGCTGCCTTTATCGCCACCCTCTTCGAACTCGTCGTAGACGACGGCCCAGTCGTTGATCCAGACCGTACCGGCCTTGATCTCGCGACCCACACGGAGAGGTCGGTCGACATCGCGGGTCCAGACGCTGGCCGCCAAGCCGTAGTCGGAGTCGTTCGCAAGTGCGATCGCCTCGGCTTCGGTATCGAACAGTTGCATGGCGAGGACCGGTCCAAAGACCTCCTGCTGCATGATGGGGAGTTTTGAATCGGTGACCTCAAGAAGGGTCGGGCGATAGAACGCGCCTTTTGCGAGGGGACCCTCGGTAATTGGGCCTCCGCGGACGATGGCTTTGGCGCCGGCGGCAATTGCGTCTTCTACCATTTTGTCGATGCGGCTCACGTTCTTTTTATCGATGACGGGGCCCATCTCGGTGGAGGGATCGGACGCGGGACCCACCTTGACGGCTTCGAGCCGCTGGGCGATGGCGGCGCGAAATTTGTCGGCAATGGTGCGCTGCACCAGAAGTCGCGTGCCGGCCATGCAGAACTGTCCCGCAAAGGTGGTTAGCGCCTTCTGGATGCGAGGGGCCGTCGCTTCGACGTCTACATCATCGAAGACCAGCATGGGCGTCTTGCCTCCCAACTCCAGGCCGAAGCGCTTGAGGTTGGCGGCCCCGACTGCGGAGATCGCCTTGCCCGTCTTTGTGCTGCCTGTGAAGCTGATAACGGGGACATCGGGCGATTCCATCAGGAACTGCGAACCTTCGCTGCCGCTTTCACTGAAGATGTTGATGACGCCCTTTGGAAGATCGGCCACCTCGGAGAGGACCTCGCTGAAGAGCCGATTGATTTGTGCCGTGTTGCCTGGGAGCTTGATGGCCGTGGTTGTCCCGGCGGCGAGCGCCGGCGCCAGCGAGCGGACCGTCAGAAGCAAGGGGGAGTTGAAGGGCGCGACGATCCCGGCTACGCCGATGGGAGAACGGATCACGATCGAGAGGTGCCCCGGACTGAGTTCTGCCGCGCGACCGTACTCGGTTAGCACGGTGGACGCCCAGTAACGGAGCTTGCTGGGAAGCATGTCTACTTCGAATTCTGCGTCGGCGATGATCTTGCCGTTTTCGAGCGAGAGGATCTGCACTAACTCGTCGCGCCGAGCTTCGAAGCGATCGGCCATTTGGTTGAGGACGCGCGCTCGGAGTTTGCGGTTATCTTTCCAGTCGGTTTCCCGGAAGGCCTTGACGGCAGCGGCTACTGCTTTGATTGCGTCTTCCCGTCCGGCATCGGCATAGCTTCCGATGACTTCGCCTGTGGCGGGGTTGATGCTGTCCGTATGTTTCGCTGAGTCTACCCACTCGCCGCCGATCCAGTTTTTTGCGACTCCGAGGGCGCTGATGCTATTCGGGTGTACTTCGTTGCTAGTCATGACTGGCATGATGTCTCCTTGGGCGGGCACATAGCTGTGGCCGGCGGGTTACGTTTGTCGAGCTTTCGATTTTCGGTGCAGTTTAGGACGGCACTTAGTCCCGGTTGCATCTATGAGCGAACAGGGGAGGGATTGAACTGTAAGTCCAGGTTCGGCATGGTTAGGTCAGGTGTAGTAATTTTTCTGCATTCTCGTGGGCGATTTTGTGCTTGTCTTCATAGTGGATAGGAGCATTTTCCAGGAAGGTTCTTCCCATTGTTGGGTGGAACTGGAACGGATAGTCGGTCGAGTACATGACACGGTCCGCGCCCATGACCTCGATCGCCCGAAGCAGGTAGGGCGTGCTGTAGATTCCGCTGCCTGTAACAAAGAAGTTATGTCGGAAGTAGTCGGGGATGGACTTTTTGAGGTTTGGGGTCCAACGCCCAAGGCTGGCGGCTCTGTCGAGATAGAAGGTGACCATCTCCCCCCAATGACCAAGGATGATCTGCAGATTTGGAAATTCATCGAAGACACCGGAGACGATCAGCCGCAGGGAAGCGACGGCAGTATCGGCGTGCCAACCCCAGCCGCCGCAGGCGAAGCCGACACTGAGATCGTCGTCAAACCCGTCGTAATATAAAGCGCGGACGGCGCGGGGAGCTATCTCCGGATGAAGATAGATGGGAACTCTAAGCTCCGCTGCCTTGCCGAGGATCGGCCGAAACTCTTCGCGATCGAGATACCGATCGCCTGTGCGGCTGTGAATCATTGCTCCCTTTAATCCCAGATCGTTTACTGACCGTTCCAGCTCCTTGAGAGCCGCGCCGGGATCCGGGGTGGGGAGAGTCGCGAAGCCGGAGTAGCGGTCTGGGTGAGCCTTGATGGTTGCGGCGAGTCGATCGTTGGCTTGTCGGGCCAGCGGAACTGCTTGCTCTGGAGGAAGAGCCTGAGTCGATGGGGTGGTCACGGAGAGGACCATCATGTCCAAACCGATGATATCCATTTGCCGGAGCCGCTCGTCTCCAAGATCTTCCAGCTTGGCTTTTTTCTCTGCGTTTTCGAGGACATGCATGCTGTCATCCCGCTGTTCAGGGCCGAGCTGCTCGAGCGCCGCGGTGATCTCCGGAGTCCGGAAATGCTCTTCGAGTCCGATGAATCGCATGCTTCGCTCCATAACTTGCCATGAGAGGGCCGGGCAGATTGCCAGCCCAGGTTGATGTAACTTTTGCTCCTGTTACGACTTCTTCTTTTTCTTCTCGGGATCATCGTCCGGATTGACAAAGACGGTGTCCGTCGGGCCGAAGCCGGTGATCTGAACGACACCGGTTTCGTCACCTACCATCGCGAAATGCGGTGCGCGATCGGGTTCTGTATAGATTGAACCTACGGGAAGATGTTGAAGCTTGGCTTCATCGAATTTCTCTCCGAAGCCAAAGTTCCACGAACCACTTAGAACCGTGGCGACACGGTCGCCAGCATGGTGGTGCGCACCGATGCGTTGACCTGGAGCGCACTTTAGTAGCTGGACATACATCCCTGGCTTGCCAGGATCGCCGAGAATTGTAACTTCCTCGGCGCCTTCCACATAAGAACTGCCTGGGCTATGCGTTTGTTTTGCCGCTGCGAGTTCGTCGGGAGTTTTTCTGACTGCAGGGAGGTTTGCCGGAGGCGGCGCTTGCGATTCGGAGGCCATATACATCCTTTCTATTAGCTTGATGGTGCGTTCAGAGTGTTAGGTCGTCGGATCGCGTTTGGGCCCGAATCGCGAACAGACTAATCGAAGAAACTAAAGGAGCCAGGCCACCCATGCTGATAAGTGATGTCGCCTTTCCACGGTGTTACGGTCGGCTTGCCTTGCATGTTGACCACAATGTACAAGGATTGTGCCTTCTCGCCGGCAGCCCGGTCGAGGAACCAGTCCGCTATCGTGGTAAAAGCTTCTGGTCCCATCTGGCCTGAGCTGCGCGAGTGCAGACCATGGTTTTCTCCCTGGTAGACGATCAGTGTTTTGGGCGCTGTAATCGCGTTCATGTAGGTGTAGGTTGCGCCGATGTCGCTCAGTTGATCGTCTTCGCCAGCACACACGATATAAGGACAGTGGATACCTTTAATTAGGGCTTTATTATTTAGCGTTTCGCAAAAGGCGTCGAAGGCTTTTTCTTCATGGATATTCGTCATGTACATCTGACGGAGGCGGAAGGTGGGGCTGGCCGTATCCATCATGGAGAAACCTCCTGGCTCGAAACAGGTCATAAGAACGCCGCAGCCGGCGAACCTCGGTTCGGAAGCGGCGAGCAACGAGGCCCAGTAGCTGCCGTAACTATTCCCCATGACGAATATTTTGCTGGGATCGATTTCGGCACGTCCCTTGCAATAGTCGAACACTGTCGGGGCGAGCGCTGGAAAGGTCTTTGGATCCCACCAGATTTCACTGGTCAGGGATTCGCCCTGACCGGGGACGTCAATGGCGAGCACCGCAAAGCCGCGGGCCAATAACGGATCGTCCTCAAGCGCTACGACCATTTCTTTGAATCCATCCATGCCGGCGGTGTCGACGATGCAGGGCAAGCGATCGCCCTTTTTAAAGGTTGGCGGAAGATGCAGATAGGCACCGATCTTTTTCCCGGCGAAAGGCAGATCTACCCGCTCCACGTGCCACGCTGCGAGAGAGGCGAACTGGTCATAGGACTCGCGCTTTTTGCGAGCGAGCACGAGATTGAATTCAGTGTTTGCGGCAATGGGCCACTGCGCCGCGCCGTACATGACAGCCGCGGTAAAGAAGTGATTGCGTGCAGCTACTTTGTGTTTTTGCTCGAGCGCGGCGCGGCCGGCCAGCTCCTGTCCGCGTGCAGCTTGCGCGAAGATACGCGCCATATCATCATATTTTTTGATCTGCTGCTTGAGACCCTGAAACTCACCGGCGGAGCTTGCGCCACAGGCACCAGTGTAGTAGCTGATTCGATCCTGGTCCCATTCCGGACCGGCGAGCTGAATCATAAGGTCCAGCAACCAGCGCTGTCCACTGAGACGTTTCGACTGTTGCAAGACTTCGAGCGGCAGCGTTGGCATTAATTCCTCCGTAAACTTGGTTGAAACGACCGAAGCTTGAGGTTGGGCTTATCTGAAGCTACGGCCTCTCACCTCAAAGTAAGAGGCCGTTTCCTCAGGCGCCGTTGGTTGCAGTGAGTGCAAGGCGGTTGTGCTTTCCATGCGACCCGTAAGTGTTGCTACAGGATGGGTAGCAATGAGGATTGCAGGTGGTTATATGGCGGACTGACACTTGGGGATCGCTGCTGCCGCGATCTAGAGAGTAAAGGTGCCGGCGGCAATATTCAGCGTGATGGAAAGATGTCCGATGATCATGTCCCACTCATGGATCTCGTAAGTGCTCAGGCCCATAGCGGTCATGGGCTCTGTTTTCATCAAACCCTCCGCTTCCTCGAGGGAGGCGGCCCGGAAGATGATCAGGCCCAGGTCGATGCCTTCATTTTTGACTGGGAACGGTCCCGAGCCAAAGACTTTTCCTTGCGCTTCCAGGCCAGTTATGTATTTTATGTGCTCCATTTTATGGGGTTCGGCTTCCGTCTGGCTGGCAGTGACTTTCGTGAGAACGGCGAAGAGCTTATTGCTGAGGATAGGAACGTAGGGGGGCGCAACATTTCCGCTTGGGAGAGGCATTCGATAACTCCTTTTATGATCCAACTTCGTTTGCTGGGTTAGAAACGAGATGGTCCGAACTTAGATCCAGCTCCGTGGTGAACTTGCTATTTCTGCGGTGATGGCGCCGTGTGAATCAGTTCGATAACGTTCTGGTTGAGATCGCTGATATGTCCGAAGCGCGTGCCACCCGGTTGAGTGCTCGGCGGATTGACCGGGGTAGCTCCACGAGATACGGCTTGGTTATATGCGGCATCTACATCCGGAACGCCGAACGCGATGTGGGTGTATCCCAACTTCACCATCACGGAAGTGAGATCAGCGGAGGTGAGGGGCTTTACGGGGGTTGCCGGTGGAGGGGGCGTAGCCTGAAAGACTTCCAGGCGGCCGCCTTCGCGCTCTATAAAGGCTGCCTTGAACTCCGATGTTCCGAAACGTTGCGTTACTTTGAAGTCCAAGACGCGCTGGTACCACTCGATGGCGGCATCGAGGTCTGGAACCGCCATACCTCCATGATCGATAAAGAGCTGGTCAGTGTTTGCTGGCATTGGTGTCTCCTCCTGCTGTACATGGTTGATGTTGCGTGGATGGTTCGATAGCTCCGGACACCTGCCCGTTTAGAAGGACCTTCTATACACCCGCGACCGCGCACGCGATGAGAGCGATCAGACCACCGATGATTGCGAAGTTCGATCCGAGAAGTTGCAGACCCTGGGGGCGGCCTTTGTTGGTAACGATGTCCTGCACTGGAACGGCGATCGTGGCGGCCAGGACGTAAAGCACCAAGATCCATCCGAGAGGAACCATGAAGAGTCCCAGTGCAAGCATGATGGTTCCTCCTACGACCTCCAGAACAAGGGAGCCGAGCAGGCCAATTTGCGGCAGAGGGATGTGGTGCGCCTGCATAAGGTCGATGCTTTGTTTCCAGCCGCTGGCCTTCCCGATGGCCGACATCAGGAACATAAGCGCGACCAGGCATCGCGCCACTACGTACAGAGTATGAGCATTCATTCTTTCCTCCTTGGAAAACGTCTGTAAAAAAATTAGCCAAGCGGCCGGCACAGATAGTCAGGACTGTGGCTGTGGTTCACGAGGCAAAAGGTTTACCTCTTCTACGGCATGAAAAAGATTTGCGAGTAAGCCATTCCTTCGGCTGCGGATATGCGTGCTGGCGTTCGCGACTGCCTGGTGTGGCTCGGTCTTGCCCTTTTCTGCGTCCCCTGGGTGTTCTGAGGTTTCATCTCCGGCCGCCTGAAGTTGCTGTTCCTTCTCCCTGAGCTGACTTAGCAGGGCGTCCGTTCCGTCGACCATCTGCTTGGCCAACAGGCACAGGAAGTCTGCTGTCCGACGGGCGTCTTCTTTGTCGAAAGCTTCCGGTGCGTTGCTCTTATGCGCCGATCTTATGGATAGATCCACTTGAGCCATCTCAAGCATCAACAAGTCCTGGGTGCTACCGAGGCATTTACGAAGCGCGGATTGCAGGCCTCTTTTATCCTTGGATTCGTAGTCCGACATGTCGGCCTGATCCTCTGCCTTGGTGATGCTTTGATTGATGGATTCGCGGAGATCTCGTATTTTGGCGCTTTTTGCATCGGGTGGAGAGTCTTCCGCGGCGAGCAGACTCAGGTCGCTGCCTGATTGAATCAGACCGGCGATGGCTTGTTTTTGGGTGCGGAGTGCGTCTACCGGCCAGAGCCGGGTGAAGACAAACCACATCACGATGGTTCCGAGCAGGATGCCGACGAGGCGGTCGCGAGGCTGGACGATCTGACTGGCAATTTGCGTCGTCATGAGTGCGGCGAAGGAGTAGGAGATGGCGATCTGGGAACCGGCGTAGGAGATTCTCGGGCTGCCCTTGGTGACCCAGCCCGCGATGAGGTACACCATAGCCACGTACAGCATGAGTTCGAAGACGTTGTCCATGTGTGACGTGATCAACGCGATTCCGCCGATTCCGAGTAGCAGACCACCCACGAGAACACCGGCGATACGCAACGCAAGTTTTCGGAACGTTCCACCGATGGTTGTATCCGCGACAAAGAAACACGTTACAAGTGCGGTACTGATACCTTGCCACGCTACACCGTTGTAGATGACGTAGCAGATGGCGCAGGCGAGCGTGACTTTGACGGCGAAGCGGACATCGTCGGCGGTAACGAAGGGTCCGGACTTTGGCGGAGCTTTGGCGGGTTGGTCCGCGGGATCTTTGGAGGCGGTGACGTCACTGGACCAGAGTGTCCAAAGATCGTCCATCTGTAAGCTCATATCGCCGATAAGCTGACCGGGACCCTGGCGCGTGACGTTGTTCCCTGTGGGGTCGGCAGATTGCTCGACTTTGGGAGGTGTGGTGACATTGCGCTGAACATGGTCGGCCAGGTCCAGGCAGCTGCGCGCCAGTTGGTCTGCGAGGCTTTTCTGTTCGTCGGTGAAGTGGGAACCGCGGTTTAAAAGCTGCACTGCTTGATCGGACAGGAGGTCGATGCCGTTCAGGACAGCGCTGAGTCGGAGCATATAGTTGCGGTCGATGGAGGGCTGTGTCGACATGGCGGGCAAGAGTTTGCGTAAGCTGCTGGTTCCGGCGAGTGCCAGTTTGCTGAGACCCTGGAGCGTTTTCTGGTCCTCGCCGCTTAGCTCGGCGCCTTGCGATTTCCTGAGCACGAGGGCGGTGGCTTTGAGCCTGTCGACAATGCCTTTTGTGATTCGTTGCTGCGGGCCGGCGTGGGGGAAGACAAAGTCCACAGCAGTGGCGACCAGGCATCCGACGCTCATCATCAAGGCCATCCACAGGCCGGCGGTGATGGAAGCTTCCGCGCTGTTGACGCTATCCATGCGGATGAGGACTTCGGCGAGGGTGACGGGGCCGAGTGCGGCCAGGGATGGTTGATGCAGCGCCCTCGACAGAATCATGCAGACGAAGATGCCAAAGGCGAGGGCCGACATGCGAGCCCAGGGTAGTTCGGCTGTCATGAGAACGAGTACGATGGCGCCGGCGCATGCGCCCCAGACGATGATGATGGTGCCCTTTGTGGCGGCCCAGGTTTGCTGGGGAGTTTCCCTGGGAAGAAGGAGCGGTGTAAACAGGGCAACAAAGAGCGTTTCACTATGGCAAGCTTCGCCGATGAGCAACATCGTGACGGCAGCGGTTGCGATGCGCACCGCGAACGCGAGCCGACCGGGGGTTGGGGAGAGTTCGCGCGTGACGAATCCCCAGAGGGTCGCATCGAGATCGAACGGCGGTTTAGTGAGTGGCTGGCTGGCTGTTGCCATTGGAGCTCTCGTATACGGATTTGTTGTAGACGTTAGGGTCTGGGGGAATTGCCAGCGGACTTCCCTGGCTCCGAACGACGGTGGTCGCAGAGGCGCCGACACGAAATAGATCGGGCGTCGGGTCCAATACGCGGATGCGCACAGGAAATCGTTGTGCCAGTCTGACCCAGTTCAGGGTCCGCGTCGTCGCAGGCAGACCCCCGGCCTGCGATGTCGTGACGTCCTCGGGCGTCACACCGAAGCCGATACTTTCGACCACTCCGCGGAAGCGGATGTTCGGGTGATTGAGGACGTAGACATCGACCGGCATGCCCGGGGCGAGGTGTCGGAGCTGGGTTTCCTTGAAGTTGCTCAGGACCCACCATGCGGTCGTGTCGATGAGTGTGAAGACCTGGCCGCCTGTTCTGGCGTACTGCCCTACGGAGATGGTGAGATCGGTGACGCGCGCGTCGAAGGGGGCATACACACGGCAACGCTGGACATCATAGGCGGCCGATTTTACCTGTGCTTCCTTTCCCGGCAACTGCGAAAGCATCGTCTGCAGGCGATCTATGTCTAGGAACGCTGCCTCGGCCCTGAGTTTCTGCTGCTTCCCTGCAACGGCGGCTTGTCGCACCTCTGCCTGCGCTTGCAGAAACCTTGCACGATCCGCATCCAGCGTCGTTTGAGCCTGCGCGATATTTTCCTGGGCGGAACGGACGTTTGTCCTTAGCTGATCGATCTGTTGCTCGGTGACGAAACGGCGCGCCAAGAGAGGTTCGGTCCTCGCGAGGGTATCCAGGGCGAGACGATATTGAGCCTCTGCGTTCTTGAGGGTAGCCTCCTGGGTCAGGATCACCTTCTGCGTCGCCAGCGAGTTCGCCTGTTGGCTGTTGACGGACTCTGCGCTGGACTTTCTGCCTGCCGTGGTGATCTCGGCATTCAGGGTCTGCGATGCAATTTTTCTTCGTTCGTCGATGATCTGCTGCTCAAGATTGTTTTTGGACGAAACGGCTTGTTGCAACTGGTACACGTAAGGTTGCGGGTCGATTTCATAGAGCAGATCGCCCTTGTGGACGAGCTGATTGTCGCGGATAGGGAGGGAGATGATGGGCCCGTTCACTTCGGGGGCTATGCCGATGTAGTTTGCGACGACATTGGCGTCGTCGGTGCGAGGGTCGATGTTTGTGACCCAGAGCGCAATCGACCCAAGCACAATCGCCACCAGGATGATGACGACCGCGACGACCTTTCCTGCGAGTAACTTCCCTTTTGAAATTTCTGCCATGAATCCTCGGTACAACGAAGCTGTTCGACTTAGCTATAAAAGATGATCCAAGCCAGAAAGGTGTATGCCGCCGCCGCACAGGGATACACAAGAGTTTTGATTGGAATTGCCGGCTCGAGTTTGATTCGGACGAAGACGAAGTACGTGGCAATGGCAAGGCTGACACCGATCAGGCAGCAGACGATCCACGCTGGAAAATAAGACCCAAGGACATCGACTGAAGGGGAACGCGAGCAGCCGCATAGAAGGGTGAAGGGAGTTAGAAGAAAGAACGACCACTTATTTCGCATTTCTACTCGCCTTCAGAAATCGTGATCCCAATAGATCGCCGGTGGAGTATGCCAGCTGGGCAAGGTCGGTCAAAACTTCGGACGCAGCTTGCACCTGCTCGTTCCTCGATTGCGCGAGCGTTTGCTCGGCGTTCAAAAGGTCGATGTACGTTTCGAGCCCAAGGGTAAAGGATTCCCGTGCAGCATCGTAAGACGTTTGTGAAGAAATCAGGAGTTCCTGCGAGATTTCCAGACGGCGAAAGGCCACCTTAGCCGCGATATAGTTCGACCATACCTGATTTACCGCAAGGTCCTGTGCGGATTGAAGCTGCGCCTGAGCTATGCGCTTCTGCGCCTCAGCCTCGACGATCTGATAACGCCGTCGACCTCCATCCAGGATTGTCCAGGTGAACGACAACTCGCCGAGCCAGTTTGCCTGATGCACGAAGGGGGCGGGGCCGCCGCTTGTCGAGGTCCATATCAGATCTTCGCCGGCCTGCGCCTGGATGGTAAGTGTAGGAAAGAAAGCCGACCGTGCGGCCTTGATCGACTGGTCGGCAGCGCGAATGCGTCCCACGGCTTCCAGAAGATCGGGCCGTCGCTCCAGGGCCTTTCCTATAAGCTGCTCCGCCGAGTCTTCGAGTTCGCTGCGCTGCGGCATGTGCGAGATGTCTTTTATCTGAACGGGCACTGCTGGGTTGAGACCCACGGTTCGGGCCAGATCGGACTCAGCGGTCTGCTCCGCCGCGATCGCATTTTGGAGGTTGTACTCTGCCTGTTGCCGTTGTGTTTTGGCGCTCAGAAAATTGGGAAGGGTGGCCAGTCCATGCTCCATGCGGGCCCTCACCTGCTCTTCGATGGCCTCGGCATCTTTCAACGACGCCTGCGCTGAGGCGACCAGGCCCTTGCCGCTGACGACGCGATAGTAGTTCCGTGTAACGTCCAGCGCGATTTGCTCATGGGTGCCGGTGAGAGATTCGCCCGTGACAAACAGGTTGGTAGTCGCGGTGTTGATGCCGGCGCGCGTGTTGCCGAAATCGAGTAACAGATAGTTCAACGCCAGCACCGGATTGACGGTCGTATCGTCTTCGCGCAGCGTCGCTCCTCCCAGCACGGGGCCGTCGGCGTAGGGAAAGACCAGAAATTCACGCATCTCCGTGGTGGGCGCATTGAGGGAGAGCGTGGGAAAGAGCGCGCTGCGAGCTACTTTTACGGCGGCGGCCTGTTGCTTTACCTGCTCCCAGGCGACACGTGCGCTGGGGTTTTGCTCCTCGGCGATGTCGATCAATTCGTACAAGGCATAGGTCTTCGACGTGTCTGTAGCAGGGTACGTGCGCGGCATCCGTCGTAAGTCGTTTACGTACGGGGCGGCGGTATGCTGGTTCGCCTGCGAGGAGTACCCGAGCTGGGCGGAAGGAGCCGAGGGTAGCTGTCCTGTCGCGACCTGCGCCGGTGCGTAAACCATCGCGGGCGAACATAGGGCAGTGACTCCCATCACCAAACGTTTCCTCCATATGCGCTGGCCTTTGTTGAGCAAGCCAAACTTCATTCTGAGCCTTCCCAAAACGTGCTGCCGTGATTCCTCGTCGACCTAAAAAGCAGACGTATCTTACTGGATCATGCTTGTGGGTGGATGCGATGTGCAGCTCGGTAGCAAGCTTTGTAAACGGTCCCTGGGGTCCTCAACTGAGCGTTCGTGCCGGCCTTTTCTAGGTGGAGGCAAGCTCCTCGAAGTACTGTTTCATTGTTCTGGGCGGCCGCCCCAGGATGGCTTGCAGGGTCAGCGCATTTCCCATGAGGCCGTGCTTGTCATACCACTGCAGCATGGGCTTCATGGCGGCCTGTTGCGGGTCTGGCGATCCACCCGCATCGGAGGGAGGCTCCTGCTTTTCCGCCTTGATTTCGCGCCCCAGCACATCGCCGATGATCTGGGCGACCTCAACGCGGTTTCGTGGGATTTCGGAGCAAAGTTCGAAGGTGCCGTAAAGAAGCCGATCTTCGGTCAGCGCCACGGCGGCTACTTCGGCGACATCGCGAAAGTCCACTCGTGAAAAGCGGGTCTGCGTGGACCATGGTTCCGCGAGCACTCCGGTTTTTACGACCTTCGGCCAGCTTTCGGCGTAGTTCTGGAGGAACATGGAGGGCTGCAGAAAGGTGTACTCCATGTCGGAGGCAAGGACGGCCTCTTCGACCGGTCCCTTGGCGGCGTGGTTGCTCAACGGGCTGAGGATGGGATGGATCACCGCTGAAAAGACGAAGCGCCGCACGCCTGCCTGCCTGGCGGCCTCGACTACGCCTTTGCCCACCTCGGCTTCGCTGGGCATGAAAGCGGGTGCGATGTAGAACACCGAGTCAATCCCCTGGAGTGCCGTGTCCATGCTTGCCCGGTCTTGAAGATCGGCGACCGCGACCTCTGAAGCACCGTGTTGACGGACGATTTCGCCTTCTTTGCTTTGGTGCACCAAACCTCGCACTGTCGCGCCACGGTGGGCCAGCTGCGGGATGACAAGGCCGGCGAACTTACCGCTTGCGCCCACCGCCAGCACTTTCGAGGATCCGGCGCTTCCGTTGGTGGTCGCGTTTTCGACTGGGCTCGGACGAGGACTGCTCATTTCTAATCTCCTGGGACGGATCGTGTTCCGGTCTGGCAATTTCGTTCGGACAACCCTGGCCAGCGCATTTTATCCATGCAGCCATGCATGAGGGAGATGCTAGGTGCGCCCCTGGAGATTCGTAAATTGCGCCCGATGCAAACTGTTCTTGCATGACGCGTCAGCGGCCATGTGCGTTAATGGTCGAAGACTAGCCGAAGCGCGAGAACGGGCGCGTCGCCCAGACGCTTGTCGCCACTCGGTTTCCAGATGTACTGGAAGTCCGGCCAGATGCTGATCCAACGTCGAAGAACGAATTTGTAACCGAACTCCATGGTGGTCTGTGAAGCTCGACCGGGTTGTCCCGACTGTGCCAGCGCCTGGCTGTAATCGCGGCTGAAGTGAGAGTTGATGACGCCCAGTGCGACGATGTCGGCTGGCCGGCGGTACGTCAGTCCAACCAGGCGAACACCGGCGAGCGTCTCCCAGTCGTTTACGTTGAGACGACGGGGCGTGGCGGTGATGCTGAATTGGAGGTCGACCTCCTGGTGGGTGTAGTGGCCGTCGATTTTGCGTCGCCAGAGTGACTGCCCGACGTCGGCGAAGTATTCGTCATTTCCGTGGGAGGGCTTATGCGTGATCCAGCTGTTGAAGTGACCGAAATTATGTACTTGGCCGATCTTGTACACGCCGGGGTGCGCCGTGGTTTCATCTCCGCGGAAGTACCCGAGCGTGGATGCCTCGGCGGGTGCATCGCGGAGATCGAAGCGGATGCCGCTCGGGTCGCCGACGAACGGGCTATGCGGCGCCGAAAACACTGCCAGCTTGTAGAAGATGTGTTTCGTCGGATCGCCTCGAATGAAGAAACCCGGTTTGCCCGCCGGAGAAAACGAGGCATACGTTTGGATAGTTGTGGGGACGTTGCAGCACAGTGAATTGTTTGTCCATGTTTTGAATGCGGCCGCTTGATCATCGAAGCCGATGGCCTGGTTGTCGAATTCGTTTTGCGCGTCGATTTGCCCCATGCGCAGCGTCACTTTGTCGTGGAACAGCTTCTGCTGCAGGTAGTACTCATTGAAACGCAAGCTGTGCGTCCCGGCGATGGAACTGGTGAAGTCCCACGATCCGATGTAGGTGGTCGCCAGATCCGAGCCAGTTTCGAAGATGCCGCTGACAATGACGCTGGCGTCCTGCCAGGAAATCAGCTTCTGAAGATCGAGAGTCATGGAGCCGGTCGAACGTCCATAGACGGTACCCATTTGCGTTCTGCCGCCGGCCGGATTGCCCTGAAAGTCGTAAATGTCTTCAATGGCGATCGTGATCCCCTTGCGCTCCAACTCTTTGCGCCAATTCGGGCGCACGATGCTGGGCTGAGGCGCGGCGTCGGTGGCGTCGACCGGCGGGGAGGAGTTCGCGGGCGTGCGACCATTTTGCGCGTGCAAGGGCGCGAGTCCAACCACCATCAGGCAGCACCGAATGCAAGCGCGCAGCAGACCTCCACTGCGAGACTTTCGACGGCGAAACCGCATTGTGGGTAGTAGCCTGGTTGCCGTCACCGCGCTCCTTTGCGACTGCGTTCTGATCCGCTCTCGCAGGCTTGGATTGCGCCTTCCGTGCCCCGGTTGCGGTGCAGAGGGGACACCCGGCACCGCCCATGGGATAGAAGCGCAAGAGCGAAAGCCGGGCTTGTATCGGCAACCTTTACTGCCGTGCCCAACCACCGTCGTTGATCAGTGTTTGGCCGGTCATGAACTGTGCGTCGTCCGAGGTGAGGAACGACATCACGTTGGCCATGTCGACCGGCTGCCCTGGACGATGAATGACCTGCATTTTTGGAAGAGACGTGAGGTATTCCTTGGCATCCCGTTCGACCGTTTTTGTGTCTGTGATGCCGGGCGCGATGGCGTTGACGGTGATGCCGTCGTCCCCAACCTCGTTTGCAAGGGCGCGCGTAAGTCCGACCACACCCATCTTGGCGGCAATGTAGTGAAGGTTGTTCTTCGCTATGGTCCAGGATTCGGCCGAGGAGACGTTCATGATGCGACCGTATTTCTGCTTGCGCATCATTGGAACGATGTACTTACAGACGAGGAACGGACCGTCGAGGTCGACGCTGAGAACTTGTCTCCACTGACTGAACGTCATGTCATCGAAGGAAGTGTACGGATAGATCCCGGCGTTGTTGATGAGGATATCGCAGCGCCCGAACTCCTTCTGGACAAAGTCCGCAAAGGCTTTGACATCGCTTTCCGATGTGACATCGCAATGCATCGTTTTCACTTTGCGGCCCATCCCTCGAACGATTTCCTCCGTTTCAGTGGCCGGGACGATGTCCGCTATGGCGATGTCGGCGCCGTCTTCGGCGAGCCGCTTCGCATAGGCTTGTCCGATTCCCATCGCCGCTCCAGTGACTACGGCTACTTTTCCCAGCTTTTTCCCTTGAGTTGCCATGATGTGTGCCCTCGTGAATTAGTGAAAGTACGGTTTTGCTTTGTTCGATTCTTCTGGGGCCCTCGACGCTTCAGAGAGTCGATGTACCAGTGATGGCAGAAGGCGAGCATCCGTTAGTGAGTTCCCGGAGCTGTGAGTCCAACCTAGATAGAAGATCCGCTGACGAGGCCAGCGTACATCCGATGTCGTTTGCACGCGATGCAAACAAGGATTGCCGTAGGCGTGACGCGATGCGCGGGGCGACCGGGCTCGGCACTTCGATTGGCGGGCGCTCGGCCTACTAAAGCAACCGGTGAATACCGGTGAGTCTTAGGGTTTGCTATACCCGATTGCTTCGCGGTAGAAGCTTTCGCCCAAGTCGTCGAAGGTACTTGCGTGTATTGCAAATCTGCTTTGCCTGAAGAGTAGAAAGAATTTGCTGGATAAAGGCGCATTCTTGACATGAAGCAATTTGTAGGCGACGAGGAAATACATCCAAACAGCAGCACCAGACACGTTTGCGAGCTTCGCGTTGTTGCGGAGGACTCTGCACCTAAGCTAACCGGAGGGGCGACGTTGCTAAAAGATGCGATTCGCGTAGGACAGCGATTTCACTGGACCAGTCTCAACGATCGTAGCTCCACTGGAATTGCCATTGTGAAAAGGGTTCGTTCCGACCAGGAGGAGGGTGTGTCTCCAGAAATTGAAGATTATGCCGCTCAATGGATTGAAGCAGAGGGCCAGAGTGGCACTTTGGAACACCAGAACTTTACTGTGCTGCTCGGTACCGACGGCAACAGCTACCTTGACGGCGCGCAAGTAGAAATTGAGATTAGCGGTAATTGAGGTACTTGAGCAAGGAATGAATAGGCATTACAGGAGGAAAGGATGATATCGACACTCAAGAATAGTGAAAATTCTTATATCTCTTTGCGTCGCAATGTCCATGTTCGCACAAACGGATTTAGCACGGTAAATACGGTTTGTGATGGTGCGTTCGGCCGGGGTCAGAACGTCGTCCCGAAAAGTCAAGGCGGGTCCAGGACAAAGGTTCTGGTTGTGGACGATGAACAGATCATCGCGAACACGTTAACAATCATTCTGAATACCTCGGGGTTTGAGGCACGCGCGGTGTACAGCGGAGAGGCTGCGGTTCAGTCACTCGGCAGCTTTCAACCAGACGTGCTCATTTGCGATGTGGTCATGGGTGGGATGAGCGGTATAGAAGCCGCGATCGTCTTTCGGTTGCAACAACCAAGCTGCAAGGTTTTACTGTTTTCGGGCCAGGCCGCGACTGCCGATCTGCTGCAGGTAGCTCGGGCACAAGGCCACGACTTTGAAATTATGACAAAGCCCGTTCATCCTTTAGACCTCCTTGCAAAACTCCGTACCGGGAACGTTTTCTAGAGTATTCAACGTGAAGCCGACTCTCATCTCGGCCCCTCAACTATCATGCTTCGACCAAGAATGATTGTCACAGGAACGAGAAGGCAAGCATTAGTTGGCGAAGGTCGCTCTTTTAGGATTTTAGAAGAAAGGACTTATGGCGAATATCATCCGCACCGGAAACCGACCTGATGCCACAGGAAATCTAACTCGCCGTCGATTGCTAGCATTGGGTGTGGCAGGTGTGGGTGCAACAGTCTTTCCCAGCCAAGCACTCACCCAGGCAAAGAAGGGGAACAGAGGAATGCCAGAGGGTGGCAAAACCGTTCTTATTATCTGTGACTACCAATTGGGGATTGGCGATCTGCCATTTGCCAAGGCGGCTGTTTCACATGCAGCGGCTGCGCTGGAGACGGGCAGGAAGGCCGGTATGCTGATTGTGTTCACGAAGGTGGCATTTCAGCCCGGCTATACGGACATTTCTCCTGACAATCAGGCGTTCGCAACGTACAAGGCCAAGGATCTGCTTCCGCCGCCTGCAAGTCGTCTTATACCGACGTTCCAGCCACGTCCCAACGAGATTCTGCTTAACAAGGATCGTTTCAATGCATTTATCGGGAATGATCTTAGGATCATCCTGCGCGCCCAGGATGTAAAGCGACTGGTGATTGCCGGAGTAGCTACAAGCGGCGTAGTTGTCTCCACATTCTGTGCGGCGGCGGATGAGGATTTCGAGCTGATTATTTTGTCGGACGCATGTGCCGACCCCAACCCGCGCCTCAATGACGAACTTATGACGAATCTGTTTCCACGTTCGGCACGGGTGTTGAGTGTGAGTGCATGGGCCGCGAGCCTGACAGCATAGGTCGATTTCACGGACGTGCTTCACAAGGGCGAACTAGGCGCAAACTACCTGTCGGTGTATAGGAAGCCACAGGTATCAACGCCGTTTTCTTTCCAGGGAAAATGGCTCTGCACGAACGTTCCCGCTCCATAGCAACAGGTAATTTGCTCTAAGCGGCTAGAGCTTCCTTGAGCGCGTTCCGCACCTGGTCGAGGAGTGTATCCTCTGGCGACTTTTCTGAAGGCGGCGGGCTGGAGGGGCTCGATATCTCTTTTGAAAGATCTCCCAGACGACGCATGCTCTCCTTTGGAGAACACTCTCGCTGTTTCGCTGTTTTCAGATCGAGGATGTCTCCCTCGATGGCGGTGATATCCCGCAGGAAAACCTGCAAGAGCAGTTGAGTGACCTCCTGGAGGATGGGTAGCCGTCGCTTGTGTTCGGTCTGCGTCATCGTTGTCTCAAACGCTCGCAATTCGGTATTCATCTGCAGGGCTTGCAGCTGCTTGCCGAAAGAGGAGCGTATCTTCATCAGTTCCTTCAGCTTGTCCTCTGGACTGCACGAGGCGTTTCGTAAGGGGCAGATTTTTTCGAGAGCTCCCAACGCGCCGACGACGGCTTCGCGCATCTTGGCGCTTGTGCGGACGGGTTTGATCTGGTCGGAGATAAGCCACATCATAGAAACCCCGAGCATTACAGCAACGACGCGATCGCGTGCCTCGTTGAGGGAGTTTGGCGTACTTGTGCCGGTGAGGGTTGCCAGGAAGAAACAATACGAGAGCTGGCGGCCGGCGTAGGCGAGCTTATAGCTGCCGAGGTAGACGTATCCGCCGATCAATGTCATCACGGCGACTACCGCGGTCAGGCCTGCAATGCTTGTGAAGTGCGGAAGAAGGAAGCAGATGGCGCCGATGGCGCAGATGCCGGCGAGCGAATCGCCGATCAGACGGAGAACTTGCTTCTGGCGCTCCATGCCGACGGAATCTTCTGTGGTGATGATGCATGTGGTGACGCTGGCGCTGATCTGGGACCAATCGACACCGGTGTACACGCCGTAGCAGAGGGTCGCTGCCAGGGTGGTCTTGAACGCGCTGATCAGGTTGTCTTTATCCTTTAAGGCACCGGGCTTCAAAAAGCCGCCTTTGGCTTTGTCCTCATGACCCTCCGGGAGCACGCGATCGCCGTGCAGAACGGCGGCGAGTGTCTGAACGGTTCCGGTCAGAGCCGCTACGGGTTCGGAGAGTTGTTCGGGAACGGGATAAGAGAAGTCTGCGGGCGAATCCCCTTTCCGGATGACTTTTTCGAGATCGCGAAGCTGCTCTTGAATGGTTCGGAGTGCACCTTCATCCCCGTCGGAGGCAGCAGCCTTGCTGCCGTGCAGAGAAAAATACAGCGTTTGATCTACAAGAACGACCAGCGTCTCGATTGCGCCGCTGAGCCGAGCCTGGACAAGTTGCACACGAGCGTTGCGCTTTCCTGCATCCGCCAAGAGCCCCTTGGAGGCTGTTCCTCCTTGCAGGGCCAGTTTTTGCAGTTGTTTTTGACCCTCCTTCGGTGAACGGTGATCTGTATGCGCGGCCAGCGTCCCTATCACTGCCTCAAGAGGAGCAGCCAAGCTATCCTGCAACTGTTGCAGCGGCCCCTCGAGCGTGACGATGTACTGCACCAAGACGGTGCTCGATGCGCCGACCGCGATGGTCAGGATGAAGCTGAGATTGTCGGACATGATCGAGTTCGCCGTGCTGCTCGTATCCCAGGAACGGACGAAGTTTGCGCCGAACAAAGCGAGAACAAGCCAGGGCTGCGTGATCTGCGCGGCCTTGATGAAGTACACGCCGACAAACGTAATCAGGGTTTGCGCGACAAACCGCACGGGGGGCGATCCACTGAGAACATCCATGACGAAGAGCATGTATAGAACCGAAGCTCCACACATTGCCAGGAGCAACACCAGGGTCATGAAGTTCTTTTTGACGCTTCCCTGAAGCAGGAAGAATGGTATGTAGAGGCCGATTCCGATGTCCTTGAGGCCGAACGCCATATCGATCCAGAGCGCGATCAGCACAGAAGCGACGAGGCGCAATAAGAGAGCGTAGCGCCCCGGAGAGGGTTTGAGTTCCTCCCGGAAGAACTCCCACACCGCATGCAGGCGACTCTGCGAGGCCGATGTTGCGCCAAGTTGTACCGTGCTGGTAGCCATGTGAGATCTCGGGAAACGTTGTCGGAGATAGTTGTCGCAGATATTAGTCGTGCACGGAAACTTCGGCCGTTGTCCCGATCAGCAACAGCCGGGGGTCTCGAGGTTCAATGTGGATACGAACGGGATATCGGGCGGCCAGGCGGACCCAATCGAGAGACCGTTGTACTGTGGGGAGGCTGCCGGGTGTGCCCGGAAGTCCACCGACGTCGGAGCTGTCTGCCGAGGTGACGCCGGTGCTGATGCTTTCGACGACGCCGGGCAGGGTATGGTGCGGGTCTGTCATGAGAACCACATCGGCGCGCATGCCTGGCCGGATGAAGCGGAGTTGCCCCTCCCCATAATCGGCTCGGACGTACCAGGAGTTCTGGTCGATCAGGGTGAACATCGCCGTGCCTGTCTTGGCGTACTCGCCTCGCGCGATATTCATGGAGGTGACGCAGCCGTTGAAGGGGGCGTGGACCTTTGTCCAACTCAAGTTGAGCCGCGCCTGGTCTACGGACGCCTGGTATGAGGGCCGCTGCGAGACCAAGGTCCCAAGCACCGGGATGTCGTTTCTCGATTTGCGCAGCTGATCCTCGGATTGATCTACGCTGACGGCGTTCTGGGCCTGGGAGGTGGAGGCGCTATTCTGCTTTGATTCGCTGGAACGCACCTGGGCTTCGGCACTTCGAACGGATTCGGCCGCACTCTTCCGATTGGTTTGGAGCTTGTCGAAATCTTCTCTTGAGATGTAATTGTGCGCGGCGAGCGGCACATTGCGCTCCAACGTCAGGTCGGCTAACGCCAGATTTTCTCGGGCGGTCCCGAGGGAGGCACGCGCCTCGGTTACCTGGTCGGCGGCCTCCCGTATCGAATCCGCACCTTTTAGCACATTCAGACGGCTGTTCACAACGCTTCCCTTGCTTGTCTGCACCTGGTCGATGGAGGCGCGAATCGATCTTTTTTCCTGCACGATTTCTTCTTCGAGCTTGGCTTGATTGGACAGCGCGGATTGCAAGTTGTACTGATACGGCCGAGGATCGATTTCAACGAGCAGTTGCCCTGCCTGCACGCAATCGTTGTCACGAACATTCAAGGCGATGATGCGTCCTTCCACTTCGGGCGCCATGCCGATGTAGTGCGCTCCAAGACTGCCGTCCTGGGTGCGCGGATTGTAGGTCATACGAATCCAGGTGAGGACAACGGCCACGATGGCGAGGATGACGATGACGGCTCCAACCAGGCGGCCGAGCAGGCGGCGTTTCTTTGTTTCTGAATCTTCGGGACGATCCGCAAGCTTGTTCACATATTTATCTTCGTCCACAGATCTCTCCTTTCTACGAAATTAGCAGCCATGTCAGGCACGATATCGCGACCACGATGCACAGGTAGATTAGGGGCAATGGGCCAACATACGGCTCGATCTTGAGACGCAGGAAGAGGGCATGGGCGGCAAAGCCGAATGCGGCCCCCACGATCATGCACAGCAGCCAGACTGGAAAGTACGATCCGAGCACGTTGACGACATGCGATCCACCACATCCGGCGAGCGAGCTGCACAGCGCCAATCCAAGCCATCCTGTATTGAATTGAAAACTGCGACGCTGGGGCAAATGTTTCAAGGCTTTCCTCCTGCGGGACGCGGGATCATGGGTCCGAACGAGAGCAGCTGCCCGGTGCTGTAGGCGAGCTTGGCGGCAAGCTGCAAGGTATTGGTGCGGGCGCTGGTGAATGCGCTTTCGGCCTGTGCAAGCGAGGCCTGCGCCGAGGTGAGCGGCACCTCATTTCCCAACCCATTGGCGTTTGCGAGCTTGGCGGAGGCGAAGTATTCGCGCGAGGCAAGGAGCGCGGCCTCGGCGGCCTGCTGCTGATTCAAAGCCGCCTCGACATCGGTGTAGCTTTGCCAGACCTGCTGCTGTACGTCGAGCGTGAGCTGATCCAGATGGAGCTGCGACTGGCGGACCTGCGACGTCGCTAACCGCACCCGAGCGCGCTTGGCCCCCGCCGTGAAGATGTCCCAATTGAGGTTAGCCGCGACCACATAGGTACTGCCATTCGTGTCCGGCGAGCTGGCCGCAGCCAACGAGTTGCCCGACGTGGGCGTTGAGCTTGTGCTGTGTGTGTATTGCTCCTGAGCGGTGAGCGAGACGGTAGGGAACAGACCGGCGTGGGCGCTCTTTTCCTGCTGCTGCGCCGCCTTGATCTGATCGAGCGCCTCGTGCAGTTCGGGGCGCAGTTGCGTCGCGGTCTTCACCATTTCCTGCACCGAGGCGTTCACCCATCGCGTATCGATTTCGTCTCCCAGCGGAGGAACGTCGAAGGCCTGCTCCGCCTTCAGGTTCACCTCGGCGGCCAAGGCGATTTTCGCCTGCTGCAGCTTTGCTTTTGCGCTCACCAGACTCGCATAGCTTGACAACGTCTGCGCTCTGGTCTGGTCTCGCTTGATCACCGATATCAGGCCGTTCGCGTAGCTCAACTCGGTGGCAGCTTCCTCGATCTTGGCCGCGGCATAGCTGGACTCCGAGGATGCTTGAGCCTGTTTGGCCGCGACTACCGCGTAGTAGTCCTGGGAGATCGTCAGTGCCACCTGCTGCTCCGTCGCGGTTGCCTCTTCGCTGGTAGCCGCCTGCGTTTCTTTGGCCGCCCGATAGGTTGCGAGGTTGGCTCCGAAGTCGATGGCTGTCCAGGTGAGCTTCACCGCCGGCTCCAGGATCGTGCTGTTGATCTTGACCAAACCTTCGGTTGAGATGTTGGGTGGAAGACCGAAGAGCAGATCTCCTCGGAGGGCAACGAAGGTAAGAGCGATGGTTGGGAATAAGGGACTGCGGGCGATGATTGCTTCATCGGCGGCCTGCCTGGTGCGCTCCCAGGCCGTGCGCGTTTGTGGATTGGCTCGCTCGCCCATATCGATCAACTGCGGCAGCGTGTATATCGCAGATGTGCCGGCGTCGGGAATCTGTGGGATCGGCGTGTGCCCTCCCACCATTGCCTTGTCCGCGGCCGGCGGGGCAAGACCGCCCGGCGCGCTGGTCTGCGCCCATGCCGGCGACATAAGGACGCAGCAAAAGAGCGCCACGCTCAGGGAAATCAGGCTACGATTGCCCCCGCGAGGAAGCCTCGATGTCGCGCGGACGCGAGGACTCGTCGCTCTCCCATGGAGTGCACTTTGAATCAGAAACACACCACACGAACTCGGTCGGTGTCGTTGCTCCATGTCCATCCATTGATCACCGCGTTTGACAGTTGCTGCCGATGTAGGACTTCTCGGGAAAACTGCAGCGTGCAACTTGAATCAGTCAAGAGCAGGGCGTTGTTTCTGACGAAGGGAGTTAGGCATGCAGGGCTGCTTTGCAGGTTGCTGCACTCCTGTTGTCCGGGTGGCTGTCGGCAATAGTAAACCAGTTGTCTCGGTTTGGTGCGCCGGTCTATGTATCACAGACCTGTAAGAACGATCGATGAAGTCAGCTTACATCTGCCGATACTTGCATGCGCTGCAAATAAAGATCGCTTTCGATGTAAGTCGAACGATAACTTCTGTGCAGTAAAAGCAGCCTGACAAACGGAAGCCATTGCGAAGATTTCCGGCAAGCTGCCTGGCTCTTCCGGCGAGACCAATTGCGAGACCCCAGGGGCGGCGCGATTGGATCCAGCGTGCATCGCTACCGGAGCCCGGTGGCCTTCCGGATTTGCATTGAGGCGGACCCTGTGGGAGAATTTCCCAAGGCGTCTTCGCGCCTCAGCGGTTTGCGGAAACTCCGGTTGAGTTACAGGGAGTGGTGATCGTCGATGGTTTAATGCCACAGGTGCGAAAGAAAAGCCTGTTCCGAGTATTTACGGGGGCTACATCATGCCGGTAACACTGATCAACGCCTTTAGCGTGCCTGAACACGAAACCCAAAAACTCCTTGAAGGCTGGAAAAAGACAAGCAGCCTTTTGAAGGAAAAGCCCGGATTTATCGAGACCCATCTTCACCGCAACACTGGGCAAGGCGACCGAACTTCCTCCTTCGTGAACATTGCGAAATGGGAGAGTTTTGAGGCTCTCCAGTCCAGTCATCCCACTGGCGTTTCAGGAGGCAGTTCGGAAGTACCCGGGATCCGAGCTTATCCGGGAATCTTCCAGCCGATCATCGACCTGCCCTGAGGACTCCTGGTGACCGAGTGAGGGGTTGGACAATAAGGACTCGTGAGTGAGTACTCCCGGCCACCGGCGTTTCGCTCTCTTGTCGGTTCGCGACTCTAAGACGACCACTCTGCTTTTACAGCGCTTAGAGTGCGTGTCTTTACCTGGGGTTCATGCGATGGCGACGCTTGTCGTCACATCGGTGTATGATCTACCTTTTAATAAGGTTTTTTGCCGTGCGCAAGAACGCTCATGGCTCGCCCACTGGTAGCGCTATTTTGAAGCTCGTCCTTGTGACGTGATTCAGCACGATGTGGCTTTCCACCCGATGCCGTTGCTCTCGGGCCGGAGCAGGTGATACGTGGCGGTAAAAAGAACACGAAAGATTGATTTGAAAATACGTCCCGAAGACATGCGAATCTTTGTCGCGATCGGGCGTGCGAGGACTCTTACTGAGGCTGCGGAAGCACTTAAGGTGCCACTCTTCACTGCCAGTCGCGCCCTGAAACGGATAGAACGTACGGCGCAACTCGCGCTTATCCGGCGGGGTGAGTCCGGTCTGCATTTGACCGATGTGGGACAGGAGTATCTGAAGGCGTGCCAATCCGTTCTTCAGGCACATCAAGCCGCGATGGAGGTTCTTGTCGCTCGTCAGCTGGAGCCTGAGGGGATATTGCACGTTGCAGCTCCTATCACCTTTGTTCAAGATGTACTCTCGCACATTTTATGTGAATTCCTGGACACTTTTCCCAAGTTGAGGGTGGACGTTTCCCTCTACTGCGCCGATTGGAATCAAGAGCCAAAAGCGACTCACGATGTCTTTTTCAAAGTGCGGTCCCCAGGTGAATCGCGGCATCAGATGAAGCTGTTCCCGCCGATCCGCCAAGGCGTATTCGCTAGTCCGCGTTACTTAGCCAGTCATCCTGAGACGAGCCATCCGATCGATCTCGAAGACCATGAGTGCCTTGCTTTTAGCGAAACCGATCATCGCGCGTATTGGAAGTTCTGGAAGGAAGGCGAGCATCTTTCGGTGAATCCCGTCACTCGCATCATCATCGGCGATCCTTACACCTTGGCACAACTCGCTATCGACTCTGCTGGAATTACCGTCTTGCCCCTTTGGATCGCACGGGAACACGTTGATACAGGCGCCCTGGTACAGATTCTTACAGAGTGGACCGTGGAACCGATCTTCTTTTGTGCCCTGTACAGTGGGCGTCCCCGCCCGATCTCCAAAGAGGGAGCCTTCTTGAACTTTATGGGTTCTATCATAGGAGGGCCCAGAGATCCGAGGTGCGCAGGTGCAGACCCAAACGAGCTATTTTTTATCGGCAGCCAAGAAACTCGATGATTGCTTCAAGCCTTGCGGAGGAATTCGCTGAGACGGGCCACGCCAGGAACGTGTTCTACATGAAGTCAACTAACGTTTCTTTGCAGCGGAACGATGCGCCCTCGGTCGTTCTTTACGCAACGTGTCATACCGGAATGGGATCACACACACGACCCGACACGTAGGATCCGTTTGGGTGGCCCACTCCCACGAGTTGTGGCCTCGGGTTCTGCCGATCAACGACATCCAACAGGTTATCGATCGACGTCGCTTTTTCGTAGAAGGCGTCGGCAACCACTCCTACAGGGACTTCGCTGCCCGAGTATGCGCTGCTCATGGCGATAAGGGGGATATCTGGGAATCTCTCCCGAACTTCCGACAGGAATTCGAAACCGGACATGCCGGGCATATGAAGGTCGGACAGAATTAAATCCGGCACCGCCCTTTGAATTTCTGCCAGTCCTGACCGGCCGTCGTGAGCAGACCGAATCGAGTACCCAGACTCAGTAAGGATTGCGTGGATGAGAAGACGCAACTGCGGATCATCTTCTACCAAGAGGAGATCGGCTCTATGACTGTACATGAGTACCTCGATGCCAACTTGATGCGAGACTGGCTTGCTGGGGTGCGGTCAGTTGATACTGATCTTGCGATTCTCTTTTTGTTGTCTCAGTAGTCCGGATGACACTTGGCACCCTGTGTCGTGGGTAGGACGGAGGTATTTTTCCTAGTAGACGGTGAAACCGCTGAAGAAAGCCAGAGTGCATGGGGCCACTCAATTTCCAAGACAAGAATGCACCCAGGTGCTGTCAAAATGCACCCACTCCAGATGCAAAGCCAGTTTGCGGACGGAGCAAGCTCCCACCGAAAACATAGGGTGAACAACGTGTGTTTAGGACAATGAAATTCAGGTGCGGGCGGAATCTCCTACCTGCACCGGAAGCAATTTTGGAAGAGTGACCGCATGCGAACACGGTGGAACTAAGTGTGCCGCGCCAAGGGAATACGCGACATCGGATCGAGTAGATCATTCCAAAATTGCTGGGGTAATGGCGAAGCGGGTGAAGGTGCTGAGGTGGGTGTCGTTCAGCTACATCTTCCGAATGCGAGCCGTGCGGTGTAAAAGCCGCCGACGGGAATTGCTATATGTTCCGCGATCGGGTTAGGACAGAGGACGTTTCCCTACATCGGAAGCGATTTTACTTTGCAGCCTGTGCAACCGACAACAGATGTAGTCTGACCTCGTTAGTTGGTTTGGGACATAAGGTGACGTGTAAAAGCTGGCGCACATCCCAGCTGTTGCGCGAATGGTTTACAGGAAGAAAAGAAGGGGATGCCTGATTTCTTTCCCTGATTTCTTTCAGAGGAGTGGAGAATGCCGGAACAGATTCGAGCGGAGATACCAAATTTTGAATCCAGAACAGCGCAGGTGAACGGACAACGCCTGCAGTATTGGATCGGGGGCAATCCGGAAGGAAAGCCGGTGCTTCTTTGGCATGGCTTTCTTGGAAGCAGCTACTCCTGGCATAAGATGATGCCGCTTCTCGCCAAGGCCGGTTATCTCGTTCTGGCGCCGGACATGCGAGGGTATGGAGACTCGTCAAAACCTGACGGCAACGGGTATGACGGAAAGACGTTGGCAGACGACTTCCGCCTGCTGACGCAGCAGATCGGCTTCGGATCCGGCAAACCGCTTCTCGTCATCGCGCATGATATGGGTGCTCCACCGGCCCTGCTGTGGGCGGCGCATCACCCCGATGAGATTGCCGGCCTTATGTACCTTGAAGTGCCCGTCATGCTTTCCGCGATCCTTTCGAAGATCCTCACGTATACGCCTGAAGCGATGAAGAATGGGTCGATGTGGTGGTGGATTCTGCCTCTGGCCAACGATGTGCCGCAGCGTCTGATCGTCGGCAACGAGCGAGCTTTTCTGACGTGGTTCTATCAGTTTGCAACAGCTGATCCCAGCGCATTCTCACCCGAGACTGTCAACGAGTTTCTGCGCACCTTCTCCGGCACGGAAGGTGTACTCGGAGCTCTCGGGGTCTACCGGACCGCCTTCGAAACCATAGCGCTCACCGAACCGCTCACTAAGAACAAGGTGAAGGTGCCGATCGCTGCCTTTGGCGGAGACAAGTCGCTGGGCGGCAAGGTGAAGCAGATGATCGAGATGGTGGCGGAGGAGGTGACCGGGGGGGAGATCTCAAACTGCGGCCACTTTATCCCCGAGGAGGCTCCTGACCAACTCATGAAGCACTTTGAGAACTTCGCAACGAAGGTAGTGAAGCGGTGAAACGTCACCCCGGCCGCAGTTTCGTCGAGGCAGCGGCAACGATTGTGGTGGTCTTCGCCGTTCGCCATGTATGGGCTGCGGTTCGAGACCATCGCCTAACCCGTAAGAGCAGTAACAACCCCGCTGCAACGCAGACCAAGAGAAAACACATGGCAGACAGCACTGGCATTGACTCGAGACCCGACACAGGACTTCCTCCCGACGACCTGCAACGCATGTTGCTTGTGGCGCAGCCCGATACCGACCAGAGCCTGCTACACCTTGGGATCGTGGGCGACACCTACACGACCCTGGTCACAGGCGACGATACGAACGGCCGCTTTTGTTTGATCGATATGCTGATCCCTCCCGGAGGCGGGCCGCCGCCGCACCGCCACGATTTTGAGGAGACGTTTATCGTCCTCGAGGGGGAGCTCGAAATCACCTTCCGTGGAAGCAAGCGTACTGCGGGCACGGGGACTACGGCTAACATTCCTTCCAACGCTCCACACCAGTTTCGCAACAACTCCAACCAGCCGGCACGTGCGCTGTTGCTATGCTCTCCCGCCGGTCAGGACAACTACTTCGCACGCGTCGGCATTCCCTTGCCTACGCGAACGACACCTCCACCGAACGATCAAAAAGCAGCGCAGATGAAGAAGATGGTAGAGCTCGCACCGAAGTACAGAACTGAGATGCTCGATCATGCATAAGCTGGGGCGAAGGGCGCCGGATTTCGCGGCGCAGTACGCCGCCCTAGTGGGCAAGATGCAGAAATAGCTAACGCACCAAATATCGAACGTGAATCAGGAGATCGGTTTCCATAAGACCGTGATCATCAAGACCGTAAGCCGATCCTCCTCTTCGATCCGCACCAGCAATTTTGGGAAATAGACTTTCGGCCGCCTAGAAGGCTGATGCCAAAATGGCATCAGTCTCAAGACTGAGAGATGATTTACCGGCAATCTTTGTTTTGAGATTTGTCCAAATGGGGGTAGATCTTTGCTGCCTTACACTTTGCGTCATGCCAACGGTGATCAGACTGTCACGACTTCTGCCGCGAACACACCACAAGTGTCCGAACCGATTGACCAATCGCCGGACGGGGGCCACCGTAAAAAAGAGGGGGGGTCGACTGTGATTTCCGATGAGTACATTGAATGTTCAGAGATTTGCGGAAAGACGATTCAGATGCTTCGGATCTACAAGGATCAGGGTGATGGGACTGAGTTGCAGATCGATTTTACGGATGGAACGAGCTTTTCGGGCTCGTTCTGTGTGAGTACCGTGGTGGAAGCGAGGCTGATACGCAGCGGTATCAGTGTTCCTGAGATCATCCAAAAATACGAGCTCGGCTAAGCAGGTCCCATCGCTAAGTTCGTCTGTCTCTCAGAGGCTCAGACGAGCGGACAGACGTGCATAGCGCGTCGTGATGAGCTCTGACGGAGCAAGGTTCCGGCTTCCGCTGTTTGTCAAAGGCGCCTTTATCGGCGCTCCTTATTGCGCATCCTTATTGCGCATTGTGGGTTTATATGCCGATCTCGGCCTTGATTGCATTGGCGATCAGGTCTGCGTGCGTGCGCATCTCCAGCTCGGTTTCGGCTTCGACCATGACGCGAGCCAGGGCTTCGGTGCCGGAGTAGCGGAGGACGATGCGACCTCGATCCCTGAGTTCCGTTTCCGCGATTTGGACGGCCCGAGCGACGGCGGAGATAGCGTCAAGCGGACGGCGATCGCGGACCTTGACGTTGACGATGATCTGCGGGAACACCTTTAGGTCGTGGGTAAGCTCGGCGAGGGATTTGCCGGAACGGTGCATTACATCGAGGACGAGCAGGGCCGTGAGCAGGCCGTCGCCGGTGGTGGACCGGCCGGTAAAGAGGATGTGGCCCGATTGTTCCCCGCCGAGGGCTGCACCGGTAGCGAGCATCTGTTCGAGGACGTATTTGTCGCCCACGGGGGCTCGGAGCATCTGGATGCCGGATCGGCGGAGAGCGGCCTCGAGGCCCATGTTGGACATGGTGGTGGCGACGACGACGTTGTTGGTGAGCAGGCCGCGGGCCTGGAGGTCCCGCGCAGCGAGCAGGAGGACGGCGTCGCCGTTGACGACGCGGCCGTGCTCGTCGGCGAAGAGGCAACGGTCGGCGTCGCCGTCGAGGGTGACGCCGACGGAGGCCTGGTGGAGGGTGACCTCGGCGGCGACGATGGCAGGGTGAAGGGCGCCGCAGTACTCGTTGATATTGCGTCCATTCGGGGACGCGTGCGTGACGATCACGTCGCCGCCGAGATCGGAGAAGAGCTGGGGTGCAACGGCGGAGGCGGCACCATTGGCGCAGTCGATGACGACGGTGCGGTTGCTGAGCGAGAGGCCGGGGACGGCGGCGAGTAAAGAGCGGACGTAGTCGGCGCGGTCGGCTTCGTTGACCGGAGGCTGGGGGGCCTGGGTGGGGGTTTCGGTGGGCTGATCGAGCTGCCGGAAGATCTCGGCTTCGATCGCCAGTTCGAGATGGTCGGGAAGTTTGTAGCCGTCCGGTCCGAAGAGCTTGATGCCGTTGTCCTCCCAGGGATTGTGGGAGGCGGAGATGACGATGCCGGCGGCGAAGCGGTGGGAGCGAGTGAGATAGGCGATGGCCGGCGTGGTGATGACGCCGGCGGATTCGACCAGGGCGCCTCCGGCAAGGAGGCCGGCGGTAAGCGTCGCGGCGATCGGTTCGCTCGACTCGCGCGTATCCATGCCGAGCAGAATTTTAGGACTGGGCGTGGTGAGACGGAGGGTAGCCGCCAATGCGAGGCCGATGGCGTGAACGGTGGGAGGGTCGAGCGGCGGGGTGCCGGCGACGCCACGGATGCCGTCGGTGCCGAAGAGTTTCTTCATGAGGGATTGGACTCCAGAACTCTAGCTTTCAGGGTGCCTTGGGCGAGGTGGGCGCGGATCGTCTGTCCGGGTTTGGCGTCGTCGGCGGATTGGAGGAGGGTAGGTTCTGCGCCGGTTTCGAGGTAAACAAGCGCATAGCCGCGGGAGAGGACGGCGAGGGGAGAGAGTGCCTGGAGCCGGGTCTGCGTGTGCTTCAGATGCGTGCGGCGCTGAGCGAAGAGGGATCGGCGGGCGCGGTCGAGGCGCTGCCCGGCGCTTTCGAGGCGATGCCGGCCGGTGGAGAGACGAAGGGCGGGGTCCTGCTCGCGAAGCCGTGCGGTGAGGATCTGAAGGCGACTGGCCGAGGTGCGGGTACGCCGGCTGAGAGCGAGGTCGAGGCGCTGGCGGAGGTCGTCGAGGCGTTGCTGGCGGAGGGCGACCTGATCTTGCAGGCGGCGGAGGACCTGATCGGCGGAGAGGCGGGCATAGCGCTGACGAGCCTGCAAGAGGGAGAGGTGCATGGAGCGGAACGCGGAGCGGCGGAGATGATCGACGCGGGCGCCGACCTGATGGGCCTGTGCGGTGATGAGCTCTGCCGCGGCGGACGGCGTGGGGGCGCGAAGATCGGCCACGAAATCGGCGATGGTGAAGTCGGTCTCGTGGCCGACGGCGGAGACGACGGGGAGAGAACATGCTGCGATGAGGCGGGCCAGAGCTTCGTCGTTGAAGCCGGCGAGGTCTTCCGGGGAGCCTCCGCCGCGGGCGAGGAGGATGAGATCGACGCGGCCTGGATTGCGGGCGAACCAACGAAGTGCCCGGCCGATGGCGCCGGCGGAGGTGGGCCCCTGCATGGGGGCGGGGTAGATCAGCAGGTTCAGGCCGGCGTGCCGACGTCCGACGATGGTGACAATGTCGTGGAGGACGGCTCCTTGCGGTGAAGTGATGATGCCGATGCACTTTGGAAATGCAGGGAGAGGGCGTTTGCGGCCGGCGCTGAAGAGGCCTTCGGCACTGAGGCGGGCTTTCAGCTGTTCAAAGGCGATCTGGAGGGCACCGGCACCCCGAGGCTCAACCGTTTCGGCGATGAGCTGGAGCTGGCCGCGGGTGTCGTAGACGGAGAGTCGTCCGCGAACGAGGACGTGGAGGCCGTCGGCGGGGCGGAAGCGGAGCAGCTGCGCTTCACGACGAAACAGCACAACGGGCAGCTGGGCTTCGCCGTCTTTGAGCGTGAAGTAGATGTGGCCAGAGGCTGCGGGGCGGCAGGCGGAGATTTCGCCTTCGATCCACAGATCGGTGTAGCCGACTTCGACGCGGTGGCGGATGTCGGCGACGAGGGAGCGGACGGTCCAGACGCGTCGCTCGGCGGGGAGTACGGCGGGCGCGAGTCGGTTCGGGGGGGCGACCGAAGCTTTGGGAGCGAAGATCAGACCCATCTGGGTTGCGTCGGAAGGATGTTTCGCGCCTAGCTCGGCACCGCTGGGAGCGGGTAGGGGGGGCGGCGTGGCGGTGGGCGGGCTTACAAAGTTGCGCTGAGTTCGGCCAGAGCGCAGGGCGGCAAGCGTAAACGGTTTATCCTCGTGCTCCGGCATCTTCAGCCTGAGTCTAGCATCGGTGCGCGTCGGGTTTGACGCCTTGTTTTGCGGCTTCGCGCGGGTTGGTCGGATGTAGTCTGGCTAAGGTCGGAGATAAGGTCCCACATGAACCGAAGAAGCTTCACGGCTTTGCTGGCAGTTGGAGGAGCAAGGAAGATGTTCGGTTTGAGCAGCACTCCCGAACGAATGGACCTGGGACCGAACGGCTGGGTTCCCAACAACTCGCGGCTTCCGGTTCTGCTTTACCGCTCTGCGTTTGCCGAAGATGGGACGAAGGCTGGTGATCTCGCGGCGCGGATGGAGGCGGCCTTTACCCGGAATGGATGGCCGCCCCAGTGGCGCAACGGGGTTTATAGCTTTCATCACTACCATTCGACCGCGCATGAGGTGCTCGGGTTCGCCGGCGGTTGGGGGCGCCTGGTGCTGGGTGGGGAAGGCGGCCGGGAGATCGTGGTCAAGGCTGGTGATGTCGCCGTTCTGCCCGTGGGAACCGGGCATTGCCGGCTGGCGGCGAGCGAAGATTTCCTGGTAATCGGGGCCTACCCGCCGGGAGCGACCTGGGACATCTGCCGGGATGCGCCGGACTCGGCCCGGCTCGAGCGCATGCGAGCCCTCGGCTTTCCTGCAACCGATCCGGTGATCGGTACAGGCGGTCCTTTAGTCAAGGCCTGGCTCGCAACCATGGCAGATACAAAGCCGTAGATGCCGGTCCGAAACGATCGGTGATCCGGGCTTGCGACCGAATCCCTCGACAGAACCCGTGATCCATCCACCCGGCATGACGGATTCTGTCGCGTCAGTCGCGCCGCTCGGTCATCGACTAGGCGTCGTCCTCATCCTCGTCCTCGTCATCATCGTCGTCGTCTAGATCCTCGTCATCATCGTCGTCTAGATCCTCGTCTTCGTCGTCATCGTCGTCGTCTTCCTCATCGTCATCATCGAGGTCATCGTCTTCATCGTCGTCATCGTCGTCCAGATCCTCGTCGTCGTCATCCTCATCTTCGTCCAGATCATCGTCCGTGCTTCGGGCGGCGTTGTTTTTGCCCGCGGCATAGAGGCTTTCGCTGCCGGCGGTTCTTGTTGGGTCGCTCGCGGCGAAGCTGCCGCTTGTTTCCAGGGTAGCGGTGGAATCCGGACCTACGATCTCTTGAAGATCTCCTATGGGCGCGTTCTCTACGGTTGCCATGTCTAAACTTTCCTCCAGTGTTTTGCTTGCCGTCTGTCTTGCCACGATTGGATGCACGGCTCACCGGCAGGATGGGCCGGACTCCGTGGAAAACTATGATGAGGAAAAATTTCGCTCAGAGCGTTTATGAGTCGGTCCGGCTTTCCGCCCTGCTCTCTGGGATCATGTCGATGTGAGCCGTGTCGGACCTCTTTGTGGCGAGGCTGACGACGAGAAGGCACAGGACACTCGCAAAGAGAGCCGGAAAGATGGCATCGCGGTTGCCCAGGGCGAGCGGGAGATGCATTCGGACTGCATCCCAACCGACGGTGACGACGGTGCCTGCGGCCACGGATGCGACGGCTCCGCTGGCCGTGGCTCGCCTCCAGAAGAACGCGGCGAGGATGACGGGGGTGAGGCCGGCGGCGTAGATGGTGTAGGCATAGAGCGCTTTGCGCAGGACGGATTCCGTATGGAGACCCTGGTAGAGCGCCCAGATCCCCAGGAGGACGACAGTCAGGCGAGAGACGATGAGAATGCGTTTGTTCGACGCCTCCGGTTGAAGGTAGCGGACAAAGATGTCGTTGACGAGGTTGGTGGCGGGTGAAAAGAGCCAGTTGTTTGCGGTGGAGATGATTTTCGCGAAGATGGCGCCCACGAGGAGCGCGCCGAGCAGATGGAGAAAAAAGATTTCGCGGAGAGACTGAACGACGGTTTGAGCAGCATGGGACACACTGAGAACGCCACCGTCCTCGCCGAGAACGACCGTCGTGGCGGGAAGCGGATCGAAGCCATGGAGACCGCAGTAGGCGAGGATCTCGCGGGGCGCGCGGCTGACCTCTCCGGTCGGGAAGAGGGCTGAACCGGTGACCGCGATGGCGACGATGACGCTTTCGAGCACAACGGTGCCGACGATCCAGCCGATGACCGCTCGCGAGGCGTCCTTTTCTGAGCGGGCCGAGAAGAATTTCTGGTACATGGATTGATTGCCGAGCAGGAGCAGGCACGTGGGCAGGAAGAGTTCGGCGGCTTCGACAGGAGTGAGATCTCCGAAGATCTGGAAGTGCGTGGGTGGGAGCGCCGCACGCACCGTGGCCCAACCCGCCCCGACGCCGGACCAGTGGCCCGCCTGCTCGAGAAGAACGGGAAGCGCCAGGCACAGCGTCACAGTGGCCAGGAGGCCGATAAACAGGTCCATGTAGGCCACTGAACTCATCCCGGCGATGGCCGTGAAGACGATCACAAAGGCGGCGATGACGTAGCGTCCGGTGATGGGATCGATCAGGTCCGGAAAGATGAGGTGGAGGATGTCGCCGCCGCCGATGAACTGGTACGAGGTGATGGCGGTGTAGGTGAGCAGAATGGCGACGACGCCGAGGATGCGGGCCGTCTGGTTGTAGCGCGCTTCGAGGAGGTCGGGAATGGTGTAACGGGCGAACTTTCGTGCACGCGGAGCGATGAAGTAGATGAGAAGGAGGCCGAGCCAACCACCGGCTGCCTGCCAGAGCGCGACAAAACCGTGTCTGTAGGCATTTTCCGCGCCGCCGAGGAGAGACCCTGAGCCGATCCAGGAGCTGAGGAGGGTGAAGACCAGGACAAAGGCGGGAAGCGATCGGCCGGCGAGGAGGTAATCGGCCTTGGTCTTTGTCTTGCCGAGGCGAGCGACCGACACCAGGAGAAGAGTCAGAACAATGACCGAGAGGACGATGACGTAGAGATTCATGAGGAGGTGCCGGAATTGTAGCTGAGCGGTAGGGTTTGCGCGGGGGAGGGGCAGGGAGAATTCGGTATAAGCGGGCGAGACGGCTTGCGGAGTCTCACGCCGGCGTTTGGGGGCGCAGACTGATCGGCCCCGGCTCTTTGCACGTTACGGAAGTGCGGTGTAAAGCGGACCCGGCGGCAGATCGGCGGAATCCGGAGCTGGGCGCGGGACGTATCCTCGGTGCGCTGCAGCGTTTGATGTCCTTGAAAGGTCGCTTTTTCATGTCGTGGATTCGAGCCGTCGGAGCTGTTTTCTTCCTCTTCGCACTCACTCAGCGGATCTGCGCTCAATGTGTTCTTCCAGCGGCGGAGCGCATGGCGCAGAGAGCGGGCGTGCCCTTTGAGGCGACCGAGGTGATTGAACGCACACGACCTCTGGGCGGGTGGTCGACGCGCGGTCGTATGGCGCGCAACTCCGCCGGATCGACCTTTATCGAGGTGATCGATCCACGCTCCGGAGCTCCCGCCGGAATCGTGATTCTGGACGTCATCCATCGGCGGCGCATCCATCTCGACCCGGATCGGAAGGAGTACAGCATTGTCGCGCTTCCGGAGCTGCGGGCGCAGCCTCGCCCGCTCGACTGGGAGCTGACGGAGCTTCGCCGGGCGGACGAGGAGCGCGATCGTCTCTGGCATGAGTCTGTCGCGGGCAAAGACGTTGTGTTCCGGCGCCTCGGAAAGGATCGCGTGAGCGGTCTGGAAGCTGTGGGCTGGATGCAGGAGCGGCTACCGGACGGCGGGACGCCAGGGGGGAAGCCGGCAGTGGACATGTGCGAGATCTGGGTTTCAGTCGATCTCGGCATCCCGATACGGGTGATGGCGCGTGATGCCGCGGCGGGAGAGGAGACCGAGGTCCACTTGACGGAGATCCTGCGCGTGGAGCCGGATCCCACACTTTTCACGATCCCGGAGATCTACCGTCCAGCGAATGGCGGACGCCGGAGGCACGGTCCATCTCTGCCGGCCGATAGTGGCATGTAGGTTCTGCTTCTCCCTCTCTCAGACGACGGGAGCGGCCGGGATAGGGTGTTCGGGATCGTCCGTTGCGTGCGGCGGGAGTTCCCCGGATGCTTTCAACTTCTTCTCGGTCACGGATGCGGCGATCTCGCTGTTGATCTCCGCGCCTGTCAGCAGCATCAAGCCGGTGATGTAGAACCATGTAAGAAGGACGATTACCGCGCCCAGCGATCCATAGGTAACGGAGTAGTTGTCGAAGAAATGCAGATACACCCGAAGGAGGACTGAGGCGAGGATCCAGCCGGCGATGCCGATGGCGCCCCCCGGTGTGAGCCAGTGCCAGCGCTTGTTTTTGACGTCGGGCGCGAAGTAGTAGATGACCGCAAACAGCAGAATGAGGAGCGATGCCGCGATGGCCCAGGAGGCGCCCCGGGTAAGGCCGACAGCCACCACCGAAAGCGGGTGGTAGGAGAGGTGGGACCCACAGTAGCGCGCCAGGAAGTCGCCGCCCAGCAGACATCCCAGCGTGAGTGTGACGATGATCGCCAGGAGCACGGTGACGAGAATGGCGGAGCCGCGCAGCTTCCAGTAGGGGCGGGTTTCGCGGACCTTGTAGACCGTGTTCAGCGTGTCCTGGATCGCCACAAAGCCGACCGAAGCCGCCCAGAGCGCCGCTGCCAGACCGAAGGTGATTTTGCCACCGCTCGAGGCGGCGGTCGTTTCATTGAAGGTCTCCATCACGATTCCCATGGCGGAGGGTGGCACCACGAGGGCGAGATAGTTCAACAGCTGGACGTAGATCTGGGATGCGGACTTCGCCGCCAGACCGAGGATGCTCGAGGCGCTCACCAGGGTCGGAAACAGAGCGAAAAGGAAGTAGTAGCCTAGCTCGGCCGCGCGCGACAGGAGGTTGTCCTCCATAAACGCGTTGAAGGTGCGTTTTGCGATGGTCATCGGCGGAACGCCTTCGAAGTTCCAAAGGGAGTGGAGCGGAGATCGGGAGACGTGTTCCCAGATGCGCTTTCGGAGCGGGTCGATATGCCCGATCGCATTGTCGCTTTTGCCTCCTGCGGTCGGCACATCGGAGGTGTGAGGAGGTGCGGTTGGATGCCTGGCCATACGACAGAACTCCTGGTTTACCTGAGGAGATCGAAACGGTCTGCGGGCAGTTCCGCGTCGGTTGGGCCCCAGAGCCGCCGGAGGTATAGATGCGGAAACGTGCCGAGTGTCTGGCCTCGGGAGAAACATGGGATGCTTGTGTAAGGCCCGGCGCTCGCGTCCTGACGGGCTTCTCGCTCATCTATAGAAAGGAAGGGTGACGATGGCGCGAAAGACGAGACTGCGATCCGGTGTGGGAGTACGTTGGGGACGAGGAACGCCGTTTGTGGCGACCAAGCTGCGGCAGCTCCTTCGGCTGGTGCGGGAAAGCCATGCGGAGCCGATTCAAGGACGGTCGCGCAGCTTTGAGCCGGTCGGTGAGGACGAGGTGGGCGTTACGTTTATCGGCCATTCCTCGTTTTTGCTGCAGATCGCCGGCCGAAAGATTCTGGTCGATCCCGTGTTCGCCAAGCGCCTGGTGTTGTTGCGTCGGCAAAGGAGGCCGGGTCTGGCCCGGCGCCAGCTTCCGGCGGTGGATGTCGTGCTTCTCACCCATGCGCACATGGATCATTTGAACCTGCCATCGCTGCGGTGGGTGATCCGGCGAACCCGTGAGCTGACTGGGCGTACCCCCGAAGTCATCGTTCCAAAGGGGGTAGAGAATCTGGTGGAACGTCTAGGCTTTGCTCGCGTCCATCGGATGTCGTGGTGGGACGAGGTGACGGTGGGCGGTCTCCAGGTGACCATGACGCCTGCCAAACATTGGGGAGCGCGCATGTTCAAGGACACCTTCCGGCAGTTTGGCGGCTACGTCGTCTCGGGCGGCGGTCACAGCGTTTATCACTCGGGGGATACAGCGTACTTCGAGGGATTTCGCGAGATTGGCCGGAAGCTCTCGCCGGAGATCGCGCTTCTGCCGATCGGGGCATACTTCCCGGACAGCTATCGCGCGGTCCACACCTCTCCCGAGGAGGCGTTGCAGGCGTTCCAGGACACCGGTGCAGACGTGATGGTTCCGATGCACTTCGGCACGTTTCGGCTGGGTCGCGAACCGATGTCCGAACCTCCGGTGCGTCTTCTCGCCGAGGCAGAGCGGATGGGCGTTGCGGATCGTGTCAAGGTTCTGGAGGAAGGCGAGATGCTTCGGCTGGGCTCGGCACTGGCGCCAGGAAACCGGTCGGCCCCGGGTGTCTCTCGTCAGGTCCTCGGCTGAGCTCAGGCGGTTCGCGCGCTGCGACCTCTGTCTGTGGACAACATCGTATAGGGTATGGCTAACCAAGCAGAGGCAACAGAAGTGCAGGCGGCGGCAAGCGGAACGTTTGCGATCGGCGGAGACCTCCTGGTCAACCGTCTTGGATTTGGAGCGATGCGCCTTACAGGCGAGGGGATCTGGGGCGAGCCACGCGATCCGGAAGAGGCGAAGCGCGTTCTGCGGCGAGCCGTGGAACTCGGGGTCAACTTCATCGATACGGCGGACAGCTATGGGCCGGACGTGAGCGAACGCCTGATCGGCGAGACGCTGGCGCCCTACGGCGGTGGTGTGGTGGTTGCGACCAAGGCCGGCCTGACCCGGCAGGGACCGAACCGGTGGCTGCCTGTGGGCCGGCCAGAGTATCTCCAGCAGCAGGTGGAGATGAGCCTGCGGCGGCTCCGGACCGAACGGATCGATCTTTGGCAGCTGCATCGAATCGATCCCCTGGTGCCGGTCGAAGAGTCGCTGGTAAACATCGCTGAGATGCAGAAGGCTGGGAAGATCCGGCATGTCGGCTTGAGCGAGGTGAAGCCGGCCGAGATCGAACGCGCGCGCAAGGTGATCGACATTGTCAGTGTGCAGAATCAGTACAACCTCGGCGACCGCCGGCACGAAGACGTCGTCGATTATTGCGAGCGGAACAACATTGCATTTATTCCGTGGTTTCCCGTGGCTGCCGGCAAACTGGCGCAGCCTGGAGGCAAACTGGACGATGCTGCCAAGCGCCACGGAGCGACGGTGAGTCAGCTTTCGTTGGCCTGGCTGCTTCACCGGAGCAAGGTGATTCTGCCGATCCCCGGCACATCCAGCGTGGAGCATCTGGAGCAAAACGTCGGTGCAGCGGCAGTCGAACTTTCGGACGCGGAGTGGAAACAGATCGAAGCCGCGGCACGATAACGGCACAGATCTCTTGTGTCAGTGGCTTTGCATCGATTTTCCTGATCAAACCTGTGCTCTTCCCTGCTCTCAAGCAACCTGCCCTTCCCAATCGGAGGGGCAAGCTTTTGCTTCCGGTGCACAATTCTGTTCTCTCGCGGATGGCACTTGCTGTTGCGAAGTGGGACATTTCTGGCGAGAAACTGTGCCAAACAATGAACTTCATTTGGTCTCTGGCTTGCTCTTACACGTTGTGCATGAACGAGATCTCTAAAGTGCCGGGCTCTAAGGAGCGAGACAACGGAGATCTCCCAAAATCACAACGATCGCACCCGCAAAATATCGGGGCGAAGGAGAAACAATGAACGTCCTTGTAAAACTGTCTGCACTCTCGGTCCTGGTTGCTGGTGCGTGCTTTGCATCTGCCGAAACCATTCAACTTGCCAGCTATGGAACCACGGCGGTAGCTCCGGCCGGCGTCGGCAACACAGCGACGACGTATGGCGCCGCGGGTGCGACGTATAACATCGGCTCGGGTGCCGGCGTCTGGGCCAATCCGGTTGGCAGCTCGAGCTGGGTTTCCTTTAGCCCGGATACGGCTCCGGGTGGAAGCTACGTCGCTCCGAACAGCACCTACACCTTCTTCACTACATTTATGGACGCCGATCCGACAGACTCTTCGGGTTTCCTGACGGTCATGGCGGACGACACAACGGATGTGCTGCTGAATGGCCATCTCCTCATCGAGGAAGGAACCGCGGGCGGATACCCGCACTGCGCGACCGGATTGCCCAACTGTCTGACACCCGTGACGATGGCGTTGCCCGGTGCGTACTTTGTCGCGGGCGTGAACACTTTGCAGTTCGATGTTGTGCAGGGCGGTGGCGCATCGTTCGGTCTGGACTATTCCGGGACGGTAACGACGCCCGAGCCGAACAGCCTGATCTTGCTCGGAACAGGCCTGGTGGGCGCTGCTGGAACGCTCTCTCGACGTATGCGGTCCCGCGCGTAAGTGGGTGCGACTCGGGTTTCAGGCGGTTCTTTCTGCCTGGAGCCCGAGGTCGTTCAACGTGCAGGCGCGCCTCCCCAGATCGGCATTCGCAAGGCGATGGGCCTGACGGACAAGGAGATCCGGATGCTCGAACCGCACATGCCTGGACCTATTCCTGGACCTATTCTTTGGGGAAGGTGACGATCAGAGCCTTTGCGATCGACCCCGCAGAGGAGCTGTATTCGCGCTTTGTACGAGCATCGATCCAGATGACGTCGCCCGTGTGCAGGGGTTCGTGCTCGGTCGGCGTCACCAGGCAAAGCTCGCCCTGAAGGACGTAGAGGAACTCAAGGCCTGAGAAGATCTTGGGGGTAAATGTGGAATGCTCGCGTCCGGGCAGAAACTCGGCCAGGCAAGGAACCATGCGGTGATCCGGCACGAGAGAACTCAGACTTTCCGAAACAAAGCGGGCGCCGCCCTTGCCCTCGCGATTCAAACGGACACGATCGGCTTGGCGGAGGTGACGAAAGGTTATGTTCTTTTCTTGACGGAAGAAATAGGAGAGGTCCTTTTCGAAGACCAGAGCGAGTTTTGCGAGATTGCGTACCGTCGGAACGACACGCCCGGTTTCGAGCTGGGAGAGGAAGCTGGCAGACAGGCCAGTGCGCGTGCCAAGCTCGACCAGACCCATGGAGCGTTTCAGACGCAGGCGGCGGATTCGATCACCAATCATCTTTTCTTCCAGGTACTTCTCGACTTTCTCCGCATCCACGATGTCGAGTTCCGGTCTCGGAGTATCTTCCTGCGCGAGAGGGGAGATCTGCTGCTGTTCGAAGATGTCCATGGAGTCGATGCCTGCTTTCTTACTATCTGATGCCGGACGATGCCGACAAGGGATTCGCGTATATCTGCGGTTTGTTGCGGTATTCAGGTCCCGTTCAGGGTTACTCGGGTCCATGTTCTTCGGAGGTGAGGGATTGCTGAATGGAGGGCGGGAGGCGGCGACCGAAAATCGCGGTGCCGAGTCGGACAGTAGTAGAGCCCTCCTCGATAGCGACCTGGAAGTCATTGGACATGCCGATCGACAGTTCCGTCAGGCTGGGGTGGAGCTTCTGCAAGGTATCCCGGAGGTGGCGGAACTGCTGGAAGTAGGGACGTGCGGTTTCAGGCTCCTGCGACCAGGGTGGAACGGTCATGAGCCCCCGCATTTGGAGGTGAGACAGAGGTTCGAGCGTCCGAAGCAGGCCGGAGAGGTGCTCCGGCGCGACCCCATGTTTGGACTCCTCGGGCGAGAGTTTGACTTCGATCAGGATCGGCAAGGTCTTTGCCAGGGCCGCCGCCGCGGAGTCGAGGCGATGCGCGATCTTCGCGCTGTCAACGGTGTCGATAGAATGAAAAAGCTCAGCAGCGCGTGCGGTCTTGTTGCTTTGCAGCGGCCCGATGAGATGAAAGCGGGCATCGGCCAATCCGCGGATTGCAGGTTGCTTGGCCGCGAACTCCTGCACGCGGTTCTCGCCAAAGAGACGGTGCCCCGCAGCGTAGGCTTCCAGGATGGCTTCCGCTGGATGCACCTTGCTGACTGCCATAAGCGCGACGTCTTCGCGGGCTCGCCCGGCCCGCCGGCAGCTGAGGTCTATCTGGTCATGTACGCGGGAGAGATTTTCGCCGATCGACATGGCGTAAGTTTACCGGGCTCAGAGAAGAGCTCGGAATGGAGCTCCAAGGAATCAAGATGATTGGTGGACCTGATCGGGATCGAACCGATGACCTCTTCCATGCCATGGAAGCGCGCTCCCAGCTGCGCCACAGGCCCACACTTTGGGAGGGACTGCATCTATTCTGGCCGACTGGACTGCATTCGTCAACGCTAGCGTAAAGGATGAAGGGTATGTGATCCTGCCTCTCGCTCCAAAAGGAGACTCACACAAAGGAAATCAGAGGCAAAACGGGACCAAAGCAGGTCCATCCGGTGTCTAAGAGGTTAGAGTGAGCGAGCACTCGGCCGCCGGCGGCGCAGTTTGGGTCCAGGGTTGCACGATCTGCAGCAAGGTCGTAGTTTTACAGGGAGAGAACGATGCAGGCGGGAGTCGCGATGGCAAATCTGGCGAGCGCAATCGGACTTCAGGCGGAGGACGCCTCCCTGATTGCCGAGTTGAAGGCTGGCTCGGAGGAGGCGTTTGCCGTTCTGATTGCGCAATATCATCAGCAGATCTTTTCGCTGATCGCTCGCAGCCTGAATGATCCAACGGACGCAGCCGACGTCACTCAGGAAGTATTTATCAAGGTGTTTCGCAGCATTCGCCGCTTCAATGAAGAGGCGAGTCTACGGACGTGGTTGTACCGGATTGCGCTGCGGGAGGCTTCCAACCGCCGCCGGTGGTGGAGCCGGCACAAGCGTCAGGAGATCACGATCGACAGCTGCGACCGTGAGGCGGACGAGGATACCGCACCGCTTCTCGAGTTTCTGGCGGCAAAGGGCGAGAGTCCGTTCGACCATGCGGCGCAGGGCCAGGTGAGGGGACGGATTGAGGCTGCGTTGCGAGAGCTGCCTGAGGCATACCGAACGGTGGTGGTGCTTCGGGAGATAGACGGCTTCGCGTATGAGGAGATTGCGGAGATTCTGAACGTGAATCCTGGAACGGTGAAGTCGCGGTTGACGCGAGGTCGGAGCATGCTCCGTGGATTGCTGAGCGGGGAGGTCCTCTCGGACCAGTGCAGATATGCGCCGGTGGGCAAATTTGAGACGGGCAGGGCGGCGCGATGAACGCGATTTCGAACGTTATGAAACTATTTGGCGCCCGACGTCTGTCCGACGAGTGCGGTTCGATTCAGGACGGCTTCTCGGCGTACATTGACGGAGCTGTGTCGGGCCGCAAGATGCAGCAGATTGCTACACACCTCGATCGCTGCCCTTTGTGCCTGGAGGAATTTCAGAAGGCTTGCCACATTCAGCAGCAGATGGCGGCATTGGGGCCGGTGCGACCGCCCTCGGATCTTGCGTTGCGGTTGCGTTTGGCAGTTTCGCATGAGAGTGCCAGGTCGGCCGCGGCTCGGGCAGATCGACTTCTGGTGCGATGGCAGAACGCTGTGCAACCGTTTCTGTTGCAGGCCTCGGCGGGTCTGGCGGGAACGATCGTTCTGTTGGGAGGACTCGCGCTCCTGGTGGGGATTGTGGCCGCGCCACAGCCTGTGATGGCCAACGATGAGCCGCTGGGAGCGATGACTGCGCCTCACTATATGTATTCGGCGGCGCGGCCTCGGGCGATCCAGACGACGCACGACACAACGATCGTCGTAGAGGCGTCGATAAACGATCGTGGGCAGGTGTATGACTACAGAATCGTCTCGGGGCCGGAAGAAATCGCGGTTCAGCAGCAAGTACTGGATCAGCTTTTGTTGAGTGTTTTTGAGCCTGCTCGGGTCTTTGGAATCCCGATCCGCGGTCACGTGGTTCTGACGTACGAGGGCATCTCGGTTCGAGGTTAACGCGACTGCCGCGAGTTGGCGAGCAGGGGTACGGGGTTTGCCAAGGCTCCGAGGGCTCCCTTAAACTTCACAGGTGCGTCCCTCTACTGTGTGTTCCTCCTGGCTGTCACTTCCCCGCGTACTTGAAGCTTCCATTCGTGGTTTGTGGGGGAGACAGGTGAGTCGTCGTTTACTTCTGCTTGTTCTGGTGGCCGGGAGCTTTTGCGTAGGGGGCTCGGGCCAGACCTCCTCATCGAGCAGCAGCGCCGCGGGAGCCAGCCAAGCGGCAGAGCCCTCCAGTTCCAGCAGTTTGAAGCGTGGATCCCAGCCCGAGGCGGCCGGAGCCGCCGTTACGCTGGAGACGAGCGAGCCTCTGTTCGATCTTGCCGTGGCGCTGAACGCGTGCGGCTACGACGCGGATCTTGCGGACTCCAATCCGGTCCGGCGAGAGATTCGGCAGGACGTCGCCGAGGCCGCAAACTCCTCGGCAAAGGCGCGAGCGAGCAGAGACGCTCTTTGCACGTACATCCAGCAGCATACGCTGGCGGACCGAGGTAGAAACGTTGCGCAGTATGTGTCGCTCGCGCTGTTTTTGACGCCGGAACTGACGCCGAGCGTGGATGAGACCGAACTGCCGCCGGATTCGACACAGATCGTCAACATCCTTCCGCTGCTCCGGACTTTTAAAGAAGAGACGCGGCTTCACGTGATCTGGCTTCGCCACCGGCCGCAGTATGAGGCCTTAGTGAATCGGTTGCATGACCCGCTGACGCGAATGATTTTGAACACCAATATTTACCTGCGATCCGCGGTGAGCAGCTACGATGGCCGCCGATTTATGGTGCTCCTGGAACCGATGCTTGCACCTTCCGCGGTAAACGCTCGCATCTACGGAACGAACTACGTGATCGTCACCTCCCCGAGCGGCGAGGATGCGTCGAGTTTTCATATGGAGCAGATCCGGCATACCTATCTGCACTACGAAGTGGAGCCGATGGTGTACGCGCGTGCCGCGGCGATGGATCGACTGCTGCCGCTGCTGAAGTCGGTTGCGGATGCGCCGCTGGAGTTTACGTATAAATCGGACATCGTCGCCCTGCTGGCCGAGTGTCTAATCAAAGCGATCGAAGCTCGGACGATGGAGACCGGGATCCAGAAGCCGAAGCGGCCGGACAACATGCGTTTGCGAGGGGATGCAGAGCGGTACGACGCGGAGATGAACCTGTATAACCGGGAGGCCGAGGCAGCGCGGCGGCGCTGGGTGGACCTGGACATGCGGCAGGGATGGGTGCTGGTGGAGTACTTCTACGGCCAGCTGATTGTGATGGAGCGAGACGGGATCAGCCTGAAGGACAATATTGGGCCGATGGTGTATGGGATGGATGTCGACCGGCAGCGTCATCGCGCGCGGGAGATCGCATTTCTCCCGGAGGCGACGCACGATGTAGTTTCGCGGCAGGCGATGCCACCCACGGGGTTGGGCCTGGCGGAGTTGAAGATGATGCAAGGGGATGCCGCGGGGGCCGAGGAGATCGCCGGAAAGGCACTCGCCGACCCGCATGGAGACCACGCTGAAGCTCATTACATCCTGGCGCGTATCGGCGTTATGGAGCGGCAGCCCGAGGAGGCGATCGCTCAATTCCAGCAGGCGCTGGCGACGTCCAGGGATCCACGGACGCTGGTGTGGTCGCATATCTATCTGGGGCGGCTGTACGACACGGCGCCGGATCGAAAGCGGGCGGTTCAGGAGTACCGTGCGGCTCTGGAGGTCTCGGGGGCTCAGCCGGATGCAAGAGCGGCGGCGGACAAGGGTCTGCGAGCGCCGTTCGCACTGCCAAAGCGGGAGGCTCCTGTTGCGTCTGAGAGTGAGGATGCACCGCTCGATCCGAGTGGGAAGGCGGAGAAGGACGCGTATCGGCCCGCGGCTCCGAAGTAGTTACTTTCGGTAGAGTAGATGGCAGGGAGACCCGAACTAAGAGCTTGTTGAAAAACAAGATTGGAAGGCACTTACGGCACGGCTGAAGCCGTGCCCTTAAGCAAAACGGAGTATTTCAAAGCGAAACGGAGTAGTTTAACAAGCTCCTAAGAGCGGGACGGATATTGAACCAGCCTCGATCCATCTCGACTTCACTTGTGGACGGTTTGACGGGCCATGCGTTTCGCGATCCGGCGCTGCTGGAACGCGCCCTGACCCATCGGTCCCTGGCCTTTGAATTCGATCCTGAGACGGCGCTCGATCCGTTGACCAACAATGAGCAGATGGAGTTTGTGGGAGATGCCGTTCTCGGGCTGGTTTCCGCCGAGTATCTGTACCGTCGATTTCCCCAATCGCGGGAGGGTGAGTTGACGCGCCTTCGGGCCTCTCTGGTCAGCCGAGTGCACCTTGGAGAGGTGGGGCGACGCATCGGAGTTGGCCAGTTTCTTCGGTTAGGCCGAGGGGAGGAGTGCACAGGCGGACGACAGAAGACAGCTTTGCTGGCCAATGCGCTTGAAGCGGTGATTGCGGCGCTGTATCTGGATGCGGGTCTCGCGGCAGCGCGGCAGTTTATCGAGCAGCACGTGATCGAGCCTTCCCTGCCCGATCTGGCGCGTGCGTTGGGGACAGGTGGAACCTTTAGCGGGGCGATCGGGGACTACAAGTCTGCCTTGCAGGAGCATCTGCAGGCGATGGGCGGGGGACGTCCAAGCTATGTCACGCTTGAGGAGACAGGACCGGACCACCAGCGACAATTTCGCGTGGAGGTGCGGCTTGAGGGCGGCGACGGCGGGGCATTGGAGCGCCTGGGCGAAGCTGTCGCCGGGAGCAAGAAGGCGGCACAGCAGGAAGCGGCCCGCATCGCGATGGAGCATCTTGCGGACAAGGACCGGCGCGCTTCCGAGGCAGCCGAGGTTGCGGATTGAGCGATCGGCTCGTGTCGCAAAGGGCGCTTTTTCTCCTGTCTCACACGCATCTGCGAGCCGGCGAACAGGAGCCTGGCGTTCGAGAAGCACAGGCCAGTCCCGCGAACAGGACGCCTGCACGGCACGTGGTTGCTGTGCATGGCTATAGGGCCGACCTCTTCTCTGCTGTTTCTTCGTTTCTGCCGCTGGTGGTGATTGCGCTGTTCATCACGACGTTTCTGATCCAACCTTCGAGGATTGTGTCTGGATCGATGGAGCGAACGCTTCTGATTGGGGACTTTCTGCTGATCCAGAAGGAACCGGCGGATACACCCGGCGCACTTCGGTTTGCGAATCCGCTGCCCCGCGCCGACGTGCATCGGGGCGATATTATCGTGTTTCGTTACCCGGTCGATCCCTCGCTGCACCTGGTGAAACGGGTGGTGGGCATGCCGGGAGACCGTCTGAAGATTCGCGACGGCGTGGTTTTCGTCAATGAACAAGCGCTCGCCGAGCCTTACGCCGTGTATCGACCGAGCCGTCGGGATCCGTTTCGCGACGAGTTTCCGCATCTTTCGAGCACCGATCCCGAGGTGACTTCGCGATGGTGGGCGGAGCTTCATCTGCTGGTTGTCAATGGAGAATTGACGGTACCGCGGGGGCGGTATTTCGTGCTTGGGGACAATCGCAATAACAGCGAGGATAGCCGCTATTGGGGTCTGGTTCCGCGGACGGCGATCGCGGGCAGGCCGCTTTTAGTTTACTTTTCGGTGCGTCCACCGGAAGGAGCGGGCGAGCCTGGGCGGGAGTCCGGCTTGAGGGATGCAGATGCTGCGCCGCCGCGGAGCGACATCACCAATGCTCTTCTTCCGTCCATCCGCTGGAAGCGCATTCTGCGGGTGATTCGGTAGCGCCTGAAGGTGACTTTTGCGTGGGCGTCACGGCTCCGGGCCTTTTCTGGAAGCGGTCTAGAGCGGATCTCCTGTTGCTGTGAGCCGGATGTAGTATTGCAGTGCCGTTTTCGTTGGGGAAAACGGCCATGGAACCTTCCGTTTCGGTGTACACCTGCAGGAGATCTGCTCGAGCGATACACTGGCAGAGACGCCGCGGAAGAGCGGAAGGAGAAAGCCTGTGAAGACTTTTACGCTCGAAGCGGAACCGATCGTCGCTGAAACGCCTCGAACCGAAGAGAAGGAGACAGCGCTTGAATCGCTAAGTTCGATCTGCAGCGTGTTGGCTGTCGGTCTCTTTGTGATGACGTTTATCTTTCAGAACTTCGAGATTCCGTCGGCTTCGATGGTGAAGACGCTTTTGATTGGCGACCACGTTCTGGTGAATCGTATTTCGCTGGCGCCACCGGCGCGATGGGCGCCCTTCATGTTCTATCGCGATGTGCATCGTGGGGACGTGATTGTGTTTTTGAAGCCGGGCGAGCCGGATCTCTTTCTGGTGAAGCGGGCGATCGGGATCCCAGGCGACCGGATTCATCTTCGCAACGGCGTTGTTTACCTGAACGGTGTCGCGCAGAACGAGCCGCAGGCGGGAAAACCGGCCTCGGACGGGAATCCGATGCACGCCTACAACGCGTACCGCGACGACTTTCCTTCGGTCGCCCCGGGCAGCAACGACGATGTAACGGCGAGTTGGGCGATCGATCTACCGTCGCACATTCAGGGCGACGATCTGGTCGTACCACCGGGGAAGATCTTTGCGATGGGTGACAACCGGACCGAGAGCCTCGATGGACGATTTTGGGGATTTGTGCCGAGGGAAAACATCGTTGGAAGGCCGCTGTTTGTGTACTGGTCGTTCAAGACGCCGGCCGACCAGATCAACAAGCAGAGTATTGGAGAGCGCCTGAGCTTTATGGGACACGTCTTGATCCACATCTTTGACCAGACGCGTTGGAGTCGGACCCTTCACCTTGTGAAGTGAAGATTTCGGCGTGCTTGAGTCCCACAGATAGCGCCAGACATGCTTGGGAGCGCAACATGCGAGGGGTACCGGATACCGAACAGATCGATGGATCTCGTCGCTGGGCGGCTTCGGATGCGGTGGACGCGAGTTCCGCGGCTCCGGCCGAGGTGAACCGGACCATCGCGACTTCGATCTGGCGTGTCGGTTTGCGGTCGAAGCTGCTCGGTGTGCTGGCCCTCCTGCTGCTTGTTGCGACCTTGCTTTTGTTGCCGCCGCTTCTGAGCCTGAACCGGTATGAGCGCCGGATCAGCACCAGCATTGGACTGAGTCTAGGGCGTCCCGTCCACCTGGACCATGTCGCTCTCAATCTGTTACCTCTGCCGAGTTTCACGCTGACCAACTTTGTTGTGGAAGAGGCTCCTGAATTCGGATACGAGCCGATTATCCGGTCCAATTCCGTGCAGGCGACACTTCGGGTGAGTTCCTTGTGGCGGCGGCGCATTGAATTTTCGAGGATCAGTTTCAGAGAGCCGAGTGTCAACCTTGTTCATGCGCCCAACGGCGGCTGGAACGTGGAGAGCGTTCTGCTGGAAGCGGCTCGCATCGAGGCGGCGCCGACGGGACAGGCAGAGGCCGGCGAGGCTCCCAGATTCCCTTATATCGAAGCGAAGGGAGCTCGCATCAACTTCAAGGAAGGCATCGAGAAGAAGCCGTTTTCGCTGGTGGACGCCAACTTTGCGCTCTGGCTGCCGAGGCCGCAGGAGTGGCGCATGCGCCTGGACGCCCAGCCTCAGCGCACGGATACATACATCTCGGACGCCGGTGCGGTGCAGATGGAGGCGACGCTGGGTCATGCAGCTTCGCTCGGTGCGGTCCCCGTTACGCTGGACGCAAGCTGGCGTGGAGCGCCGCTTGGCGAGGCGAGTCGGATTGTCTTCGGACAGGATGTGGGCCTGCGTGGAGAGCTCAATCTTTCGGCGAATCTGCATGGAACGCTGGGGCAGAGTGAGGTGCATACGCGGCTGCGAGTGAAAGACCTTCGCCGCTCGGAGTTCGTTCCGGTGCAATCGCTGCAGGTAGATGTGGAGTGTGCGGCGAATGCGACGGAGCTTCTCCACAGCTTTGACAATGTGAGGTGCGGTTTGACTTCCCCTGGAGCGAAGAACGGGACGGTGGCGGTCACAGGCACAATCCCCGATATTCGCCAACTTAGGTCGGCAAGTGGACAGGTAGGTGCTGCAAGAGTTCCGGGAGAGGTGCTTCTGAGTTGGCTTCGTGTCGCCAGCGCAAGCACGCCGCCTCAGACAGCTCTGACGGGCATTCTTTCGGGGAGCCTGAGCCGTGATGCCCTGGAGGCGCCGGCCGGGACCGAGCCGCTTTGCTGTACATCCAGAGATCCGTCGGGAGGACGCTGGAGCGGCCAAGCGGAGATCTCCGGAGTGGAGGTGCGGGGGTCGGCTCTGGGGACCACGCCTGTCGTGTTCGGCGACATCATCCTGAACACGGAGGTTGCTTCCGCGGCGAGTTCAGAACGAGGCCTGCCGCACGCCAGGACCCCGAGCCAACTGGATCACCCAGAGTTCGTCCTCAGGCCGACGACTGTGACGCTTGACGCGAGGAACCAGGTGATGCTGGATGGTTCTTTCGACGCGACCGGGTACTCTCTCCATCTGAGCGGAACAGCACGTCCGGAACGTCTGATGGCTCTCGGAGCCGCACTGCCGCAGTTTGGCGACGGCCTCGCTGAGATGCTGCCGAGGGCTGTGGATGGGGGTGCGGTTCGACTGGATCTCGTCGCGCATCGCGGCTGGGGTGGGCCGCAAGTTTGGACCGATCTTCGCGAGCGTACCTCTAGCGCGGCTGGATTGCGACCACGTGGCGGGACTCGGCGATCTCGGGCACGGAGCCGTCGTTGACCTGAACCTCCTTGGGCTGGCCTTCGAAGACGATGCGGACGGAGGCGCTGGAGCGTCCCAGGATGAGCAGTCGTTCCGTGGCGGTGAGCGTGCCGGATCGTACAGTTACGGGAACCTCGGCCGCGGCCTGGCCGTCGTTGTGGACCTCGACGACTACGAGCGCGCCGGTGTTTCCAGCAGGTAAGGGTCTGCTGATCGCGCTGACGACGCGGAGGTCGGGCAGGCCTTTGTCGGTGTACACCCAATCTTCGAAGAGCCAGTCGAGCTTTCGGTGGGCGGCCTGTTCGAGAGCAAGCTGGAAGCCGGTTTGATCCGCATCGAGCTTCGGTTGGCGGCGTACTTCCCGAAGTGCGTGTTGAAGGTTGACGTCGCCGACGACCGAGCGAAGCATGAGCAGAACCGCGGTGGCTTTGGTCCTGTAGAAGACCTCACGCGAAGATCGGTTGAGGCTTTCGCGCCCGTTCGGTTTCACCTCTTGCGGCGGAGCAGTGTCTGTGTCGGCCTCTGCCAGCTGTAACGCGCCGAGCGCCGGTGCGAACTGCGCCTGAGCGGCTGCGCGACCTGCCCGCTGTTCGATCCAGAGCAGATCCATCAACTGCGGAACGCCTTGGTCGAGCCAGAGCTGAGTGGATTGAAAGAAGGCGTGCGTGAGCGGAACGGCGAGTTCCGTTGCCAGCACGTCTGACGCTGGTCCAGGTCCAGGGTCCGTGTCCATGGGAGTTACTAGAAAGGCTTTATCTTCGAAGCGCTCCCCGGCGTGGTCAAGGATCGTAAGGTCCTGGGCGGGATGTTCGCCGAGCCACTGTGAGAGGAGGGGGCGAAGAAGCTCTGCGGCGTCGGAGTAGAGCCCCAAATTCTTATCGGCATCGTCGTGCCCGGTTACAGCGGAGACGAGGTTGCCTTTCGTCCTCGCGGCGGTTGCTGTCAGAAATAGATTCGGGCTTTGGAAGCCGAGGCGCGGGAGTTGCCACTCTGCTGTGGCCACACCCTGGGACTCTGCAATGGGAGCATTTTCCTCGTCCCGAACAGAGACGAACGGCTGCTGAATGCCACAGAAGTAGGCGGCGACCGGAGATTCTCCGAAGTAAGAGACGCTCAAGCGAAGATGGAACGGCGCGGCCCGGGATTGCTGACGTTGTTGCCCCTCGACATCAAGGAGTTCCGAACTATCGCCGAGGAATACCTGCGGCGCAGTGACCGGAAACCAGAGGACGTGGCCGAAGCCACGGAGCGCTGTGGTCTCCGGGCCAATCTCGTCCCAGTCTCGAAAGCTGGCTTCGGTGGGCTTTGTGCCGATCCGGGCGAGGCGCTCGGCGGACTGCCGGATCTCGCCCGAGTACGCGGCTGTGAGGTCGACGACGGCACCGGGCGGCAGCGGCCGCGAGAGATGCACGATCGCCTCCTGCACAGCGCCGGTGTGGTCCGCGTCTGTTTGGATGGTGTGCTGGTCGAAGCTGAGGGTCTCGATCCGGTCGTTTCGGCGCATGGAGAAACTTTCCCAGTGGAGGGACGAGGAGATCTGCAGGGGGAGGAGGCTGATCGCCTCCGAGCCATGATTGCGGACGCTGATCCTCGCCAGCACGGAGATTTTTGCCTCCTCCGGAGCGAGGTGAAGATCGAGATCGTACGCGGCGAGGTGAAGAGCAGACCGCTGTGCATCGGTGATGTTGGGCACGGGTTCTGCCGATGTCGCTGCAGGCGGAACGGAGCCGGCCTGCATGGTTGCGAGACACATGCCGGCGGGACAGAGAGGCGTCTCCGCCGAGAAAGAGAGTAGGGGAGGGGTGGACGCAAGCAGAAGAAGCAGCCATGGGAGGCGCACTAGCTGCCCAAACCTTTGCGCGGCTTCTCTGCCTTCCGCATCTCCGAGGTTTGTTCCGGGTCGGTCGAAGTTGCAGGGACGCGGCGCTGCCGCATTGCTTCATACATGACGATCGCGCCGGCGACCGAGACGTTGAGGCTGGAGACCTGCCCCGACATTGGGATGCGGACGAGGTGATCGCAGGTGTTTTTGACGAGATTGTGCATGCCTGCACCTTCGCGGCCAAGAACCAGAACGCAGTCTGTTTTGAAATCGAAGCCGGTATAGTCGACCGTGCCGCGCTCGTCGAGACCGACCACCCACAGGTGGCGGCTTTTTGCTTCTTCGAGGGAACGGACCAGATTGGTGACGCGCGCGACGCGGACGTGTTCGGAGGCGCCGGCCGAGGTCTTTGCGACCGTAGCTGAGATGGGAGCGGACCTTCGCTCGGGCAGGATGACGCCGTCGACGCCCGCGGCATCACAGGTGCGGAGCAGGGCTCCCAGATTGTGTGGATCCTCGATTCCGTCGAGGGCGAGAAGAAAGCGGTACTTCCCTGCTGTGGCCGGTGGCCGCAGGAGGTCTTCGAGATCGAGAAACTTTCGGCTCCCTGCGAGCGCAAGCACGCCCTGGTGCGCATCGGTGCCTGCGAGGCGGTCCATCTGTTCTCGGGATTCCAGGGAGACACGAACGCCGGCTTGGCGGCATAGCTGAAGCAGTTTCTGAAGCCGATCGTCGTGGCGGTCCCGGGCAACGACGACGCGGTCGAGTTGGCGTGAGCCCGAGCGAATTGCTTCCTCTACCGGGTGCAGGCCGTACAAAACATCCATCCGACAAGTTTACAGTTAGCCCTGGGTGGCTCTTTATATGGGACTGCTGCGGTGACGAGGCCGATGGCGACCTTGCGGACGGGAACGAAGTCGCGTCTTTTGGGTCGCAGACCTCGTCTAACGGTTGATGCGAGCCGCTTCGCTTCCAATCTCCGCCGCGCAGGCGCTTGAGCTGCAGCAGCAGAACGCCGCGATCGCTCGCGGTCTCAAACGTCAGGATCCTGAGTTGCTCGACCATCTGATCGAACAGTTTCAGCATCGGCTGATGCGGTATTTGTTGTTTCTTACAGGGAGCCGTGAACTCTCCGAGGACCTGTTTCAGGAGACATGGATGCGTGTTCTGCTGCGTGGGGCGCAGTACAACGGCAAGGCGCGTTTTGATACGTGGCTTTTTACGATTGCGCGCAACCTTGTCATCGACGTGTCGCGAAAGCGGACCATGGCCAGCCTCGACGCGATGTGCGATAGTGCGGACGACGATCGTCCTCTGGAAATTGCTCTTGACGGACCGTCACCCCTGGAGCAATTCGAGACGCGGGAAGAGCGTGCTGAGGTGAGCGAGATCCTGGTTAAGCTTGAAGCAAACTCCCGAGAAGTTGTTCTTCTTCGGTTTTTTGAGGAGCTATCCCTGGAAGAGATTGCCGGCGTCACCCGTGCTCCATTGTCCACCGTGAAATCACGGCTGTATCGTGGTCTGGCGGCGCTGAAGCCAGAGGTCGAGAAGCTCCGCGCCTGCCGGTCGGGTGAGGTGGCTGTATGAAAGCATCGGCGGACGCTTTGGAAGCAGAAGGTCGACTCCCCCGAGACGAGGGGCAGACTTATATCTCAGGCGTCCGAACGATTTCTGCCGGCGGTGCTCGCGCGGAGGTTGTGAATCGTACTCACCGTGTGGTTCGTGAACGTGCCCGCGCGATTGCTGTTCGACGTCAGCATGGCCGAACGCTTTGGATTCCGCTGGCGGTTTGCTCGGTCTTACTCTTGATCATCTCCGCGGCAGTTTGGAATGTCTTCGATCAGTATGAAGTTTCACCGACCGGTATTCCCGATGCGAGTGCACAGATGCTGGTACTTTTCCTCTGGTTTTTCCCTGTTTCCGCGATCCTGCTCGTCATGGTATGGTTTCGCCGAGCACGTATGGCCACTGGGAACGACCCGACCGCATGAGCTTTCTCTCCAAAGACGACATCTGGAGCACGACGTCGGCGGGCAGCTCCGGCTTCTCCTCAGAGGAGCGCGCAAGGGCGCAACACGACGATCTAAGTATCGTTCCTCTGTGGTCGGTGATTCTGGCTGCTCTGATGTTTGTCGCCGTCCAGTACCTTTTTCACGGCGTGATGCCGCACCACAAACACGAACTCCTACCGATGCGCTTGCTGATGGGATACACGTACGGCACAGCCATCGCAAGCTACGTGCTTCTGGTCGGGTACGTCAGCCGCGATGTCCGTAGGCGAAACATGTCGGCCCGGCTGTGGATGCTCATTGTGATTCTGATGCCGGGAGGAATCGGGGCGGTCGTATATTTCCTCCTGCGGCAGCCCATGCTTCTGCGTTGCCCGCATTGCTCGTCCGAAATCGCCAGCACGTGTCACTTCTGCCCGCAGTGTCAGTTCCAGGTAGCTCCTGTGTGCGGGCAGTGCTTTCGCGGCGTCCGCATTACGGATGTCTTTTGCGCTCATTGCGGGCGCGATCTGGCACGAGATGGCGCACCGGCGCGTCTTGCCGCGTATCGTGAATAGCTAACCTACCCCTATGACCCTGACAGCTCTCATCATCGACGACGAACCGCTCGGGCGTCAGGAGTTGCAGTACCTGCTTGAAGGCGCGGAGGATGTGGAGGTTCTTGCCCAGGGTTCGAACGGCATTGAAGCCATTGATCTGATTCGTCAGCACCATCCTGACCTTGTGTTTCTGGACGTCCAGATGCCCGGCCTGGATGGGTTCGCTGTTCTCAAGAAGCTTCTGGAACGGAAGATCCGACTTCCGCAGATCGTCTTTGCGACGGCCTTTGACCAGTACGCGGTACGCGCATTCGAGGTGAATGCGGTCGATTACTTGTTGAAGCCTTTCAGTAAACGCCGGGTGCTTCAAACCATTGAAAAGGCGAAGCGGCGAATTGCGGAGCTGCCGAATGCAAGCCATGCTCTGGCGGCTGCGTCGCACAGCACACCGCCGTCAGAGTTGTTTGAGATTGAGCATCATTCTGAGCCGACGATCGACGCATCACGCTCACCCACGCCGACCGTCGCTGAAGTTGCGACAAGCCACGGCACAGAAGCCAAGCTCGATGCTCTGCTTCGGTTACTCGCAGAACAGACGCAGGCTGCCCGTTCGCTTCTGCGACCGAAGCCTCTGGCGCCCGCGAACATGCAATCCGGACGAGTCGTCGTTCGAGCGCAGAACCGCCTTTTGCTCGTCGATCAGCGAGAGATCTGCTTTGCGACGATCGACGGCGGCGCGATCACGGTGACGACTCCCACGCTTCAAGGACTGTCGAACTGCCGGACCCTTGAAGAGCTGATGGATCTTCTCGATCCGGAGACCTTTTGGCGGGCGCATCGATCCTTTGTCGTGAACCTCCAGCATATTCGCGAGGTGGTGCCGTGGTTCAAGTCGACCTACCAGCTGCGGATGGACGACGCGAAAAAGACCGAAATCCCGGTGAGTCGATCGCAAACCAGACGGCTGCGTGAACTCTTCAATCTTTAGATCCCGTGAAAACGAGTTACAGTCCACTCCTGTGACGCTTCGGAGGGTGATAGCGCGGGTTGAAGTCGAAGCGATAGATGGCGCCGAAGCTGACCGGGGTGCTCCAAACGGTTTCTTCATAGGGTCGGACGGGTGTGCGCCAGCGCTGAAACTGTACGTCAGCCTTCACGGCCCACCGTGGCGTGAGATCCACGTCGACCCCGACGCCGGGAGAATATACGGTCGAGGAGGTTCGCAGATAGACGAAGTTGCCGACGGCAATGCCGTGCGGGTAGTTCATCGCACCGACTCCGATAAGGAAGTCGACATAGGGATGGAAGCGCTGAACGTAGGTGCCTTCGAGCTTGACTCCGCCGAGAATGTCCCTTTCGGCGACAATCTGGCCCTTCCAGAAGGGGTAGGTTCCGCGCACTTCGATGGATGGCCGGAAACCGCGGAAGTTGGTGAAGGTGAGGTCGCCGCCAGCGGTGATGCCGCCATTATGCCCGCCGTAGAGACCGGTGTAATTGCCTGTTGCAGCGCCAAAGGCGGAGAGGTGAAGCGGCTGCTGGGCCGTCGGTCCGCTTTGTGCAGCAGCTGCGAGTGAGAGCGTCAAAGCCGCGCCCGCGAAGAGGCCAACCCGCGCTAAGTGACACCATTTCCCCATCTATGAAACCTCCGCTCTGTGTCAGACCGTGTTTGGAGCGGAAAGGTTGTGGTGCGAAGAGTCCTTAAGCGGGACTGAACCTGGAAGACCCAATCGAGATTAAACCAGCTTCAGGACCTGGTCGAGGTCCGCGGCGATCCGAGCGACCATGCCAAGCGTCGCGTTGACTCGGGCAACGTGCTGGATGGACTGTTCGAGTTGTGCGGCGGAACCGTCGATCAATCGTGCGAGCACCTGGAACCCCTCATCGTCAGCCTGGATGGTCGTGCCGACAAGAAATCGCTGCTGATCGTCGAGGTGCTTCCGCATAGCGTACATCTGCTGCCAATGTGGACGGTCGGCGATCAAGGCGGGCTCGGCCAGAGCGCCGTCAAGTTGGGTGAGGGTTCGGCCGATCACGAGCACTAAGTCCATCTTGGTCACTGAGAGTGGGCTCCTTTTGGGCTTTGAGTTCCGGGTGCTTTACGGGCTAAGCGCCTCTGCTTTACGGGCTAAGCGCTTCCGCGGTTGAGGTCCAGGGTTCGAGCGAGCGAGTCTGCCTGTCCAGCGAAGCTCTCGACCTGCTCGGGAAGCCCGTTGAGCAAGCGGTTGCGATCGACGCTTGACGGCGCGAGGAGAGCCGCGACGAGGGCGTTGTGGGCCTTTGCGAAGGCGGCGAGCGCTGGAGCTGGATCAGAGAGCTGGAGGCGGGATTGGCGGTCGCGGGCGCGCTTGATACGACCGGACAGGTCGAAGAGGGTCTGGTTCTGGCCCGCAGCGGGAGCGGCTCGGTTGTACTCGGTCATGGCGAGGGCGAGTTCGGCGTCGGCGGTTGAGCGTTGGCGGGCGTAGAGCTCGATCGACTCCTGCTGGAGAAGGGCTAGGAGGGCGCTGATCGCGGGCTCGCTCGATCGGAGGCTGGAACGGATCTCCTCGCGGCTCTTCCGGCGTTCGATCAGGAGGAGGACCTGTTCGGCGGCGCCGACTGCGGCCTGGACGATGCCGGCGGCGCTTCCGTTGGTGGGAGATGCGGCGCCGGCCAGGTCGGTTCCGAGGCTCTGGAGGCTGGCGGAGGCGGCGTCTGCCGACTTGGCGAGCTCGGCCTGCGGCTTGCCGGAGGCGAGGGTGGCGAGCGCGACGGTGTATCGACCGAGGGCCTCGAGAGCGTCTTCCCGGAGCTTCAGTTCGCCGGGTGTGAGGATCTGGTGGCTGTCGATGGCGGAGGTTGCCAGGGGAGCGTGTTCAAAGGCCTGCGCGTCGATGTAGTGCTCGGTCTCGGCGGTGTTTGCGTCCGCGAGCAGGAGCGTCATGGACTGGGCGAGCTCGTGAGTTGCGTGATCGAAGGTGGCGGTCGCGGTCGCAGCCTGGTCGCTGCTGACGCAACCGGAGATCGAGCAGCAGAGGGCGAGGAGCAGAGTGAGGTTGCGTGCGCGCGAGAGGTCTGGAGTTTGTTTCATGGTCGAATTTGCGTGTGTGCACAACAATCCGCTCCTCGGCTGGGATGTGCAAGCGCTACTTGCGACCAAGAGCAAATATTTTTTCCGGGCGAGAGTTTCCGCCAGGCGGGATGCGGGGTACCCCACTCCCTATGTCGTGAGTTTTCTTTCGGAGGCGATCGTTTAGAATGAACAGGTTACAGCGATTTTCTCCACCAAGCCATTCATTCTAAAAGGTTTGCGCGTAAAATAGCCAGAATCAACAACTTACGCCCGGGTGGTGTCTGTAAGTTGCTGATTCCTTAAACATTTGCGCGTAAAATAGCCAGAATCAACAACTTACGCCCGGGTGGTGTCTGTAAGTTGCTGATTCCTTAAACCTTTGCGCGTAAAATAGCCAGAATCAACAACTTACGGACGGTCGGCTGATTTCCCGGCGACCGGTTCTGATCTCCCTATCTCTAGTGTACCTAGTTGAGGGAGGAAGTACGCCACCGGAGGGCAGCGAAAATTACCATTGTGTTCTTCATTGAATGCACAGTTCCCAATGGTTGGTGATAGCGTTTGACGAGGCGGCTGCTACTGCCTTCTGGAGGCGAGAGATGACAGAAGAACTAAGCAAGTTGATTGAGGCGGCGCGTAATCACCCTTTTTCCGATGAGGAAAGGCAAGCGCAGCGGCGCAGTTTTGCTTATGGGAATGCGAAGATCGAGAACGACCGTGTGACGTGGGAGATGGTGGTCGAGGCGGACGAGGCGATCGAAGCCCGGAATGCTGCCGCCGCGAAGTAATGGCTGACAGGACGCGTCATAGTAAAGCGCTCGATGCCGAGATCATCACCGACCCGGACGAGCTTGCACGAAAGATGTCGTTCAACGTCGTTGAGCAGTACCGGGCCGTGGCGGCGATGGTGGAGAGCTTTCTGGAGCCGGAGCGTGTCTTCAAGCTCCGGCCCTCTCATTTGCTGCACCTGCATCGGGCTGCTCTCGAGGGGATCTCCAGTTATGCAGGGAACTTCCGACCTGCAGGAATCGCGATTGGCGAGAGCCGGCATGAGCCGCCGCCTGCGTTTCAGGTGCCCGAACTTGTGGAAGAGCTTTGGGACTACGTGAACGATCGGTGGACTGAAAAGAGCCCGATGCACCTTGCGGCGTACGTCATGTGGCGGCTGAACTGGATACATCCGTTTACGGATGGCAATGGGCGAACGTCTCGTGCGGTGTCCTACCTTGTGCTCTGCATACGGCTGAAGATGCTGCCGCCCGGCAGGGTGACGATTCCGCAGCAGATCGAGCATGAAAGATCTTCTTGGGGCGATGCTGGCGAAGCAGTTGCATGCAATCTATGAAGCGTCAGGATCGGGTGGGGAATAGGGCGGCAGCAGATCGCACGGTCGTGCGATTGCCCGCTGATGCAGGATGAGGCTGTACATGAATGGGCACTCGTCAGGGACGGTTGGCGTGAGTGGGCCACCCGTCCACCCGCGCCACCTTCATCAAAACGGTATGTCATCATCTGTCAAAGCTGGATATGAACTCCCGCTCTGTTTGGGAGTTTCCAGTTCGAGCAGTGACTGATTCTCCAGAAGCCACTCTTCGCCTTCTTTCGTTAGTGAATAGACGACGTATGGCTCATCGCCATCCCTCGCCCAAGAGCTCTCCGCATACCCGAGTCTCACCAGCCGTGCCATCGCGAGCCGCGTGCCTGCCTCCCGAAAACCAGCTCTTCGCATCTCATCTTTCAGCCAAAGAGCTGGAACCGTGTCGTCAAGTGAATTACTGTTGGCCAACAAGAGAGCAAGTGCGGTCAGTTCATGGGGCAACAAACCATCGTTGCTCTTTACGGGTGACGCTGCAACGATTGTGCTTGTCTTTTCCTGTCGAGCTAAGAACGCATTCAGCTTAGCTGTTATTGCGTCTTGCATACGTTTGAAGTCACTAGGTGAGCCGGCAGCGTAGGTCAGTATTCCCCTATGCTGGATGTCGAATGGGAATTTTTCCGTTGTCGGCCCGCAGATGATGATGACATCTTTTCCCGTCGCGACAGCATACCCAAGCTCATACATGACGTTTGGATTGCGTGTAGTTATATCGGCGATGCAAATCGCCGCAGACCTTATCTCTTGATGCAGAGTGTCGACAGGGATCGTGGATCCGAGGTCACGGTCGACACGATATGGTTCCAGCTTCGCTTCGCGGATCGAAGGCACGAGAACATCATCGAATCTCTTGTCATAGTCCCCGCCGTCGAATGGTTGAAAAACTAAGCATCGGCCATTAGGGAAGCTGTCATCTTTATTGATAAGCAGAGGGCTCTCCAAAGTTGTCGTTCTGATCGATCCGCTAGGGCGCCCAGTCTTCCATCAATGTCAGAGCAGATTCCAACAGCGTCGACGTTGGATGCTCCTGATGATCGGTTCCCGTTCATCACAGCTAACTTAGCCACCCAGATCAAAATCGGTCTTACCTCCTACTCTACAGTTACACTCTTGGCTAGGTTTCTGGGTTGGTCTACGTCGCAGCCTCTTCGGACGGCTATGTGGTAGGCGAGGAGTTGGAGGGGGATGGTTTCTAGGACGGGGAGGAGGAGTTCGGGGGCGGCGGGGATGTGGATGATGTGGTCTACAAGGTGGGGGAGGGTGGTGTCGCCTTCGATGGCGATGGCGATGACGCGGCCGGAGCGGGCGGTTACTTCTTGGATGTTGCTTAGGGTTTTTTCGTATTTGAGGACGGAGGTTGGGTCGGTGGGGTCTTGTGTTGCGATACACACTACAGGCAAGGATTCATCGATGAGGGCGTTGGGGCCGTGCTTCATTTCGCCGGCCGGGTAGCCTTCGGCGTGGATGTAGGAGATTTCCTTGAGTTTGAGGGCGCCTTCGAGGGCGATGGGGTAGTGGATGCCTCGGCCGAGGAAGAGGAAGTCGTTCGACGTTGAGAAAACCTTGGCGAGTTGCTGGCACTGGTCGTCTACTGACCGCAGAACATCTTCGACTTTTCCGGGGAGTTTCGAGAGTTCGGTGACGAGGTGGAGGGATTCGGCGTCGGAGATGGTGTTGCGGACCTGGGCGAGGTGGAGGGCGAGGAGGTAGAGGGCGGTGAGCTGGGCGGTGAAGGCTTTGGTGGAGGCGACGCCGATCTCGGGGCCGGCGTTGGTGGTGATGGTGCCCTGGGCGCGGCGGGTGATGGCGGCGCCGACGACGTTGCAGATGGCGAGGGTTTTGGAGCCTTTGGCGATGAGTTCGGCCTGGGCGGCGAGGGTGTCGGCGGTTTCGCCGGACTGGGTGATGAGGAGGCCGATGGCGTGAGGGTCGGCGATGGGATCGCGGTAGCGGAATTCGGAGGCGTAGTCGACGTCGACGGGGAGGCGGGCGAGGCGTTCGATCATGAATTTGCCGGCGAGGCCGGCGTGCCAGGAGGTGCCGCAGGCGGCGATGGTGATCTGGGTGGCGGCGCGGAATTCTTCGGGGGAGATCTGGATGTCGGGGAGGAAGATGTGGCCGGTGTCGAGCGAGACGCGGCCGAGGGTGGTGTCGCGGATGGCGCGGGGCTGCTCGTTGATTTCTTTGAGCATGAAGTGCTTGTAGCCGGCTTTTTCGGCCTGAATCGGGTCCCAGGTGATGCGCTGGGGGGTGAGGGGTCGGGGGTTGCCGGCGAAGTCGGTGAGGGTGATGCCGGAGGGGGTGAGGACGGCGAGTTCTCCGTCGGCGAGGTAGTAGATATTGCGGGTGTGGTGGAGGATGCCGGGGACGTCGGAGGCGAGAAAGAACTCGTTGTCGCCGAGGCCGAGGACGGCGGGCGGGCCCATGCGGGCGGCGACGAGTTTGTCGGGCTCGTGGGCGGAGAGAACGCCGATGGCGAAGGCTCCGGTGAGGCGTTGGACGGCTCTTCTTACTGCCTCTTCAAGCGGGATTGACGGGACAGACCCCACCCTTTCGGGCGATGAAGCTGCCCGAGAGGATGGGGCACCCGGGTTTGTGGTGAGGGTGGGGAGCGTGAGGACGGCTTGGGAGGAGTTGGATTCGGTGGTGGAGCCAACCGCAGGTCCTTCGACTGCGCCCTCACGGGCTTCGCTCAGGATGACAGCTTTATTGCGGGCGGTGGCGGCGGCTGATTCGAGTTCGTCCTGGATGACGTGGGCGATGATTTCGGTGTCGGTTTCGGAGACGAATTTGTGCCCTTTGGCGACGAGGGCTTGTTTGAGCTGGAGGTAGTTTTCGACGATGCCGTTGTGAACGACGACGAGGGTTCCGGTGCCGTCGCGGTGCGGGTGGGCGTTTTCTTCGGTGGGTCGGCCGTGGGTGGCCCAGCGGGTGTGGCCGATGCCGTAGGTTCCTTGGACGGGGTCGCGGGCGAGGACTGCGGCGAGGTTGGAGAGTTTGCCGGAGGCTCGGCGGAGCTGGAGGTTGGAGGGGGCGGGGCCGGAGCCGTTGGTGGGCGAGCCGCCCGCGACGGCGATGCCGGCGGAGTCATAGCCGCGGTACTCGAGGCGGGCGAGGCCTTCCATGATGACGGGGACGACGGGTTTCGGGCCGATGTAACCGACGATTCCACACATGCCTTTGAGTTTAGAGGGTGCGTGGGATTTGGGGGGTGGGACTTTTGGGGGACTGCTGGATTGAGGCGAGGACGGTGAAGGGCTGACCTACACGGTCTGTGCTATAGGAGAGGAGACACGGGAGAGCTATCTTCGCACTCGGTGCGAGTCCACAGGTACTTTACGTACATCATGGCGAGCCGGAGTCATACCTTTTATGTGGGCATGACGGGCGATCTGATGCGGCGCACGCTCCAGCATAAGGAAGGCACGTTTGAGTGGTTTTCGAAGACGTACCGGTGCAATCGACTCGTCTGGTTCGAGTGCAGATCGTCGGTCCATGAGGCGATTGCGCGGGAGAAGCAGCTGAAAGGTTGGTGTAGGGCGAAGAAGATCGCACTGATCGAAAAGGGAAACCCGGCCTGGGTTGATTTGAGCGGGGAGTGGGGGTTGAGCGGAGCGGCTGGCTGTCGTGGAGAGAGCACGCAGGTCCTTCGACTTCGCTGCGCTGCGCTCAGGATGACAATTGGGGGTAGTCCTCGGTTGCGCTCAGAATGGCAAACGCAGGTCTTCGACTTCGCTGCGCTGCGCTCAGGATGACAATTTTGGGGGTGGTCCTTCGGCTGCGCTCAGAATGGCAAACGCAGGTCCTTCGACTGCGCTGCGCTCAGGATGACAGTTGTGGGGGTTAGAAGAAGAGTTTGGCGGAGACCTGGAGCTGGCGGGGGCCGTAGAGGATGTTGTTGGTGCTCGATGGGGTGCCGAAGGCGGAGGTTCCGGTGCCGGTGTAGGGGGTGATGCAGCCCTGGACGGCGGAGCCCGCGGGGGCGGAGCCGCGGGTGCTGCAGGTGGTGCTGGTGGCGGTGGCGGCGGTGTAGGTGGAGTAGGTTCCGTTGACGCCGGTGATGATGAGGTGGTTGACGAGGTTGAAGGCTTCGCCGATGAGTTGGAGCCGGATGTTTTCGTGGATGGGGACGTCGCGCGAGATGCGGAAGTCGACGTTGTTGAAGCCGGGTCCGCGGAGGGTGTTGCGTCCGATCTGGGGTGGTCGGCCGGTGGTGGCGGCGCCGGAGCCGGAGCTCATGGAGCCGCCGTAGATGTTGCCCGCCGCGCCGTAGGAGCCGGAGCCGCCGTTGTAGATGGTGCCGGACATGGAGGCGGCGATGGGCTGTCCGCCGGAGGCGGTTTCGGTGCCCGAGAAGAGGAATCCGTCGATAGTGTTTTTGACCCATCGGTTGCCGAGCAGGATGCGGGGCTGATAGACAAAGGAGCCGACGAAGCGGTTGCGGATGTCGATGTCGGAGTTGCCGTTTTCGGCGCGTGGGTTGTTGGGGTCGAGGACCGGGTTGCCGCCGTAGAAGGTTCCGAAGGCGCCCTGGACCTGATCGGTATCGGTGGCGTGGGACCAGGTGTAGTTGAGCAGGAGTTCGAGGCCGTTGGCGAAGGGACGGCGGAGGGTGACGGCGGCGGAGTTATACCAGGAGTTGGCGGCGCTGAAGCCGGTGTTGTAGCTCTGGAGACGGGGATCGCGGCGGTCGGAGGGACTGGAGCAGACGCCTGTGGTCGTGTTGCAGACACCGGCGAGGTAGACCGGGACGGTGATCTGCCGGACGAGGTTGTTGGAGCTGTCGAGGACGTTGTAGGAGCGGCGGCCGTGGGGCGTCTGGCCGATGAGGTTGGCGTCGAGGAAGTACGGCAGACGAAGGGCGCGGGAGCCGACGTAGCCGATCGAGAACGACATTTTGCCGGGGATGGCCTGTTCGACGCCGAGCTCCATCTCGTGGGCGAGGGGTGGGACGAAGTTGGGGTCGAGGCCGTGGAAGCTCTGGACACCGAGCTTGGCGATGCCGGAGATGCCGGGGGCGGCGCCGCCGGAGGGGTAGATGGAGGAGGAGAGCGGAGGTCCGGCGGGGGTGAAGGGGAGGTTGGGGTAGAGGAGGCCGGCGGCGGCGGCCGAGGCGGCGGTGCAGGTGCTGCCGCAGCCCTGGTAGTTGTAGTTGACCTGGACGACGCCGTTTTCGACGCGCATGGCGTAGTAGGTCGATCCCTGGTTGAGGCCGGAGAAGAGGCCGTATCCGCCGCGGACGACGGTGCCGGTGTGGGGCTGCCAGCTGAAGGCGACGCGGGGCTGGACGCGGTCGGTGACGTTCTTGATGGTGGAGGAGTAGAGGGTGGAGAGAGGGGCGTAGTTGGTGTTGTTTTTGATGGGTGGAGGGGTGAGCTGGATGTCGTAGCGGATGCCGGCGGTGAGGGTGAAGTTCTGGCGCAGCTTCCAGTTGTCTTCGGCAAAGCCGTCGAACATCTTCATCCAGAAGTCGTCGGCGCCGGCGCGGTTGCCGGAGTTGACCTGGTCGACGGTCTGGACGAAGGAGGTGTAGTGCGCGCCGGCGTAGGGGTCGGTGTCGCCGGGCTGTCCACGAAAGGAGTCGGCGGCCCAGCTTTGGAAGTTGGCGACGGCGGTGGATCCGCTGTAGTTATAGACACCGCCGCCCTGGAAGAGGTTGATCATGACCTCGTGGACGAGGTTGGCGTCGCCGCCGAACTTGAGCGAGTGGCGGCCGTGGACGGTGGAGAAGACGTCGGTGAACTGGGTGCGGTGCTCGTCGGGCTCGGCCACGCGAGGAAGCGCGTTGGGCATGCCGTAGGTGAGGAGGTTGGAGAGGCCGACGGAGGGTCCGGCAGCGTTGGCGCCGGCGGTTTCGAGGTCGCGGCCGTACTGAAAGTGGATCTGGTTGACGGATCGGTCGGAGATCTGGGAGGTGAGGCCGGCGATCAGGAAGCGCTCGTGATAGCTGGTAGGGCCGTTGGTGGTGGGGGAGCTATTGGTGAAGGTGGGGTTGCTGCTGTAGCCGTAGGTGGAATCGAAGTTGGCGAAGTTGTAGTTGACGAAGGCGTCGTTTTTGGAGTTGATGTGGAAGTCGAGGCGGGGGAAGAAGATGTTTTCGCGGGCAAAGCGCGAAGGCGGGGCGGAGGTGGCGCCGGAGGTGGAGAGGAGGAACTGAATGGCGCTGTTGCACTGGGCGGCGGTGATGGTGCGGGGGCACTGCGTGGGTGTGATGGTGGTGGTGGAGTTGGTGACGCCGGAGGGCGTGAGCGAGATGGTGTCGGTGTTGGCGTAGAGGACGCGGCCGACGCGACGGAAGCCATCGTAGGTAAAGAAGTAGAAGATGCGGTCTTTGAGGATGGGGCCGCCGACCGAGCCGCCGAACTGCTGCTGCTGGTGGATGGGCTGGGTGAGAAGGAAGGGGTTGCCGCCGTGAGAGCCGACGTATTTGTTGTAAGGGTCGAGGGCGTTGAGGGTGGGGTAGCGGAGGTAGTAGAAGAGGTCGCCGTGGGTGGCGTTGGCGCCGGAGCGGGTGATGGCGTTGACCTGTCCGCCGACGGCCTGACCGAACTCGACGGAGTAGTTGGAGATTTCGGCCTGGAACTCTTTGATGGAGTCGAGGGAGTAGACGTAGGGTGCTCCGGAGGATCGGCCGCGGGCTTCGGAGAAGAGCATCTGGTTGTTGTTGGCGCCGTCGACGTAGTTCTGGTTGTAGAGGCCGGAGATGCCGCGGAAGGAGACGAGGCCGGTGCCGCCATCCTGGACGACGTTGGGGGTGAGGAGGACGAAGTCGCTCCAGTTGCGGCCGTTGACGGGGAGGTTGCCGATGAGGACCTGGCCGACGGTTTGGGAGACTTCGGTGCGTTCGGTGTCGAGGATGGGGGATTCGGCGGAGACCTGGACCTCGGTGGTGACGGAGCCGGCGGGAAGGGCGGCGTTGACGGTAAGGATCTGGCCGACGGTGAGGACGAGGTCCTTGCGGTCGACCCGGCCGAAGCTGCCGCCGGCGCTGGCGAGGACCTCGTAGTGGCCCGGCTGGAGGAAGGTGGCAGTGTAGTTGCCGTTGCTGTCGGTGGTGAGGGTGCGGGAGACGCCGGTGTCGGTGTCGGTGATGAGGACGGTGGCGTTGGGGAGGGCGGCGCCGGTGGCGTCGGTGATGGTGCCGGCGATGTTGCCGTTGCCGGAGGTCTGGGCCGGCGCGGGACGGAGGCTGGCGGCAGAGAGGAGACAGCAGGCGGCGAGGGCGAGGGCTCGCGGGGACCGGAGGGTGAGGCTCATGGGGAGGGTGTGGCTCCTTGCGGGTAAGGGGGCGGGTAGAGGGGCAGGTGGGGTTCCGGCAGAGGCTGTGGCGGCGAGCAGAGGTATTCCGGAGGGGAGGAACGGATGTGTGTCAGAGACTCAAGGTGCGCCGGAGGGCGATTTTTCGTAGTGCCTTTAGCCTCGCCCAGCCGGGGTGGGGGCGTCAAGCGGAAAAGCTCCGGGCGGGGTCTGGACAGAGCACCGAGGTACCCGGGCGCCGAGGTGTACGCGGCGTTATTGGAGCTTTTCGGGGATAAGGGCGTGCTGGATGAGGAGGTCGAAGGGGACGAGCTTGAGGGTGTTTTCGTGGGTGGCTTCGAGGACGACGGGGCAGGCGGCGCCGGCCTGGAGTGCCTGGAGCCAGCGGGCGGCGCAGACGCACCATCGGTCGCCGGGCTTGAGGCCGGGGAAGCCGAAGTGGGGCATGGGGGTGGAAAGGTCGTTGCCGAGGCGTTTGGAGGCGGCGAGGAAGTCGGCCGAGACGATGCAGCAGACGGTGTGGACGCCGAGGTCGTCGGGGCCGGTGTTGCAGCAGCCGTCGCGGTAGAAGCCGGTCATGGGATCGCATCCGCAGGTGCTGAGGGGCTGGCCGAGGACGTTTTTAGCGGGGGATTTCTGGGGTTGAACGGAGGGCATGAGGCGGTTCCTTTGCGTTGGGTGAGGGGTCCAGTATCCCACCTGCGCGCCGACTGGGTACTTCGGTGTGGGAGCATAGTTGAGAAAAGGGCTAAAGTTTTTCAGAGATCTGCCGATAAGGGTGAGAGAAGGCGGGTTTGTGGCGGATGGAGGCGGGACGTTGCGGGTTGGAATTGTTGGATGCGGAAAGATCGCGGACGGGCATGCGGAGGTGCTCGCGTACCTTCCAGGGGCGGATCTGGTGGCGGTGTGCGATCGCGAGCCGATCCTGGCGGAGCAGCTCGCGGTGCGTTTCGGGGTGCCGAAGTGGTATGCGGATGCGGAGGAGATGTTGCGGTCCGAGCGGCTGGATGTGGTTCATATCACGACGCCGCCGGCGGTGCATCTGCCGCTGACAAAGCAGTGTGTCGCGGCTGGAGCTGATGTGTTTCTGGAGAAGCCTCTGGCGATGCGGGAGGGCGAGGCGCGGGAGCTGATTGCGGTCGTGGAACGTGCGGGGCGGCGGTTGAGTATCAATTACTGGCCGAACTTCGACCCGCCGGCGATGGAGTTGAAGCGGATGGTGGCGGATGGAGATCTGGGCGCTCCGGTGCACGTGGAGGCGTTGATCGGGTACGACCTGGCGGGGGCGTACGGGCAGGCGTTGATGAGCGATCAGGGGCATTGGGTGCACGCGCTGCCGGGCAAGCTGTTTCAGAACATGATGGACCACATCTTCAACCGGATGACGCCGTTCTTTCCGGAGGGTGTGGAGCCGGAGGTCCATGCGTTTGCGGCGAAGCGGCGCGAGGGAGTGCGGGGCGATGCGACGGATGCGATGAAGGATGAGCTGCGGGTGGTGGTGCAGGCAGGCGGGGTGTCAGGGTATGGAACGCTGTCGAGCCATGCGCGTCCGGTGGCGAACACGTTGAAGGTTTATGGAACAAAGGCGACGGTCGAGGTGGATTTCAATCACCGGACGGTGGTGCGATCGGCATCGCAGCGGTACCCGAGTGCGCTGGGACGATTGATGCCGCCGTTTCAGATGGCGGCACGGTATTTGGCGCAAGGACGACGGAATGTGGGGATGTTTCGACGGAGTGAGTTTCAATTCTTTGCGGGGATGTCGACCTTGCTTGGGATGTTTTACGAGAGTATTCGGAGCGGGACCGAGCTGCCGATTTCGTATGGGGAGATGCTCCGGGTGGCGGGGATGATGGAGCGGGTGTATGAGCAGGTGTATCCGTCTGGGGGCGGCTTGGGAGATCAGGCCGGGGCGGTGCAGGATGCGTCGCGGGAGGGGGCGCGATGAAGATTCTGGTGACAGGATCGGGCGGATTTCTGGGGAGATGGATTGTCGAGCGACTGCTGGCGCACGGGCAGATGGACGTGCGATGCATGCTGCGCGATACGGCGAAAGGAGCGGCGCTGAGAGAGGTTGGAGCGCGGTATGCGGGCTCAGGGTTGGAATTGTTTCCGGCGAACTTGAAGAACAAGGGCGAGATGAGGGCAGCCGTAGAGGGGGTAGGGCTGATAATTCATGCCGCGGCGGCGATGAAAGGGAGTCCGGCGGAGATGTTTCTCGATTCGGTGGTGGCGAGCCGGAACCTCCTGGACGCGATCGCCGAGAGACAGCAGAGGACGGGCGAGCGAGTGCGTGTGGTGCTGGTGAGTTCGTTCGGGGCGGTCGGTGTTGCGTCGCTCTCGCGCGGCGCGATGGTGGACGAGGAGACGCCGTTGGAACGGGAACCGGAGCGGCGGGATGTCTACAGCCATACCAAGCTGCGGCAGGAGGAGATGTTTCGCGAGTATGAGGGCCGATGCGGTTTTGATCTGGTGGTGCTGCGGCCGGGGGTGATCTATGGACCGGGCGGCGGAGAGTTCTCCAATCGTGTCGGTCTAAAGCTGTTTGGGATCTTTGCGCATCTGGGCGGGAGCAATCTGCTGCCCCTGACCTATGTCGAGAACTGCGCGGAGGCGGTGGTGGTTGCGGCGCTCGCTCCGGAGGCCAGCGGCAAGGTGTTTCATGTGGTCGATGACGATCTGGTGACTTCGCGGCAGTACTTGAAGATGTATCGAAAGAAGGTGCGCGCGATGCGGTCGATGCCTGTGCCGTACTGGATGCTGCTGTGGGGGTCTGGAATGGTCGAGCGGTATAGCCGGAGATCGAAGGGGCAGCTTCCGGCGATCTTTACGCCGTATAAGACACGGGCGATGTGGGGTGGGAACCAGTTTTCGAATGCTCGGCTCAAGGCTCTGGGATGGAAGCCGATGGTTTCGACAAAGGAGGGTTTGGAGCGGACGTTTGCGGCGTTTCGGATGGGGCCGGCCAGGCCAGGTTGATCACGGGGCGCCGAACAGGCCGAGGCGGAAGCCTGGAAGGGGAAAGCCGTACCTCAGCGGCTAAAGCCGCATTGCGTGGATTGCACTTACGGCACGGCTGAAGCCGTGCCCTTAAACAAGGCGTTTTATTTCAACAAGTTCCTAACGATTGCGGCTGATTTGCATAAGGAACGGGAGTAGCAGAGGAAGGAGGAGGATGGCCCCGAAGATGAACCAGCACACTGGTCGACCGAAGTTGAGGGTGTACCCGAAGCCCTCCCGCTTTGGGACCATGAGCGCACTGTCGTCAGGGTTGTAGTAGATCAGGCCTGCTTTCCAGAACTGACCGTCTGTGCTGTTTTGAGCCGCGGCGATCGTCCGGGCCATGCGTGTCGAGCGGTAAGCGACATACGCTATGATCCCCAAACTGAACACGAGACAGCCCAGCAACAGGAGTGGGACGAGGTTTGACGGATCATGGGTCAACGGCAAAAGGCTGATCGAGCAAAGCAGGATGGTTACAAACCAGGAACAAGCGATGAGAATCGTCCTGGTGGTTCCGATCATGGTGGAGCGACCTCGATGCCCCGGCGACGAACGGGCAATCAGATCTCCCAGCAGGCCTAAGCCCACAGTCAGCCCCAAGGCAAGTATGAGCAGCCCAAAGACGGTCGCGAAGCTTCGGTTCGCCCAACCATCGGGCTGGCCGTGAATGCCCCAATGGATTGGAAACCGCTCAGGGAGGGTCTGCCATCGTCCTGCCAGCAGCGAAGCTGTCGCGCCAATGACTAACAGAGTAGGAAGGAGCCCGAACCACCAACTTCTTTCGTTGTGCGTTTCGTCGGTGAGACTGGCTGTGCGCACGACCGCTTGAGGGATATCGCTGGATGTGGCCTTTGGACGTATCTTCCGGATGGCAAACAGCGCAAGGATGATGATGGTCGGAAGAAAGATCGAAGTGTAGAAAACTGCCTGGCGCATGGCTTATCTCTCAAGAATGGCGTCGACTTCGCTTGCGATGGTTGTGGCCGAGATTCCTTTAAGCCGCATCTCTGCCACGAGATGGCGAAGGCGTTGGCGGAGACTATCTGCTTCAACGGCAATAGCTGGGGGAATGGAGCGTGAGGTTCGAACGATGGCCCGTTTCCCCTGACTGAGTTCCACCCATCCCTCTTCGGCCAGTTCCCGATAGGCCTCAGCGACGGTGTTGAAGTGGATTCCCAGCTGGGTTGCGAGACTTCTTACGGATGGCAAGGAGTCGCCGGGAGCAAGCACTTCGCTCTCGATGTACATGCGCACCTGATCCACAATCTGCCGGTAGATTGGGATGGAGGACTCGGGCTCTACCTTGATGAGGGCTTCGGGCACATAAGAAACTGTATGCTTTTCCTGTACAGTGTCAAGGCACTCCTGGTTTGCGCATAGATGGCTCTCATTGTGACGAGGAGCGGACGCGCGACAAGGTCGCCTTACAAGCCAGCTCCATACCGATCGCTCTGGGCTGCAAGCTTCTGGACGGTGGTCTGTGGAAGTTGAACTTCGATGGTGTTGCTCTCCGTTTGGGGCTGGTGATGACGCCTGTCCGAAGTTTTGACGGCTAGCGGATCAGGCACAGTGATCCCAATCTGTCTCGGTATAGAACTGAACCGTGTACCAGTGGTCTTCTAGACGCTGGACTCTGAAGACTTCGCAGGGTAGGCGGCTGTATTTGCCGGGGGAGTGGCTATGGGCGGCAGCAGCCAAGGAGTCTATGGATCGAAGACGAGGTACACGGTTGTATCGGCTCCTGGGAAGCCCCAGCCATCCCACTCCGCGTGTTTCAGATCCCCATTGGGAAGGTTGGTTTGGGCAAGGACCTCGGCTTTGTACCGGGCCGGATGAGTGAGCCACCGACCTCTCGTCCGGAGGTCATCCAAGACCTTGAAGAGGAGCCAGGAGGCGACGGCGAAGATTGCGATCATGGACAAAGCTGCGATGGTTTGGCGACGTGCTTTCAGGAAGAAGACTGCGAGCAGGATCAAGCCGACGGTAGGTGCAAGCAGGAGCGCCATAAGAAATGGCCCGATGTTGTTACCGAAGACCAGCTTCGGAAGAAGAACTATGATCGCTCCCAACCAACCGTAAACCGGCAGCCACCAGTTGAAGCGATGAGCTGTTTTGTCGCTCATCGGCACAGTTTACGTCGAGACGGTGATGGAGGTGTTCACCCGAAGTATGCTCAGCGTTCGAAAGCGGGCCCCTGGAAGTAGCTGGCGAGGACAGCTTGCGTTTGCGTGTGACCGCGTCTCCTCTGTCGAGGAGCGTGCTCGTAAACGAAGCGCCTTACAATCTCACGTATATGCCATCTCTATGGACGCCTAGCTCGTGGACGGAACGCCTTGCCGAACTTGAAGCTCGGACGGCGGAGTTGAAGGAGGCTCCGTTGCGCCGGGATGTGCGGTCGCTGGGGGCTTTGCTGGGCGAGGTGCTTCGGGAGCAGGCGGGGGCGGCGCTGTTCGACGCGGTCGAGGAGTTGCGGCGGACGGCGATCGCTCGGCGGGAGGCGGCGGCGGACGGCCTGACGGTTGAGGCAGAAAGGACGGCGGCGGCGGGGCTGCCTTATGATCCGGGCGCGGAGAGCTTTCCGGTTGCGGCGGCCACGGACGATCTGACGTTTGCGTACCATCTGGCGCGGGCGTTTTCGTTTTACTTTGAGCTGATCAATCTGGCGGAGACGAACCATCGCAAGCGGAGGCGATTATCGTCGCAGCTGGCGGCCGATGCCGCGCCGCAGCGGGGGAGTTTGCGGGGGACGTTGCGGCGGTTGCGTATGGCGGGGGTTTCGCGCGCGGAGGCTCTGGCGATGTTGGGCAAGATCTGCGTGACGCCGGTGTTTACGGCGCATCCCACGGAGATTGCGCGGCGGTCGGTGATGTTCAAGCGGCGCCGGATCTCGGATTTGCTCCAGCAGATCGATCGCATCCCGGTCGCGCCGACGGAGATGGACGCGCTCGAGCGGGATTTGCTGGCGGAGATCACGGCGCTGTGGCAGACGGACGATGTGCGGAGCGCGCGACCGACGGTGCGCGACGAGATCCGGATGGCGCTCGATTACTACGAGACTTCCCTGTTCGGAACGGTGCCGGTGCTGTACACGGAGGTCGGGGAGGCTCTGCTGGCCGAGTATGGGGCGGAGGTTGGCGAGGCGGCTGACGGGGATCTGCCGCAGCTTTTGAGCTTTGGGTCGTGGATCGGCGGGGATCGGGACGGAAATCCGTTTGTGACGCCGGCGGTGACGCGGGAGGCGGTGGGGATGGCGCGGTCGCTGCTGTATGCGCACTACCGGGAGCGGCTGCAGAATCTGTTTGAGCAGATGGGGTCGTCGACGCAGCAGGTGGCGATCTCGCCGGCGGCTGAGGAGTTGCTGGAGCGGACGATGGCGGAGATGCGGGCGGCGGGCGAGGATGCGTTGCCGTCGGAGTTTCTGGAGCGCTTCCGGCATGAGCCGCTGCGGCTCTTGATTGTGCGGGTGATGATGCGGCTGGGGGCGGTGCCGCAGGCGGCGGTTGCTTTGCCGGCGACGCCATCGCTCGCGCCGTATACGCGGGCTTCGGAGCTTCTGGCCGACCTCGAAACGATTCGGGATTCGCTGGTCGAAAACCGGGGTGAGCGGCTGGCGAGCATGCTGGTCGATCCTTTGTTGCTGGAGGCGCGGACGTACGGTCTGCACCTGCAGACGCTGGACATCCGGCAGCATGCGCGGGTGCATGCGGCGGCGTTGGAGGAGCTCAGTGCAATCCTGGATTCGGGGGATGCGTCGGGGGATGCGGCTTCGGGGGATGCGTCGGCCGAGTTGCCGCAGCCGCTCAGCCCGGCGACGGCTGAGGTGATCGAGACGTTTCGGACGGTGGCCGAGTTGAAGCGGCTGTATCCGCCGGAGACGATCCGGACGTATGTGATCTCTGGGGCGGGATCGGTCGAGGACATTTTGAATGTGGTGCGGCTGGCTCGGCTGGGGGGTTTGGCGGTCGAGGCTTCGCCGGCGACGGAGGCTGGGGATCGGGGGCTGGATTCTGGGCGGGATCGGGGGCTGCATTCTGGGCGGGATCCCGATCCAGGGCTGCAGCCTGTGCCGTTATTTGAGTCGATCGAGGATCTCCAGAATGCGCCGGGGATTATGCATGAGTTGTGGACGTCGGCGGCGTACCGTCCGCTGCTCGCGTCTTGGAATCGTCGGCAGGAGGTGATGCTGGGATACTCGGATTCGAACAAAGACGGCGGCATGATTACGTCGACGTGGGAGGTGTGGCGGGCGCATCGGGCGTTGCACGGGGTAGCGCGGGAGTGCGATGTGCACTTGCGGTTGTTTCATGGGCGGGGAGGAACGGTGGGACGGGGTGGCGGGCCGACGCATCGGGCGTTGTTTGCGCAGCCGGTGGACAGCTTCTCGGGCGAGCTTCGGCTGACGGAGCAGGGCGAGGTGTTGAACTGGAAGTACTCGGATGTGGTGTTGGCGGAGCGGAATTTGGAGCTGATGATTGCGGCGTCGCTCGACGCGTTGGGCCGGCCGGATATTGCGTTGGCGGAGCCGGGCGCGGCGCCGCACCTGACGGGCGAGATTTTGCCGGAGTGGGAGAGGGCGATGGATGCGCTTTCGGCGACGTCGTTCGCGTTCTACACGGAGCATATTGTCGACGATCCGGAGACGTTTACCTACTTTGAGCAGGCGACGCCGGTGGCGGAGCTGGAGCATGCGCGGATTGGATCGCGGCCGGCCAAGCGCAAGGACAAGAGCGCGACGCAGAAGCGGTCGATGGCGGACCTGCGCGCGATTCCGTGGGTGTTTGGGTGGATGCAGTCGCGGCACCTGGTTCCGGCGTGGTTTGGCGTCGGGTATGCGCTGGAGCAGTTTGTCGGGGCGGAGCCGGGGAATCTCGACCTGCTGCGAGCGATGGCGAGGTCGTTTCCGTTGTTTCTGGACATCGTTCGCAATGTCGAGATGGCTCTGGCGAAGGCGGATTTCGGCATTGCGCGGATGTACAGTTCGCTGGTGGAGGATGCGGGGTTGCGGGACCGGGTTTATGGCAGGTTGCAGGCGGAGTTTGAGCTGACGCGGCGGATGGTGCTGCTGGTGACGGGGCAGAGGGATCTGCTGGAGGCGAACCCGGTGCTGAATCACTCGATTCGGCTGCGCAATCCGTATGTGGACCCGATGAGCCTGTTGCAGGTGGAGCTGCTGCGGCGGAAGCGCGGGATGGGCGAGGGGGCCGAGGCTCCGAGCGCGGAGATGACGGAGCTGAACCGGGCGATTACGGCGACGATCAATGGGATCGCGTCGGGGTTGCGCAATACGGGGTGATGCCGGGGTGCAGGTGAGGGGAGGTCGCGGCGGGCAGCCGGCGGCGTGCGATAGGAGCTTACGATGTGGGGCCGATAGGCTATGCTTGATTCCGCATGGATCAATCGCAGCCAACTTTGCATCGTCTGGACACCGGGATCTCCGGTTTGAACGACATCTTGATGGGTGGACTTCCGTCCGGCCAGATGTACCTGCTGGAGGGCGACCCTGGAACGGGCAAGACGACGCTGGCGATGCAGTTCATCATGGCGGGGATCCGGCTGGGGGAGCGGGCGTTGTATGTGACGTTGTCGGAGCCGACGAGCGAGTTGCAGGCTTCGGCGCTGTCGCATGGGTGGGATCTGGAACATCTGCCGATTGCGGAGTTTGTTCCGACCGAGGCTGGGCTCCATTCGTCCGAGCAGTACACGGTGTTTCATCCCAGCGAAGTGGAACTGGTGAGCATGATCGCGAAGATTACGGACGAGGTGGATCGAGGGCGACCGCAGCGTGTGGTGATCGATTCGCTGTCCGAGCTGCGTCTGCTGGCGGCGGACGTGATGCGATATCGTCGTCAGTTGCTGGCCTTGAAGCAGTTCTTTGTCAGCCGCGATACCACCGTTCTGTTGCTGGACGACCGTACGTCGGAGGGCAACGATCTACAGCTGCAGAGCATAGCTCACGGTGTGCTTCGGCTGGAAAACGTCCAGAGGTCGTTCGGTGTGACGCGGCGGCATTTGGAGATCATCAAGCTGCGCGGATCGGCCTACCGGGAGGGGTTTCACGATTACACGATTCGACGCGGGGGCATGACAGTTTACCCGCGGCTGGTTGCGGCGGAGCATCAGATTCACGTTGAAGACGAGCGTATGAAGAGCGGCGTCGAGGACCTGGACCGGATGTTTGGCGGCGGGGTCAGCCGGGGGACGACGACGCTGCTGACGGGGCCCTCGGGGGTTGGGAAGTCGACGCTGGCGATGCAGTTCGCCGTTGCCGCGGCGAAGCGTGGCGAGCGAGCGATTATCTATGCATTCGATGAGATGGTTCGGACGGCAACTGCGCGGGCCGAAGCGTTGGGCATCCCGGTGAAAGAAGAGATGGAGCGAGGGACGCTAAGCATTTCGCAGATTGACCCGGCGGAGCTGTCGCCGGGCGAGTTTATCTGGGGCATCCGGACGGACGTGCGCGACCGCGACACGCGGGTGGTGGTGATCGACAGTTTGAACGGATTTCTGAACTCGATGCCAGGGGAGCGCGACCTGATCCTTCATCTCCACGAGCTTGTCGCTTTTCTGAACCAGAGCGGTGTGATTACGTTTCTGGTCTTGTCAGAGCAGGGGCTTGTGGGCAGTATGCACGCCGCCATCGAAGTGAGTTATCTTGCCGACGCGATCCTTGTGTTGCGGTATTTTGAGGCCCAGGGCGAGATCCGGCAGGTACTTTCGATCTTGAAGCAGCGGATCGGCGCGCATGAACGGACGTTGCGGGAGCTGACCTTCAACGAAACGGGCATTCATCTGGGCGAACCGCTCACGAGCTTTCGAGGCATACTTACGGGCGTGCCGGAGTGGAGTGAGGCCTCTCCGAAATGAGCGACCTTTACGGATCGGGGATTGGCGTCCGATGAGTCTTGTTGTCCGTGTGGTTGCGCCGACCGGCAGAGATGGCCAGTTGATCGTGGAAGCACTGGGTGCAAATGGTCTGGAGGCGGAGGTTTGTGCGGATCTTTTTGCGCTGATCGAGGCTGCGGAGAGGCCGTCGGCGGCACCGTTGGGGCCGTTGATGATTGCCGAGGAGTCTTTGAGTGCTCCGGCGATTCAACGGTTGGGGGAGTTTGTTCACGGGCAGCCTCCGTGGTCCGATCTGCCGATTCTGATTTTGACCTCGAGCGGAACGGAGACGATCGAGAGCCGGCGCCGGCAGCAGGATCGTGTGCCGCTGGGAAGTCCGATTTTGCTGGAGCGTCCGATCCGTGCGGCGACGCTGGTGGCGAGCGTTCGGGCGGCTCGGCGGGCGCGGCAGCGGCAGTACCAGATGCGTGATGCTTTGGAGGAACGGGACCGCGCGTTTGCCGAGCTTCGCACAGAGCGCGAGACGCTGGCGGTGATGCTTGATAATTTGCCGGTAGGTGTGTTGTTTGCGAAGAAGTCGGGCGAGATTGTGCGCGCAAACCGGAGCCTGGAGCGGATCTTTCGTCATCCTGTGATGCTGTCGAAAGACATCGAGGCACACGGGGAGTGGGTGTCGTATCACCCGGGGGGCCAGCGCGTTCGCGGCGAGGAGTATCCGCTGGCGCGCGCGATGGCGACGGGGGTCGTGATCGCAGCCGAGCAGTTCCTCTACGAACGTGGCGACGGCACGCTGGCGTGGGTGAGCATTACCGCCGCGCCGACCTTCGATGAGGCCGGGCAGGTGACGGGTGGGGTTGTGGCGGTGAGCGACATCGATCAGCGCAAGCGCGCCTCCGATACGTTGCGGACGAGCGAGGAGCGATTTCGCCGGCTGATCGAGAATGCCAGCGTGGGCATTTTGATCGGCGACCGGAAGGGTGGGCTGACGTATATGAATCCCACCTTGTTGAGGACGCTGGGATACGAGGCGGAGGACCTTGCAAGCGGCAAGCTGCGGTGGGACCGGTTGACGCCGCCGGAGTACGCCGAGGCGGATACAAAGGCGCTGGGGCAGCTCCTGCGGACGGGAACCGCCGAGCTTTACCAGAAGGCGTACCGCGCCAAGGATGGCCGTCTGGTGCCTCTGCTGGTCGGGGCGACGATGATTCCGTCGCTGCCGGAGGGAAAGACCTCGGAAGATATCGCGGTTTTCCTGACGGATCTGACGGGCCAGAAGCAGGCCGAGTCTGCGCTGGTGCAGAGCGAGAAGCTGGCGGCTGTCGGACGGCTGGCCGCGTCGATCTCGCACGAGATCAACAATCCTCTGGAGGCGGTGATCAACTTGCTGTATTTGCTGGGGCAGCAGGAGCTGACGTCGGAGGCGCGTACGTATCTTTCGCTGGCGAACCGCGAGCTTGCGCGAGTAACGCAGATTGCCGGGCAGACGCTGCGATTTCACCGGCAGGCGACCAAGGCGCGGCCGGTCACTCCGGAAGAGCTGCTGGAGTCGGTGGTGGCGCTTTATCAGGGACGTCTGTTGAACTCGCGTGTTGCGTTGAAGTTTCAGCATCGCGGCGCCGACGCTGTGACGTGCTACGAGGGCGACATTCGTCAGGTGCTGAACAATCTGGTTTCGAATGCGATCGATGCGATGCGGAACGGGGGCAGCCTGACGATTCGGACGAGCAATGCGACGCGCTGGAGGGATGGCGCGCGGGGCATACGGATCACGATCGCCGATACGGGCCACGGGATGGACGAGGAGACGGTGCGGCACATCTTTGAGGCGTTTTATACGACCAAGGGCATCAATGGGACGGGCCTGGGGCTTTGGATCTCGCGGGGCATCGTGGAGAAGCACCATGGTCTGCTGCAGGTGTGTTCGAGCACCGGCGCGGGCCGATGTGGAACGGTGTTCAGCTTGTTTTTGCCGAGGGAGCTGGCGGTGGCGGCGGAGGCGGGGAGTGCTTTGGCGCAGACGGTGCATTGAGGTCGGGGTTTCTGAAGTGTCCGATACGACAATTGGGATCTCTCTGAGCAGGAAAGAAGGTGGTGGCCGTCCTGCGGAGCTCAGCTACAATGAGCCCAGGACAGCCACATGAGTGTGATCGAAGATGTACGTAAGGTGGTGCAGGACCTGGTCGCCCCGGATCTGAAGGCGATCGACGCGAGGCTGACGGGGCTGGAGAAGAGCCTGAATGCGCGCTCGGACGCGATTGTGACGAAGCTGGACGCGTTGGACCAGATCTCTCGCGGACGACATGAGGCTTTGTTGTCCGCTCTCAAGGCTCTCGAGGGCAAGGTGGATTCCAACCATGCTGCCGTTCTTCATGCGCTGGATATCGATAAGCGGCTGGAGCGGTTGTAGAGTCAGTCAGCCGACCGGAGAGGGGAGCTTTCTCGATCGGCCTAGATTCTGAATTTGCGTTCAGGTCTGGGACCGTCGCCAGGCGAAGACGCCGGCCGCGACGCCGAGCAGGCCGAAGACGGCGGCGGTGACGGCGGGACGGACCGAGGCTGCGGTGTAGACGCTGGGGCGAATGAATTTCTGGTCGCCGCGGACGCTGCCGTCCTCCCCTGCCTGCCAGAGGCTGTCGGTTTGAGAGGACCTGGGCTCGGGTTTGAACTGGGACTTGACCATAAGCGAGGAGCCGCGGTCGAGAAGCCCTGGGACGAGTTTGTTGGCGACGCCGAGCAACTTGCTGGCGCCACCGATCCGGATGGCCAACCGTGGGTGTTGGGCGGCGTAGAGGATTCCGGCGGCGACGCTTTCCGGAGCGTAGATGGGCGGCGGCAATTTGGCCTCGGCGTCGGTGTAGTTTTTGGCGTGCTGAGCGAAGGGTGTGCCGATGGCGGCGGGCTGGATCAGGGTGACGGAGACGGGCGCGCCCTCGTCGTAGAGCTCGCGCCGGAGCGCCTCGGTGAAGCCTTTGATGGCGTGCTTGGTGGTGGAGTACATGCCCTGGATGGGGAAGGCGAAGTCGGAGGCGACGCTGCCGAGATTGATGAGGGCGCCACCGTTCTTTTTGAGGTGGCGGACGGCGGCGGTGGAGCCGTAGACGATGCCCCAGAAGTTGATGTCGAAGAGTTGCCGGTGGTCCTCGTCGGAGACCTCTTCGAGCCTTCCCCAAAGGCCGAGGCCGGCGTTGTTGACCCAGGTATCGAAGCCGCCGAAGTGTTCGATCGCGGTGGCTGCGAGATGCTCGATGTCGGCGCGTTTGCTGACGTCGGTGACGACGTAGATGGCGTCTCCGCCGGCGGCCTGGATTTCGCGAACGGTGGCGTCCAGAACACCCTCGTTGCGCGCGGCGAGGACGAGTTTTGCACCTTTTGCGGCGGCGGCTTTTGCGGTGGCGAGACCGATGCCGCTGGTCGCGCCGGTGATGACGATGGTCTGCTGGGAGACGGGTTTCAACGGAAGAGCCATATCTGTATGTAGAGGCTATCTGGAGGTGAAAGGAGGCCTCGGATGAAAGGGGGGTTATTGATGAGGCATGACGGCCGTGGCCTTGTCCTTGACGAAGATGACGTCCATGGGATGGCCGAGGTTGCTGAAGACGACGCGGCGGTTGCCGTAGTCCTGGCTGGTGCTGTCGCTGACCTGACCGAGCGCCATCTGGACCTGGGCCTCGCTCATTCCGGGGACGGCGCGGTGTTCGTCGACCGCCTTCCAGAGGTCGGGTCCCCAATGTTTGTAGAGGACGTGCGGGTCGTCGTAGAAGAACAGTTCATCGGTGAGAAAGGTGTACTGGTCGCCTTCTTTGTAGCCGACGGGCACGGCGAACTCTTCGGCGCCGCTGCCTGGGCCTTGGGCGCCGGCGGGGAGCGTGAACAGGAGCAGCACCTGGCGATTGCCGCCCGGGATGCGGAAGGTGGCGAACTTCGGCGCGACCTCTTCGACGGCGCCTTTGACGACCATGGGCTGGGCGCCTAGGAGCGTTCCGACTTTTTTGTTGTAATCGGCTCGGCCGCCTTTGACGGCGTAGTAATCCATCTGCCCGCCGGCGCTGACCCACACGGTTGTGCCGTTGAGGTCTTTGAGGTCGGCCATGGAGGACGGCCGCTTTTTCTTGAGGAAGACGTAAGCGTCGTCCGGCATTTTGGCGCGGGCGGCGTTGGCGGGGTTGACGATGGGCGCGTTGCGTTCGCGCCGCAGAGATTCGACGCGCCAGCCGACCAGCGCGAGCGCGACTACGGTTGCTCCGATCGCCGCCTTTTTCCCGTCCTCCATGGTCTGTGCTCCTCGCAGAATGTGATCTACCGAATCTTTAAGTATGATCTATCAATTTAGGCCTTGTGCCTGCCGTTTGTCTCTGGCCGGCGGCGAGGCCTGCGCTGTTCTCAGGCAAACAGCGGCGTGGGCGGTCGAGGCGCACGGCTCTAGGAACTTTCGTACCGTCCACTCTCGTATTCATCATGGATGTACCGAAGGCATGAGCCCTATGATGAAGCTACGAGGCGTCCTTGCGCTTTCGGAATTTGAGCCATGAAGAAGTCACGAACTCAGATTGCCAAGCTTACCGATGTGGCGCAACTGGCGCGCGTTGGCAACGCTACCGTCTCTCGCGCGCTGAATGGCGGAAAGAACGTGAGCGGCGAGACGATGCGGCGTGTTTCGGCCGCGATCGTTGAGTTGAACTACCGTCCGAACCGTGTGGCGCAGAGCTTGAAGGGGGCGTCGTCCGGCCTGATCGGCATGATTGTTCCAAGTCTTTCGGACCTGTTCTTTTCGAAGTGCGCCGAGGCGGTGGAGGCGGTGGTCCGAGCGAACGCGGCGGTGCTGGTGGTTTCGGCGGCGCACGATGACGATGAGATTGCGGCCGAAAGCGTCCGACACCTGCTTTTGCACAATATCGATGGTCTGGTGATGGCGTGCTCCAAACCACCGAACCGGGAACTGGTTCAGCTTCTCCGGACGGCGCGTCTGCCGGTGGTCGGCATTGACGGTCCGCTGACCGCGGTGGGCCGGCCTTCCGTGCTGTGCGAGAACTACGAGGGCGCGCGTCTCGCGACGGAGCATCTGCTGGAGCATGGATATCCGCAGGTGATCAGTGTGCATGTGAAGCCCGACCTTTACACAATGCGGGAGCGCGTGCGGGGATATCGGGATGCCGTTCTGAGCAGCGGCGGCCGGCCGATCGAGGAGACGATCACGGACCGGGCGGGAGCGAGCGACGTCCTCTGCCGGCATGTTCGGAAGAACGGTCCGGCCATCGCTGTCTTTGCGGGAAACAACCTGAGTGCGCGCTATCTGTGCGAGGCCATTCATGTTCTGGGCCTCTCGATCCCGGACCAGGTTGCGATCTTGAGCTTTGACGACTTCGATCTGGCGGACACACTTTCGCCGCCGATGAGCGTGGTGCAACAGCCGGTGGAAGAGATTGGCCGGCGCGCTGCGCGACTGCTGTTTGAGCAGGCGGCCAACACTTCGGCGGGGAGGGGAAAGCAGAGCGAGGAGACGATCCTGCTGTCGCCTCGGCTGATTCTGCGTCAGTCGTGCGGCTGCAACGCTGTCGGATCCGCGGTGCCGGCGATGTGGACGGATCGAGAGGCCTGCGTGACCGGCTGAGATCGTGACGGCCTGGCCGGCCTGGCCGGCTGAGATGAGGGACGGACGTGTGCGGGCCTTATTGATTGGCCTGAACGACGCGGGCGGCATGCTGCTCTTTGGCCGCGTGCTCGGCTGCAACCAGATGCTGGAAGCGGAGGTTGGCCTCATCCGCCCTGGTGCGATCGCCGAGGGCCCGGTAGGTTTCGGCCAGCATGCGCTGGACGGACGGCTCGTCAGGAGCTGCGGCTTCGGCGAACTTGAGGTCGGGGAGAGCCTCGGCGGGTTGCTTCATGCGCAGGAAGAGCCGGGCGCGTTCGGCGTGCGCCTGCGGGAGCGCCGGACAGGCTTTGAGCGCGGTCTGGATCTCTGTCATAGCGACCTCGGTGGTTTCTCCCAGTTCGTCGAGGGAGTTCGCGAGGCGCCAATGCGCTTTGCAGTTTCCGGGCTGTTTGGCGAGCAGAGTGGTGTAGGCCTCGCGGGCGTGGGCGAAGTCGCCCGTGGTCCAGTAGATGTCCGCGAGATGCTCCATTGCGGGGGCGTTTTCGGGCGCGGCGACGATGGCGGCTTTGTACTCGGCGACGGCGCCTGGGGTGTTGCCCATGCTTTCCATGATCTCGCCGGAGATCTGGTGGGCGAGCGGCGAGTTGGGGTCGAGGGCCTGGACCTGGGCGAAGGCGGCCTGGGATTGTTCGAGCTCCAGCTTGCCGAGAAGGTACCAGGCTTCCTGGTCCTTCGGGTCGTGTGCGACGAGCGTTCGGAGTTCGGTGACGGCATCGTCGCGGCGGCCGAGCGCGGTGAGGGTTCGGGTGAGCGTGAGGCGGGCGAAGCGGTCGTCGGGGAGAGCCTGGACGCCACGCTGGAGGGGTGCAAGGGCCTTGGCGGGGTCGCCGGTTTCGAGATAACTGGCGCCTAACAAGACTTGCGCCGGAGCCATGTCGGGCTGGAGCGCGAGGCCCTTTTCGAGGGTGGCGATGGCCTCGGAGAAGCGGCCGAGGTTGTAGAGGAGGCGGCCGAGGTTGTTGTAGGCCGGAGCGACAGAGGGGTCGAGTTGGAGGAGTTTTTCGTAGTCGGCGACGGCGGCCTGATCGTTGCCGGCGGCCTGATCGGCGCGCGCTTTCCGGTAGAGCCGCTGCACGTCAGGGGATTGCGCGATCAGGACTTCCGAGCCGGTGAGGACGGCGAGGAGCGCAAGCGATATCGCGACGGTCGGGATCATACGCTAGCCAGTATAGACAGGCTTGGGAGAAACAAGCGGCGCTCCCTTACTTGATGCCTACTTGATGCCGGAGAGGTCTTAAGGCAAATCATCTGTCGGTGTATTCGGGAGCCACAGGGATCGACGCCGTTTTCTCCGGAGGAAAACGGCTCTGCACAGATATCCCGCTCCATAGCAACAGGGAAATTTGCTCTAGGGCCGGGCGCCCAGCGGCTTGCGCGCAAAGTAGTACAAGCTAAACGCCAAGGCCCCAAACGCCAGCACCGATACCCAATCGTGGTGCAGCGGATTGGTCTCCGAGAAGCGCGGCACGGCGTGGTCGGTGGCTGCTTCGTACAGCTTCAGCACCACGCCCAGAAGGCCGATAATGCCGCCCGCCGCGATCAGCCCCGACGCATACAGCGACCCCGGCGAGATCTCGCTCTCCGTATCGAGCGGCGGCGGAACGTCGGTCGGCGCGGCATGCCCTGGGTTGTCGGGATCGTCGACCGGCAGGTTGACCCCCGCGGGATTTGTTCCCGCAACGCCCGCCGCGGCCAGCCTCGACCGGTGCCGAAGCATCGCCCGATCCACCATCCATCGCATCACGCCGCCGACAAAGATGGCCAGCGTCGTTGCGATCGAAAGATACGCCCCGACCGCAAACGTCAGCGACCGGACGCCCAGCAACTCCACCGCGATTACCAGAGCCACGCCCAGGAGCACCAGCGACCAGGGCAGCCGGCGCGACAGGATGCCGTTGATCACCGTCGCCATCAGCCTCCCTTGCGGCGCCGCGGCCTTCTCCGAGCCGATGCCTTGCACCCACTGAACCTCGATCGCTCCGGTTGCCGGGTTGTAGAGGTACTTGCCGTCCTCGAGTGTCGACGATCCGATCGCGTTCAGCAACACGAACGAGGACGCCGCGGGCAGCTCTTCCTTGCCCGTACTTCGGGTTGAGGGCGAACCTCCGCCAGGCCTGCCGGTCCCAAAGTGGGTCGTGATCAGGACGTGATCGCGCGTAAAGTGCCCCTTATCCTGAACGCCCTCGGGGAGAGCGCTCAGGCTCATCGGGATCGGACGCGGAAGCCGCTGAAACGTTTCAAGGCCGGTGTTCATCGCGTTCAGCGTCGCTCCGATCGAGAATACGCTGATCACCACGCCGAACATCAGCGCCACCTGCTGCTTCCACGGCGTCGATCCGATCAGGTATCCGGTCTTGAGATCCTGCGCCGTGTCGCCCGCGTTGGCCGCGGCGATGCAGACGATGCCGCCGATCGTGATCGCCAGCGCTCCAAAGGCCGGAGCGGTCCATCCTTTGACCAGAAAGATCGCCGCCGTCGCCATCAGCGTCGCGATCGTCATGCCCGAGACCGGGCTCGCCGACGACCCCACGATGCCGACGATGCGGGCCGAAACCGTCACGAACAAGAATCCGAAGACAACCACCAGAAGCGCCGCGGCAAGGTTGGCGAAGGCGCCGACCTGCGCTCCGGGAACCGGGTGAAACTGCAGGAAAAACCACAAGAGCACAACCAGAGCCACCGATCCGCCGAGCACCACCGCCGGCGGCAGATCGTGCGCTGTACGGACTCGCCCCGAAGACGCCTCGCTCGTCCTGCCCGAGCTCGTCTTACCCGAGCCCGTCTTACCCGAGCCCGTCTTACCCGAGCCCGTCTTACCCGAGCCCGTCTTGCCCGAGCCCGACCGGCTCTTGTTCGCCGCGGTCGCCAGACCGGTCGTCAGCGCGCCAACGATCGTCGGCAGCGTCCGGCACAGCGTGATCAGCCCCGCCGCGGCCACCGCTCCAGCGCCCATCGGACGAACGTAAGTCTTCCACAGATCGGACGGCGACATTTGCGCGATCGGCACCGTTCCCGGGTAGAGCGGACCGGCGAGATGTGATCCAAAGAACGAGATCGCCGGCATCAGCACCAGCCACGAAAACGCTCCGCCGGCCAGCATAATGGCCGCCGTCCGGATGCCGATGATGTAGCCGACGCCCAGGTACTCGGGCGTCACATCCGCGCGAATCGCCGATCCGCGAAGCAGGTGTTGCGCGCCCAGATCGGGCTGGTAGTTGGGCGTCGACGGAAACAGGCTGAGGAGATTTTCGTTCTGAAACAGCGTGTAAAGACCGCCGATGCCGAGGCCCAGAAACACCCTCGACGCAAAGGATCCGCCGCGCTCGCCCGCTTCAAGCACATCGGCGCACGCCGTTCCCTCGGGATAGGTCAGCGTCCCGTGCTCTTCGACGATCAGCTGTCGCCTGAGCGGAATCATGAACAGCACACCCAGCCATCCGCCAAACAGCGCCAGGGCGAAGATGGTGGTTGACTGGAGATCGAACCCAAGAAAGATCAACGCCGGCAAGGTAAAGATGACGCCCGAAGCGATCGATTGCCCCGCGTTCCCGGTGGTCTGGACGATGTTGTTTTCAAGGATGGAGCTCCTGCCAAACGCCCGCAGGATCGAGATTGAAAGCACCGAGATCGGGATCGACGCCGCGACCGTAAGCCCGGCGCGCAGACCGACATACACCGTCACCGCGCCGAACAGGACGCCAAACACCGCGCCCAGCAGGAGCGCACGCACCGAAAGCTCGGGACGCAGATCGTCGGCGGCGACAAAGGGTTTGAAGGCTGGCTTGGCGGGAATGCTGGTCGTGGCCATGAAGGGTTCTGTCCTCGGTCGCTTGCGATCTCGTACTTCGGGTCGGTTTGCAGGGCGAGTGTATCAGTGGCGATGCGGGACCCGCGCGCAGAGCCCCGTTACGGTACTCTGGCGAGATCGCACAGGAGGGGTCCGAGTGACACAGCACGCACGTCGAGGTTGGGTGGGTTGGGCCGTGCTGGCCCTGCTCCTGATCATGGTCGGCGAGATCGCCCTCTCCGTGCGCCGCGAGTCGCTCACCTGGGATGAAGGCGACCACATCTTCGCCGGGTACATGTCTCTCCGCACGGGCGACTTCGGCCTGAACCCCGAGCACCCGCCCATGGCCAAGATGGTCGCCGCTCTGCCCTTGCTGCCGCTCGATCTCAAGGTTCCACCGCTCCAGGGCCGCTTCTTCAAGGACGAGGCCTACCTCGACGGTCGCGATCTGCTCTACCGCAACAGCCCGCAGGACGGCGGCAAATACTGGGCCGGCACGCTGATCTTCCGCGCGCGCATGGCCGTCATGGTCTTCTCCCTCCTGCTCGGGCTCCTCGTCTTTCTCGCCGCCCGCGAGATGTTCTCGCTCGGCGCCGCCTTCCTCGCGCTCGCCCTCTACGTCTTTGAGCCCAGCGTGCTCACCCACGCGCCCTTCGTCACCACCGACGTCACCGTCTCGTCGATGCTCTTCGCGACGATTTACAGCTTCTACCGCTTCGTGAAGCGCCCAGACCCAAGCCGCCTCGTCCTCGCCGGAGTCGCCGCCGGCCTGGCGCTCGCCGCTAAACACTCCGCCATCCTTCTCGCACCCATGCTGCTCACGCTCGCGCTCGGCGAACTGGCAGGCGCATGGTGGAATCGGAGAGCCTCCAGTCGTCAACCAGACCGCCCCGAGCGCCCAGCCGCGAACCACCGCGAACCCAACCTCCGCCGCTCCGCCACCCTGCTCGGCGCCCTCATCCCTCTTACCCTGATCGCCATCGCCGTGCTCTGGGCCTTTTACGGCTTCCGCTACTCCGCTCGCCCCGGGGATCTCCGCCTCGCGCCCACCCTCGCGGAATCCGTCCGCACCTTGCGCCCCGTCGAGGCCCAGGGCATCCTCCTCTTCGCCCGCGCCCACCTGCTCCCGGAAAGCTACCTCTACGGTCTCGCGGACGTGCGCCGCGTCGCCAACTTCATGCCCAGCTTCGTCCTCGGCCGCGTCTACGCGCACGGCGTCTGGTGGTACTTCCCCGTCGTTCTGGCGATCAAGCTGACCCTCGGCATGGCCGGCCTGCTCCTCCTCGGCACCTTTGCCCTGCTCACCCGCCGCCTCGGCCACGGCCGCGAGGTCTGGTTCCTGCTCGTCCCACCGGCGATCTACCTCCTCGTCGCCATGACCGGCCAGCTCAACATCGGCGTCCGCCACATCCTCCCCATCTTTCCGTTTCTGATCGTCTTCGCGGCCGGGGGAGCCTGGGCCCTGGCCCGACAGACCCTGGCCCGACAGACCCTGGCCCGACAGAGGCGCGGCTGGGCCTGGACCGTCCTCCTCCTGCTCACCGCGCACATCGTCTCCTCCCTCTTCACCTTTCCGCACTACATGTCGTACTCGAACGAGCTCTGGGGCGGCCATACCGAGACGTACCACTACCTCACCGACTCCAACACCGACTGGGGCCAGGAACTCATTGCCACCAAACAGTACATCGACCGCCGCGGCGTCCGAGACTGCTGGATCGCCTACTTCGTCGCACCCTTTATCCTGCCGAACGACTACGGCATCCCCTGCCGCCGCCTGCCCACCTTCGATTCGATCGGCGAAGAAGACCTCCCCACACCGGCCGTCATCACCGGGCCCGTGCTCGTCAGCGCGGGCGACCTCAACGGCTTCGAGTTCGGCTCCAAGGTCCTCAATCCCTTTCAGGGCTTCATGGACCGGAAACCCACCGCCATCATCCAGGACGGCATCCTCGTCTACGACGGAACCTTCTCCGTCCCCATGCTCTCCGCCATCACGCACGTCGAAGTCGCCAAGCGCGCCCTCAAAGCAGGCCGACTCGACGAGGCTCTGCGCGAAGCCCAGGCCGCCGTCCAGACCGACCCCGGCGGCTTCCGGGAGCAGATGATCCTCGGCGATGTCCTCCAGGCGCTGGGCCGCAACCCCGAGGCCCGCGCCAGCTACAACCAGGCAATGCTCGCCGTCCAGCGCATGGAGCCAAGCGCGCAGGAGCAGTGGCGGCCGGAGGTCGAAAAGAAGCTTGCAAAGCTTTGATCCGTGATTCTGAACCCTTGATCCAGACCTTTGGTCCTGAGCCTTTGATCCCGGACCGGCGCGCGCCCGCAGATAGGTTCGCAAGCTCCATGACCTCAGAACAAAGCAGAGCTCGCGACGCATCTTCGACCCGCCTCGTCCGCGTCACAGAAGGATCAGTTCCACCCCGTCTGCCACCTATGACCACCCGATACACCTCCGGCCGCACCTCCTCCGGCTCCTTCTTCACCATCCTCCTCTCGCTTGTACTCGGCGCCGCCGCCGTCGTCGTCTTTCTGCGCCATGCCACCGGCGGCATCCCGGCGCGGCTCAGCACCCTCATCACCGGGCGAGCCTCCGCGGCCGACCTCTCGGTCCCCACCATCACCGGCCGCCTTCAGCAGCTCAATCAGTTCCAGACCGTCCTCTACGCCGGCGATGTCGTCCTTGAACCCCCTGCCACGGCCAGCCCCGCTCTCCCCGACACGGTCGCCACCGACAAGCCGCTGCTCATCGCCCACGGAGAGATCGCGGCCGGGGTCGACCTTGCCCACCTCCGTCCCGAGGACCTCCGCATCGACCCCGGCACCCGCTCCATCCACGTCCATCTTCCCGCCTCCGAGCTCTTCTCGGCCTCGTTCGACCCTCACGAGACCCGCGCCCTCAGCCGCCTCACCGGCCTCCCCGTACCCGCCGCCGACACCACGCTCACCCCCGAAGCTCGTACCCGGGCCCAGGCCCAACTCCAGCAAGCCGCCCTCCAGTCGGGCCTGCTCGACCTCGCCCGCAACAACGCTCGGCTCACCATCACGATCCTTCTCCGCTCCCTCGGATTTACCGAGGTCGACGTCCTTTAGCCACACGGCGGCTCCACCTGTCCCATCGCAACCGGACTGCGCTAAAATCCTCCGCATGAGGAACTTTGGCGCGCTCTTTCGCAGACAGCAGCAGATCTTTTCCGAAGCAGGCCAGACCGCGCCCATCTCGCTCTTCCCGCCTGAGCCCTCCCTGCTTGAAAAAACCGGATCGACCCTCCTCCAGACCATCGCCTGGATCACCGCCGGCGTCGGCGCCCTGACCCTCGGCGTCCTGCTCGGCCGCGAGATCCGCCTGCGCTATCGCTTCCATCGCCGAACCCCCTACGATCTTTACGCCCACTCCGGCGACCGCGTCCCGGATGTCGACTTCGGCCTCGGAATCTGACCCGCGTGCTCACATCCTTCTGCCCGCATCAAACTCTCTGAGCACAACCAGATGAGCCCATCCAGACCAGCCTTTCTCTTTCCCGGCCAGGGATCCCAATACGTCGGCATGGGACGCGATCTCCACGACCAGTTTCCGGCCGCTCGCGCCGTCTTTGAAGAGGCCGACCAGGTCCTCGGATATCCCCTCACGCAGCTCATCTTCGAGGGCCCGGAAGACCGGCTCCAACAGACCGAATACACCCAGCCGGCCATCCTCACCGTCTCGGTGGCCGCCCTGCGCGTCCTCACCGAGCGGCTCGCCGGCACCGGCATCGAACCCAGCTTCGCCGCCGGACACTCGCTCGGCGAATACACCGCCTACGTCGCCGCCGGCACCCTCACCTTCGCCGAAGCCGTCCGCGCCGTGCGCTGCCGCGGCAAGTACATGCAGGACGCCGTCCCTCCGGGCGAAGGCGCCATGGCCGCCATCCTCGGCCTGCCAGCCGACCAGATCAACGACCTCTGCGGACAAGCCTCCGACGATCTCGTCGAGGAGATGCGCCAGATCACGGTCGATGTCGATGCCTCCGGAGGAGATCACCGCCGGCGTCGACGCCCCCTCTGCCGCCAGCACCGAAGCGTCCATCGAGGCCCACGCCGACGCCCCCCTCGCCGGCTCCGCCACCTCGCAAAGCGTCCTCTCCGACCCCACCCACTCGGCCGTGACCGTCGCCCAGGCCGCCACCAGCACCGGCGCCATCGTCTCCCCCGCCAACCTCAATACGCCCGACCAGACCGTCATCTCCGGCGCCACCGCCGCCGTCAACCGCGCCATCGAACTCTGCAAGGCCGCCGGCGCCAGGCGCACCATCCTGCTCCCCGTCTCCGCCCCGTTTCACTGCTCGCTGATGAAGCCCGCGCAGGAGCACCTCTCGACCGACCTCGAATCGCTCGCCTTCTGCGACCCCAACTTCCCCGTCGTCGCCAACGTCGACGCACGCCTCATTACCCGCCCCGCCGACGCCCGCGACTGCCTCATCCGCCAGGTCACCGGTCCCGTCCGATGGGTCGAGTGCATCGACCTGCTCATCCAGAACGGCACCACGACGTTCATCGAGATCGGCCCCGGCCGCGTCCTCTCCGGCCTGCTCCGTCAGATCGACCGCTCCCAAACCAGCCTCAACGTCGAAGACACCGCATCGCTCGAAAAAACCATCGCCGCCCTCACCTCCATACCGTCATAGCCGGGCGTTTCTGTTCTCCGTTCTTCTGTCTTCTTTCTGTTCTTCTGTCTTTGCTTGTCCTACCATCCACCCCGGAGCCACCCCATGCAAGAGCACGACGTCGTCGAAGACTTCACCCTCCCCGATCAGGACGGCAACAACCTCACCCTCTCGAACTTCAAAAACTCCCCCGTCATCCTCTTCTTCTATCCACGCGCCGACACCCCCGGCTGTACGATCGAGGCCTGCGGCTTCCGCGACACCTTCGCCAAACTCCAGGCCGCCGGCGCCACGGTCCTCGGCATCTCGCGCGACAAGGTCAAGGATCAGAAGAAGTTCGCCGAAAAATACAACCTGAACTATCCTCTGCTCGCCGACCACGAAGGCACCATCTCCAGCTACTTCGGCGTCCTCAAGCCCAAAAACATGTACGGCAAACTCGTCAAAGGCATCGAGCGCACCACCTTCGTCATCGCCCCCGCCGACTCCGACGGCGAACAGAAGATCCTCAAAGTCTTCCCCGAGGTCAAGCCCGAAGGCCACGCCGAAGAGGTCCTCGCCCTGATCGAGCAGAGCCGAGCCACCGCCGGCAAACTGCTCTAGCAGCCGCGGCTCGCGAGTTTTCATGCAGATCGCGGAGAGCAGCCTGCCGAGCCTCAGATCTCTCCGAAGCGCAGCTCTCGTCCTGGCCCCCATCGCCGCCGCCGGCACTCTCGCCTACGCCACCGTCGCTCCCGCCTCGCAAATCTTCGGCCCCGTCCTCCTCGCCCCGCCCCCCCCCGCCGAGGTCGCCCTCCCCGTTGACGACGGCCCCAC
>CAXSGC010000003.1:0-76286 GCA_964236945.1 uncultured Acidobacteriaceae bacterium | reverse complement strand
GCTATCGCTGGCACGGGCACGAGTTGCGCGAGGCGGGGTTCCGCTCCTACTTCCGCGAGTTCGCGCCGCAGTTCCACATCCTCGACACGCTGGTGAACCTCGAGACGCGGCAGCTCACCTACGAGGCGACCCTCGACCTCCTCGCCCGCCACAACCTCCAGGCCACCTTCTTCCTCATCGGCCGGTACGCCCTGGCCCAGCCCGCGCTCGTCCGCCGGATCGCCGCCGCCGGTCACACCCTCGGCAATCACACCCTCACCCACCCGCGCCTCCCCCTCTGCACCCACACCTGCATCCGGGCCGAACTCACGGACGCCCAGCGCGCCATCGAAGACACCACCGGCGTCCCCGTCCGCCTCTTCCGACCGCCGCACGGCTACCGCACACCGTTCGTCCTCCACACCGCCCGCGACCTCGACCTCACCCCCACCACATGGAACATCATCGGCAACGACTGGCGGCTCCCCACCGCCCGGGCCATCACCGACCGCGTCCTGGCCGGCATCGCCCACAACGAGAGCCGCGGCCTGGCCTCCAACATCGTCCTCCACGACGGCAGCCAGGCCACCCCCACCGCCGATCGCCAACGCACGGTCGCCGCCACCGCGGCCCTGATCGACCACCTCCGCGCACAGAACATCCGCTTCGTCTCCCTCACCGACTGGCTCTGATCTCGCAAGCGAGGCCGCGCAAAAACCCCGAAAGGCCCCACACCTCACCCGCTACCATAGACAACACCCATGGCCGCCACCCCAGCCCAGACCGCCCCCGAGCCGCTCTCGCTCGCCGCCGTCCTCCGCATCCCCGCCATGCGCCGGCTCTGGTACGCCCAGATCATCTCCGTCTTCGGCGACTTCCTCGCACTCTTCGCCGTCATCTCCGTCCTCACCTTTCGCCTCCACGCCACGCCGCAACAGGTCACCGGCGTCCAGATCGCCTACCTCCTCCCCATCGCGGTCCTCGGCATCCTGGCCGGCGTCTTTGTGGACCGCTGGCCGCTCAAACCCACCCTGGTCTCAAGCGACCTCCTCCGCGCCGCGCTCTGCTTGCTTCTCCTCGTCTCGACGCGCCTCAGCCACTTCTACGTCGTCCTCGCGCTCCTCTCGGTCGTCTCGAGCTTCTTCGGCCCCGCCCAGGGAGTCGCCATCCGCTCCGTCGTCCCGATCCACGGCCTCCGCTCCGCCAACACCCTCATGCAGCAGGTGATGATGGGCATGCGCATCGTCGGCCCGGCGATGGCCGCCTTTCTCGTCTCCTCCCTCGGCCCGCGCTTCTGCTACCTCTTTGACTCAGCCAGCTTTGTCGGCTCCGCGCTTCTGATCGCCTCGGCGCCCACCCTCTTCAAAGCCGGAGCCGCAGAGCTCGACACCGTCTCCACTCCATCAGACTCGACCGACCCGAGCGCCCCGGCACTCGACACCCAGCAGCAGCCGCCCTCCGCGCTCCGCCGCGTCCTCTCCGACATGCAGGTCGGCATCCGCTTCATCGTCAGCCACGCCGCCCTGCTCTTTGTCATCCTCGCCCTCGCCTCCGGCATGTTCGTCCTCGGCTGCTTCGGCCCGCTCATCGCCATCTACGTCCGCGACACGCTCCACTCCACCAACCGGGTCTTCGGCATCGCCTCCGGACTGATCGGCGCGGGCATGCTCCTCGGCATGTCCCTGCTCGCCAACGTCGCCAAACGGCTGCGCGACGCGACGCTCGTCTACCTTGGCCTCGGCGGCATCGCCCTCGGCCTCACCCTGCTCGCGGCCGTCCCGCACGTCTGGGCCACCCTTCTGGGCGACCTCATTATCGGCTTCGCCGTCGCCGCCATCCTCATCCCCTCCCAGACCCTCATCCAGGGGGAGACCCCACCCGCCCTCCTGGGCCGCGTCGGATCCACCGTCCTGTCCACCATCTTCACCGCCCAGATCGCCGGCCTCGTCCTCTCCGGAATCCTCGCCAACCGCATCGGCGTCCGCCACGTCTTCGCCGTCTGCGCCGCCCTCCTGGCAGTCCTGATCGTCGCCGGCCGCCTATGGATGGAACCCAGGCCAGAACCGGCAACGTCCGCTTAAAGTGCCAGAAAGCGCGTAACGCTCAGAACAGCCAAGCCTGGCGTACCTTCCTCTCCGGCGATCTATACTTGAAGAAGTAGAGTTCAGCACTCATGTTGCAGTTATGTGTGAGGACGGAATGAGTTCTGATACAAAATTCAAGGCGCTCGTTCATTACATCTGTTCGCAACGTTCAGGTGCTCCCGATACCTTGGGAGCCGTTAAGTTGAACAAAATACTCTGGTTGGCCGATCTGTCCGCCTACCATGAACGCGGACAGGCCATCACCCATTCCAGGTACATCAAGCGCGAATTTGGGCCCGTACCCGCCCGGATCGTAACAACGGTGCGCGAACTGGAGAAGGATGGTGTGTTAACCGTTCGCGAGACAAACCATTTCGGTAAACCGAAAAAGGAGTACGTCGTTCATGTCAAGGCAACTCCGTATTTCCTCGAATCCGATGAGCGTGTCATTGTCGATAACACAATTGATCACGTCTGCGACGACCATACCGCCGCATCTGTAAGCGAAGCCACGCACGATCACATCTGGAGAGCCGCTGAGGACGGTGAAGAAATCCCGCTCTTTACTGTCTTCGCCAAGCCGGGAAAGATCACCGACGCGGAGCGCGAATGGGCGCGGATGAAGATTGAGTCAGAGACGGAATAGCTTGAGATGGCGCAAACCATCCGGACCGTCGTCGAAAATCTTAGTGTCACAGAAGTCGTCGATGCGGAGCAGGAGATCTACCCCAGGCTCGGCGACGCCTTCGAGGCGCTAAAGTGGTGGCTGGCACGGGTTCCAGAGAGTGGCGAACTAACAGACGAGGTCAACTGGCTCTACATGCAGCATGGCGATAAACGCGCCCACGTTCCGACCCTTGTCGTCCTCTACACCTTCGACGCCCATCACGTTGTTCTAAAGCACATCTTGGTACAAATTCCCACGGCTCTCGAAGGTCACGGGGCGAGATAGCAACCATCCGAGATCCAGATCTAAGTCCAATGTCCTGAAGACTTTGCACTAGATCGCGTGGGGGGGGGGTACCCCGGCTAAACCGACCGGAGCGCCTCCCGAGCCGCCGCCAAGGTCATCTCCACCTCTCGCTCGCCGTGCGCGGCACTCACAAATGCCGCCTCAAACTGGCTCGGCGGCAGCCACACTCCGGCATCCATCATCACCCGGTGAAACCGCGCAAATTGCGCCGTATCGCTCCGGGCCGCCGTCCCGAAGTCCGTCACCTGAGGAGCCTCCGTAAAGAACCACGTAAACATCGACCCCAAACGGTTGGTCGTCACCGCCACGCCAGCGTCGCGGAGGAGCCCGGCCACACCGTCGGCCACCACCGCCGTCACCCGATCAAGCGCCGGATAGATCTCCCGCTCGCGCCGGATCAGCTCCCGCAGCGTCGCAATGCCGGCCGCCATCGCCAAGGGGTTGCCGCTCAGCGTCCCGGCCTGGTAGACCGGCCCCATCGGCGCGAGGAACTCCATCACGTCCGCCCGTCCGCCAAACGCCCCGCACGGCAGGCCCCCGCCCAGAATTTTGCCGAGCGTGGTCAGGTCCGGGCGGATTCCGTAGATCTGCTGCGCGCCGCCCAGCGACAGCCGAAACCCCGTCATCACCTCGTCCAGGATCAGCAACGCACCATCGGCCGCCGTGATCTCCCGCAGACCGTCGAGGTACCCCTCTGCCGGCAGGATCGTTCCGGCATTGCCCACCACCGGCTCGACGATCACGCACGCGACCCGCCCCGGGTACCGGCCAAACGCCGCCCGCACGGCCCCGAGGTCGTTGTACGGCAGCGCCAGGGTGTGCTTCGCCGTATCCTCGGGGACCCCCGCCGACCCCGGAATCCCCAGCGTCGCCACCCCCGACCCCGCCTTAACGAGCATCGCATCCGAGTGCCCGTGATAACAGCCTTCAAACTTGACGACCAGATCCCGCCCGGTGAAGCCGCGCGCCAGACGTACCGCGCTCATGCACGCCTCGGTGCCGGACGACGTAAAGCGCATCCGCTCGATGGACGGAAAGCAACGCATCGCCAGCTCGGCCAGATCGGCCTCGGCGGCGGTCGACGCACCGAAGCTCGAGCTCCGGCCCGCCGCCTCCCGAATCGCCTCCACCACCGGCGGATAGGCGTGCCCCAGGATCATCGGCCCCCACGACCCGAAGTAGTCGAGATACTGGTTCCCATCGACGTCCCACAGGTACGCCCCCTCCGCCCGCTCCACAAACGGCGGCTCCCCACCCACGGCCCGAAAGGCCCGCACCGGCGAATCGACACCCCCAGGCAACATCGATTCAGCACGGATCTGCAAGCGGCGGGAGCGGTCGAGAACGCGAGTCATCCCCTCAGTATAAGGAGCGCGGGCGGCCAGTATAAGGAGCGCGGGCGGCCAGTTTGCCTCCGCTCCGGCAGCAACACAGGCCGCAAAACCTGGCTGCTAGACTAGACTCTCCCCAGCTCAAGGATGGAGCACCGACTTGCCCGACGAGACTCAGCCTCCCATCGTTACGCCGGCGATCGAGGCGTCTTCCGCCGAGCTCGTCGCCGGCAATGCCGGCCCTGGAACAGCCTCGCCGGACCAGACCATCCTCGACGCCCTTCATACCCTGGCTCCAGTCCCGGACGCGCCAGTTGATCCCACCCCCGGCCCCCCTTTCCCTCCGAACGCCGACTCCACCCGCCCTAGGGAGCGCGACACAGCCGACCAGCGCATCTTCGATGAAGTCGACGCCGCGCTTCCTGCTCCGGCAGCCGATCTCGCCGACCAAACCTCGCCCGATCGGGCGATCCTCGACAGTATCCACAAGGCCGTTCCGGACGCGGCGACCGTCGGGATCCAGCCGACTGAGTCTCCCGCCCACTTCGCCCAAGCACGGAAAGAGCCGGCCCAACCCTCGCGCAAGCCCACCCGCCCCCTCACCTACGCCGACGCAGGCGTGGACATCTCCGCCGCCGAGAAGACCAAGCAGCGCATCAAGATGCTGGCGCGCAAGACGTTCAACAAGCACGTACTCTCGGAGATCGGCAGCTTCGGCGGCCTCTTTGCGCTCGACCTCGTGAAGTTTCCCGAGCCCGTCCTGGTCTCCTCGACCGACGGCGTGGGCACCAAACTGAAGCTCGCCTTTGAGCTCAACATCCACCACACGGTCGGCCAGGATCTGGTTAACCACTGCGTCAACGACATCGCCGTCCAGGGCGCCACACCGCTCTTCTTTCTCGACTATCTCGCCACTGGCAAGCTCGACGACAACGTTGTTGAAACCGTCGTTCGCGGCATCGCCGAAGCCTGCCGCGCGAATGGTTGCGCCCTGATCGGCGGCGAAACCGCACAGATGCCCGGCTTCTATGCCGACGGCGAGTACGATCTTGCCGGCACCATCCTCGGCGCCGTCAACCGCGACCGGATCGTTACGGGCGAGCGCATCGAACCGGGCGACGTGCTTATCGGGCTGCCCTCGAACGGCCTGCACACGAACGGCTACTCGCTGGCGCGCAAGCTGCTCTTCGAGGTCGCGCGCTATGGCCCCGACCAGTACGTCAATGAGCTCAAGGACAAGACCGGCGCCGCCCTGATGCGCACGCACCGATCGTACCTCGCCATCATCAAGAAGCTCCATGGAGCCGATCTCGTCACCGGTCTCGCGCACATTACCGGCGGCGGCATCACCGGCAATCTCCCGCGCATCCTGCCCAAAGGCATCGGCGCTGTGATCGATGTGGCCTCTTGGGCGCCGCCGCCCCTTTTCGAGCACCTGCAGCAACTCGGCGACGTGGAGCCTGAAGAGATGCACAAGACCTTCAACATGGGGATTGGCCTGATCGCTGTGGTCCCGGCCGACCTCGTCAAGAAGGCGAAAGCCGTCCTGAACCGCGCCAACGAGCGTCATCACATCATCGGCCGCATCACCCGCGGGGAACGCAAGGTGCTCTACAACTGAGGCTCTACTTCTGCGACGCCGAGACCGGCGGCTTCAGGTAAGTCTCAAACTGATACAGAATGCGGTCATAAAGCTCGTTGCGGGCATGCGTCCCGGCAAGCGAGTGCGTCAGCCGCGGAAACATCTGTAGGTCGTATGGGATCTCCGCCGTGATCAGGGCCTGCACGAATTGCATGGCGTTCACCATGTGGACGTTATCGTCGCCGGTCCCTTGCGCAATCAGGACACGTCCCTTGAGCTTTGCGGCGACGTCATCGGTATTCGCCGCGCGGTAGACGTCCGGCTCGGCTGCCGGCTGCCCAAGGTATCGCTCCACGTAGACCGAGTCGTAGTTCCGCTGGTCCGTGTTGCCTGGAGCCACGGCCACGCCTGCCCGAATCCGGTCGGTGTGCGTCATCGCATACAGCGTGAAGTTGCCTCCCCAACTCCATCCCCACCAGCCAACCCGATCGGGGTCGAGCTGCTCGTTTGCGGCGAGCGTCTGGTCGAGCGCCGCGATCTGGTCGGCAAACTGAACCGGCCCGAAGTTCCGGTAGTCTGCCTGCTGGAAGTCGCGCCCCCGACCGCCCGAACCGCGGTTGTCGACCGTCAGCACCGCAAATCCATGCTGCGCCAGAAGCTGATTGAACCGGAGGGCTGCCCCATGCCAGCGATCCGCCGCACCCGCTGTCGGCGTCGGTCCACCGTACGGATTCAGGATCAGAGGCACCGTGTGTCTGCCACCGCTCGATGGTGCGGTGAGCACACCGTACAGCGTGGTTACACGGTCAGCCGCCTTGAGCGTCACGATGCGCGTGCCGGTTCCCGCCGCCTCGGCCACGGCCGCTGACTGCCAAAGCGGGGAACAAGGGCCTCCGGCTTGCGTCGGGCAGAGTCGCAGGGTCGGCGGCGTCAAGAGCGCGCTCGCCTGATCCGTAAAGCTCCGTCCATCGGGCGAGACGTTCACTTCATGCGAGCCGTTGCCCGCCGTGAGACGTCGCTTGCCGGAGCCGTCGAGCTTCTCCACCCAAAGGTTCGTCTCGAGCGGCGATCCCTCGGTCGAGGTGAAGTAGATCCAATCCGCTCTGTCCGGTCCCTCGGGCACGCTGACGCTCTGCACCTCGAAGTCGCCCTCGGTCAGCTGCCGAACCAGCTTCGCCTCCGCCCCGAGTGGATGCTCGGCGTCGAACGCGTAGAGATACAGGTGAGTGTGTCCAGAGCTCCAGCTCTTCCGCAGGAACTGCCCGTGCGGCAGGAAATCCACGTCGTAGTTGGTGTCCAGATACTTCGGATCCGTCTCCGTGTAGAGCAGGTGCGAAGCTCCGGTCCGGCGGTCCGCCAGATAGACGTCCATGCGCTTCTGGTCGCGCCGCAGCACCTCGACCCAGACGGTGTCGCGATCGACCCATCCAAAGCGAGGGATGTAGTCGTTGCCCGTGCTGATCCGCACATCGATCCAGGTCGTCGCTCCGCCGGTTGCTGCCGCGACGCCAACCTTCACTCCAGGATTCGGATCGCCCGGCTGCGGATATCGTTGCCAATCCACGGTCGCATGCGTCGGCAGAAAGTCTTCGATGGGGTACTGCGGCACCTTGCGCTCGTCCATCTGCAGGTAGGCGATCGCCTTTGAATCGGGCGACCAGGCGTAGTTCGTCCGGACGTCGAGTTCCTCCAGGTAAACCCAGTCCACCTCGCCGTTCAAGACGGCGCCGGCCTCCGCACCGGCGGGTGTCGACGACAGCGCAACCTCGCCACCACCGACCGCGCTCACCGGGTGAACATACAGATTGTGGTCGCGGAGGTACGAGACCGACTTGCCGTCTGGGGAAAACTTCGGATCGTCGCCCGACCCCGCGTGCGTGTCGATCAGCAGCGACCCGGTTGCCTTGCTCAGGTCCCACAACCAGAGCATGCCTCCCTTGTCGAGCAAGAGGTGCCTGGAGTTGCCCGACCACAGGTACGACGCCATCCCGTACCGCTCGCGATGGTCGCGATCCTTCTCGTTCACCTCCTTGGTTCCGAGCGCGTTCCTCTGGGCCGCGGTCACCAGCACACTCATTTTTCCGGTCGCCACCTCCACCTGCACAATGTCTCCCGGTTTGCCCACAGCGAGCCCGCGCGAGTTCTCCGCGACTACAAAGGTGAGGAGCCGACCATCGGGGCTCCAGACTGGGTTGCGTGGCGGCGTCCCTTCCGTCGGGCTGTTGATCGCCTTTACGGTAAGAGGCGTTGCTGGAGATGCTTGCTTCTGGTCGGCAGCCTGCCCCGCGGCCATCGTCGCCGCTACCGCGAGCGCTGGGAGAGAGAGCATGAAAGATCGCATCCGGCCAGCATAGCAGCGCGGCGAAAGTCTTCCCGCACCTAGAATGAGGACCGAGGCCAACCCCATGCATCGCCTAGGCGTTCTTCTCTCCGGTCGCGGCTCCAACTTCGTCGCGATCGCGCAGGCGGTTCGGGAGGGCCGGATCCCCGGTGCCGAGATCGTCGTCGTTCTCTCCAATATTTCGGACGCACCCGGACTTGCGATCGCATCTGAGCTCGGTGTGTCGTCTCACGCCGTCGCCTCCGCTGGCCGAAAGCGACCCGAGCACGACGCGGAGATGATCGCACAACTTCGGCAGTATGGGGTCGACCTCGTTGTGCTCGCCGGCTATATGCGCATTCTTACGCCAGCCTTCATCCAGAGCTTTCCGAACCGGATCCTGAACATGCACCCCTCCCTGCTTCCGTCCTTTCCCGGGCTCGACGCACAGAGCCAGGCGCTCCGGTACGGCGTGAAAATCGCAGGCTGCACGGTTCATTTCGTGGACGAACACGTGGACCATGGAGTCATCATCCTTCAGCGCGCAGTGCCGGTCGAGGATGCGGACACGCCGGAGACGATCTCCGCGCGCATTCTTGCGCAAGAGCACATCGCGTACCCGGAGGCCATCGCCCGCGTCTTAAGCGGCGAGTACGAGATGCGCGATCGCCGCTATGTTCGTCGCGATACGTCGGCGTCCGCTTGATCCTGCGCAAATAAGCGTTAGCTTCAGGCTAGCGCTGGAACAGGCCACCGGATCCCGCGGGCACCATGTAGACCAGAGCTCCCAGGAGAAACAGCAGCGCCAGAAAGCTGGACAGAGTTCGCGTGCTCGGTTGCTCGGGAGCGTCATGCGTAAACATGCGCCACGTCATGCCGGCTGCGATAAAGAGGTACACACCTTCATGCATCAGGGCGAATAAGCCGACGCAACTCACCAGCACAAGCCCGCGCTGCAGACGGTTCAGAGCGTATGTGGCCTGCGCTCCATCCAGACCGAAGACCGGGATCAGGTTGATAAGATTCAGCCACGCGCCTGCATAGGTCAGCGCTCGAAAGATAGGCTGATGGGTCCCGTGCCAAAGCAAGAGGCATACGCCGGCCGTGATCAGCCCGAAGAGCGGGCCGGCCAGAGCGATCTCCGCCAGAACGTCGAGCGACATGCCCTGGTTGTACCAGCGCACATACGCTCCCAGGCCGGGCAGAAACATGGGCAGGTCGGCCTTCATGCCGCGCCGCCGCACCGCGACGTAGTGCCCCGTCTCATGGATCAGGATGGAAACTGTGAACCCCAGGCCGAACTTCCATCCGTACAGCGCCCAGTAGAGGCCGAAGAAGGCAAAGAAGCTCAGAAGAAACTTCAATTTGAAGAGGAGGAAAAACGCGCTCTTTGCCTTTGCAAGCAAGAAGAGTGCCGGCGCCAGCGGACCTAATCGTTTCGTCCACTTTGCCTTGTTGTTCTCGCCGGCTTGCAGCCGCGCATCGATCTCCTCTATATGCCTTTCAAGCGTCTGCCGCTGCGGATGTCCGGCCGGCATCCACTGCATCACGCGACCCCAGGCCGCGCGCGCCTCCACCCATTTGCCTTCGCGCTCGAGCTCCTTGGCGCCCTCCGCCAGCGTGCGCAGGTGTGCACTGTAGACCAGAGATCCGCACTCGGGACAGCTAAGCGTCCCCGGTGCAATGTAGTGACTGCAGAACGGGCAGTTATAGATCGGGTCCGGAGTCTTGCTCTCGACCGCCTGTGAATCCATCACGCGCTCAGCTTGCATACGCTCCCGGAGCTCCCGTCGGGCGGGTGATCTGCCATGCAGCGCGCATGCCGACAAAGAGAATAAACAGGCCGATCAACGCACCCAGACCGTCCCGAAGTTCCAGGAAGGGCGACAGGACACCGTACCGGGCCAGCTCGGCCATGCCTCGTCCGCTCAGATGCGAGACGTCCGTTCCCGCCTTGTGAAGCGACCACAGCAGCTCCGGGATCGCCGCCATCGAGACGGCGAGGTAGGTCAGCGACACCGCGGGTATCTGGTACTGCCGTCCGCCACGACCACCGGACCCGGCAAGGATTGCCTTCCCGACGAGCCAACCCACGCCCAGCGCCACGTACCCGATCTGGATGTGGGTGACGATCGTAAACGCTGCATAGGCGAAACACCCTGCAATGGCCGCGAAGAGGCCGTAGACAATGGCCCGGGTCAACGTTGCGTTGCTATCGATCTCAGGGCGCGGAGACCCATACGATGCAGAAGCTCCGAAGGTGCTGCTAAGCAGAGTCGATGGATTGTCTTGCGCCGGCGCTGCGCTCCGGGGCGTAACAAACTCCGCGCTGTTGAAGCTCTTTGGATCCTCTGGCACGTACCCTCTCTTCTTTGCCCTCTCCTAAGTGACGGCAGCGGCGCGATCTGTCGCGCTTGAACTTCCACCTGCAAACATCGGCTACGTCTGCTGTCCGCCGGTCTGCTCCTTTGCGTCGCCGAGCGTGACCCGGACGTCCATCTGCTTTCGCCCGCGAAAGATCGTCACCGTCACCGTATCGCCCGCGCGATGCGTATTCATAACGGCGGAAAGATCCTGCGGACTCGCGACCTCCTGCTTGTCGATAGCGACCACCAGATCGCCTCCGAGCATCACTGGAATGTTGCCCTTGTAGGCTCTCTGCGATCCGCCGCGAAGGCCTGCTTTTTCGGCAGCTCCGCCGGGAAGCACACGCTCGATCAGGACGCCGTGATCAGCCGGCAGACCGATCTGCTCCGCCGTCTCAGGATCGACCGGGAGCCATACCGCATCCATGGAGGGCCGCCGCACGCGACCGTACCGCGCGAAATCGTCGAGTACCGCCTTTGCCGTGTTAATCGGGATCGCGAAGCCAATGCCGGAGCTCTGATCGGCGCCGTTGTTCGCGATCAGCGTCGTAATCCCGATCACCTCACCTTTGGAGTTCAGGAGGGGCCCACCCGAGTTCCCGGGATTCACCGCGGCGTCGGTCTGGATCGCATCCTCGATGGGATTGTTTTGCGGCCCGCGAATCGACCGAATCGAAGAGATAATCCCGCGCGTCATCGTCCCCTGCAAACCGAACGGATTGCCGATCGCGTACACCCTCTGCCCGACCGTCAGGCCGTTCGACTCCGAAAGCACTGCCGGCACCAGATTCGGCGCCGAGATCTTCAAAAGCGCGAGGTCGTGATTCTTATCCACACCGATCACCTGCGCCTTGTACTTGTGCTTGTCCGAGAGCATCACCTCGACACGCTGCGCGTTGTCGATCACGTGATTGTTGGTCAGGATCAAGCCCTGCTTATCCAGAATGAAGCCCGACCCCTGCCCCTGCTGGGGAACGGGACCGTAGAAGAAGTCGAACTGCACCGCCGTCGACGTAATATTGACCACGCTCGGCAGAGCCTTGCGATAGACCGCGATATTCTGCTGTTCCTCCGAGTCGTAGGCCGGCGCCGCCGAAGCTTCCGTCAGGTTGAACGTCCCAAGCGGACCCGACACCGTCTCCACCGTCGATCCGGTTCGCCCGGGGAGCGCCCCCTTCAGCCACGGCGCCATCGTTCCGGTCGACATCGCACGGGTCGTCAGATAATAGAAGCCACCAAGCAGCAGCAGTACAAGCAAAACTGGACGCATCTTCATGACGGGCAACCTGTCTCTCTTATCGGCAGAACCCGCGAAAACTTTAGGCCCGCACACCACTATTGTAACGAGATGCCTTGCCGTTCTCCGCCGCGCGCTCCGTCGCAGTTCTCAGAGCTGTGCAATCGGGCATTCGGACCCGTGGACGAGCTATCCAACTCTCCCGACAAGCTTCGGCCAAAGCTCGTCCACCTGCCGTTCCAGCTCGGTCAACGAGCCGTCGTTTCGAAGAACATAGTCGCAGAGTTGCGCCTTTTCACTGTCCGGCATCTGCCGCCGGAGCCGCCGGCGCGCGTCCCCCTCCGCCGCCAGAACATCTTCCTCCAGCGGGTCACGATCGCCGAGCGACCGCCGCACAAATCGGTCGATCCTCACCGGCTCCGGAGCCGTGACGAGCACCAGGCAGTCGAAACGTTCCTTCCAGGCGCGTACATCGCTCCCCGCCGCAGGATGCTCAGGCTGCTCTCCACCGACCCCACCGAATCTTGTCTCAAAGATCAGTGCCGATTCGACCACAAACACCGTGCTCGGCGACCTCTGCTCCATCTCACTTGCGATCTCCGCCTGCCGCGCGATCACCGCCGGATGCACGATCGCATTGAGCTCCTCCACCTGGCCACCGGCAAACGCCAGCCGAGCCAACTCTGCGCGGTCGAGCTCCCCATCGGCTCGCACCACGCCTTGCCCGAAGCGCGCCACAATGGCGGCATACACAGCTTCTCCGGCGCGCATCATCTCCCGCGCCAACGCGTCGGCTTCGACCACGTACGCCCCGTGCCTCCGCAGAAGTGCGGCCACGGTCGACTTGCCGCTGCCCAAACCGCCCGTCAAACCGACCCGCAGCATACGTCGGTTTTACAGCGCGATGCCGCGCCGTAGCTTCGCCGCGGTCACCGTGTTCTTCATCAACATCGCTATGGTCAACGCTCCTACGCCCCCCGGAACGGGCGTATACGCACCTGAGATCGGAAATGCCGCCGGATCGATGTCGCCCACCACGGTCGACCCCCGCTTCGCAAACGTCGTCGCTCGGCCCTGGTCCCCGGGGAAGAAGCGTTCCACCTCTCGCGCGTCCGTGACGCGATTGATGCCGACGTCGATCAGCACCGCACCGGGCCGCACCATGTCCGCCGTGACAAAGCCCGGCCGACCGATCGCCGCCACCAGAATGTCTGCCGCACGCGTGTACCGCGGGAGATCCACCGTCCGGCTGTGGCAGACAGTCACTGTGGCCGAGGCATTCAGAAGGATCATCGCCGCCGGCTTGCCCACAATGTCCGACCGGCCCACGACGACCGCGCTCTTGCCCGCCACCTCGATCCCGGACCGCCTGAGTATCTCCATGATGCCCGCCGGCGTGCATGGCGCCAGCGCCGCCTGCCCGCTCTGCAGACGTCCCGCGTTCACAGGATGAAAGCCGTCGACATCTTTCTCCGGCGCCACCGCCTCCAGCAGCCGCTTAGTGTCCACGTGCTTCGGCAATGGCAGCTGAATCAGAATCCCGTCGATCTCGTCGCGCGCATTCAGGTCCGCCACAATCGCCAGGAGATCGTCGGTGGTCACTGTCTCGGGCGGCGTGAGCATCTCGGAGTAGATCCCGAGTTCGCCACAGGTCTTTACCTTGCTTCGGACGTAGATCTCCGATGCCGGGACGTGCCCCACCAGCACCACGGCCAGACCTGGCCGGATCGCGCGCTGATGGAGCGCCTGGACCTCCGCCCCAACCTCGGCCTTGATCTCGTTCGCAATCGCGACTCCATCCAGAATCCGCGTCAACTCCAACCCCTTCCTGCCGATGTCTCCATGGTACCTCTCCGCGTCAGGGAGCAGATTCTGCTTCCGAGGATGCCCAAGGTGGAGCTAAGTGACTTAGAGCAAATTACCTGTTGCTATGGAGCGGGAATGTTCGTGCAGAGCCGTTTTCCTCCGGAGAAAACGGCGTCGATCCCTGTGGCTCCCTATGCACCGACAGGTAATTTGCTTTAAATATCCCCTTTCGGGAAATTTGGTCGCTGGGTTGACGACGTGGTCAAAAACTTATTCCGCTGGGGCTTCCATGGCGCGTCTAACCTAAGGAGGCACGAGACAGGTTGAGTGGGTTGAGGGGCGCGTAGGTGAGAGTTGACGGAGGATACATGACACAAGATTCCCTGGAAGGGACTCCAGGACGACCCAATGCGATGTTTGCGGCAGCCGATCTTTCCGCACTTCGGCAGGATCTCCTCCAGTCCGGCCTGGACCACTGGCAAGCGGCTGATCTCATCAGTAACTTTCTTTCAGGGCGAGGCTACGGTGTCTCGAATCAGGCTGCACGGGGTGCAGCGTCGCGCATCGAGTCGGTAGGTTGCTCGATCCAGTCCATGCAGAAAGAACTCGCCGCGCTCGCGCTGATGATGTAGCGGCAACACGCGAAGCAGAAGCGTTCTCGCGGGAGCGTCGCGTTACCGACGAGTCTGGGGCGACGTAACCGGCTGAACCAGCCATACGCGAGCATTGTTGGCGGGGTCGGCGGTTCGGTGGTATATCCCCAGAAGCTTAATGGTGAACTCGGGATGGTTGCGGATCTTGCGATCGAACCAATGCGTGGGTTCCTCATCGACGACGACAAACGGGCTGTGGGCTGGTAAAAACTGATCCACAGGAAGGATCGAGCCCGAGAAATAGCCAAGCTGTCGCCAGTGCTCCATCTCGTGATATCCAGCGCCTTCCCCTCGCGGGCTCTCGGGCGAGAGGATGTTCTCCCAGTCGAGCAGGTATAGAAAACGATGACCGTCGCGATGGTACGCGAGCATCTGGTCGAAGGTGTCGCAGCGCTCGAAGACGACCGGAAGGCCGCCAGGAAGCAGAGCGAGGATGGCAGCGTCCGGGTTGGCGAGCGGCGGCCGGAAGTCCGGCGGGTACAGGCGTAAAAAGAGCAGAATCAGAGCTGCAGCCAAGCCGAGCGCGGACAGACCGAAAGCTCGCCCGGAGATTCCGCGTCCGAAGATCCAGGGCGCCACGGCATCCTTGAGCAACCCAAATAGCGCACAAAGATAGATGGCGTAAGCGATCACCACCGGCAGCAAGTAGCGATCCACAAACACCGACGTGCCGCGCTGCGAAAGAAGAAAGATGAGATATGGCGAGAGGAAGAGCGGCGCGGCGAGCAGGAGCAGAGGCCATGCCCGGCTCTCGCGAATAGAACCGAACCTAAGCCGGCGCATGACGAGAAGAACCAGGGCACACAAGAGCAGAACGAGCATGCCTCGCTTGAGCAGTGGACTGAAGCAGGTGTACGGAGCGACAAGTTCACCGAGGTGCGGACGCGTGGTCCAGAAGGTCGGCTTGCCCACGGCCGCTGAATTCCGCATCGCCGTGACTGAAAAGAGCAGAGGCCACCAGCCGGCCACGATGCTCAACACGACCGGCACCGAAACACTCCGGGCCCGGGCGCCGAGCGTGCGGGCGAGCAGAAGTCCGGCGAGAATACATGCGCTGTAAACGGCGCCGAACGGATGCGTCGCCACAAGAAGACTGTGAGCCAGGAAGTTCCCGAGCAGAAGCGGCCGCGATGGAGATCGCTTGATCGAATGGGCGGCGATGAAAAAAGCAAGCGCAACCCCGGCCAGCAGGAGGCCGTAGAAGCGGGCCTGCTTCATCTGCCACAGAACAACTGTGGACGAGAACCAGATGAGCGAGACGCTCAGAAACGCGTTGGTGCGGGAGAACGAGCGGCGTGCGGCGAGGTACGTCAAGCCCGCCGCAAGGCCCACACCGGTCGCCGAGAAGAGACGAAACGCGAGCTCGGTGCGGCCGAAGATCGCAATCCAGCCACGCGCGAGCAGGTAGAAGGCAACCCCGCCGCCATCCGCACCGGCGTTCCATGCCGCAAGCATGTGGCGCAGGGAGGGGTCGGTGACCAGCATCCAGCCAAACAATTCATCGGACCAGAAGGGACGGCCGTGCGAGTAGATCCATCCGAGCAGGAGCGATGTGAAGAGAAAGAATACGACCCCCCACGCGTCCCAACGACGATCTGACGGAGGCAACCGCATCTTTGGCTACCTTACCGCAAGGAAGACCATTGCCGCGGTGCCTCTCGGTCGGGGGAAGAGCCTTACTTCGCCGCCAGCGCAAGCTGCTGTTGATACTCCTCGTACGGTCCTTTGTGGTCCGTGATGTGGAAGTCGGTTGGACCGCCCTCAAAGTGCCAGATGCGGGTGCCGGCCTCTTCGATCAGGTCCTGGTCGTGCGTCACCAGGAAGACCGTTCCCTCGTACTTCTGAATCGCCTGGTTGAGCGCGTTGATCGATTCGAGGTCAAGGTGGTTCGTCGGCTCGTCCATCACCAGCACGTTCGGCTTCTGCAGCATGATCTTGCAGAACAACAGCCGCGCTGCCTCGCCTCCGGAGAGCGCCTCGGTCTTCTTGTTTCCCTCTTCGCCGCGAAAGAGCATCTGCCCGAGAATGCCGCGGATATCTTCCTTGGTCGCCTGCGGATCAAACGTGTGCAGCCACTCGGCCACGGTGGTGCCGTGCGGGATCGACCCGGTGTGGTCCTGCGCGAAGTAGCCGATCTGCGCCTCGTGCCCCCACTTCACCGAGCCCGAATCGATCGAAACATCGGTCTCCTCCACCCCCGGCCCGTTCGCCAGCAGAGCCTTCAGCAGAGTGGTCTTGCCCTGGCCGTTGCGTCCCACTAGGACAACCTTGTCGCCGCGCAGCACCGAAGCCGAGAAGTTCCGGATCACATGCTCGACCGAGCCGTCCTTCTGCGCGTAACTCTTGTTGACGCGCTCGAACTCGAGCACATGTTTGCCCGAAGGGCGCTCCATCTTGAAGCTGATAAACGGCCGCGCGATGTTGGAGCGGGCCAGATCGGAGGTCGCCAGCCGTTCCACCTCCTTCTTGCGTGAGTTCACCTGGCTCGACCGCGTTCCCGCCGAGAAGCGGGCAATAAAGTCGTTCAGCTGCGCAATCTTCTTTTCGCGCTGCTCGTTCTGGCTCTCGATGCGGGTCCGGATCGAGGTCTTCTGCAAGACCATATCGTCGTAGCCGCCGTTGTAGGTGATGATCGTCTCGTAGTCGATGTCGGCGATGTTGGTGCAGATATTGTTCAGGAAGTGGCGGTCGTGCGAGATCGTGATCACAGTTCCGTTGTAGCGCGTCAGGAAGTCTTCGAGCCAGTGGATCGACTCGAGATCGAGATAGTTGGTCGGCTCGTCCAGCAGAAGGGCCTGGGGGTTGCCGAACAACGCCTGCGCGAGCAACACGCGCACTTTCTGTCCGCCCTGAAGCTCGCTCATCTTGCGCTCGTGCAGCTCGTCCGGAATGTCGAGCCCTTGCAAGAGCACAGCTGCGTTGGCCTCGGCCTCGTACCCGTCCTCATCGCCGACGACGCCTTCGAGCTCGCCCAGCCGCGACCCGTCCTCGTCCGTCATCTCGGGCTTGTCGTAGATCAGCTCGCGCTCTTCCAGAGCCGCCCACAACGCCTTGTTGCCCATGATGACGGTATCGATCACGCGGAAAGCGTCGAACTCGTACTGGTTCTGCTTCAGCACGCCGATCTTCTTCGGTCGGACGACGTTGCCCTTCTGAGCGTCGATCTCGCCCGTAAGACACTTCATAAAGGTGGATTTGCCGGCGCCGTTGGGACCGGTCAGGCCGTAGCGGCGACCGGTAGTGAACGTGACCGAAACGTCCTCGAAGAGGAGCTTCTGGCCAAAGCGCATGGTGACGTTGGAGACGGAGATCATGGGGTGTATTCCTGTGAGGTGCTGAGATGGGTCGGCCACGGGTCAGTGCCCGAGCAGCCTGTTTATATGATTCACGATTTCTCGAGTTGACGCTTGAGAAATCCGTCAAACAGAGGAACGGTGAAGGTATTGTCGCCGTGCGACGGGCTGTAGATCATGCCCTTGTCGATGAGCGTACTGCGGAGAGGGCCGATAGCGTTGACCCTGACTCCCATCTTGTCCGCGATGTCGCCGGACCTCTGCTCCCGTCCACCGACGGCGAGCATGGCGAAGAGGAAATCCTTTTCCCGCTTTGTGAGCCGGTCGAAGCGGACGCGAAAAAAACTCTCGTCCAGTTGGCGGATCGCCCGAATCGTCGCCGCGACAACATCCTCTTGCGTGATCGGGGAGGCCGGAGCGATGTTCCACGCCTCATATCCCCATTGCTGGAGAAAATACGGATACCCCTCTGTCCGCTCGATGATGGCCTGAAGCGCCTCGGGCGAGAAGCTGGCGTCATGCGCCAAGGCCGGGGCCTGAAGTGCCAGAGCCGCGGCCTCCGCGTTGAGCGGACCCAGAGCTGGAAAGGTAAAGAGCCGTTCCGCGTAGGATTTCGACCGTCCCGCAAGAGCGAGAATGAGAGGCAGACCGGCAGCCACCAGGAGCACCGGAAGATTGCGCTGCGCCACCTGATGAAGGCCCATGATCAGAGCGCCAAGCTCTCGCTTTGAAAGATACTGCAGTTCGTCAATCAGAAGACAAATACTAGCGCCACAGCTTTGGGCGGCTTCCCCTACCGCAACCAGCAGATCCGTCAGATCGGCTTCGAGATTGCCGCTGTCTGCCTGGCCGGGTTCAGGATCGACCCCAAGTTCGATCTCGGCCAGCTCGCCCACCTTGAACTTCGTCTTGAAGCTGCCGATGAAGCTGCGAAGTGTCCCGAGCGCCCGCTTGGTCTTGTCCGTGAACTGCTTTCCTGCGTCCAGTTTCAGCAGGATCTTGCGCAATGGAGGCACAAGGAGGGCCGGCAGGGTGGAATCCTCGTGAACCTCAAGCAGCAGGGTGTGAAAGCCCTTCTCGTACGCCATCGCCCGCACATGATTCAGAAGAACCGTCTTTCCAACGCCGCGCAGACCCACGAAGATCTGCGAGCGTGCAGGATTGCCGATTCGAACCCGGTCAAGCGTTACATCGACGTCGGAGAGGATCTCCTCCCGGCCGGCAAGCTCAGGAGGCCGCGTACCGGCGCCAGGAGCGAACGGATTGTGGACCTTGTTCAATCTCTAGAAAGTTTATCAATGTCTAGGGAAATAACCTAGCGTTAGGTAATTCTCCTAGAATCATCTTCTAGGTGCGGCTGGACAACAGAGCTCCTCAGCACGTTCTTCCAAACTACGGTCGGTTTCGCACGGCCTCGAACTCATCTCCCGGCTTCCAGCTGATCGTCCGTGGCGCGGACACGGCCTGCCATCCCAGATCCATGCCGAAGCGCGCCAGCTTGGCATCGCCGCGGAAGTCCATGTCGGGCGTGTAGTTGTCCGAGAAGTTATGGTACCGGTTGTCGTTGTAGTCCTTCTCCTGCGCCACGCCCCAGGCGCGGTCATGCCCCTCGAAGAGCGATCCTGTGTCGATCGAAAAAGCCGGAATTCCGACGCGCGACAGCGAGAAATGATCGGAGCGGTAGTAGGAGCCGGCTTCGGGCCTCGGGTCTGGAACGATCTCCAGGCCGAAACGCCGCGCCGCCGCCTGCACTACCGGGTAAAAGCTAGTTCGCTGCGCACCATTCACGTTGATCTCCTGCGGAATTCCTACCGGCAAGATCATGTCGTAGTTGATGTCCAGCGCAATCTCGCGTGCCGGCAGCGGAGGATGCTGGCCCAGGTACTCGGAGCCGAGCAGACCCTGCTCCTCCGCCGTCACGGAGGCGAAGATGATGTCGTGCGGCGGCCGGATGGACATCTCGGACCACGCGCGCGCCTCCTCCAAGAGAATACCGCAGCCCGTGCCGTTATCCGCCGCGCCGTTGTACACGTTATCGCCGGCCATGCCCGGGACAAAGCCGAGATGATCGTAGTGCGCGGTGTACATCACGGCCTGTCTGCCGGGCTCGCGTCCAGGGAGGATGCCGACCACGTTGGCGGACTCAAACGGCCGCACCGTGCTCTCCACGTGAGCCTTGAAACGAACGGGAAGCTCGACCGCCTTGAAGCCCCGCTGCCCGGCGGCGGCGATCTCGCGATTAAGATCAAGTTTGCCGGCCGCGAACAGCTTGCGCGCGACTTCGAGCTGAATCCAGCTGGCGGCCTGGAGCTGCGGATCCTTATTGTCGGCCAGGTACGTCTTCTCGGATGTGTTCGAATGCCGGACCACACCCCAACCGTAGCTGGCGAGATCCGTGCGATGGATGATCAACGCGCCGACAGCCCCCATGCGCGCGGCCTGCTCGAACTTGTAGGTCCATCGACCGTAGTAGGTCAGCGCCTTGCCGCCAAAGAAGTTGGGGTCCTCCGAGGGCGGGTCTCCGACAATGCACAGGATGACCTTGCCCTTCACGTCGACGCCGGCGAAGTCGTTCCACTGAAACTCGGGAGCGGTCGCGCCGTAGCCGACAAACACGATCGGAGCGTCGATGTCCACGCTGGGCGTCAGCGTCCGGTTGCTGATGGTGTAGTCGTCCCCGTAAGCGAGCGGGATCGGCGCGCCCGACGCTGGCACCAGCGATGCCGTCGTCTTTGCCGCAATGGCGTTCATCCCCACAAAGCGGATCTGCTGCAGATAGCTTCCGTTGTCGCCGCCCGCCTCCAGACCATCCAGCGCGAACTGAGTCGCAATGTACCGCGCGGCCAGGTCGCTTCCGCGCAGACCGGGGCCCCGTCCTTCGAGGAGATCGTCGGCCAGAAATCGAACGTGGGCGCGAATCTTCTCGGGGTCGATCGAGGCCTCCGCTGCCTGGACGGCGACCGGAACATTGCCGGTCTTTATCTTGGCCGTGGTGCCGGGGCTGGCCGCGCCTGACGCAGAGTCAGCGATCTGCGCGTTCGCGGCAAGGGTTGCGAGCGCGCAGGCCAGAGTGACAGAACAGAGCTTGGGGTTCAGCAGAATCAACGGGCGGTTCTCCTTCGGGAGAGGTATTCGGGGTCCATCCAGTATAGGTCTGTGGTCGGTGGTCCGTGGTCTTCGCCACCGATCGAGGTAGACCGCAATGCTCTAGGACTGGCCGATCAAGACGCCGGCCGCAAACACCAGGCCGCCGCCTACGATCACCTGCAGACACGAGAGCGCGAAACTGGTCTTGAAGTAGCGATACCGGATCCACGCAATCAGGATCAGTTCAATGCCGACTACCGCGTAAGCCCACATCAGAGCCGTGTGGACGTTGGGGATCAGAAATGGCAACGTGTGCAGGATGCCGCCGACAAACGTCATAAAGCCGGTGATCAAACCGCGAAAGATCGGGTTTCCGCGCCCGGTAAGTTCGCCGTTGTCCGACAAACCTTCCGAAAACGCCATGGAGATGCCCGCGCCCACCGCCGCCGCGGCGCCGATCAGGAAGACCGTGTGCGAGTTGTGGGTCGCAAACGCCGTAGCAAAGATCGGCGCCAACGTCGAAACAGATCCATCCATCAGGCCGGCGAGGCCCGGCTGAACGATCCGCAGCACGAAGTGTTTGTCGTTGCCGACAATCGCTCGCATCTCGGAGAAACTAGGAATGCTCTCGGACATCGCGGGTTTCTAGTTGGTTGCGAATCGCTGGCGAACGGTTGGGTGGCGGCAACGGCAGTATCGAGCTCCGTCCCTTTGCAGGACGGAGCTCTGCCTGTGCGTTAGAGCAAATTACCTGTTGCTATGGAGCGGGGATATTCGTGCAGAGCCGTTTTCCTCGGGAGAAAACGGCGTCAATACCTGCGGCTCCCTATACACCGACAGGTAATTTGCGTTAGCGGCCGCGATTGCCGCGGGTCGGACGTGCGCCGGAGTTGCCGCCGCGCGGACCTGCCGGACGTGCGCCGTAGGACGATCCGCCCGCGCCGGAGCGCCCGTTCGAAGCTCCGCGAAAGGCTCGCGCCCCGGATCGGCCTGCCGACGAACGTGGACGCTCGGCCCCGCCCATCTGGCTCCCATTCGGTCCCGAACTGTAGGCCGTCGTATCGCCACCGTTCGATGGTGTCTTCCAGGAGCGCGTCTCGAGCGCCATCAGATCGCCCGTGTGATTCGCCGAGTCCAGAGGCTTGTTGCGCTCCTCTTTTTCGAGGTTCTTGTCCGCCTCGCGCCATTCGAACTTGATCTTCAGTTCGCGCTCCAGCTTGCGGGCGTCGCCTCTCTCCTGCGGCATCACAAACGTGGTCGCGACGCCCTTCGCGCCCGCGCGTCCAGTCCGGCCGATGCGATGAACGAAGTCGTCCGATCCATTCGGCAGGTCGTAGTTGACGACAAAGCCGATGTTCTGGACGTCGATTCCACGCGCGGCCACGTCGGTCGCCACCAGGACGCGATGCTTTCCGGTGGTGAAGCCCTTGAGCGCCGATGTGCGCTGGGACTGCGACCGGTCGCCGTGGATCACATCGACGTCGTGGCCAAGCCGCTCCAGCTTCTTCGAGATCCGGTCGGCGCCGTGCTTGGTGCGCGAAAACACCAGAAACGTGCCTTCGTTCTCCTTCAGCATCTGGTCCAGCAGACCGAGCTTTTGGTCCTGCATCACGGTATACGCAACCAGCTCCACGCGATCGGACGGCTTCGACGTGACGCCGATCTCGACCCGCACCGGCTTCTGCACGTAGTCCTTGACGATCTCTGTAATGTTGGCGTCGAGCGTGGCCGAGTAGCACATCGTCTGGCGCGTCTTCGGCAGAGCTCCCACGATCCGGCGGATGGCCGGGAGAAAGCCCATGTCGAGCATGCGATCGACCTCGTCGAGCACCAGCATCTCGACCGATCCAAGATTCACCTCGCGGCGGCGAAGGAAGTCTTCCAGCCGGCCCGGCGTTGCCACCACCAGGCGCGGTCCACGGTCCAGCATGTCGAGCTGGTTGTTCTCCGACAAACCGCCGCAGACCAGAACCGAGTCGTGCCGCGCCTGCGGAACCAGCTTTCCGTACGCCTCAAGCACCTGCATGGCGAGTTCGCGCGTCGGAAGCAGGATCAGCGATCGAATCGGCCCGCGCTTGCCGCGTGTCGACGGAACCGAGGTCGCGTCCATGCGCTCGATCATCGGGATCAGAAACGAAAGCGTCTTTCCGGTTCCGGTCGAGGCAGTCGCGAGAATGTCCCTCTGCTCGAGCGCCGGCGGAATCGCCCTGTCCTGGACAGGGGTCGGCGTCACAAATCCGGCCGACGCCAGGCGCGACTTCAGGGAATCCGAAATGTTGAAGTCGCTGAAGCGCGAGCCTTCAACGAGAGGAAGATTGATGGAAGAAGCAGGCTTGCCTGCGGAGATGGTCTGGTCCGGTGTTACGAAATCGTTCTGGACTGCGGGAAGATCAAGAGTTGCGGAGTTCAAGTGTGTTCCTTTAGGGGTACAAGTGAGTGTGCTGCGGATCGTGTGCAGGGGTGCTCTCGGCACCTTCGGTGTCTTCCGGTTCAGCATTGCTCGCGTTTGGGAGACCCAAGCTCTGCTGCTGCGTGGCGAGGCTCCTGTCCGTTGACAGAGCCTTCCAGCCAGAGCAACCAGCCAAGCCTTCCAGGTAGGGAAGGGGTCGGGTGGGGAGAGGCGGACGCAGTCTCTGGCCAGACAAACCGGGGATCAGTTGATGATCTCAACGGTTGTCTTTACCTGCGATGCCTTGCGTGTGTTTTCGCACGCAAATATAGAATAGCACATCGGATGGTGCAGGTACGCCACCGGACCCATCCGGACCCATCCGTCTCAGGTCCGTCTCAGGTCCGTCTCAGGTCCGCTTGCGCCAGAACCCGGGAACCTGAAGTGCATAGAACAGCTTGGAAGCGACAGCGGACCATCGAAGCCAGATTCGAGACAGCGGCAGAGGCAGCTTCAGGACAGGGTAGATGAAGATCCAGAATCGCGGGTTGCGACCGTAGACGCGACGGAGAATGCCGGAGACGTCCTCGATTCGATAGGTCCGCGAGTTCGCTGTCCGGTGGTCGTAGATGGACGCCGGAAACCAGCGCCGGAGGGTGAAGTTGACCAGAATTCGGAGGAGGTCGGGGCGGTCGGGCAGCACGCGGGCCGCGACCGTCAGCAGATTTTCGCCGAAGATCTCCCCTATAGAATAACCGCCGGAGTTGCCGACCCGGCCCGCGATCGGGCGGTTCCAGAGCACCAGCGAGCGGCGATGGCGGCGAAGCAAAGGCAGCGTCCAGGAGAGCTGCACCATGTGTGTGCCGAGAAACGCCGACGGGTGCTCGACCGAGAGGCCAAAGCGAGGCAGCTCCAGAAGTCGATCCTTGTTGACGATGATTCCGGAGATAAAGGTCAACATCGTATTCACCACGCGGACGAGATGCCGGGGATCGGTGATGGTGTGAGCGATGCGCCCGAGTGGGTCGCGGCCCTGCTCGGCCCGGAAATCCGTTCGAAACGGGTAGCTCGTGGCATACACGAGGTCGTATGTGCCGGACCGGAGATAGTCGAGCAGCATCGGGACTGTGCCGGGCGTAAGGATGTCGTCATCCGAGAAGAGCCAGAAGTAGGTTCCTCGCGCACGATCGAAGCTCGAAACGAAGTTGGCGTCGGAACCTATATTTTCCGGGTGCCGGTGGTACTCGATGGCCAGGCCTTCCGCCATGTACCGTCTGACAAGGGCTTCCGTGCCGTCCGTCGATCCATTGTCGGAGATGAGCATTTGGACGACTCCCGACCGCAGCGATTCACCGATCTCAGGCATGAGAACGGAAAGCAGATCGGCGAGTTCGGAGCAGCGGTTCCAGGTGGGGATGACGATTGAGAGGAGGGTGCGATCGCTCGCGCTTGCCTCAGACATGCCAGATCTTGCCTCAGACATGCCAGATCTTTCGCCATCGGACAAAGGTGTAGGTGCCCAGGCCGAGCCCGACAACGACACCGCCGATCAGATAGGCCGTGGCGATGCCGAGCGCACCATACGATCGGCCCAGGAGCAAAGCCGCCAACGTCATCCAGAGTGCCCCGACGATCGAATTGATCATGAACTTCTCCTGCTTGTGCGATCGGAGATAGAGAGCGTAGCCGAAGACCACGATGTTCATAATCGTCGCGCCGAAGAGCATGGCCAGCGGAAGTGGAGGAAGAAGGCGAAAGGCAAAAGCCACGCCATGAGCCCGAAGATAGAACGTCGCAGTCCAGACCGCGCCGCAGCCCAGAACGGCGGCAGCTGTCGATTGGGTGAGCGAGCGGAAAAAAGTGTGATCGAGCAGGGCAAAATCACGGCGGGCGATCATGCGGCCAAACGGAGCCGCCTTGGTGTTCATCCAGGCGATCGCCATCGAAGAAAGCGTTCCGCACACGTTCATGCTCAGGCCCATCTGTCCAGCTTCGACAGGACCGCGAAACGCAAACAGGATCGGGTTGAACAGCTGAAAGGTGAAGTACCCGCATAGCCAGGAGATGGCGATGCGCCACTGAAACGGCCATACCTCGGATCTCCAGTCGATATGGAGGTCGCCGGGGTTGTGGCGCAGCAGGGGAAGAAGCAGACCGCGTTTGCCAAACACGAACACGGCGCCGGCGATCGCCTGGCCGAGGATCATGAGGCCCGGAGCAAAGAGGCCGTGGTGGCACAGAAGCGCGATCCATCCCAGCGAGGTTCCCAGAATGGCCTGAGCCAGACGGGTACGAGCCACCTGCGGTACATATCCGCAGCCTTCCAGAAAAGAAAACAGCGGATCGATCTGAAAGGTGCAGGCCGTGGACAGCACAACGAAGATCCAGGGCGCAAACCAGTGGATCGAAGCAGCGACTGGGTGGAGCGCCGTCTGGCGAGAGAAGAATCTCGCGCCCGCGGGAAGCAGGATCGTCGCCATCAGAACGCTTGCCACGGAGTACCACCGCGTGGATCTTTGTAGGATCGAGGCCAGCCGGGCGTGCGAGCGCGCCGCGCCCGAGATGCTGCCGTCGCGGTTGAAGCTGAGGTGAGCGGCCTCGTGGGATGCGGTCTGAAGAATGACAACCGAAAATCCAAGCTCAAACACAATCTGAAGCGCAACCAGGGAGTAAAAAGTGTAGTAATAGCCCTGCTCGGCCGGGGAGAGCAGGCGGGCGATCAGGGTCAGGGTGCCGATGCCCGCCAGCGATGACCAACCACGCGCCACAACCGTAAAGAGGACGGCACGGTCCAGTCCAATGGCCCGGACGAAGATGGCGAGCCACCGGTCCAGAGACGAGTCGGACACCCCGCCGCCGGAGTCTGGATCGAGGTGAGGCGCGGTCGGGGTGACGTCCGGACAGGAAAGCATCTCCGTGCCTGTCAAGGCTACGGCGGCAGTCTCGATACCGGCTTGGGGAAGAGGTGTAACGGGTTCGGTGGGGGAGGCGAGGGAGGTGGAAGAGGTGAGAGACATCGAGGGGCGGTGGCCTTCGCAAGCGACAGGCACCTGAACTTTCAGCTTATCAGGCGCACCGGACGTTCAGAATTACCGATACGCTGCCCAGAGACGACTCCTCCGTCATTGATCTGCCTGCAGATACTAGATGTGGCAGCTCACCATGCCGCGCTTCTCCAGATATTTCTGGTGGTACTCCTCCGCCTTCCAGAACGTCTCCCCAGGCACGACCTGCGTTGCAATCGGCTTGCGAAAGCTACCGGAAGCGTTCAGCTCCGCGATCTTGGCGCGCGCCTGTCCGGCCTGCTCCTCGCTCTCCGCAAAGACGACGCTGCGGTACTGTGTGCCCCAATCCGGTCCCTGCCGGTTTACCTGGGTGGGATCATGAAGCGCAAAAAACGCATCCAGAAGCGTTTCGTACGAGATCCTCGCCGGGTCGAAGGTCACCTGCACAACCTCGGCATGGCCGGTTCGGTCCGTGCAAACCTCCTTGTACGTCGGGTGCTCCACGGTGCCGCCTTCGTAGCCCACAGCGGTCTCCAATACTCCATTCATCTCTCCAAAGCGCGCCTCGACGCCCCAGAAACATCCTGCTCCAAATGTTGCCTTCTCCATTGCCACAGTTATTCTCCTTTGACTCCACATTGGATGCCGAAGCATCGGAGGGGATACAGAGGTCTTCGTGGACGGCTGAAGTATGTTCCTCAGGCGCTGCTCCCACCAGACCTCGACGTCAGGAGGATCGACGGTTCGCGGGCTTTGGCCGCCGAGACCCTCGCGGCGGAACCGGCTTTTTCAGCTGCGCCGCTTCGGGCAGGGTGCGTTTTCGCTCCACTTTCTTGCCCTTTGCCGCACGGTCCAGAGCCGTCACCTCGCCCAGGGTCAGCTCGCGATAATTCCCCGGTTCGACATCCAGTTGCAAAGCTCCATAGGCAATCCGGCGAATCTTCTCGACGTGATGCCCGACCTCTTCGAACATTTTCCGCAACTGCCGATTGCGGCCCTCAATCAAAGTCACCTCGAACCACGGATTCTCGCCGCCGCGCACCTGCTCGATCTTTGCCGGCGATGTAATTACACGGTCCCGGCGACCCGCGCGCACCTCATCCAGACGCCCGCGATCGATCATGATCCCACGCCGCAGCTGATCCAGCGCCTCGGACGGAGGTGCGCCCGACGTCTTGACCAGATACGTCTTCTCCACCCCGGCACTCGCCTTCGAGAGCGCGTTCGCGAGATCGCCGTCGTTGGTCATCAACAGCAAACCCTCGGAAAGATAGTCCAGGCGACCCACCGGGTACAACCGCGGCAGCTTGACTTTAGGGCCCGGGCGCGGCTGGGCGAGCAGGTCCGCCACCGTAGGCCGCTTCTGCGGATCCACCAGCGTCGTCACGTACCCCCGTGGCTTGTTGAGCATGAACCAGCGCGTCGCTTCCGGCCGCCCCAGCAGCTTGCCATCCACCCGGATGTGATCCTTCTCCGGATCGGCGCGCGTCCCCAGCTCCGTCACGGTCGCGCCGTTCACCTCGACACGACCCTCCAGAATGATCTCCTCCGCCTTGCGCCGCGAAGCTATGCCGGCCTGAGCAAGAATCTTCTGCAGACGCTCGCCCGAGGGCCGCTCTGCGGTATGCGACACGCCCACGTCTGATCGAACAGGAGACATCCATCAATTATGACGCTTTTAGGTCAGCGACGCCCGCGAGTACAGGTGGCCTACTGAGAGCATCTCCTTTGCCTGCTCGCTGGCCGGCCACGCGGCCCTCCTAGGCTGACGCGAAAGGTTCCGCCGAAAAGCGGAAACGGCGCCCATCCGCAAGGATAGACGCCGATTTCACAAAGGAGGTAGCCCTATGACCGTGGAAAGCCCCGGGCTGCGCGTGTCCATACAGATCAGCGAACGATTTGTGGGGGCCCTCGTAGTACTCGCGCTGGCAATTCAGCGTATGTTGTAGAGCTTCAACAACCCCGGGGCGGTATCAGGCCGCCTCGGGTTCTCCTCTAGTTTCATGCCGCAGGTCACCCCGGTCAAGCGAAAACGCACTTCGGCCCTACACCTTGTTCGTGTCGATCGCCGGTGTCCTCTGAAGGCCCTCCGGCGGAGCAGGTATCGGCTGGTCAAAGCCATACTCGTTATCGCCTTCGGGCGTGGCGACGGTATCCGGCTCATTGTCCTCGGGGTCCCCGGGATTCGGATTGAGTGGCTTCATGCCGGTCTCCTAAGCATCTTTCCGCAGATCGCTCTGGATCTCTGCGTCGAGAGCGGGTGAATCCTCGACGCTGCCTGTGCTGGGTCGGTCCAGGTTGGGCGGCGCGCCGGAGATCCGACCGTCCACCATCACCTCATCGGCACGTGCGCCGGCACCGTCCGCCTGAGCCTCCGTGCTCTCCCGTTCCTCTTGGAGGTTGGCGCCGGTGATCGATTCGGCGTTGCGCATCGCCTGCGCAAGCTCAGGGTCGGTATGCGGTCCTTCTGCTCCCATGGGGTCCTCCTCATCAGCGGCAACGGCCTCGAAATCGGCGGCAACGGCCTCGGAACCGAGCAGCTCCGGCTCCGCCAGTTCATTCGCCATCTTCTCAAACTCTTCGATGCCGGGAAGCTCGGATGTGTCTTTCAGTCCGAAGCGCAAGAGAAAATCCTTGGTCGTCTTGTAAAGAATCGGCCGCCCAATCACATGCTTGCGCCCCGCCGTCGTGATCAGCTTGCGCGTCATCAACGATCCGAGCACACCGCCCGAATCCACCCCCCGAATCTCGGAGATCTCGGGCGCCGTGATCGGCTGCTTGTACGCCACCACCGCCAACGTCTCGAGCGCCTGCAGCGAAAGCTTCAACGGCGGCTTGCTCGACCGCACAAAGCCGCGCACCGCATCGTGATACTCGGGCTTGGTCGCCAACCGAAACCCGCCCGCAACCTCACGGATCTCAATGCCGCGATCGGATCCACTGTACTCGCCCATCATCCGGTCGAGGACTGCACGAAAGTACGCGCGCAGCTCCCGGTCCCGCGCCCGCTCTTCGCGGGAAAGACGCTTCTCGTCGATGGACGTGGGAGCGCTCTCCGCCCCCGCAGCAATCTCCGCAGATTCCGGAGAGCCCGCAGATTCCGCCTCAGGCTCCGCAGATTCCGGCTCAGGCTCGCGGCCTTCGCTCTGAATCTCCCGTTCGGTACTGGCCTCTGCTGTGGACTCCGAAGCCACTTCACTGCTCAGATCCAGGCTCTCAAGCGGCAGCTCCCCCTGCTCCAACGCCTTCCGGTCCAACTCCGCCTGTGCTTCCATCCCAAACAGCCCTACCAGTTGCCCCAGAGTGACAGGTTCTTCAGCAGCGTAGATGACCGCTTCGATCTTTGCTTGGAGGCTCATGACGGGTTCCTGGGCCGGTAAACCTCATCGTTCCATGACGGGGAGGGCATGCTCGGCTGGCCGGCGCAGACTCAAGCTCGGCTCTCAACCAGCATAGCAATCATGCGGACGGTCACTCTCCCAAAGCAAAAGAGACAGGCCACAAAGGCCCGTCTCTTTTGTCTGCTTCAAACTCGCTCTACCGCGAAAACATGTTGAACAACCAGAACAGGACGCCGGAAAGAATCGCCGAAGCCGGAAGCGTAAACACCCATGCCGCCGCAATGTTCCGTATCGTGGACATCTGCAGGCCGCTGCCGTTCGCCACCATCGTTCCGGCCACGCCCGATGAAAGAATGTGCGTCGTCGAAACCGGCATACCGATGCGGTCGAAGCCGAAGATCGTGCACATCGCCACCAGCTCGGCCGAGGCGCCTTGCGCATACGTCAGGTGCGTCTTCCCGATCTTCTCGCCCACCGTCACCACAATGCGCTTCCATCCGATCATCGTTCCCAGACCGAGCGAAAGCGCCACAGCCACCTTCACCCAGGTCGGGATGTACTTGGTCGATTTATCCAGGAATCCCTTGTAGTTCGAGATCGGCTTCTCATCCTGTGCGCTGATCTTCGGTCCAAACTTCGGTATCAGCCGCATGGCCTCGCTGGTCAGATACATCTGGTTGCGAACGTTGGCCTGCATCTGCTGCGGAACGTTGCCGAGCGAACCGTAGCTGACCGCCTCGTTGCGGATATCGTTGACCATCTGCTGCAACGCCAGCATCGTGGCGGGCTGAAACTTGTGCGTCGAAACAAAGCGCTCCAGCTCCTGCCCGCTGTCCTGAACCACAGCTCCCGGCTCCACGTACTTGCCGAGAACCCCGGCCACCTGCGTCGAGACCGCCGCAAAGGTGTCCACCGATCCGCGATCCACCGTGTGGTTCAGAGCGTACGCCGTCGGAACCGTGCCGACCAGGATCAGCATGATCAGGCCCATGCCCTTCTGCCCATCGTTGGACCCGTGCGCAAACGAGACGCCCGTGCAGGTCAAGATCAAAAGCGCGCGGATGTAGAGCGGCGGTGGCGCCGTGCCCTCCGGAGCCTTGTACAACCGCGGATCCCTGAGCACCGCCTTGAACAGAAGCAGCACAAGGGCCGCCAGAACAAACCCGATAATCGGCGAATAGAGGAGCGCCTTGAAGACCTTGATCACCTGCGACCAGTCCACCCCGGAGACGCCGTTGCGCCCATTGATGTACTGATTGGCCAGGCCGACGCCAAGAATCGACCCCACCATCGTGTGCGAGGACGAGACCGGCAGGCCGCGCCACCAGGTCCCAAGATTCCAGATCATCGCAGCCACCAGAAGCGCATACACCATGGCAAAGCCCGATCCGCTCGAGACCTTGAGAATGAGCTCCACGGGAAGCAACGCAATAATCGAAAAGGCGACCGCTCCCGAGCTGGTGAGCACACCGATGAAGTTCCATATGCCCGACCAGACCACAGCAATATGCGGTTCGAGCGAGTGCGTGTAAATCACCGTCGCGACGGCGTTCGCCGTGTCGTGGAACCCATTCACAAACTCAAAACCAAGCGCAATCAGCAAAGCCGTGCCAAGCAGAATGTACGGCAAGACCGAGGCTTGATGCACACCCGAAAGATCGTGTGCCAGCTTGCTGACGATATAGATCAGGCCGCCGATCAGGACGACGCCGAACACGGCCATGCCCCACTTTGCTGGCGGATTGTCCTTGAGCTTCTGGTCGAGAACGGAGGGTCGTACCGGAGCTACGGTAGCCATGAGAGAGCCTTTTTATGACGGATTTGACGATCTCGCGTGCGGTAAAGCCGAACCTACGACGACTTTGCGAATGGCGTGTGAACAGAATGTAAAATCGTGAAGCATTGTGGAATCGCCGGCCCGGCACCTATGTCTAATAAGCGACAGCTTCCGTTTCGGCATCTTATGTCCATGCGAGCCGTTCTCTCCTCTATCGGCCTCTTCTTCGGGCTCGCACGCCTCTGCCCCGCGGTCGAGCCGCCCAAGTGCCCAGCCACCTCCCAGATCTCGATGTCGAGCGGCGATTTCAGCTCGCAGCCCGGTGTCAGCTTTCACCTCCGCGGCTTCGCCGGAAAGAGTGTCCCCGAAGGCGCGCGTGCGCCGATGTGCTTCCAAAAAGATACTGTGGTCCAGCACGGTGTCATCTTCGTCAGCAGCGAAAGCCTCACACACCTGTTTGCAAAAAAGATCAGCGACGCCGGCGGATTAATCCAGGACCTGAAGATTGAGCACGCAGAGAACTTAGTCCGCATGACGGGAACCATCAAGAAAGTCGTGCCTATCCACTTCACCGTCGAAGGTCCCGTCTCCACCGACGGAACGTCGATCTCCGTGAATGCCACAAGTATCAAAGCGGATGGAATCCCGGTCAAAGGTCTGCTCGCGCTCTTCGGGAAAAGCCTGGGCTCCGTCATGGGCAGCCAGAATGTGACAGGTCTCACGATCGAAGAGGACCGAGCATCCTTTCGGCCGGACCTGCTCGCGCACCTCAAAGGACATATCCTCTCCGCGGTGACCAGTCCCAACGGCCTGACACTTACCTACGGTCCACCGTCGCGAGATCCGGCGAAATCTGCTCAGACAGCGCGATTAGCCCACAAGCCTCTGGTCGCGCACAGGTAGATCAGAACGAGCTCAGACGCTAGCTCCAGTCGTCGCGCGTGCTTCCCTGATCCTCGAATACCTGGTCAAAACCAGCCGACTTCTTGATCAGGATGTCCCCCACAACCGCCGGCTGATACAGCAGGATCGCCTGCAGCCGAACCAGCTCCAGAAGCGCCAGAAACATCGAGATCAACGCCCGCTCCGTATGCGTGTTGCCCAGCAGCTTGCGGAGCGAGACGGGCCGGTCCTCCATCAACAAGCGCCGCTTCACAAAGCTGATCATCTGCGCCACCGTCACCGAGTCCTGATCCACATCGAGCACCGGTCGCGCCCGCATGCGCTCCAGGATCTCCGAAAAGACCCGCACCAGGTCGACTGTATCGGCGGCGATCTCCTGCTCCATCGACACATCGCCCAGGCCCCCTCCTGCCGCAGAGCTCGCGTCCCGAAGAAACGCCGGCATCCCGGGCTGCGTCCACGTCGCATCCTCGACCTGCTGCCTCTGCCGCAGCATCTCCGCCGCTGCCTTGAAGCGCTCGTGCTCCAGGAGCCGCTCCACCAGCTCGCGCCGAGGATCCTCCGAGTCAGCCGCATTCAAGACGTCGTCTGGGTCGCGCGGCAAGAGCGTCTTCGACTTGATGTGGATCAGAAGCGAGGCCGTATAGATAAACTCGCCGGCCTGGTCGACATCGGTCTCCTTCAGGTGATGCGTGTACTCCAGAAACTGCGCCGTGATGCGCGCGATCGGGATGTCGTAGATGTCGATATTCTGCTTGCGGATGAGGTCCAGCAGCAGGTCGAACGGACCGTCGTACACCTCTCCCACAGTGACCGAAAACGGCGACTGCGAGGCCTCTTCGGAGCTTGTCTTCGCCGCCCCCCGCGCAGCCCCGACTGGAGCCCCCGCGGGAGCCTCTTGCGCGCGCAGAGCAAACGGCTCCGGCTCCGGCTCCGGCACAGCAGACTGGGGCACAGCAAACTGGGGCACAGCAGACTCCGGACCTCCCGGATCGTCCCGGACCGAGACAACCTCCGCCTTGTTTTCGACCTCGGAACCGCCTTCAAGCTCGTCCACCTACTCGAGCCCCATCGCCTGCCGCACATGCTGCAAGGTCTGGATCGCACGCAGCCGAGCACGAGCCGATCCGTCCCACAGAATCGCCTTTACGCGCTCAGGATCGGCCTCCAACTCTCTTCGGCGCTCCTGTATCGGCGCGATCGTGCGCACGATGTTGTCCGCTAGCCAACTCTTGCACTGGATACATCCGATGCCGGCCGTTCGGCAGCCCACCCACACCTCGGCGAGCGTCTCCTCCGGTGAAAAAACCTTGTGCAGATCGCCGACAGGACACACCTCAGGGTCGCCCGGATCGGTTCGCCGCACACGCGCCGGATCGGTCACCATGGTCTTGATCTTCGCGCGCAGCTCCGCCTCCGGCTCGGACAGCATCAGGGTGTTGCCGTAGCTCTTCGACATCTTCCGGCCGTCCAGCCCGGGCAGCTTGGGCGATGGCGTCAAGAGCACCCGCGGCTCCGGCAGGATCGGGTCGACCACGTCGTTCGCCGAGATCTCGGCCGCGATCAGCTCCTTGTCCGATCCATCCCGATGCGCCTTCTCGGTCGCCGCCGTTTCTCGCGAGCCGTACAGTGCGTTGAAGCGCCGCGCCACCTCGCGCGTCAGCTCGACGTGCGCCACCTGGTCCTGCCCGACCGGAACAAAGTCCGGCTGGTACAGCAAAATATCTGCCGACTGCAGCAACGGATATCCCAGAAATCCGTACGTGTTCAGATCCTTTTCCTTCAGCTGCTCCTGCTGATCCTTGTACGTGGGCACCCGCTCCAGCCAGGGCAGCGGCGTAAACATGCTGAACAGTGTGTGAAGCTCCGCGTGCTGCGGCACATGCGACTGAATAAAAACAGTGGAACGCTCGGGGTCCAGACCCGCGGCCAGAAAATCCAGCGCCACATCGCGAATGTTCGCCAGCAATCTGCGCGGGTCGGCGTAATCGGTCGTCAAGGCGTGAAGATCCGCGATGAAAAAGTAGCAGTCGTATTGATCCTGCAGGCCGACCCAGTTGAACAGCGCACCCATGTAGTTTCCCAGGTGCAGAGGCCCGGTCGGGCGCATGCCGGAAAGAACGCGAGGTCGGGTCGGTGGAGAGAGGGGAGAGAAGAGATCGTGCATGGTGCTCCGGGACCCATGGTAAACCAGCGCGCCCGCGCCCTTAGAGAGCGTTCAGAACGCCGGCAAAGGTCACCAAAAGGGGAAGAAAGATCGCCAGGATGATCCGAAACCCGACGAAAAAGAACCCGATCATCAGGTAAAGACTGATGCTGTCAAAGGTCCGCTGGGCGTTATACGGCAAAAGAAACCGCAGGATCTTTCCCCCGTCGAGCGCCGGCAGCGGGATCAGATTGAACGCAAACAAAAGCAGATTCACCAGAATGCCGAAGTACAGCAGAAGCACCACCGGGAAGAGCGGCGGCAGACCCTCGGTCGCCACCGGGTATCGCATCGCCAGCGCCTCCGCAGTGTGGAGGCTGGGTGCAACAAACGGTACCGTATGCTTCAGCACGAGCAGGATCAGCAAGAACACGATCGCCGCGAGCAGGTGCGTCACCGGACCGGCAAGGTAGACCAGCATCTCATCCCGCGCGGGATTGCGAAAATTGCGAGCCGTAATCGGCACCGGCTTGCCCCAGCCCAGCACAAGGGGGCTGCGAAAGACAAACAGCACCGGCCAGATCAGCGTCCCCAGGACATCCGCGTGCTTCACGGGATTCATCGTGATACGCCCAAGCATCCGCGCCGTCGGATCCCCCATCCGGTTCGCAAACCACGCCTGCGCACAGTCATGCAGCGAGATCGACAGGACCAAGACAACAAGTTCAAACAGAGCTAAGGCAACGTTCTGATCCATGGTTATGCTTTAGTTTACCCAACCGCCGCAAATTGCATGCGAAAGGCGCCGCCAGCCTCACTCGATCGCAAACACCGCATATACCGTCGCGCTCTTTGAAATTTTCTCCGGCCGAATCGCGAGCGGCTTCAGATTGATCTTGGCAGCCATCGCAGCCGACTCCGTGTTCAGCATCCTGCCACCGAGGAAATTGCGCTGCGGCGTCTCATTGCTCGCATAAACCAGCGGTCCCAGCTTTGCGTTCAGACCATGCGCCATGCGATCGGCAATCTGCCGGGCGTGGATCAGCGCCTTCCCGGCGGCTTCGGCCTCCAGCGCGTCATCGTGCGACAGCGTCCATTGAATAGCGCCGCTGTCATTGGCGCCCGCAGTAATCGCGACATGAAGAACGTCGGACGCGGATGTCGCCGGCACCGTCACATGCCACGCCTGCGTGAACGCAAACCGCAATCCCTTCGCGAAACGCAGCTTGTCGTCTTCGCCGATCCCGGTCAGGCTTTGATTGACGCTCTGGATCGCATCGGGCTTGATGTTTGCATGCGCCAACGCATCCATAACCGCGTTTGAGATCCTGCTCGCATCCGCATAGGTCTGATCCTGTGTGACACCGTAGGTGTTGAATCCGACAGTGACCACTGCCGTATCCGCAAGCGCTTCCGCCTGGTCGCTGGTCGTAATCGCGATCGTGCGATTGTCTTTGTTCACCTGGATGGTCTGAGCTCTCGTGCCGACCGTAGCAACGCCCAGGGCAAGCAGGACCAAAAGCCGGCGAACATACATGTCTATCTCTCCTAAAGTTATGCAGTCAGTTGTGCCGTTAGTCATGCCGCCCTGAAACTATGCATGCCGGTCAGGGCTCCGGCGGAGGGCCCAGGAGGTCGGCCAGCGTCTCCTTATGACGTGGCTTCTCCTCTGCCTTCCGCTTCGGATCCGGCAGAACACGCTCGGGCGGAGGCGTCCCAACGCGCTCGCGCGCATTCTGCTTGACCGCCTTCACGACCGAAAAAACCTGCTTCTTCGCACGGCCCTTCGACCTCGGCTTCGGCTTGGACGGAACCTCTCCCATGAGGACCTGTTCAGGCGGCTCCAAAATCGAGCCTCTTCCCCTCACATCCTACCGCCTCGGTTAGGTATTCCGCCCGGAAATGCAATATTCTTAGACTTGAGACGGACCTCACCTTCGGTCGCCTAGACGCCGGTGTGCCGAGCCGCAAGATGCAGGAGACTGATAACGGATGGAAGAACGCGATTTCTTTGAGGAGCGGCCCGAGCAGCGCAAGCACCTCATGACGTGTCCGCACTGCGGGCAACAGAACGAATACGAACTCGGCTGGCTGGTTCGCCGCAAAAAAGCGCAGCTGCCCCGGGGCGCCGACGAGCGCGACCGGGCCCGCTTCGGCAAGGCCCAAAGTTACATGGTGCGCCGCGACGACCTGGTCGGCTGCAAAAACATCCGTTGCCGCAAGCGCTTCGACGTCCAGGGCATCCAGTCCGTCGCCTTTATCTAATTCCAGCTCCGATCCTCGCGAGCAAGCTTTCCTTTACGAATGAATGGCGATTCAGTTATGCTCCTTCCTTCAGGAGAGAGATCTGCCTTCGCGTCGGCGGATCGCTTCCCTTCCGTGTGATGTAATAAAGTTCGTCTGATCAGCCCAGATCCGCGCACCTCGGCATCCGGGAGACGAACAGAGAAGCTGGGCGCGAGAGAGGATGGACCTCATGGCAAACACCCTGCTGCCGATCGCAGAACGCAACCTGACCCCGGACCAAGTGGAACGTCTGGACCGGCGCCGCAGACGCGGGCAGCTCTACCTCGTGATCTGCGTCCAGTGCCTGATCGTCAGCGTCCTCCTGACGCTCTGGTCGGCGCAGGATCTCACGCGCTCTCCAGGTTGGGTGCACCCCATGGTCTATTGGGATCTCCTGACGGCCGCTCTTGCGGTCTTCTTCGGGGCCGCCGGGCTCCATCTGCGACGCGGAACCAACGAGTTCCTCAGCTACTGAAAGGCTGCTCTTCCGTACCAGGCCGCCCGTTTTCGCTGAGCTCGACCTTCCGCAAACGGCATGGAACGCGCAGCGTGCTGTCTCGGTGAAAGCCCCTGCGTTGCGGATTGGTTGGACAGATGCCTGTTTGGCTCGATGTTTCGGCGCTCGGTCTCTTCGGTCTCGCCCTTCCCGGTGACCTCCGGTTCTCAGGTGTCCTGGCCGAGCCCGGACGCTTCTCCCCCGGGGAGATCGCCGTTCTCCTCCTCCTCACCCTCGCCGCCGCGGCCCTCTTCCTCCGCCGCTTCAGACCCATCCTCAGTCGCATCTTTCACTCCAAAAAAGACGCCGACTTCAACCTCCATCCCGTCGGCCGGCGCGTCCGGGACTTCGTCTGGGAGGTCCTCTGCCAGGGCAAGGTCATCAAGGAGCGCCCGCTCCCCGGCATCGCGCATGCCTTCGTCTTCTGGGGCTTTCTCGCCTTTGCGCTCGTCAGCCTCAATCACTTCGCGACCGGCCTCCACCTCGGCTTTCTCCCGCCCGCAAGCAGGATCGGCAAAGTCTACTTCTGGTTTGCCGCCGTCTGGGCCGCGCTCGTCGCCGTCTCGATCGCCGGCCTCTTCGTCCGCCGCTTCTTTGTCCGGCCGCGCTCCCTCGGCGAAAAGCTCTCCTACGAGTCGGGCTTCATCAGCTTCCTCATCTTCGTCCTGATGGTCACCTACCTCGCCGCCTTCTTCGTCCCGGACGGCGGCCCAGCCGTCCACGCCCTCTGGTGGACCCACACCCTCGCCCTGCTCATCTTCCTTCCGCTCATCCCGCACACCAAACACCTCCACCTCGTCCTCAGCCCGGTCACCGTCTTCCTCAAACGCGACGGCTTCTCCAAAATCCCTAAACTCGAAGGCGACGAAGACTTCGGCCTCGTCAGCGGCAAAGATGTCACGCAGCTCGTCAGCCTTCAGGCCTACTCCTGCGTCGAGTGCGGCCGCTGCACCGAGCACTGCCCCGCCTCCACCACCGGCAAGGTCCTCAATCCCAAAGAGATCATCCTCGGCGTGCGCGGCTACCTCAACGAGTTCGGCCCGAGTTCCGAAACGCCTCTGCTCACCGAGTCGCGCGTCCCCTCCACCGACAACCCGCCCGGCCGCTACATGAGCATGGAGGCCGCCTTCGAGTGCACCACCTGCGGTGCATGCGAGTACCAGTGCCCCATCGGCATCCAGCACCTGCCCGTCATCGTCGGCCTGCGCCGCGGCGCCACCAATACCGGCGCCTGGGAAGACACCTACGGCACCAAACTCTTCCTCGCGCTTGAAAAAAACGGCAACGCCCTCGGCCTCAGCGCCACCGAGCGCGACAAATTCATCACCAAACAAGCCTTCCCCATCTTCGACGGATCGCAGGAGTTCTGCCTGTGGCTTGGTTGCATGGGCGGCTACGACCCAAAAGGCCGCGAGATCATCGCCGACTTCGCCCGCGTCATGCGTCACCTCGGCATAACCTTCGGCGTGCTGAAAAAAGAAAAATGCACCGGCGACCCAGCCCGTCGGCTCGGCAACGACCTCGTCTTCGGCAACCTCGCCGAGGCCGGCCTCAAAGCCTTCACCACCGCCAAAGTGCAGAAGATCATCTCGATCTGCCCGCACTGCGTCCGCACCATCTCGAACGACTGGCGCGACTTCGGCATCGCCCCCGAGATCGAGCACCACTCGGAGTTCATGGCGCGCCACAAAGACCGTCTGCCCGACCAAAGCGCCGCGGGCGACACCATCGTCTACCACGATCCCTGCTACCTCGGCCGCTACCAGGACGTGTACGAACCGCCACGCGAGGTCGTCCGCTCCGCCGGAACCCTCGTCGAAGCTCCCCGATCGCACGAGCGCAGCTTCTGCTGCGGCGCCGGCGGCGGTCTCGCCTTTCTCGGCGAAGAAACGGGCGAACGCGTCAGCAGCGTTCGCGCCGCCGAACTCGCAGGGACCGGCGCCAAGACCGTCGCCACCGCGTGCCCGTTCTGCAACACCATGTTTCGCGATGCTCTCGCCGGGAGCGACAACCGGCCCGATCTGCTCGACATCGCCCAACTCACCGCCCGCGCCCTGCCCGCGGCAACCCCACAAACTTTGCAGTAGCAAGGAGGCACACAGAGTGAAGATCCTGGTCGCAATCAAACAAGTGCCCGAGCGAGACGCCCCCCTCCGTCTCGCCGCCGACAGGAAGTGGATCGACGAGGACGACATCGGCTACACCATCAACGAGCCCGACGCCTACGCGCTCGAAGAAGCACTCCGACTGAAAGAAGCCGCCGGCTCGGGCGAGGTCGTCGTCCTGTGCGCCGGCCCCGAACGCGTCCTCAGCACCCTTCGCGAAGCTCTGGCCAAAGGCGCCGACCGCGCCGTCCACATCGAGGCCGACGACCTCGCCGACCGCGACACGCTCCAGCTCGCCGAGGTGCTCGCCATCGCCGTCCGCGCCGAAGCCCCCGACCTCGTGCTCACCGGACTCCAGTCCGACGACCTCGGCCTCGGCCAGACCGGCGTCATCCTCGCCGAACTCCTCGGCATCCCGCACGCCACCATCATCAAGCAGGTCGAGGCGACCTCCGGCGGCGGCCTCCGCGTCAAGCGCGAGCTCGAAGACGGCTGGTTCCAGCACGTCGATATGCCGCTGCCCGCGCTCCTCACCATCCAGAGCGGCGGCAACAAACTTCGCTACGCCACCCTCATGGGCATCAAAAAAGCCAAGTCCAAAGAGACCAAAACCGTCACGCCCGCCGCGGCCACCGGCCCGCAGGTCGTCGCCATCGAACGCGTCTACCTCCCCGAAAAACTGAAGCAAACCACCATGCTCACCGGCACCGCCACCGAGGTCGCCGCGCAGCTGGTCGAAAAACTGAGATTTGAGGTCCGAGTCCTATGAGCGGTGTCCTGGTCATCCTGGAGCAAAAAGCATTGGAGCAGAGATCGTCGGCAAAATCCGGACAGTCCGGACAATCAGCCGCGTCCGAGTTCGTTCCCATGAGTCTCGAAGCCCTGGCCGCCGCTCGCGAGATGGCCGCCAAACTCAACACCACATGCTCGGCCGCCATCGTCGGTCGCGACGCCGAGGCCCTCGCCGGCCAGCTCCCAACCGCATCGGTCGACCGCGTCTACACCGTCCCTCACCCTCTGCTCGAACAGTACACCGCCGACGGCTACGTCCTCGCGCTCGAGCAGCTCCTCCGCCGCGTCGAGCCCGCCTTCGTCGTCTTCCCGCACACCTACCAGGTCCGCGACTACGCCCCGGCCCTCAGCACCCGCTTCCGTCAGGTCCTGATCTCCGACGTCTCCGCCATCCGCCAGGAAAGCCCCGACCTCGTCTTCGTCCGCCAGCTGCTCCAGGGCAAGCTCAACGCCGACTACCGTCCCGCACCCACCGGCTCCTCCCCCATCTTTATCTCCGTCCAGGCCGGCACCTTCCGCGCCGACGCCCCAGCCGCCGCCTCCACCCCGGCCCCCTCTGAAACGTTTCAGCCCACCATCGATCCCGCACAGATCCGCAACCGACCCGGAGAGCGCTTCCGCGAGGCCGCCCAGACCGTCGACCTCGGCGCCGCGCCCGTCATCGTCTCCGTCGGCCGCGGCATCGGCGAGGAATCCAACCTCGCAATCGTCCAGGAACTCGCAACCGCGCTCGGCGCCGAGATCGCCGCCAGCCGCCCCATCTGCGACAGCGGCTGGCTCCCGATGGAACGACAGGTCGGCAGCTCCGGCCAGACCGTCGCCCCCAAGCTCTACCTCGCCGTCGGCATCTCCGGCGCCATCCAGCACCTCGTCGGCATGAAGGGCTCGAAATCCATCATCGCCATCAACAAGGATGAAAACGCCCCCATCTTCGAGGTGGCCGACTTCAGCATCGTCGGCGATCTTTTTGAAATCGTCCCGGCCCTGACAAAAGCTATCCTCGCATCGAAGGCGTGATCCCGTCCGGCCGCCGCAAAGCTCAGCATCGGTGCACCTATACTTAGATCAACGCTTGTCGTCTATCCGAAATCGCCAGGCGAGTCATCACGATCTGAGCTACATCTAAATTTTCTGTCCGGCTTCGCGGTGCTTCTCTCGCTATGGCTTCCACACTGCCCTTTCCGACCTTCTCGATCGCACCCGCCAATGTGCTGGCGCCGATCCAGGAACCGCGACATCAACCGACGGCCCGCCTCCGCGACAACTTCGGCCGCGCCATCACCGATCTCCGCGTCTCCGTCACCGATCGCTGCAACTACCGCTGCGTCTACTGCCGAACGGGCGAAGAAGCCACTTCCGTCTCCGAGCTGGGCATCGACGACTACCTCCGCATGATCCGCGTCTTCGTCTCCCTCGGCGTGGAAAAAATTCGACTCACCGGCGGGGAGCCCCTTCTGCGCAAAGGCCTGGTCGAGATGGTCCAGGAACTCTCCCACATGCGCACCGCCTATCTCCCCGACGGCCGCACCGTCGAGGAGGACGAACTCGGCCGCCCGCTCGACATTGCGCTCACCACCAACGGCCATCTCCTCGCCGGTCTAGCCGAGCCCCTCAAACGGGCCGGCCTCAGCCGCATCACCGTCAGCATGGATGCCGTCAACCCTGCGATCTTCGCCGCCATCACCCGCGTCCCGGGCAGCTTCCCGCGCGTCCTCGCCGGCGTGCGCGCCGCCCGCGCCGCCGGCCTCGGTCCCGTCAAAGTCAACTGCGTCCTCCTGCGCGGCTTCAACGACTCTGAGATCGAACGCTTCGCCGAATTCTCCCGCGAGGAAAACGTCATCGTCCGCTTTATCGAGTGGATGCCGCTTGAAGAGGATCGCAGCTGGAAACGCGAAACCGTCGTCACCCTCGACGAGATCGTCGCTCGCCTCCAGGCCTACCGTCCCCTGGTCGAACTCGCCCCGAATGCGCTCAGCGAAACCGCGCGCCGTTACACCTTCGACGACGGTCGCGGCGAGATCGGCATCATCGCGCCCGTCTCCCGTCCCTTCTGCGGACACTGCAGCCGCGTCCGCCTCACCTCCGACGGCAAGATCCGGACCTGCCTCTTCTCGCAAACCGACCACGATCTCTACGGTCGCCTGATCCGGGGAGGAACTGACAGCGATCTCAGCACGTATATCCGACAGACCGTCATGCGCAAGGAAGCCCGGCACCATATCGGCGAATCCAGTTTCGAGAAGCCGTCCCGCAACATGGTCCAGATCGGCGGCTAAAGCAAATTACCTGTCGGTGTATAGGGAGCCACGGGTATCGACGCCGTTTTCTTTCAAGGAAAACGGCTCAAGATAAAAACCTCTCCTCCACAGCAACAGGTAATTTGCTCGAGGGCCTCGAATACGGCCGGAGGCAGGGTTGCTACACTAGATTTCCCATTTCTTATCCCGCAAATCCGCTAAAGTTCGTTCGAACACAGGAGGTCCTTGAAAGACCGTCGCAGCTTCGAAGTCATCGATAGCAGACAGATGGATCACCTGCGTGTGTTCCACGATGTCGCGCGCTCCCTTACCTCTTCGCTCGAACTCAAATCCATCCTGGGCGCCATCATGGAAAAGATGGCGCAGTTCTTCGGGCCCGAGCGCTGGTCGCTGCTTCTGGTCGACGAAAAGCAAAACGACCTCTACTACGAGATCGCCTTCGGAGAAAGCCCGGAGACCCTTAAGGGCCTCCGCATCCCTATGGGCGAGGGTCTCGCCGGGTATGTGGCGTCGACCGGGACCCCCCTCATCGTCCCCGATGTCTCGCTCAATGCGCAGTGGTCCGCCTTCACCAAGGCACATCCGGAGCTCAACATTCAGTCCATCGCCTGCGTCCCCGTGCGCTCGAACGACCGCACCCTCGGCGTCATCCAGCTGCTCAACAGCAAACTCGATCTTCTCAGCGAGTATTCGATCTCGTTCCTCCGTTTGCTCTGCGATTACGCTGCGATCGCCATCCAGAACGCGCGCTCCATGACACTCATCCAGGAGCTCACCATCACCGACGACTGCACCAGCCTGTTCAACGCGCGCCACCTCTACACCCGGCTCGATCAGGCCGCAGGGAGCACCGGTGAGCCGTTCAGCCTGCTCTTCGTCGATCTCGACCGCTTCAAAGAGGTCAACGACACGCACGGCCATCTGGTCGGCAGCAGACTCCTGGCCGAAGTCGGCAATCTGCTCAAACGTCTCGCCGGGCCCACCAGCGCAGCGTTTCGGTATGGCGGCGACGAATTCGTCGTGCTCTTTCCGGGTCTCGGAAAATCAGCGGCCGCGGAGAAAGCGCGAATCATGTGGACCGAGCTCCGGCACGCCCGCTTCCTCGAAGGCGCCGGTCTCTCCCTCAGCCTCTCGGCGAGCTTCGGCCTCGCCAGCTTCCCCGAAGACGGCAACACCGTACCCAGCATCCTTCGCGCCGCCGACACCATGATGTACACCGCCAAAGCCAGCCGCGACAGCATCGCCATCGCCGGAGAAGGCATCGTCACCAGCTCCGACGCCGGCTCCGCGAGATCTCTTGTTCTCCCGCCCCAGATGCCCAACCCCACACTGCCTAACCCGATCATTCCGCACACCCCGCTTCCCAACATAGCCCCGCAGCCACCCGCGTTGTAAGCCGGAATCTCCATCACCCGCTACTCCGTCCTTCGCCGTCGCTCCAGGGTCAACCGGCGCTTTGCTTCCGGTTTGATCGCATCCCGATTCTCCGGCGCAACCGGGTGAACCCCGAAATCCCACACCCCCAGATTCACCTCTCGATCCGACAGCACCTCCACCAGAGCGTACTCCCCAAACAACAGCGGCTCGCGCGCCGACAGCTTCATCCAGTGCCCGCCCGCAAGCAGCTCCGTCCGGCTCTCCACCACATCCTCCTGCGCGGGCCTGTCTCCATTCAGGTTGAAGCTCAGCACAACCCGCGCATCCGTCCGGACATCCGTGCGAACGATGACATACCGGCTCTTGGCCGACCCGCCCGCGGACGCCGTCGGCGCCTGCCCGCTCGCTCCGTGCGTGTCCACCGTCAGTGCGCTCCCACTCGCGATGCCGCTGTCGTCCCCGACCCGCAGATAAAACACGGGGTCCGGGACATGCATCTGCACCGCAGCCCGCGTGCCCTTCAGCTCCAGGATCGCATGCGGCGCTGAAAGCGGCTTCACCACGGCACGCACGACGTTATGCGCCGTGTTGTGGTTCAGCTCGCCCGCCGTCTGCGCCAACGGAACAAGCTCCGGCGTGCCATGGTACGTATCGAGCGCCAGTACGCTGTCCAGCTCCGGCAGGCTTAGGTCGGGGGCCACCTCCGGGGTCAACGCGGCGCGCTCCGCCTCCTCCTTCAACAGCTCAGGATCGAGTGCCGGAGCGCCAGCCTGCGGATTTTCCGGGTCCACCGGAGCGTGGCGCTGCTCCCACTTCTGCGTCGCCTCCATATCGATCAGCGACAAAGGAATCACCTCTTCCGCTCCAGCACGCTCCGCACTCACGTAGTGCACATCTGCGCCCACCACACGGTAGCTCATCACCACCTGATAGCTGCCGTCCTTCAGGAACAGCCGTGTCCGATGTGGCACCGGGCTCGTCGCGGCACTCGACCCAAGCTGAGTCTTCTGCTGAGCACCCCAAGCCGCCGCCGGGGTCCTGGCCGCGCTCAGACAAGCCGCGAGAGCACACAGGGCGGCCACTCTTCTTCGGCTTGCGTCTGCCATGGATCGGGAACCGAGGTCTAGGGTCATCGAAAATTTTCTCAAGATCGGTCTCGCCAGAGCCGCAAAGGCATCTTCCGCAGCCCGTCGGATCGCCGGGCTTGTCGCCCAACCTTTAGACGCAGGTGCACCGAGCCGGGTACACGGGCTTCGGCAAGCGCAACGCCACGCCAGCCCCACCTCGGTCTCCCTCCCAATCCTTTCTCCCATTTACACTCAAGGAGAGGCATCCGCCGGAGCGTGGTCTGCCCCGACAATACCGGCACTCCGCTCCGAGCCATCCCAACGACGTGAATCTTCTCGCCCAGACCGGACGCAGCCTCGCTCCTCAGACTGGCCGCGCCTTCCCTCACAGGTTCGCGTGGTTCCGCGCTCTGGCGATCTTCTGCGTCCTCTTGGTCGGCGTAGGCAGCACAGCGCAGGCGTGCCACGCGCACGACGACCTCCTCACGTCCGCGAGAAACTCCCGAAACGGCATTCCCGCGGCAGCCCCGGATCACTGCCCGCTGTGCGTCGCGATGCATTCGGCGCTTCCCTCCAGCCCCCAGGGCGAGCCCATCCGCGTCCAGAGCGTGCATGCGCTGCTCCCCTCAGTCACACGTCCGCGCACGCCGCGTCACTCGACCTTTCAGCTCTTCAGCCGGCCACCGCCCGCCGCCTCCCCGCGCCCCACAGCGGACGACAGGCAAAGAGGCAACCTTCGATTCCTACACTCTCCCGGGTCTAAACCTCAGAGTTTTTGATCGACGCTCACCCGCTCTCATCCTGCCGTACGAGTGCACCTCCCTTCTCGTTTACAGCTCGACAGGAGTTCCATCCATGCTGAGGTCAGCTCGCCTCCACTCGTTCTTTCTTCTTTTGCTTGCCGGCTTCTTCGCCGGCGCAACCGCGCACGCACAGAGCACCTCCGGAAGCGTCTCCGGCATCATCACAGACCCAACCGGAGCCATCGTCCCAGGCGCCTCCGTACACATCACCAATCCCGCGTCCGGATACAACCGCACCGTCACGACCGACAGCGCCGGGCAGTACCGCTTCTTCAACGTCCCCTTCAATCCCTACCGCCTCACAGCCACTGCCACCGGCTTCAACACCGTCACAAAGAGCATCGACGTCAGTTCGGTCGTCCCCGTCGATACCGCTCTTCAACTCGGCGTCGCGGGCAGCAACACCGTGGTCGAGGTCGACACGGGGGCCGATCTGGTCGAGAACGACGCCACCTTTCACACCGATGTCGACCGCTCAACCATCGACCGGCTCCCGATCGAGAGCGCGTCGTCTGAACTCAGCTCCATCATTACCCTCGCGTCCCCCGGCGTCGCCGCCGATTCAAACGGCCTCTTTCACGGCCTGGGCGATCACGCCGAAAACTCGTTCTCGATCGACGGCCAGCCCATCACCGACCAACAGAGCAAAGTGTTCTCAAACCAGCTCCCGGCCGACGCCGTGCAGTCGCTTGAAGTCATCGACGGCGCCCCGCCGGCGGAGTACGGCGACAAGACCAGCCTCATCATCAAGGCCACAACCCGCTCCGGCCAGGGCGTAACCACGCCGCATGGCAGCGTCACCGGTGCCTACGGCACCTTTGGCAGCTCCAATCTCACCGCCAATCTGGCCTACGGCTCCCAACGCTGGGGCAACTTCGTCACCGTCAGCGGACTCAATACCGGCCGCTTTCTCGACCCCAACGAGTTCAAGGTCTTTCACGCCAAAGGCAACGAAGAGAACTTCTTCGATCGGGTGGACTTCCAGTTCGGCCCGGCAAGCTCGCTCCACACCAATCTCCAGTACACCCGCTCCTGGTTCCAAACACCGAACTCGTACGACACGCTCGACGTGCTCGACCAGTTCGGCAACTCCGTCGGAGCCACCGACCAGCGATCCAAGATCGAAACCTTCAACATCGCCCCCACCTACACCCGGCTCATCAATGCCAATACCGTCTTCAACTTCGGACCGTACATCCGCAGAGACGGATACAACTACAATCCCAGCCGCAACCCGCTGGCCGACTTCGGTCCCATTCAGCAGGAGTCGGTGGCCCAATACCGCTCTCTGACAAACGCCGGCGTCCACTCCGATATCTCCTACGTCAAAGGCGCCCACAACATCAAGATCGGCGGCAACTACCAGCAAACCTTTCTCCGCGAAAACATCCAGGTCGGCCTGGTTGACCCCGGCCTGAACGCACCCTGCACCGACCCAACGGGAGCCCCGCTCAACGGCTATACCGATCCCAGTCAGTGCTCGGCCTTTCTTGGCTATCAGGCAAACCCCAACTTCAACCCGGTGCTCCTGCCCTACGACCTCACCCGAGGTGGATCGGCCTATCACTGGCACGGCCAGACCGATGTGAAGCAACTCGCCCTCTACGCCCAGGACCAGATCACCAAGGGCAACTGGCTCTTCAACCTCGGTATGCGCGGAGACTTCTACAACGGCCTCACCATCCAGAAGCAGGCAGAGCCCCGCGTCGGCATCTCCTACTCCATCCCCAAAACCAACACCGTCCTTCGCATCTCCTACGCCCGAACCCAGGAGACTCCGTTCAACGAAAATCTCGTTCTGTCCAACAATGGCTGCTACGACCCCGTCATCCAGGGCATCTTTGAAACGCTGGGACCATGTACTCCGGCTCCCTTCAACCCCGGCTTCCGCAACGAGTTCCACGCCGGCTTCCAGCAGGCCTTCAGCAAACATCTGGTCGTCAGCGGAGAGTACCTCTGGAAGTACACCCACAACGCCTACGACTTCAGCGTCTTCGGAAGCACGCCCATCACCTTCCCCATCGAGTGGAAGAACTCCAAGATCCCAGGCTTCGCTCTGCGCGTAAGCGTGCCCGAAACCCACGGAATCAGCGCCTTCGTCGTCATGTCCTCCGTCGCTGCTCGCTTCTTCAATCCGCAGATCGGCGGCGTTGGCGCCACCTTCGGAACCGTCGGAACGAACTATCCGTTCCGCATCGATCACGACGAGCGCTTCAACGAGACGACGCACCTGCAGTACAACCTGCCGTTCCGCAAAACAACGTGGTTCGGCTTCAACTGGAGATACGATAGCGGCCTCGTCGCGGGAGCGGCGCCCTGCTACAACGTCACCGATCCCAACAGCTCATGCATCGGCACCTCCTTCGACGCAAACGGAAATCCCCTCGTCAACGCAAACGGACAGCCGCTCATCGACCTGTCCTACCTCACCCACGACCAGGAGTTTCAGGCAGGCCTCGCCTGCGACGGTGTCCGCGCAACCCCATCCAGCGGATTCTCGTCCTGCGATGCCGCCGGTCTCACCTCCAACCTCCTCCGCCTGCCTGGAATCAACAAGGAAGACGACGACCACAACCCAAGCCGTGTCGCACAACGCAATCTGTTCGACATGGCCTTGGGAGAAGACAACCTCCTCCACGGCGACAGATACAAAATCGGCCTGCGCGTCACCGCCATCAACGTAACCAACAAGTACGCCCTCTATAACTTCCTATCCACCTTCTCCGGCACGCACTACGTCACGCCGCGCGCCATCACCGGGCAGGTCAGCATCAACTTCTAGAGCGGTTCTCGCACGGGTATAGCTGTGTTATCTCCACTCCGCAGATAGCTTTATCGTCTGCGGAGTGGAGTGACCTGCAACTCTGCCGGCATCAGGAACCGCACCCGCGAAACTCGAGGCGCCGTGCTGGCTTCAGGAACTCTTCTCGCACGCTGCTCTCGACTGGGCGCCGTCAGTCGGGCATTCTATTGATAGTCCATTCGATCTCTCCGGGTAAACTGATTCTTCGCAAAACCAGCTTTTCGCGTTCAGATCGAATGGGCAACCTCCTGAAACCTCAAATCTAGTGCAGCGCATCCCCCTCACACCCCGCCCCCTCTGGCAACAAACCGTCGAACAGGCGGGCCTCACCTTTCACACTCTCGACAACGGCCAGCCCTACTGGGACGAGTCCGCCTGCTACGAGTTCACCGCCGCCGAAATCGGCACCCTCGAAGCCGCGGGCAACGAACTCCAGACCATGTGTCTCGCCGCGGCGCAGCACGTCATCAGCCACCGCCTCTACGCCGATCTCCTCATCCCGCCGTCCGCCATCCCCGCCATCGAGCGCGCCTGGAACGCCGAGCCGCCCGCCCTCTACGGTCGCTTCGACCTCATGTGGGCCGGCAGCTCCTCCGGCCATCCGCCCAAGCTCCTCGAGTACAACGCCGACACGCCCACCTCCCTCCTCGAAGCCGCCGTCATCCAGTGGCGCTGGCTCGAAGAGGTCGGCCCCCACCTCCCCACCGACAGCTTTCTACCCTCGAACGCCGCCAAACCCGACCAGTTCAACTCCATCCACGACAAACTCATCGCCAAATGGCGCGACCTCGCCCCGTACCTCAGCAAACCCGTCTACTTCGCCGGCGTCGACACCCCCGGGAATCCCGAAGACGTTCTCACCCTCGCCTACCTCGAAGACACCGCGCAGCAGGCCGGCCTCCCCACCCGCCGCATCCGCATGCTCGACCTCGGCTGGAACAGCCCGCGCCAATGCTTCGTCGACCTCGGCGAAAACCAGATCTCCTCCCTCTTCAAGCTCTACCCGTGGGAGACCATGCTCGCCGAAAACTTCGGTCCGCACGCCCTCGGCACCTACCTCCAGACCCCGCCCAGCCTCCACTGGATCGAGCCCGTGTGGAAGCTGCTCCTCTCCAACAAAGGCATCCTCCCCATTCTCTGGGAGCTCTACCCCAACCACCCGCTCCTTCTCGAAAGCTACTTCGACCGCCCGCACTCCATGCCGAACTACGTCCGCAAGCCGCTGCTCTCCCGCGAAGGCGCCAACATCGCCATCACCCACGCGGACGGCACGACAGTCGAAACCACCGGCGAGTACGGCGGCCGCCGCTCCGTCTTCCAAGCCCTCGCCCCAACCGCCGTCTTCCCCGACCATCTCCACTCCGGCCGCGATCGCCACCCCGTCCTCGGCCTCTGGACCGTCGACCAGGAGTGCTGCGGCCTCGGCATCCGCGAGTCCGCCGGCCCCATCACCGACAACCTCAGCTCCTTCGTCCCACACTTCTTCCGCTAGCCCGGCAAGGATATGAGAGGATGGCGGTGAAGTAGTCCACACAAGGCGATACAAGGATGTCATGTTAAGAGCATTTTTCGGGGACATGTATTCGGGGCGAAAGTGGCGCTTGGGGCTATCGGAACGGCTGCGCTGATGGGGATTGCGCGTCAGGGATTCGTTGTGGGTCAGTGGCTGGCCAGTCGTCATTAGGTCGGTCGGAGTCGACAATGTACGCTATGACTGCCGGAAGCCCAATTGTGAGACGAATCACTGATCGGTGGTAGTTGGAGCACGAAACCATTCAGCAGGTCCACTTCGTCATCGCATCAGCCGATAGCCCCAGTTCCAAGGCACGCAAAGTGTACAAGGCACTTCTGCGTATCGGGTCTGCGTATCGGGATGGACGGGAACGCCAACTAGCTAAACGCAGCTCCTCTGAGCAACTCAGGCGCGCTGCCTTCACAGAGTTTTCTCGCCTTTCACGACGGCGGCGAGATCGGCTCAAGAACGCCTGCACGCATAGCAAAACACACCGGGCTCCGGACGGAAGATCTAGCTCCACCGATCTCTAGTCCCACGCACTCCACCGTAAAATAGATCCACACCTCATGAAGATCGTCCTAGCCGAAAAAGTCTCGCCCTCCACCCTCGCCGTGCTTCAGCAGGAACCCGGCTGGCACATCGTCACCGCCGACCAAATCCCCAACCCCAAAGCCCTCCAAGCCGAGCTCGCCGACGCCGACGCCCTCGTCGTCCGATCCGCCGTCCAGGTCGACGCCGGCCTCCTCGACCGCGCCCCGAAACTCCGCGTCATCGGCCGCGCCGGCGTCGGCGTCGACAACATCGACACCGAAGCCGCCACACGTCACGGCATCGTCGTCATGAACACCCCCGGCGCCAACGCCGTCGCGGTCGCCGAACTCACCCTCGGCCTCATGATCGCGATGAGCCGCTCCATCCCCCGCGCGAACAGCTCCATGCACAGCGGCAAATGGGACAAGAAATCCCTCCAGGGCACCGAACTCCGCTCGAAAACCCTCGGCATCGTCGGCCTCGGCCGCATCGGTCTCGAGGTCAGCCGTCGCGCCCGCGCCTTCGGCATGACGCTGCTCGGCTACGACCCCTTCGTCGCTCCCGTCATCGCCCGCGAAAACGGCGTCAACCTCGTCCCCATCGACGACATCTTCAAGCAATCCGACTTCCTCACTCTCCACGTCGGCCTCACCTCCCAAACCGAAGGCCTCATCAACCGGCAATCGCTCGCTATCTCCAAACCCGGCATCCGCATTATCAACTGCGCCCGCGGCGAGCTCATCGTCGAAGCCGACCTCGCCGACGCCATCCGCTCCGGCCGCGTCGCCGGTGCCGCCCTCGACGTCTTCACCGTCGAACCCCCCAAAAACTCGCCCTTCGCCGGCCTCGACCAGGTCCTCCTCTCCCCGCACATCGCCGGCGCCACCGACGAGGCACAGGAAGCCATCGGCATCCAGCTCGCCCTCCAGGTCCGCGACTACCTCAAACTCGGCGTCGTCCAGAACGCCGTCAACCTCCCCTCGCTCACCCACGAGGAGTACATCGAGATCGCCCCCTTCGCCGACATGGCCGAACGCCTCGGCCGCTTCCTCGCCCACGGCGCCCCCGGCAACCTCGAAAACATCCAGATCACCTACACCGGCCGCCTCGCGCAGGGCAAAACCGACCTCATCCGCAACGCCGCCCTCGCCGGAATCTTCGCCGGGTCCGAGCCCGGCACCGGCGGCTCCGTCAACCGCATCAACGCCACCGCTGTCGCCGGCGAGCGCGGCATTCGCATCCAGGAAGACAAAAAAGAATTCGGCCCGGGCACCGGCGGCGCCGGCTCCGTCCTCAAGCTCGTCCTCCACTCCTCCATCGGCGACACCAGCGGCTCCGCCACCGTGCTCCACGGCTCCTCGCCCCGCCTGCTCACCCTCGACGGCATCGACATCGAAGCCCCACTCACCGGCACCCTCGTCGTCATCCGCAACCAGGACGTCCCCGGCGTTGTCGGCCAGATCGGCACGCTCCTCGGCGAGCACTCGCTCAACATCGCCAACTTCGCCCTCGGCCGCGGCGGCCCCAGCTCCAGCCCTAATCGCACCCCCGACCGCACCCCAGACCGCATCCCACAAGGCCAGGCCCTCGCCGTCGTCCAGATCGACGTCCAGAGCGCACAAGAGGCCGCCCCCGCCATCAGCGCCCTCCAGCAAGTCGAAGCCATCGCCAGCGTCCGCCTCCTCGAACTCAGCTAACAGCAACGCAGACACGCGCAGCCCAGACCGCACCCTCACCGCGCGAGCTGCACACCCCAACCCTCAATCGCGCGACACCGGAAGAGAAGGACACGCATCCGTGGCAGAGATGATCCCTGAAACCCTCGCCGGAAGCCTTAACCCGACCAGCGGCGAGCGTCGCATCTTCGACCTCCTCCGCGAGTGCCTCGTGCCCCACACAGATTTCATCGTCTGGTATGAGCCCAGATCCGCCAGGCGTCTCCCGGACTTCGTCGTCTGGTCTCCTCGTTCGGGTCTACTCGTCATCGAAGTCAAAGATTGGCGTCATAAAACCATCGCCGCAGCGACACCGTTTGTCTGGACGTTGCGCCTCCCAGACGGCTCAGAACGGCGTAAGAAAAACCCACTTGATCAGGCGCGGCAATCTCTCTACACCTTCAAGGAACTTCTGGAAACAGCAGCTCTCCTGCGGCATGCGAGCGGACCTAAAGAGGGCTCCCCGCGCTTTCCCATCGCGTACTGCGTCCTCTTCACCCGTATCTCGCGCCGCCAGGCCAACCATCGCGATCCGGCCCAAAACCTACTCCGCACCCTCGACGAGGACCGCTGTCTTTTCCGCGACGACCTGCCCCGCAGCGCAGACGACCCGCACGCGCGAGCAACCTTCATCTCCAAACTTGAACGCACCTTCGTGGAGCGCTTCGCCTTCCCGCCGCTGCCCGCGGCCGCGCTCCAAACCATGCGCTCCCTCCTCTTTCCCGAAGTCCGTCTCCCACCGCCGCGCAACGCTCTCTCCGGTCCCCTCCGCACTCCCGAGCAAGATGATCTCGTCCAGACACTCGACCTCAGGCAGGAACGCATCGCCAAACAAATCAGCAGCAATCACCATGTCCTCAAAGGCGTGGCTGGCAGCGGCAAATCGCTCGTACTCGCCTGCCGCGCGAAGTTCCTCCGAACCCAGCATCCTGATTGGCGGATCCTCGTCGTCTGCTTCACTCGCTCTCTTCGCCCCTATCTGCGACAGCTAAGTCAGAGCCCCACAACCGCGCCAATCGAGGTCCTCCACTTCCACAACCTCGTCAAACATCTCACCGGTGCCAGCACCGTCAAAATCAGCAGCGAAAGCGATGACCAGTACGACGAACGTATCGGCAATCTGCTGCTCACCGGCATCAGAGACGGCTCCATCCCCTACCGCTATGACGCCATCCTGGTCGACGAAGCCCAGGACTTCACCGCTGTCTGGATTCAAGGCCTGACGGAGCTGCTCAATCCCGCCACCAACAGCCTCCTCCTCTGCCTCGACCCCGCGCAAAATATCTTCGGCCGCAAAATCTCCTACAAAAGCATGGGCGTCAGCATCGTCGGCGGCGGCCGCACCAGCACCCTCGAAACGAGCTACCGCAACACAGTCGAAATCCTCGAGCTCGCTCAAGTCTTCTCGCGAGAAAGCAACACACTAGCCTCTCCCACAAACGCCGATTCCGATGACGCAGGCGAGCGTACCTTATTTCCGCTCAGCACCGAACGACGTGGAAAGATGCCTATTCTCATCACCGAAACACCGCCCGACGATCAGATCAGATTTATCTTGGACGAGATCGAAGACTTCGCCGACGAAGCTCTCTGCGGCCTCGCCGACATCGCTGTCCTCTACACCTCCCGCGCCTGGGCTAAAAGCTTCTCGGAGTCCTTCGCGCACCGTTTCGGCCCTGAAAAACTCTTCTGGATCTCCGAAAACCCGCAAAGCAAAGACAGCCTCGACATCACCTCCCCTACCGTTAAACTCTCCACCATCCAGTCCGGCAAAGGTCTCGAGTTTCGCGTCGTCTTTCTTACCGGCCTCGAGCACCTGCCCGATCCAAAGCGCGACCCCGAAAGCGAGCGCAAGCTCGCCTACGTGGGCCTTACCCGGGCCCAGGACCTGCTTTACATCCTCGGCAACACGCGATCTGGCTTCCTCCAGGAGCTGGCCAACATCGCCGAGTCCCCCCCGCCCCACGCCAACACTGCACCCACTTCGGTAAGCTGTACCTAAGGACATCCAACCTCCATGCCGCTCTACGAATACAAGTGCCTCACCTGCACCCGCCACACCGAAAAACGCCAGAAGTTCTCCGACCCCGAGATCACCGAGTGCCCCTCTTGCGGCGGCAAACTCGAACGCGTCATCACCGCACCCGCCATCAGCTTCAAAGGCGGAGGCTGGTACGCCGACGGCTACGGCAACGCCAAACGTAAAAGCTCCGGCGACAGCAAAAGCGACACAGCCCCATCCGACGCCGCCTCTGCCGGAGCCGCCTCCGGATCGACCGAAGGCAAGGACGCACCGTCGAAGTCGGCAAGCCCCGCGCCCCGCCAGCAGCGAAAACAGCCCCGCACCCACCAGCACCCCCGCCCCCGCCACATCCGCCCCAACCTCAAGCCCGGCCGGCAAGAACTAGCCTCTTACCCAAAACCCGGGTGCCCCATCCTCCGCAACAGTCTCACCGTCGTGAAGGGTGGGGTATTCACGCGAACGAGCGCAAACAGCAGCGAGCACCACTTTCACGATGCTTCATCCTACGTAGTGGCACCCTCTATTTCTTCGCCCGGTTCGGATCCGGCGCGACCTTCTTCCCAGCCCGCCGAGCCTCGCTCAAACCGATCGCAATCGCCTGCTTCGGGTTCGTCACCGTCTGCCCGCTCCTTCCACTCTTCAGCGTCCCCACCTTCATCTCCCGCATCTCCCGCGCCACCTGAGCCCCGGCGGCCGCCGAATACTCCCGTCCGCCAGCCTTCTTCGCCGCCGCCTTCGCGGAGGTCTTCTTCGCGGAAGACCCGGTCGCAGACTTCTTAGGCTGAGCCTTCTTCACCGAACCTGTCTTTGGAGAAGGAACGCCCGCCTTCTTCTTGCTCGCGGACTTCCCCGGACGCTTCCCTGCCGCTGCCTTCGTCGCCATAAAGTCCTCCTACACACCCATAGGAGATCTCAGCCGGTATCCGCGTTGCACCGAAAATGGTGCATCTCCTGATCCCTTCGTCAAACCGCATCCAGCTTCTGCACCACCAGCTCATTCAACAGCGCCGGATTCGCCTGCCCCTTCGATACCCGCATCACATTCCCCACAAAGAACGCCGCCACCGTCTTCTTCCCGGCCCGATACTGCTCCACCTGCTTCGGATTCGCCGCGATCACCTCGTCGATCATCCGCTCGATCGCCGCCCGATCCGAGATCTGCTGCGGCTTCTCGCGCGCATACACCGCCGCGAAGTCCTCGCCCGCCGCAAAGCACGCATCCAGCAGCGCCTTTATCTGCTTGCTCGAAAGCGCCCCCGACTCCAGCAGATCCGCCGCCATCACCACACCTGCCATCGTCACCGGCGACGCTTCCATCTCCAGCCCCGCCGCCCGCAGCCTCGTCGTCAACTCACTCGTCAACAGCGCCGCCACCCGCCGCGGACTCTTCGCCGCCCGCGCCGCCGTCTCGAACTGTTCCGCAAACGTCCGCGTCGCCGTCAACGTCGCCGCATCCTGCGCCGAGATCCCGTACTCCGCAGTCATCCGCGTCCGCCGCGCCTCCGGAAGCTCCGGCAGCGCCCGCAGGATCTCCGACCTCCACGCCGCGCCCACCACCAGCGCCGGCAGGTCCGGCTCCGGAAAGTACCGGTAATCGTGCGCCTGCTCCTTCGACCGCATGGAACTCGTCCGGCCCTCCGCGTTGTTCCACAGCCGGCTCTCCTGCACCACCCGTCCACCCTCTTCCAGCACCCCAATCTGCCGCTCAATCTCGTACTCAAGCGCCGCCCTGATGTACCGAAAAGAGTTGACGTTCTTCACCTCAGCCTTCGTCCCGAAACGCTCCGCCCCCTTCAACATCACGCTCACATTTGCATCGCAGCGCAGCGACCCCTCCTCCATATTGCAGTCGCTCACACCCGTGTACAGCAGGATCTCCTTCAGCCGCGTAAGGTACTCAAACGCTTCCTCCGGACTCCGCAAATCCGGCTCACTCACGATCTCCACCAAGGGCGTGCCGCACCGGTTCAGATCGATATACGTCCGGCTCGCCGAGTCCGCAAACCCGTCATGCACGCTCTTCCCCGCGTCCTCCTCAAGATGCAGCCGCGTGACGCCAATCCGCTTCAAGCCCGGCCTGCCGTCCGCAGCCGGTACATAAATCTCTCCATGCTCCGCGATCGGCTTGTCGAACTGCGAGATCTGGTACCCCTTCGGCGAGTCCGGATAGAAGTAGTTTTTGCGCGAAAACACACTCGTCTCCCGAATCTCGCAGCCGATCGCCTTCGCCGCCAGAACCGCAAACTCCACCGCCCGCCGGTTCAAAACCGGCAAAGCCCCAGGCAGCCCCAAGCACGTCGGACAAACATGCGTGTTCGGCTCTCCGCCATACTCATTCACGCATCCGCAAAACGCCTTGGTCTGCGTCAGGAGCTGAACATGCACCTCCAGCCCAATCACAGGCTGGTACTTCGCGAAAACTTCAGGAAGAACCGCGCTCATCGTTGCCCTTTATCGAGAAACATCACGTACTTGATCTCCGATTTCTCCGTAAGAAGCATCAGGCCGTCTCCGGGAACCTCCGTTGTTGCACCGTCCTCTTCAACCCAGGCCGCCTGAGCGAGAAATACGGTACGTTCGTCTCCGGTTTCAGCATACTGTTCCAGCCAGCCGATCACGCTGCGACCGTCGCCTAATCCAACCTGCACATTGCCTCTGAAATTTAGGAAGACATCGGTCCAGACAGATTCTCGACTGCTTCGCTGTGTCAGCCTCCATCTGCGGAGAAACTTCAGTAAAAGATCGTGACCTTTGACATATCCCCAGCCAAATCCAAGAATAAGAGCGATAAGAACCAGGCTCAGCAATCGGGAACGATGCACCGAAAAGTTGGACGGGACAGTGCTGTTGTTGATTGTTCCAGTGGACCATTCCAAAGGCAGTTGAGGTCCGAAGATCGCAAAGTAGCAGACATAAGTAAAAAAGCTGAAGATGAGCGCCTCGATGATTCGCTCCAACTCCGTCTGCTGAGAGCGCGCCGACATCATCCGCATGACTCGCGCACTCACAAATCCTGGTAGCAAGACGAGCAACGCCAGAACCGCTTGCAAGCCCTGAAGCATCGCGTTACTTTCCTGATTTTAGAGGGGCAGATGGTACTCTCACGGGCACCGGGCGCTGGTAATTCGGAGGCGGTGGAGGGTTATAGCCGCTTCGCACTTCACCACTGTTCGCCTTGGATGGGGATGGATTCGACATCTGCCGCTCCTGTGATCTTGGTCGATTATATCCAACTCATCTGCACTGCCGGTTCAAGTCGTCTGCATCTTAGGAAGAAGACTCCACACCTAACCAGACAGGCCTAAATGCCCTTCCCCTTCCGCCGCAAGCCCAAGCCCGAACAAGCCCCCGCCGTCGTCGCCCAAAAAGACCTCGAACGCCCCAGCGCGCAGGAGATCTTCGAGCAGGTCGCCAACAACGCCCGCCAGGAGCTCAAACGCTCCAGCATGGCCCTCGCCATCTCGGGCTTCGCCGGCGGCGTCTTCATGGGCCTCAGCGCCATGGGCAACGCCATCGCGCTCAGCATGCTCGGCACCACCAGCCGAACCCAGTTCATCGCCAAGATGTTCTACCCCATCGGCTTCATCGTCGTCATCCTCGGACGGTCGCAGCTCTTCACCGAAAACACCCTCTACCCCGTCGCTCTCGTGCTCGCCGAAAAGCGCCACTTCTGGAACACCATGCGTCTGTGGTTCTCCGTCCTCCCGGCCAACGTCCTCGGCGCCCTCACCTTCGCCGCACTCGCCAGCCTCACCCACGCGCTCAACCCCGAAGTCGTCCACCAACTCGCGCAGCTCGGCCTGGAAAACGTCCACCGCGATCCCAGTGGTATCTTCTGGAGCGGCGTCATGGGCGGATGGATCATCGCCCTCGCCGCCTGGCTCGTCTCCGGTTCGCACTCCATCACCGGCTCCGTCATGATCATCTGGATCCTCACCTTCGTCGTCGGCCTCGGCAACTTCGCCCACTGCATCGCCGCCAGCGGAGAGGTCTTCACCGCCGTCCTCACGCACCAGATCCCCTGGCGTGCCTACCCCGCATGGTTCTTCCCCGCGGTCGCCGGAAACATCTGCGGCGGCGTCGGCATGGTGACCCTCCTTGAATACGGTCAGGTCGTCTACGGCGACGAGGGCGAACCCAACGAAAAGAAGTCCCTCGAAGAGGTGGAACAGACCGCAGCATAACAAGTCGGACTCACTCGCAACTTCTCCGCATCGCGTGAATCTCATGCGTGCGAGACCTGACTGATCATGCTCGCACAGAGGATCTCGTGCCAGAAAACACCAGCCCCAGCACCGCCCCGGAAACCGCCAAAATCGTCCGCTTCCACCAGCTCGGCGGCCCCGAAGTCCTCCAGATCGACGACCTCCCGCTCCCCTCGCCCGGCCCCGGCGAGGTCCGCCTCCGCGTCAAAGCCATCGGCCTCAACCGCGCCGAACTCCTCTTCCACATGGGCCGCTACCTCATCCAACCCGTGCTTCCCTCGAAGCTCGGATACGAGGCCTCCGGCTTCGTCGAAGCGGTCGGCGACGGCGGCGACCCCGCACTCCTCGGCCAGATTCGGTCCACCGTCCCCGCCTTCATGGCCGACGCGTACGGCGTCTACGGCGAAGTCGCCATCGTCCCCGCCACCTCGCTCGCCCCCTACCCCGAGCAGCTCTCCTTCGAGGAAGGCACCAGCATCTGGATGCAGTACCTCACCGCCTGGGGCGGCCTACTCCACATCGGCAAGCTCACCCGAGGCGACTTCGTCATCATCCCCGCCGCCTCCAGCTCCGTCGGCCTCGCCGCCATCGAAATCGTCCGCGCCGAAGGCGGCATCTCGATCGCCACCACCCGCACCCCCGCCAAGAAATCCGACCTGCTTGCCGCCGGCGCCGACCACGTCATCGTCACCGAAGAAGAGGACCTCGTCGCTCGCGTCAAGGAGATCACCGCCGGCAAAGGCGCTCGCCTCATCTTCGATCCCGTCGCCGGCCCAGGCGTCCTCCAGCTCGCCGAAGCCGCCGCCGACCACGGCATCCTCCTGCTCTACGGCGCGCTCAGCTCCGATCCCACGCCGTTCCCGCTCCTGCCCTCCCTGATGAAACACCTCACCGTCTGCGGCTACACCCTCTTCGAGATCGTCGCCGTCCCCGATCTCCGCCGCACCGCCGAAAAATACATCTTCGACCACCTCGCCAACGGTACCCTCAAACCCCGCATCGACCGCACCTTCCCCCTCTCCGAAATCGTCGAGTCCCACCGCTACATGCAATCCAACCAGCAAATCGGCAAGATCGTCGTCACCGTCTAAACTCACCGGCGCCGCCCGTGGACTATGCATCTCAGAACAACCCACCACCTCGCGCGAAGCTCCTAAAACTCATGCCCCGAGCACCCGTAGCCGAGTTCCTCCACGACCCCGACCAGCTCCATCGTCGAGAAGATCTCCTCGCCTTCTTCGGCCCGCACGCCGACAAATACCTCCTCGTCTACGACCGCCTTCACGCTCGGGCCAACCGCGCTCCCGGCGAAAAAATCAGGTTCAACTTCCTCCGCGGCGGTGGCATGTCCGGACCTGCATTCTTCGTCGGTCCCGTCTGGTTCTTCTACCGCAAAATGTGGCTCTACGGCGGCATCCTCACCGCTCTCATGCTGCTCCTCGCCGTGCTTCCGGCCTTTCTTTCAATCGGCAGCCTCAGTCTGCCGATCAGCATCGGCATCGCCATCGTCTCCAAGCAGATCTACGTCTCGGACGCCATCAACACCATCCAGAAGCTGCGCGCCGCCAACCCAACACTCAGCCCCCAAACCCTCGCCCATGCCGGCGGCGTCTCCAAGACCGCCGGCTGGATCAGCGGCGCCATCTACGCCCTGCTCGTCATCCTCGGCATCGGCAGCATGGTTTCCATGATTCTGCGTGGCGTGAATCCAGGCTAGAGCCGCAGTGCTTGAAGCCTGGGCCGTACCCCGTCACATCCAGCGCGACTACACGGCCGCCCCACACCGCTCTTCAAATCAACTCCATCCCCGCAAGCTCGATACAATCAAACCACCAATGATTCTCCCCTTTGTCCGCGATCTCCTCGCCGACCTCGAACACTCCGAAGCCTTTGAACGCGTCCGGCGCCACCTCTCCGCAGGCACCGGGCGCCGTCGCGTCTCGGGCCTCACCGCCACCGCGCGCGCCCTCTATCTCCCGCTCTTCGTCCGCGCTGCAAACGCCCCCTCGCTCGTCCTCGTCCCAGACAACAAAGCCGCCGAAAGCCTCCACGCCGCCGTCCTCTCCGCGTGCGATCTCACCGGCGCGCTCTCCCGATCGCAGGTGCTCCGCCTCCCCGCCCACGACGTGCTCCCCTTTGAAAACCTCTCCCCCCACGCCGACATCCAGGAATCCCGCGCCGCCACCCTCTGGAAGATCGCCAGCACCGCCCCGTCCACGCCGCGCCTCGTCATCGCTCCGGTCGAATCGGCCTGCATGCGCCTCTTCCCCCGCGACCACTACACCGCCCTCGCCCTGCGCCTCAGCGTCGGCGAAGAACACCTCCCCGACATGCTCGTCGAACACCTCCTCTCCGTCGGCTACACCAAAGTCGACGTCGTCGAAATGCCCGGCCAGGTCACCATCCGCGGCGGCATCGTCGACGCCTACTCTCCCGAGCAGGACCGTCCCGTCCGCATCGACTTCTTCGGCGATGAGATCGAATCGATCCGCCGCTTCGACCCCGAAACCCAGCGCTCGCAATCCACCCTCGACGAGGCGCTCCTCCTCCCACTCACCGAAACGCCCGTCACCGATCGGCTCCTCGGCGCCATCAACGCCCGCCTCACCCGCACCGGTTCTGCGGCCGCCGCCCAACTCGAAGGCGGCGAAACTCCCAGCGAGCTCCAGACCCACATCAGCACACGAAGCGGCGAAGCAACCATCTTCCCCGGATGGGAGTTCTTCGCCCCCGTCGCCGGCGCCGACAGCACCCTGCTCGACCTCCTCGGCCCCTCCACCCGCGTCTTCACCGAAGAGCCCGCCATGATCAAAAATCAGGGCGAACGCTGGTGGAACAAGGTCGAGCAGCGTCACGATCGCTCCGGCATCGGATCGCTCGTCCGCCCCGAAGACATCTACGTCTCCCCCTGGGCGCTCGACGACCGACTCCGCACCTTTACCGGCTGCGAACTCGATCAGCTCGGCGCCGTCGACATCCTCGACGCCGATCGCTCCGACCTCTCCGAAGTCGACTTCTCGACGCGCCCCACCATGCGCTTCCACGGCTCGATCCCCGCCCTCATCGAGCAGCTCAAATCCCTCATGGCCGCCGACGCCCGCATCCTCCTCACCGCGCCCAACCAGGGCGAAGTCGAGCGCCTCGCCTCCATGCTCCAGGAGTACGCCGTCCCCTACCGCCTCGGCTCGCGCGGCGAACAGGCCGGCTCCTCCACCATGTATTCCGAAACCTCCTACCTCTCGGGCGACCTGCGCACCCCCGTCATCGTCCACACCGCCATCGCCGCCGGCGTGCAGATCCTCGACCTCGACCGCGCCTCCGCCCGCCAGGTCGTCGTCTTCGGAGCCAACGATCTCTCCGACGACGCCGACGTCAGCGCCCGCCCCGTCCCCCGCAAAAAATCCAAAACCTCCGCCTTCATCTCCGACTTCCGCGACCTCGCCGTCGGCGACTACGTCGTGCACGTCGAACACGGCATCGCCCAGTACTGCGGCCTCCGCGTCCTCGACGAGGGCAAAGGCGACCCCGGCGACCCGCCTCCCCTCGAACTCATGATCCTCGAGTTCGCCGACGCCGCCAAACTGTACGTCCCGCTCACCCGCCTCGACCTCATCCAGAAGTACCGCTCCACCGACACCGGCCCCGCCCCCGAACTCAACAAACTCGGCAGCCAGCAATGGTCCAAAACCAAGGCCCGCGTCAAAAAAGCCATGCAGGACATGGCCGCCGAGCTCCTCAAGCTCTACGCTCAGCGCGCCGCCGCCGTCGGCACCGCCTTCACCCCCGACACCAACCTCCAGCGCGAATTCGAAGACTCCTTCGCCTTCACCGAAACCGACGACCAACTCCGCGCCATCGCCGAAATCAAGCGCGACATGGAATCCGTCCAGCCCATGGACCGCCTTCTCTGCGGCGACGTCGGCTACGGCAAGACCGAAGTCGCCATGCGCGCCGCCTTCAAAGCCGTGCAGGATTCGAAACAAGTCGCCGTCCTCACTCCCACCACCGTCCTCTCCTTTCAGCACTTCGAATCCTTCAAAAAACGCTTCGCCAACTTCCCCGTCAACGTCGAAATGATCTCCCGCTTCCGCACCTCCAAAGAACAAAAAGAGATCCTCGAACGCACCGAGGCCGGCAAGGTCGACATCCTCATCGGCACCCACCGCCTCTTCTCAAAAGATCTCAAATTCCAGGACCTCGGCCTCCTCGTCGTCGACGAAGAGCAGCGCTTCGGCGTCCGCCACAAGGAGCGCCTCAAGCAGCTCCGCGCCGCCATCGACGTCCTCTCCATGTCCGCCACGCCCATCCCGCGCACGCTGCATATGTCACTGATCGGGTTACGTGATATGTCCGTCATAGAAACCCCGCCGAAAGACCGCATGGCCATCCAGACCATCGTCGCCAAGTTCGACGAAAAACTAGTCCGCACCGCCGTCGAGATGGAGCTCGAACGCAGCGGCCAGACCTACTTCGTCCACAACCGCGTCGAAACCATCTACGAGCTCGCCGCCAAAATCCGTGAACTCGTCCCCCAGGCCCGCGTCGTCGTCGGTCACGGCCAGCTCCCCGAGGCCGAGCTCGAGCGCGTCATGCTCGCCTTCATGAACGGCGAGTACGACGTCCTCTGCGCCACCTCCATCATCGAAAACGGCCTCGACATCCCGCTCGCCAACACCATCATCATCAACCGCGCCGACCGCCACGGTCTCTCCGAGCTCTACCAGCTCCGCGGTCGCGTCGGTCGCTCCAACCGCAGAGCCTACGCCTACCTCCTCATCCCGCCGGAGCAGCAGCTCACCGAGATTGCCCGCCGCCGCCTCGCCGCCTTGAAAGAATTCTCCGACCTCGGCGCCGGCTTTAAAATCGCCGCCCTCGACCTCGAACTCCGCGGCGCCGGCAACATGCTCGGCGGCGAACAATCCGGCCACATCGAAGCCATCGGCTTCGAAATGTACACCACCATGCTCGAAGAAGCCGTCCGCCAGATGAAAGGCGAAGGCACCCCGGAGCACATCGGCGCCACCGTCAATCTCGGCATCTCGATACGTATCGACGACAGTTACATCCCCGAGGAAAACCAGCGTTTACGCATGTACAAACGCATCGCCGGTGCCATCTCCCAAGCGGATCTCGCAGAGATCCGCGATGAATTGATCGACCGCTACGGCGCCATACCTGATTCAGTTACAAATCTCCTGGCCGCCGGCGAAATCCGCCTCCACTGCGAACAACTCGGCATCGCCTCCATCGAACGCAAGCGCACCGCCATCGAAGAAATCGCCCCAGCCCCAGCCAAACCCGCGACCAACGGCCGCCCCGCACCCACCACCCTCCAGCCTCTACGCCCCGGCCAGATCGCCCGCCCCGCCCCGCCCTCGCGTCCGCTCCAATATGGCACACGTACGGTTGCAAATCGCGAAGTTACCAACGCCACCCTCGCCGCCCGCGCCACCGTGGGCACCCGCCCCGCCAACGCCCCGCTCGCGCAAGCCGGAAAAATCAAAGCCATGCGCGACATGCTCCACATCAAATTCATCGACCGGGCGTCCGAACGCTCCACCCCGAACGGCACAGGAGACAGCTTCGCAAACCCAGGCCGCGCCCATGCCTCCCTCGGCGTCGACCCCGCCTCGCTCATGAAGCTCGTCAGCCGCAACAGCAAATCCGGCGCGCAGTTCACCCCGCAAGGCGTCCTCCGCTGGCCGCTCACCAGCGCCAAAGCCGAGGACGTCCTGCGCGAAACCCGCGACCTCCTCCACTCGCTCCAGCCCGCCGCCGCAGCCGCGCCCGAACTCACAGCTCAGTAACCCGCCGCCTTCCCATACGCCCGCCGGCTGTCATGCCCGCCCATCAGAGCGTGCGTCTTCGGATCGACCGCAATCAGCTCGGAATCGCCCCACGTCCCCGGCGAGTGCTCATCCGCCACACTCGACCGGTTCGTCTTATACCCCATACTTGCCAGCTGCCGCGCCACATCGTCCGGAAACGTCCGCTCCAGGTCCAGCCGGTCCGGCAGATATTGATGATGAAACCGCGGCGCATCGGCCGCCTGCTGAATCGTCAACCCATTCTCAACCACACTCAAAAAATCGTTCGCCACCGTCGTAATAATTGTCGACCCGCCCGGCGTCCCCAGAACCATCCGCAGCTCGCCCGGCCGACCACCTGCTGGCAGCGTCGTCACAATCGTCGGTGTCATCGCCGACAACGGCCGTTTCCCCGGCGCGATCGAGTTCGCCGGCCCCTGAATCAACCCGTACATATTCGGCACGCCCATCTTCGACGCAAAGTCATCCATCTCGTTGTTCATCAGAAATCCCAGCGGCGCAATCGTCACGCCCGACCCAAACGTCCCATTCAGCGTATACGTGTTCGAGACCGCATTGCCCTCCGCATCCACAATCGAAAAGTGCGTCGTCTCCGTGGATTCGTGAGGAACGTGACGCTCCGGCTCCAGCTGCGGCGGCGCCGGCATAAACCCCGCTGGCCGCTTCAAGTCCGCGCTCGCGGTCGGCTTCATCGGATCGATCGAAGCCCGCCACGCCGCCGCATACGCCGGGTTCGCCATCTCCTTCACCGGCTGCGGCGTAAAATCCGGATCGCCCAGATACTCCGCCCGATCCATATACGCCCGCCGAAACGCCTCCGTAATATAGTGCACCTGCGCCGCCGAACGGTCCGCCCCCAGTTTCGGCAAATCGTACGTCGACAAAATGTTCAGGATCTCCGCCAACACAATCCCACCCGAAGACGGCGGCGGCGCCGTAATAATCTCGTACTGGTGGTACCGGCTCACGATCGGCGCACGATCCTTCACCTCATACGCCGCCAGGTCCGCCGCCGTGATCAGACCGCCGCCGCTAGCCATCTCGGCCGCAATCGTCCGAGCCATCGCGCCGTGATAGAAATCCCCCGGATCCGCCGCAATCTTCCTCAGCGTCGCCGCCAGCACCGGCTGCCGAAACCGCTCGCCACCTACATAAAAATTCCCGTCCCTCTGAAAGATGCGCGCCGACGCCGGGAACTTCGTCAGCCCCTTCGACCGCAAACCCGCTGCCTCGGCCTCCGACAGGACAAACCCCTCCGCGGCCAGACGAATCGCCGGCGCCATATCCTCCGCCAGCGTCAGCTTGCCGAAGTGCGCCCGCGCATACACCAGACCCGCCACCGTCCCCGGAACCCCCGAAGCCTTGTACCCCACCGTCGACAGCCCGCTCACCACATTCTTCTCAGCATCGAGATACATATCCCGCGTCGCCGCCGCCGGAGCCTTCTCCCGATAGTCCAGAAAATGCGTCGCAAACCCATCCACACCTCCATGTGCCACATCCGCATGCTCGCGAATAAGCATGAAGCCGCCGCCTCCAATGTTGCCCGCCTGGGGATACACCACAGCCAGCGCAAACCCCACCGCCACCGCCGCATCCACCGCATTCCCACCCGCGCGCAACACGCTCACACCCGCATCCGTCGCGTCATGCTGAATCGTCACCACCATCGCATGCTCTGTCACCACCGGCACGACAGCGACAGGCCCAGAGGAAACCACAGCCTGCGCGACGACCTCCGCCGTCCCACACAACATCACCACAGCACCCACCACCAAACGTCCGCATCGAGAAGCAAATACCAATCCGCATCGATCCACCACAGAGACACTCCTGAACTTGCAAAGGGTCTGAAGAGAATACACCGAGCCCTCCACCGATCTGCCCGGCCAAGGTCATCGAAGAGCAAACAAATCCTCGCAACGCACCGCAAACTTTCTCTCGCAACGTGAGTCCAAGCCGCATCTTCACCCAAATCTCCCCGGACTGGTGCCCTGCATGCGTCCCTGGTTCCTCCCCTTCCTCGGCGGGCTTGCCCTGTCCCTCACTGCCCCGCGACTCCCCGCGCAGACCGCATCCACCCCCGCACAAACGCCTCGCACTGCCGGCAACCTCTCCGGCACGGTCAACGACCCCTCCGGCGCAAAGGTCGCACAGGCCCAGATCCACCTCGAAAGCCAGGCCCACCTCGAAGCCCCCGCCCTCCAGCGCGACGCCACCACCGACCCCGCCGGCCACTTCTCCGTCGACCTCCCAGCCGGCAGCTACCGCCTCGTCGTCACCTCCTCCCCCGGCTTTGAGCCCTACCTCCGCGAAGGCCTCGTCCTCCGCGATCGAGCCCTCCCACCCCTCAGTCTCACGCTCCGCATCGCCACCGAAAATGAAGTCCTCAACGTCGACGCCAACAACACCAACAGCACCTCTGCAGCCGACAACTCGAGCGCGCTCGTCTTCAAGAAAGAGCAGCTCGACACCCTCTCCAACGACGACGCCACCCTCCAGCAGCAGATCCTCGGCATCGCCGGCGGCGACGGCCAACATCCCCCACAGGTCTACATCGACGGCTTCTCCGGCGGCCGCTTCCCACCCAAAAGCTCCATCCGCGAGATCCGCATCAACCAGAATCCCTACTCCGCCCAGTACGAAGGCCTCGGCTTCGGTCGCGTCGAAATCTTCACCAAACCCGGCACCGACAAACTCCACGGCTACCTCCAGTCCAGCGGCAACGACCGCGCCTTCAACGCCCGCAACCCCTTCACCGGCGCCCAGCCCCCCTACCACACGCTCTACATCGACGGAAACGTCAGCGGCCCCATCGGCAAAAAGACCTCCTTCTTCCTCTCCAGCAACTACAACGACCAGGAAAACAACGCCGTCATCAACGCCGTCGTCCTCGACTCCAACCTCAATCCAAGCGCCCTCTCGCAGGCCATCGCCGACCCGCAAAAATCACACTCCTACTCCGCCCGCCTCGATCGCCAACTCACCACCAACAACACCTTCACCGCGCGCTACGAGTACAACCGAAACCTCACCAACGGCGGCATCGGCCTCCTCACCCTCGCGAGCGAAGGCTTCAACAACACCGCAACCACGCAAACCCTGCAGGTCGGCAACACACAAATTATCGGCCCACACCTCATCAACGAGACCCGCTTCCAGTACATCCGCACCCGCCTCAACCAGACCGCCGTCAGCTCCGCCCCCACCCTCATCGTGCAAGGCTCGTTCAACGGCGGCGGCGCCCCCAGCCAGCTCCTCCGCGACAACCAGGACCGCTACGAGTTTCAGGAATACCTCTCCGTCGACCACGGCAAACACTTCCTCCGCGCCGGCGCCCGCTACCGCCTCGTCCGCGACAGCAACCTCTCCACCGGCAACTACAACGGCCAGTACACCTTCCCCGATCTCGCCACCTACCGGATCACCGAGCAGGGCCTCGCCCGCGGCCTCACTCCCACGCAGATCCGCGCCGCTGGCGGTGGCGCCACCCAGTTCAACCTCACCGCCGGACAGCCGAGCGCGTCCGTCCTCACCGGCGACCTCGGCCTCTACGCCGACGACGAGTGGAAGCTCACCAAAGCCTTCACTCTCAACCTCGGCGCCCGCTTCGAAACCCAGTCCGGCATCCCCGACCACTTCGACCCAGCCCCCCGCATCGGCTTCGCCTGGGCCGTCCACCAGGCCGACAAAAAGCCCGCCTGGGTCACCCTCCGCGGCGGCTTCGGCCTCTTCTACGACCGCTTCGACTCCTCCAATCTCCTCACCGCAGCACGCCAGAACGGCATCACCCAGCAGACGTACTACCTCAAAAATCCGGACTTTTACCCCACCATCCCACCCCCCTCCGCGCTCACCGGCACCGCCCCCACCATCTACCGCGTCAGCCCCAACCTCCGCTCCGAGTACGACATGGTCGGCGGCATCTCCGCCGAGCGCTCCCTCGGCAAAATCGGCTCGATCACCACCACCTACCTCAACATCCGCGGCGTCCACCAGTGGCTCTCGCGCAACATCAACGCCCCACTCCCCGGCACCTACAACCCCGCCGATCCCACCAGCGGCGTCCGCCCTCTGCTGTTGCCCTTGCTTTTGCTCTTCTGGTTGTCATTCCCGAAGGGAATCTGCTTCACCCGGGTGCCCCATCCTCTCGCGAAGCGAAAGGGTGGGGTATTCGCGCACAAGCGCGAACCGCTTTCCCTCAACCCGTCACTTCAGCTCGACCAGAGCAAAAGCCCCGTAACGTATTCATGTATGTAAGAAGAAAATTGGTCGGGACGACTAGATTCGAACTAGCGACCTCACCCACCCCAAGGGTGCGCTCTACCAGGCTGAGCCACGTCCCGACTTCCTTGCCTGCCAGCTCTCAGAATCGAGCTCGCAGCGGGGTTGTCCTACACCAGAAGTGTACACGACCCCCTCTACCGGCTCGGCGCCACATACTCCTTCGGCAGCTCTCCACCCTCACCAAAGAAAAACTCATTCATCTGCTCCACCAAAAACTCCTGAGCCTCCCTCGTCCACGGCTGCAAGCGATACTCGTTCAACAGCATCTTCTGCCGCTCCACCCACTCGCCCCACGCCTTCTTCGACACGTTCTTGTAAATCTTCTGCCCAAAATCCGAATCAAACGGAGGCTCATCCAACCCCTCCATCTCCTGCTTGTACTTCGTGTCGAACACTGTGTGTGCCATCAGAATCACTCCCTCTATCGTTAGACTCTCATTGTAAGTCGATCCGAACTCCCAGCCCCCACAGCCCGACCTAACGCCGCTTCCCCTTCGCCTTCTTATCCCGCAGCCGCTCCTTCGCCTTGCCCTTCTTCGCCTTCCCGCTCCGCTCCGGACTCAGACCCGCATCCCCAACCGCAGCCTTCCGCCGCCGCAACGATCCCGCGCCCGTCGCAACCTCCACCCCAGGCGCCTCGATCAGCGCAAACTGCAGTCGCCGCTGCTGCCGATCGATCCGATCCAGCAGCACCCGCACGCGCGTCCCCATCCGAAATACCCGTCCACTCCTCTGCCCCACAATCACCCGGTCCGTATCGCGAAACACCTACCGGTCTTCGTCCCTATAATCCTTGGCACCGAAGCTCCCCAGCGAAGCGATCGGCACCAGACCCTCAATAAACAAATCGTTCAGCTCCACAAAGAACCCATACTTCGTACACGACAACACCACACCGTCGAACTCCTCGCCCACCCGGTCCTGCATAAACTTGATCTTCTTCCACTCGATCAGCTCCCTCTCCGCATCGTCGGCCCGCCGCTCCGCCTGGCTCGACTCCACCGCAATCGCCTCCAACTCCGCCGCCGCCATCGGCCCGTCATCCCCATCCCCCCCCCCCGCCCCCCCCCCCCCGCCCCCGCCCCCCTTCCCCCGCACCGCATCGAACTCCGCCTGCCAGGGCTGCCAATCCCCCGAGTGAATCGCCTCGCCCCGCGGGTCCGCCCCCGCCTCCAGCAAAGCCCGCAGCAGCCGATGCACAATCAGGTCCGGATACCGCCGGATCGGCGACGTAAAGTGCGTATAGCACGGGCTCGCCAGCGCAAAATGCCCCTCATTCCGCTCCGAATACCGCGCCTGCTTCAACGACCGCAGCATCAGGTACGACAAAATCCGCTCCTCCGGCGTCCCCGCAATCTTCGCCGTCAACTTCTGATACATCTGCGGCGTCACCGGAATCCGCTCCGGGACCTCATGCACCGCAGCTCCCCCCTCCCGCCCACTGCCGCGCCCACCTCCGCTCCCGCCTCGCTTCACCTCGCGCCGGTCGGACTTCATCGTCAGCTTCTTCACCGGCAAGTTCCCAATCCCCAAGGTGTACCCAAACCCCGCCGCCGTCTCCTCAAAATCCACAATCCGCTTCGGGTCCGGCATCTCGTGAATCCGGTACATGCTCGCAATCCCCTGGCGCTCGATCCAAGTCGCCACACACTCGTTCGCCGACAGCATAAACTCCTCGATCAACCGGTGCGACCATCCCCGCTCCGACCGCGTGATCGCCGCCATATTCCCGTCCGGATCGAACCGCACCACCGGCTCCGGCAAGTCGAAATCGATCGACCCCCGCCGCTTCCGTTTCGCATTCAGCTTCAAGGCGAGGTCGTACATGCACTCAAACTCCGGCGCCATCTCCGCAAACTCCGACCGCGCCTCCGCATCCCCGTCGAGCACCGCCTGCACCTGCGTGTACGTCATCCGCCGCGCACTCCGGATCACACCCTCGCCCACCTCGTACCCCACCACCTCGCCGCGCGCATCGATCTCCATCACGCAGCTCAACACAAACCGGTCTTCCCCCGGCCGCAGGCTGCACATCCCGCTCGAAAGCTGGGCTGGCAACATCGGCACCGCGCGATCCGGGAAATACACGCTCGTCCCCCGCAGCCGAGCCTCCAGATCGAGCGCCGTCCCCGGCCGCACATACTGGCTCACATCCGCGATATGCACCTGCAGCTCCGAGTTGCCATTCGGGAGCCCTCGCACCAGCACCGCATCGTCGAAATCCCGCGCCGTCTCCCCATCGATCGTGACAATAGGACAGCCCGGAAGCCCGCGAAAGTCCCAACGCCGCCCCACCTCCTCCAGCTCCGCCGCCTCCACCGTCCGCTCCGCCGAAGCCGTCGCCTCCAGCAACACATCCGCCGGAAACACATGCGGCAAGTGATGCTTGCGAATCACGATCTCCACATCCACCCCAAACGCATCCGGCGGCCCCAGCACCTCGATCACGCGACCCTTGGCCGGCCGCCCCGGCTGCGGATAATCCGTGATCTCCACATCCACCGCCAACCCCTCCAACTCCGAACCCGCCCCAAACCCGGGTGCCCCATCCTCTCCGGCGAAGCCGGAAAGGGTGGGGTCAGTGCCGCCCCGAAACCCGGGTGCCCCATCCTCTCCGTCAGCTTCACCATCCGAAAAGGTAAGTTCCGAACCCGCCCCAAACCCGGGTGCCCCATCCTCTCCGACAGCTTCACCGTCGGAAAGGGTGGGGTCAGTGCCGCCCCGAACCCCGCCCCGCCGCAAAGCCGCCAAAGCCTCCTCCCCCAGCACCCGATCCACCCGCTCCCGCCGCCCCACCACCTCCGCCCCCTCCGGAATCAGCACCGGCTGCGCCATCCGCTCGTCGAGCGGCATCACGTAGTTACCCCGGATCAGAAACCCATCCGTCCACTCGCTCCTCTGCTGCCCCCCACGCCGCGACGTCCGCGAGCTCCGCGCATAGTGAAAGATCCCCACCACCGTCGGATTCCGTCGCGTCAGCACCCGTGCCACCCGCCCACTCCGCCGCCCATCCCGCCCCGGCGCGGCCTCGTCCACCAACACCTCATCGCCTTGCATCGCCCCGTTCAGCTCGGTCGGCGGCACAAACAAATCGTCCGCGCGATCCAAGCTCCCGTTCGGCCGCACAAATCCATACCCATCCCGATGCAGATCCAACCGCCCCGCCACCAGACGATCCCGCCCCTCCCGCAATCCAGACCCCGCCCCCGCGCCAGATCCAGACCCCGCACCCCGCAACCCCACCTCCGCCGGCCCCCGCCCCGGCAACCCCCACATCTCATCCTCCAACTTCACCAGCTCCCCCCGAGCCGTCATCCGCGCCAGCTGCTCCAGCAACAGCCGCCGCTCCCGCCCACCCCCCAACCCAAGCTCCCGCACCAGCTGCTTATACCCCGCACGCCCCCCCGCCGAGCGCTCCACCCGCCGCCTCAGCTCCCCATCCGTCTGCTTGTAAGGTGTCTTCGCCATCCCTCTCCGAGCATATCGTGGAGCGCCCGCCCGTCCGCCCACACCATCTCCCACCCAACCTATCGCTCCCGCGAAATTCCCACAGCCCCCTCCATCGTCGTCCCCCGCGGCACCGCCCGAAACTCCGTCTGCACCTCATCCTGCTGCTCGCCGATGCTCTTGAACATCAGCGCCTTCCCGTCGATATGCACATGCGTCTCGGTAATCTGCCAAAACCCCGGCCCCACCTCGCGCCGCTCCACCCGAAACGTCCCTCCCTGCTTCATCCGTCCCAGCAACCCATACCCCAGCATCACATCCGTCGTCAGCGTCCCCGAAAGCGTCCGAATATGGTGCGACCCGCGGTCCACCACCATCTCGCCCGACATCGCCCCCAACACCCGCGACTGCATATCCGGTGGCCGAAACGACGGATTCGGCACAAACCCCAGCGTCACCGCACCCGCATCCTCCCCCATCACCTTCCACAAAAACGCGTCCGGCAACATCCGCAGGAGCTCCGTCGCACTCTTGTCATCCGCCGCCGAATCTCGCTTCGCCTTCGCCAACCGGCTTGTATCGCGAATGTATGCCGCGAGCCGCGCGTCCTCCGCCTTCGCCTCCGCCTCCGACAGCGGCCGACCATCCCGCTCCACCAGCCGCTTCACCGACCCCTGATCCGTCTCCACCACCACCGCCACCGTCCGCTTCGTCTTCTCCTCGTCGCGGTACCGCCAACGCGAGTGATCGTCCCGGTCCGCCGCCAGCTCGGTCTCCACCGCCTTCTGCACGATCGACCGGGCATCTTCAGCAACCGCCGTCCGCGCTCCCGGCACAGCGAGCCCCGCACCAACCATCAGCCCCAACATCCATCCCGACTTCAGCAAGCTCAGAACATCCTCCACTCTCGTAAGTCTTTGGCCTTCGTTGAGATTAGACGAACCTAATCAGCCTGTGTCTGCCCTCGCCGTTGCCTTCCAGTTTGTCATTCCCGAAGGGAATCTGCCGGGTGCCCCATCCTCCGCGACAGCTTCATCGTCGTGAAGGGTGGGGTACTCGCGCGAAAGCGCGAACCGCTCTTCATCCCCCCAAACCTGTCATCTCCACCGAACCGGAGAGACCCGCAGTCTGCCTCTCTTCTTTGTCATTCCCGAAGGAAATCCGCGTCTACCGGGTGCCCCATCCTCCGCGACAGCTTTATCGTCGTGAAGGGTGGGGTATTCGCGCGAAAGCGCGAACCGCTCTTGCCTTCCACAAACCTGTCATCTCCACCGAACCGGAGAGACCCGCCAGTTTGCCTCTCCTGCCCGGGAGCCAATCATGAAGCCACATAACCGGGTGCCCCATCCTCCGCGACAGCTTCATCGTCGTGAAGGGTGGGTATTCGCGCGAAAGCGCGAACCGCTCTTGCCTTTCGCAAACCTGTCATCTCCACCGAACCGGAGAGACCCGCAGTCTGCCTCTCATGCCCGGGAGCCAATCATGAACCACAAACCGGGTGCCCATCCTATTCGCGCGAAAGCGCGAACCGCTCTTCGTTCCCCACAAACCTGTCATCACCTCCCCGAACCCCCAAACCTCCTAAACCCACTCCACCCGCACCTGCCGCTTACCCACCCGTAGCACCGGCCCCTCCTCCAGCCCGCCAGCCCGCTCCAACACCTTCTCCGCGATCTTCATGCCATCCACGCTCACCGCATGCTCTTCAATCTTCCGCCGCGCCTCGCCGATCGACCCCGCCAGACCCGCCTCCTTCAAAAGCACCGGCAAATTCAAGCTCGCTCCCGAGGCGCCGCCGCTCATCACCACGAGCTTGTCGGCACTCTTCGAAACCCGCACCACCGCGACATCCTCGCCCACCCCGCGCTCCTGAAACTGCCGCGCCCAACCCTCCGCTGCACGCCGCGCCTCCTCTTCCCCGTGAAAGTCCGCCACCACCGCCCGCGCCAGATCCTTCTTCGCCTGCATCGGATGCAGCCCGCCCGCCGCCACCCGCGCCCGCATCCCCGCAATGCCGTTCGCTCGAACGTCCGTCAGCAGCGTCCAGTACCGCCACATCAACTCATCCGAAATCGACATCAACTTCCCATACATCTCCGGCGCGGGCTCCCGAATCCCAATCGCGTTGCCCAACGACTTCGACATCTTCTGCACACCGTCCAGACCCTCCAGAATCGGCGTCGTCAACACCACCTGCGGCTTCTGCCCCGCATCCCTCTGCAGGTCGCGCCCCCGCATCAGGTTGAACGTCTGGTCCGTCCCACCCAGCTCTACATCGCACCCCAGCGCGACCGAATCGTACCCCTGCGCCACCGGGTACAGCATCTCGTGCAGACTGATCGGCTGCTCGGTCCGAAACCGCTTGTCGAAGTCCTCTCGCTCCAGCATCTGCGACACCGTAAACTTCGCCAGGAGACGGATCATCTCCTCAAACCCCAGCTTGCCCAGCCACTCCGAGTTGTAACGAACCTCCGTCCGCTCCGGGTCCAGAATCTTGAACACCTGGTCCTTGTACGTCCCGGCATTCTCCTCGATCTGCGCGCGCGTCATCGGCGGCCGCGTCGCCGACCTCCCCGTCGGGTCGCCGATCAACGCCGTCGCATCCCCAATCAAAAAGATCGCCGTGTGCCCCAGCTGCTGAAAGTGCCGCAGCTTCCGAATCAGCACCGTATGCCCCAAATGCAGATCCGGCGACGTCGGATCGAAACCCGCCTTCACCCGCATCGGCCGGCCCTCAGCCCGCGCCTCCGCCAGCCGCGCCTCGAGCGCCCCCGCCGGCAAGATCTCCGCCGCGCCCTTCCCCAGCAGATCCATCTGCTCCTGAACCGGGGGAAACTCCTGAACTTCCGCGATCTGTCCCGTCGCCGTCGCCATCAACTCCAAGTATAGGGAAAGAACCAGCTTGCTCCCTCTACGCGCACTCCGAAACACATGCCACACCCGAACTTGCAACCCGGACCGCGCCTCGGCTCATCTCATTACCTCGGCACGCCTTTAAATCTGCTCGACTTTGTCCCCCATCATCTCCCTGCCCTCGGATCTCAGATCTCCCGGTCAGGCTCGTGAGGCCCTTCCAGAGTGCCGCAGAAGATAAAAAAGATTCTCGTCGCCATCTACGTCCTCGCCACCATACAGTTCGCCTGGTGCTACCTCTGGATCACGCGGCCTTACGTCAACACCGCCCTCTACGAGACAGGCCGCGAGCGCATGCCCTTCCAGGGACGCGTCCTCATGATGTACCCCCTCCGCTGGGCCCACGGGAGCTCCATCTTCCACTGGTTCGCCGCTCCCTTCGCCCACTCGCACTTCTGGTTCCCCAAGCCGGTCCAGCCAGAGGTCCTCGTCCAGGCCATCGTCAACGTCGTCTGCCTCCTCATCGCCGGAGCCCTCACCACGCGCATCTACCAGGCCAGCTCCCGCCACGCCATTCTCGCCCCCATCGTCTACCCCCTCTTCCTGGTCTCCTGCGCCGCCACCTACGTTCTCCACACCGTCCAGAACTTCCGCTTCGTCTACGACCTCCCCTCGCTCGCCTTCTTCACCGGCGCGATGTACCTGCTCTACTTCGGCAAGCCCCTCCGATACTTCGTCCTGCTCTTCCTCGTCGCCACCGTCAACCGCGAAACCACTCTCCTCCTTCTTCCGCTCTACCTCATCAACTTCGCCGTCGAAGACGGAAAAGACGGCAAACTCCGCTGGCGTCGCCTCCTCAACCGCCAGCCCTGGATCCTTGTCCTTCCCCTCGCCGCCGTCTGGGTCGGCTGGCAAGTCTTTATCCGCCACGCCTTCGCTCACAACGTCTCCGAGTTCTACCCGCGCATCGACTGGAACGTTAAATCCCTCGTTCTCCCCCAGGCCTGGCCCCAGCTCCTCTCCACCTGCGGCTACCTCATGATCTTCACCGTCGCCCTCCGCCGCCGCATCCCCGACCACCGCCTCCGCGCCTGGCTCCTCCTGCTTCCCATCTGGTTCGTCTTCATGTTCTCCTTCGGCATCCTCATTGAAACCCGCGTCTTCGGCGAACTCATCCCCTTCTTCGTCTGCTCTACCGCCCTCATCCTCGAACAGCTCCTGATCGCCCGCGTCGCCGCCGTCCCCGCCACCCACCTTTCCAAACCCGCCCGATCCGCCATGCGCGTCGACAAGGCCGCCTAGCGGTTATTCTCCGTGGTCCCTGTCAACTGACACCTGATTAACTGAACAGAAACCCAGCTTGCCCCATGCCCGACCGCGATCCAGAACTCTCCCCCACCGATCTCGACCTCGAAGCCGAAATCCTTCGCCTGCTCCACCTCCGCGGCCGCGACAAGACCATCTGCCCCTCCGAAGCCGCACGCTCCATCGCCAGCCACGCCAGCCACACAGACAATCTCAACCCAGACCACTGGCAGCCCCTCATGGAGCCCGCCCGCGCCGCCGCCCGCCGTCTCTCCGCCCAAGGCCTCCTCGACATCACCCAGCACGGCCAGCCCGTC
>CAXSGC010000002.1:140176-191041 GCA_964236945.1 uncultured Acidobacteriaceae bacterium | reverse complement strand
CCCTCCTCGCCCTCCTCGCCCTCCTCGCCCTCCTCGCCCTCCTCGCCCTCCTCGCCCTCCTCGCTTCAGATCTCCTCTCGCAACCGGTGCGATTGACGCAAGTTACCCAGAGGCGTATTGTTGAATATGAGTCTCTGCGTGTGGGAACCAAGTGCAGCCGCTCCTCGCAAATCGCGTAAATCGCAAAAGTGAAATCCGCAATGTGTGAGTCATCCCTGTCAGTGGACGGCGCAGCGCGCTGAGCATCAAATCCGGAACGTCGCGAGACCGTACGACCGTCTAATCGTCCCGCTCCGGTTCTTTTGCACCCGCCAGGTCCGCCCGGACGAGATGAACCCTTGAATCCCAAAATCGCATCCACTATGGTAGACCACCATAATCCTGACACCCACGAGAGCACACCCCTGACCACCCAACTGGAAACCCTGGCGCCCGAAGCGACAGAGCAGAACTCCGACGCTCTGTCTTCCGATCTCACCTCCAACCAGAACTCTGCACCCCAACACATCGAAGCCGCCGCTGCTCCCGAGCCCACCGCGTCCATACCCGCGGCCGGTGACGTTCAGCAGGCAAGGAAAGCTGCGGGCGCAGCCACCAACGAAACGACCTCCGACGACGTCGACTACGATTCGGCCGACTTTGCCGCGGCTCTCGCCAGCTTCGATCGCGAGCAGGCCGCGGAAACCGCCGCCGCGCAGAACCTCACCACGGAAGAGGTCGTGGTCACCGGGACTGTCGTCAAAATCACCGACAAACACGTCGTCGTGGACATCGGCCTCAAGTCCGAAGGCCTCATTCCGATCGAGCAGGCGCTCAACCCGGATGGTCAGCCGAAGTTCGCTCCAGGCGATACGGTCGAGGTCGTCGTCGAGCGGGAAGAGCCCGAAGGCGGGTACCTCGTCAGCTACGAGAAGGCCCTCCGCCACAAGGTCTGGGACAAGCTCGAAGCCGCCGCCAACGACAAGAGCCCCGTCAAAGGCATGGTCCTCTCCCGCGTCAAGGGCGGTCTCACCGTCGATATCGGCATCAAGGCCTTCCTTCCCGGATCCCAGGTCGAGGTCCGTCCCGTCCGCAACCTCGACGGCTACATCGGCACCGAGATCGAAGTTCGCGTCATCAAGCTCAACAAAAAACGCGGCAACGTCGTCATCTCCCGCAAGGATCTCCTCGAAGAAGAGCAGAACGCCAAAAAGTCCGTGACGCTCGCGACCCTGGAGGAGGGTTCCATCCTCACCGGCACCGTCAAGAACCTCACCGACTACGGCGCGTTCGTCGACCTCGGCGGCCTTGACGGCCTGCTCCATATCACCGACATGAGCTGGGGTCGGCTCACCCATCCTCGCGATCTGGTCAACGTCGGCGATGAGATCCAGGTCAAGGTTCTCAAGTTCGACAAGGACAAGCAGCGCGTCTCGCTCGGCTTCAAGCAGCTGACGCCGGACCCTTGGCTCGATGCCACCGAGCGCTACCCCATCGGTGCGCAGGTGCGCGGACGCATCCTTTCGGTCACCGATTACGGCGCCTTTGTCGAGCTCGAACAGGGCATCGAGGGCCTCGTCCACGTCTCCGAGATGACCTGGTCCAAACGAATGAAGCATCCCTCCAAGCTCGTCAAACCGGGCGACGAGGCAGATACCATCATCCTTTCGGTCAACCCCAACGATCGCCGTATCTCCCTCGGAATGAAGCAGCTGCAGGACAATCCGTGGGAGGCGCTCGAAGACAAATACCCGATTGGCGCCATCGTCGAAGGTCGCGTTCGCAACCTCACCGACTTCGGCGCATTTATCGAGATCGAAGATGGCATCGATGGCCTGGTCCACGTCTCCAACCTTAGCTGGACCAAGCGCATCAAGCACCCATCCGAGGTCCTCAAAAAGGGCGAAAAAGTGCGCGCCACCGTGCTCGGCGTCGAACCGGAGAATCGCCGGCTATCGCTCGGCGTCAAGCAGCTGCAGCCTGATATCTGGGATACCTTCTTCGCCCAGCACAGGATCGGCGACGTCATCAAGGGCAAGGTACTTCGCACCGCACAGTTCGGCGCCTTCATCGAGATCGCCGAAGGTGTCGAGGGTCTCTGCCACGTCTCCGAGGCCGTCGACGAGAACCACCAGCCGGTTCCGCTCAACGTCGGAGACGAGCACGACTTCAAGATCGTCAAGATGAATCAGGAAGAAAAGAAGGTCGGCCTCAGCATCAAGGCGGTCGGCGAAGAAGCCAGTCGCGCCGAGGTCGAAAGCTACAAGGATCGGGAACGCGGTGGAAGGGAACAGACTGGCAACACCGGCTCTGCGTCTCCCTCCTCCAATAGCAGCAGCAGCACAACGCTCGGGGATCTTCTCAACTGGAAGCGCTCCGAACGCGAGTAAGCTCGCCGATGTAAAAAGCAAGAGGCCCCTCGATCCTGAGGGGTCTCTTGCTTTTGGCGCTGGCGTCTAAGAGCCTGTTGCAATACTCCGTTTTGATTAGAGCAAATTACCTGTAGGTGTATAGGGAGCCACAGGTATCAACGCCGTTTTCTCCCAAGGAAAACGGCTCTGCACGAACATTCCCGCTCCATAGCAACAGGTAATTTGCTTTAAAGGGCACCGCTTCAGCCGTGCCGAAAGCGCTAACCTCGCCGATCGACGCTACGCGGACATCGATCGCATCGGGGGATCGCCACTGGCGCCCGAGCCGAGCTCGTTCATCTTGGCGGAGGCGCGGCGCATCACCTCAAGCTCGGCCGGGGCAAACACCTCCGGAGAGATGCCTCCAACCGCAACAAACCCAGGAGCATCGCCCAGTGCCTGCGAGATCTGATTCCAGCGAAGAAAGGGAGACGTGGTCGGCAGAACGATAATGCGGCGCCGCGGCTCAGGCACCATGAAATAAACAAACCAGATCAGGAGGCTGAGGCAGCCCGCAATACCGTCCACGGTGTTTAGAGCAGAGAACATGCTGGGGTAATGGCTCATCCAGGCAGAGTCAACCAGGTTCAGCGCCGCCGCCAGACCCAGCCCAAAGCTGACACCGGAGATTCGGCTCTGAAATGACAAACCCATCGGCCGGATCGCGAAGAAAACAAACAGCAGCAGGCAAAGCGTAAGGATACCGGCGGTCTGACGCAGCTGCGTAATCGCACCCACCACGTAATGCAAACCATGGGTGTGCGGGCCGACGGCGATACAAACGGAGACTGCGGCCGAGATCGCGGCGGCCCATCGAAACACCAGTGTCCCCAGCGTCTGTAGACCTTTCAAGGGCTCCATGGAGATCTGAAAGATGTTGTAGACCAGGAGAAGCGACAGCAGTGCCTCCATCGTGTACGCCGACCAAAAGGTATAAAAATAGAGGCGGTATGCGAGATGGTGCTCGATTCCGTGACCGGAAAATCGGAGCAGAGTCAGACAGGTAAGATCGGCACAGATCCGGAGACTCAGCAGAGCAGTCAGGGATGCAAACGTACGAGCCGCCCCGGAGCGGATGAGCGCAAACAGCGCCAACCCACACAGTGACGGCTCCAGATACGAAAGTAATTGCACCCAATGGCTGTTCGACATGAACAAAACCCCTTGCCCAACTACTACCAGCGTAGTCTAGAGAGCTTCTGCCCACAAGAAAAAAGTTTCACATCTCGACGGGCAAAGTGCACGCATAGCCAGCCCGCTCGGAGTCGCCTACATCCCGCAGGCATTTGCATCATCCGGAGGACAGACTGGAATCGGCAGACAATTCGTTTGCGACTGAGTTACCTTCGGCTTCGTCGGAGCGCTGAACGAACTCGAAGCATTGAGGCTGGTAAAACCGAGGGTGAGCACGGCGACGGAAGCAAGTATAAGGTTCTTCATGGACGTTCTCCTTAGTTCATCCAGCACGCGTCCGCTGGACGTCTGAACTGGAAACAACCATAGATGGAGCCAACCCTCAAGTCGAACATAAACCCCTACTTCCAATAGTAGATACTAGTAATGTTACTAGAGTAACTAGCTAGTATCTACACTGGCGCCAAAAGAGGCTGTCACTCCAAGTCCCCGGCCTCAGCCACTGACAGCCGCGGCAGGAGAAGCTACCGCGGCCTGCATCGGCTGTTCCGGCTTGGACGCCGGCTTTTTCGCGGCAGGTTCGGCCTTCTTCGAAGGCGCTAGAATCGCATGAAGCGTTGTGCCTTCCATTCGCGGCATGAACTCAACTAGGCCCGAGTCCCCGATATCGAGAATCAGGCGGTTGATGATCTTGTACCCAAGATCCCGGTGAGCCATCTGCCGGCCCTTGAAGCGAAGCGACGCCTTCACCTTGTCGCCTTCTCCCAAAAACCGCATAGCCTGATTCTTCTTTGTCTGATAGTCGTGCTCGTCCACCGTCACCGAGAACTTCACTTCCTTGATAACAATGACCTTCTGCTTCTTTCGTGCCGCGCGGTCGCTCTTGTCCTTCTCGTACAGGAACTTGCCGTAGTCCTGAATCTTGCAGACCGGCGGAACCGCATTGGGCGAGATCTCCACCAGATCGAGCGATCGCTCGCGGGACATCTTCAGAGCCTCAAAAGGCGGCATCACCCCAAGCTGCTCGCCGTTTTCGTCGATAACGCGAACTTCGCGCGCGCGAATGCGTTCATTGGTGCGGATAAAGGACTTGGCAGCGCGCTTGTCGATCGGTGGAATCGGTACCTCCACAGCCTGCTTTTGCAGGCTATGCATTTCTGCTTAAAACGGCATCAATTAAGCTCACACAGATGCGAGCGACAGAACCGAAGTATACCATTGGTAACCCGCTGCCAGCGGCATCTTTGGCCCGTGCCGAGCGACGCGCCTTCACGTCCTCTCTGCACGGTATAGTGTTGGATGCAGGCAGAGGGTTGCACGGACCAGCATACGGACCAGCATTCGGAGGCGGCCCCAGCCTCGCCGCACGCGTCTCGTCTCTCTCGCATGGAAAGGTTTTGGAATGAAACGACGGATTCTCCTGGTCGACGATGAAGTTGCTGTTCTCCTGACGATGAAGGCCGTGCTTGAGATTAGCGGCTTCGATGTCGAAACGGCGGCGTCGGCGCGAGAAGGCAAGGCCAAGATCAGAGCGCGCCAATACCACATGATCATCTCGGATATGCGCATGGAAAACGAGGCCGCCGGAGCGGAGGTGATCCAGGCAGCTCGGACCGCGCCCTATCACCCCGCCGTTGCTCTTCTCACCGCATTTCCCGACAACGAAGAGGACTGGAACGGCGTCGGCCCGGACAAGATCCTCGTCAAGGCGACGCACACGCGGCTTCTTCTCCAGGCCATCGAGAAGCTCTTCGCCTCGCACTCCGCCAAGCTCGCCAAACTGTCCCAGCAGACCGCCGGCAAAATAGCCGCACCGGAGACTCCGACCGTCAGCCCGGCGACCGAGACGCGCGCCCCCAAGCGAACCTCTAGCGCCTCGAAGACTCCTCCTCCACCGGACGAGAAGCTTTCCCTGTACGCGGCCGGCCAGAACGGCGCCTCACCTGATCCAGGCACTGGGAACGGCAGCTCGGCCAAACGGGCCGCGACCAAGCAGCCCGTCAACGGGAAATTCCGCAGAGCTCGATCGGCAAAAGGGAAGCCACCCTCGTCCTAGGAGCTTGTTGAAATACACCGTCTCGCTTATAAGGGCACGGCTTCAGCCGTGCCGTAAGTGCAATCCACGCAGTGCGACTTCAGCCGCTGAGGTACCGCCTTCGCCTTCCAATCTTGTTTTTCAACAAGCTCCTAGTGCTCGGAGTGCGCACGGATGTAGTTCCGCAGCGCCCCATTAATGTCGAGTGCCTTCTGCACGCCGCCATCCAGCATCTGCAGCCAATCGCTCCCAGGCGCCTGCAACTCGGTTGTACTCAGCAGATAGCTCGTCTGCACGACAATCTCCAGAGCATTGCTCAGATCATGGGCAAGCCTGCGTATCTCTTTCGCCATCTCTTCAGGAATTCTGGCTTCCGTTCCCTGCTCCATCGTGTCAGCCTTTCGCTCGCTCCCCAGCGCAAACGCCCGGAGCTCTGCCTCGGCTAGTGTAAGCGACGCCGCTTTGGTTTGACAGGCTCCCTCCCCTTTGCGAAACTTAGGGTTCACCAGTCAGCTCCGGACCCTCCTGTCTGGACGCACAACTGTTGTGCCGAAGTGGCGGAATTGGCAGACGCGCATGGTTCAGGTCCATGTACTCGCAAGGGTGTGGAGGTTCGAGTCCTCTCTTCGGCACCAATCATCATCGCCAAAATAGAAGCATCTTCATCGCCAAAATAGAAGCATCTTCATCTCCAAGATAGAAAGCATCTTCACGCTTCTCCTAAGGCGCTGAAAGGCTGAGAGCGGCCCAGGTCATCCACCCTGCGCCGCGACCACAGCCGCGTCGACGCAACACTCTCGCATCGGCAGACTGCTGCGCCGAAAACGCCGACCCAATACTCCGCCGAGGAAGGATGTTCGTGCTCCCGATCCCGTCGGTCCTCATCTTCATCGCGGTCGGAGCGGTGCAGATCTCTGCCGTCGGCGCCGCCGCCCTGCTTCGCCGGCGCGAACAAGCTCTGCGCGACCACATGTCCTCCCTGGTCAGCCTGCGGTCGGCGTCCTGCTCGCCACCGCGCTTCTGCACCTCCTTCCCGAGGCGATCCATCAGCTCGGCAACCGGCGAGCTCGAAATCCCGACCAGACGCCAGGACGCCGTCCTCCAGGTCCTCTCGCTCGCCGTCGGCATCGCCCTCGTCGCCGCCGTCGCGGGCGTGCCGGAGCGCTAGCTCCCAGCTCCCCAGAACCCCCTGGACCGCTAGCTTCCAGCCCCCTGAAAATTCAATAGAATAGCCCCATGCCGACGCAGCTCGATCAGATCCTCGCGCACACCCTGATTGAGGTCACCCGGCGCAAATCCGAGGCTGACCTCGCGCTACTAAAGCAGAAGGCCGCGGCCCACGTCCCGCGAGGGTTCGAGTCCGCCCTCCGCCAAAGATCCTTGCGCGAGCCCGCCATCATCGCCGAGATCAAAAAAGCCTCTCCCTCCCGCGGCCTCATTCGCGCCGATTTCCGGCCCGCCACCCTCGCCCCAACCCTCGAAGAAGCCGGAGCCGCTGCCCTCTCCGTCCTGACCGACACCGAGTTCTTTCAGGGCTCGCTCCAAGACCTCGAAGCAGCCTCCGCCGCCGTCACCATCCCGTGCCTGCGCAAGGACTTCATCCTCGATCCCTTCCAGATCCTCGAAGCCAAAGCCGCCGGAGCGGACGCCATTCTCCTCATCGTCGCCGCCCTCTCCGACGACCAGCTCCGCCTGCTCTACGCCTTCGCAACCGACCTCGGCCTCGATGTCCTCGTCGAAGCGCACAACCACCCCGAGATCGATCGCGCCATCACCCTCGGCGCCCGCATCCTCGGCGTCAACAGCCGCGATCTGCGCTCCTTCACCGTCAAATCCGAGTCTCTGCTCTTTCTCGCCGAAGCCCTGCCCCAGCACGTCCTGCGCGTCGCCGAAAGCGGCATCCGCAACGCCGAAGACATCGCTCAGCTCCGCGCCGGAGGCTACCAGGCCTTTCTCGTCGGCGAAGCTCTCATGCGGCAGCCCGACCCCGCCGCCACCCTCGCCCTCATGCTCGATCGCGAGTACTCCTCGACGGTATAGAGCCGTTCTCCCATGGCTGTAGCTGCTGGCTTTCCGGGCTGAAGGCCCGACACATAGCAGCCTGGGGCACGGCCCCAGGTAAAGGATCAGTAATTCCTGAAAGGGCTGAAGGCCCGACACAAAGGTCGGGCTATGCCGATAGAAGAAAGGCTCTGGTTCTCATAGGAATCGATCGCATGTGGGTCAAGATCTGCGGCAACACCAACCTCGCCGACGCGCAGCTCGCCGCAGAACTCGGCGCCGATGCCCTCGGTTTCATCTTCGCTCCCAGCCCCCGCCAGGTCACCGCCGAGCAGGTTGCTGCGATCACTCGCCAGCTTCCCTCAACCATCGAGAGCATCGAGAAAATCGGCGTCTTCACCACCACTGCCCCGGAGACAATCGTCCTGACCGCCCGCCAAGCCGGCCTGACCGGCGTGCAGCTCCACGGCTCCTTCGATCCATCGCTCGCCCCTGCCGTCCGCAACCTCTCGGTCGGAGCCTTGACCGTGCTTCCCGTCCTTCGCTGGAGACTCCCACTCTCCCCAGAGCCCTTGCAGTCCCTCCAGGCCGACGCTCTGACCCCAGCTCGGCCACCGGAGATCCTCAGCCAGATCGCACATCTCGCCCAACAGAGTCCCTCTTCGACGGGCCGGATCCGTGTCCTCATCGACGCCGAGATCGACGGAACCAGCGGCGGTCTCGGGCGTCCCTTTACCTGGCAGAGCGCAGCGTCTGCCCTCGCAGAGGCCCCTCACCTACAGTTCGATCTGGTGGTCGCCGGCGGCCTCCGGCCGGAAAACGTGGGGGCTGCGATCCAGGCCTTACATCCCTTTGGCGTAGACGTCGCCAGCGGCGTCGAATCGGGTCCCGGTCGAAAAGATCCAGCCCGGCTTCGCGACTTCCTCCAGGCTGCGCGCGCCACCGTCTGAAGCGCGCAGCCCCCGCTCAGCTCAGCCTCGCCGCGCCTGCGGACTTCGATCGTGCACCTTTGGAGCTCGATCGTGAACCATCTGCGAACGCACATGCGCAACAGCCTCGTGCCCCTGCCGTGCAAAAGCAAAGGCAGGCAAAAACATCAGAAAACCTGCAAATAGAAGTCGAACTCTCATGGATAACCTCTCTGACTATCCTCTATCCGACGCGGTGCCCACACTCGCGGATTCACCAGAGGACGTTACTTAAGTGAGGGCTACCCCCTTTTTGTTACGAGAAAGCTTCAGCGAGCCCCGCCAGCCCACCGGCCGGCCAGGGTTCGTCCAACGGTCAGACCCGGTCCGCCGCTCTACTCCGGCAACGCAATCGGCATGCGGAGCTCGCGCGCCAGAAAAGCGTACATATCCACCGTCTCTTCCACCTGCTTGCTCAGCGGCTTGCCTCCACCGTGGCCCGCGCGCGACTCAATCCGGATCAGCACCGGCCCCGACCCTGGCGTGCGCCCCGCCTCGGCCTGCATCGCCGCCGCATACTTGAAGCTGTGCGCCGGAAACACCCGGTCGTCATGGTCCGCGGTCGTAATCAGCGTCGGCGGATACTTCACGCCCGCCCGCACATTGTGCACAGGCGAGTACCTGTGGATCGCCCGGAACTCCGCCTCATTCTCGCTAGGCGAACCGTAGTCGCTCTTCCATCCAAACCCGACCGTGAATTTGTCGAAGCGCAGCATATCCATCACGCCCACCTGCGCCACCGCCGCTCCAAACAGCTCCGGCCTCTGCAACTCCGCGGCCCCCACCAGAAGACCGCCGTTGCTCCCCCCGCGGATCGCCAGCCGCTTCGGCGATGTGTACCGGTTCGCAATCAGCCACTCCCCCGCGGCGATGTAGTCGTCAAACACATTCTGCTTGTGCAGCTTCGTCCCCGCCTGGTGCCACGTCTCACCGTACTCCCCGCCGCCCCGCAGGTTCGCCTGCGCAAAGATGCCGCCCATCTCCATCCACAGCATCAGGCTGCTCGAGTACGTCGGCGTCAACGAAATATCGAAGCCACCATACCCGTAGAGCATCGTCGGATTCTGCCCATCGCGCTCGATCCCCTTCCGGTAGCTCAGCGTCATCGGAATCCGGGTGCCGTCCTTGCTCGCGTAGAACACCTGCACCGTCTCAAACCGCGCCGGTTCGAACTGCAGCTTGGGCTGCCGAAACAGCGTCGTCGCACCGGTCTTCAGATCCATCCGATACACCGACCCGGGATCGGTAAAATTCGTGAACTGAAAGAACGTGTCCCCATCCGTCCGCCGACCCGCAAAGCCCACCGCCGTCCCGATCCCCGGCAAAGCGAGCCGCTTCTTCCGCTTGCCATCCCGGCTCCACATCTCCACCTGCGTGTGCGCGTCCGCCAAACTCGCGACCACCAGCGTGTCGTGCACCATCGACACCTGATCGACCCGGTCCTTGGTCTCCGGGATCACCAACTTCCACGCCGCGCGCTCCGGCTTCCGCAGACTGACGGCCACGACCTTCCCGTTCGGCGCATTCTCCGTCGTCAACATCCACAGCGTCTCGCCGTCCGAGCCCGCCGCCGTGTACTCCGCATCCAGACCCTTTGCAATCACCGCCGGCTTCGCTCCCGGCCCCGCCCGCAGATCCTCCACCGCCAGCTCATTCGCATGACCCTTGATCGCATACAAGAGCAGGTAGCGCCCGTCCTCGGTCACCTGCGCGTGGAGATACAGCTCCTTGTCGTCCGTCCGCTCATACACCACGGCATCGGCCGTCTGCGGCGTTCCGAGTGCATGAAACCGGATCTTCTGCCCATCGGTCACGCCCTTCAGATCCTCCTTCGGGCTGCCGCCATTCCCCGCCGCTGTTCCCACCTTCGCAGCGTCCGGAGCGTCGTACCCGCTGTAAAAAAATCCGCTCCCATCCTCCTTCCAGGCCGCCGCCCCAAACTTGCACCACTGCACCACATCCGGCAGATCTTTCCCCGTCGCCACCTCGCGCACCTTCCATGTCTGCCAGTCGCTTCCCGCCTCGCTCGTGCTGTACGCCATCCGGCGGCCATCTTTCGTAAAGCTGATCGCAGAAAGCGCAATCGTGCCGTCCACCGCCAGCGTGTTCGGGTCCAGCAACACCTCCGGCATCCCGTTCACACCCTCCTGCCAGAACAGAACAGCCTGGTTCTGCAGGCCCGAGTTATGCCGGTAGAACAGTCGCGTTCCATGCCGCTCCGGCGCCGTAAATCGCTCGAAGTCGGTCAGCTTCAGAAGCCGCTGCTTCAGAGCCTCGCGCCCCGGCACCTCGGCAAGATATCGGTTCGTCAGCGCATTCTCCGCGTCCGCCCACCGCTTCACCTCCGCCGAGTCCACGTCCTCCATCCAACGGTACGGATCCGGCACCTCCGTCCCGAAATAACGGTCCACATGGTCCGAGACACGCGCCTCCGGGTACGTCATCGGGGAAGCCTCCGCCAGCGCTGCCGGAGCCGAGCCGCCTGCAAGCAAAGCCGCCACCAAAACAGGATTCATAAACCGCATCTCTCCCTCGCCAAACGCATCAGTGTGCGTCGTTCTTGAAGATCTGTTCCGCAAAGAAATTCTCGATCTTCGCCTGGTCGCGCAGCATCTCGAAGTACGCGCTCTTCAACAGCTGCGATCGCCCGTTGCGCAGCTGCTCCCGAACCTCCTGCTGCACCCGCGGATCGTTCAGGTCGCGCTGTCCCGCCGGCTCGCGCGCAATCAGCTTGTAGATCGCGTACCCCATCGGCTTCTTCGTCTCTGCATCCAGCAGCGGCAGAATCTCGGTGATCTGGCCAGCCCTCAGCTTCGTAATCGCCAGAAACACGGCCGGGTCCGCATGCATCTGCGACTCCGCCACAAACCCCATGTCGCCGCCGTTCGACGCCGTCTCCGGACGCTCGGAAAAATTCATCGCCAGGGCCGCAAAATCCTCCCCGGCATCCAGCCGGTTCTTGAGCGCCTGCACCTTCTTCTTCGCCTCCGCGTCGTTGGTCGCCTTCGATCCTTGCAGATTGCCCGGCTGCGGCGAAGGTATGTTCGTCACCTGAATCTGCGCCAGGCGATACACCGGCTCGATAAAATTGAACTCCGCCTTGTGCTGCGCATAGTAGTTCGCAACGTCGCTGTCGGTCACCGTGATCTTGGAGTTGATCTCCTTATTCAAAAGCTTGTCGATCGTCAGCGACCGCCGCAGATCGTGCTTCACATCGCCCAGCGTCCGGTTGCCCTCCTTCAGCTTCGCCGCGAACTGCTCCTCGGTAAACGGAGCCTTCATCTCCGCCAGACGCGCGTCCACCTCTTCATTGGTGGCCGTCAGGTTCATCTTGGCCGCACGCTGCTCCACAATCTCCTCGTCTATCAACTCGCGCAGTACGTTCAGCCGCAACGCATCCGACTGCTCCCGCGACGGCTGCACCCCCTGCGCATCCCCGATCTGCGCCGCGTACATCCGGTCGACATCGGCCCGCAGGATCCCATGCCCATTCACCGTCGCCAGGACGTCCGCGTTGTGCCCGCGATTGCATCCGGCAAGCAGAAACGCAAGACATACACCGGAGGTCGTCAGCGTCAGCCTCGCTCGGTTCGCACCTGCTCCGCGCATGCTCAGCTCCCCGGCTTGGTCGCCGCACCCTTGGCTGAGGCGGCTGCGGGCGGAGCAGACGCCGGTGCAGCGGGCGGCGGTGGCGTCTGCCCAGCCGCCACCAGAGCGCCATCGATCATCCGGTATACATCCTCGATCGGGTACGCGCCTTCCATCTTTTCTCCGTTGATAAACAACGTCGGCGTCGCCCCCACACCGATCTCTTCACCCGACTTCAGCGACGCCTTTACCGCCGTCCCATCCTGCTTCGCAACGCACGCCGCCAGCGCCTTCTCGTCGACCTTCTGCCGCGCGCCCTCTTCCCGCGCCAAAGCGTCCAGGGTCTCGTTTGCCTTGGCGACACTCTTCTCCTCGCCGCCCAGCTCCGCCGCATGCGCATGCACGTGGTCGATAAACGCCCAGTACCCGGCGGCGTTCTCGACGCCCAGGCAGTTCGCATCGATCGCCGCACGCATCGCCCAGGGATGATAGTCCAAAGGAAAATCCCGGTAGACAATATGTACCCGGTCGCCGTACCTCGCCAGCAGCGCCGGAAACAGCTCGGCATGCATCTTGGCGCACAACGGACACTGGAGATCGTCAAACCCGACGATCAGCACAGGCGCCGTCACCGGTCCACCCCGCGCCGGCCGCCCCGCGCCGCTCACCAGATCCTTCGGGTCCTTGCTGATGTCGAACCGGCTCAGCTGCGCCAGCGTCTTGCCGTCGGTCGACAGAAGAAACGTCGACGGCTTGCTGGTCTGCCCGGCCGCCGTCGAAAATGTCACCTGGATCGCATCAAACCCCGGCAGCTCGCTCTTCTCGCGCGGCCCAATGTGCAACGCATACTCCGGCGGCACACTCGTTCGAGACCGGATCAGCACCTCCACCCGCCGCGTCAGCTCCGGCGAAAGCGCGCCCGCCGCCGGCGTGCTCTGAGCACGACATCCAAGCGAAGCAAACGTCAGGGCGTACATGGCGCAAAGGAGCGATCGGACGAAATTCCGCACAATATCCCGATTATCTCACGCAGACACCGCGGTCCCTGCACCGCCGGAGGTGCTCCTGATACGTGCCTCCGGCCAGCTAAAACAGGCGCTCGGCCCGCCGCAGATTCCCCGCCGTCCCGATGTTCGCCAGCGTGAAGTTGAAGCGGTACGCGTTCTCGTTGCGCACGCTTCCCAGCTCATACTTCCGGTACTCCACACTCAGGCCGCAGCAGTCCCAGTTGTAGGAGGTCTGCAGCGCCGCATACTGCACCGACACAAGGTTCAGGTCGAGTCCCGCGTTCGCCGCCACGCTCAGGCCCCGCTTTGCCGGCGTTCCATACCCCAGCAACACCCGAAGCTGATTGAAGTCCGGCGTCAGCGTCGAAACGCCCTCCACCGAAAATCGCCCCGGCGCATTCAGCCGAGCGTACGAAAGCCCGACAAAGCGATTTCCCTCATGCACATCGACCAGAACATTGTTGGACGTGAACTTCTTCGCCCCCGTGTCCAGGTCGAAGTCCCACTCCAGATCCACCTTGTCCGACGTGTGTACCCGCATCCGCGAGATCAGCGGCGAGATGGAGCGCGGTTCCGTCAAAAACGCCACCCCGGAAAAATCCAGCGTCGTCTCAAAGATATTTCGCCGCCCGCTCACCACCGCTCCGCCAAAGGTCGGATCGAAGAAGTACTTCTGGGCCAGCCGCCAGCTGATCCGCTCATGCGAGACGCACCCCGCACCCTCCGGCCGCGTCCCCTCCACCTCCGCACTGTTCATCCCACTGTCCCGAACTCCGCTCCCCAGAACGCCCCCAAGAGCCGCCCGAGAGATCTCCCCGCAGTTCCGATCCCTCGCACCCCCGCGCAGAAACAGCCGCTGCGTCACCCCGTACTCCACCTCATTCGTATTGCTCACCACATCGCGGTCGTCAAAGCGCAAGACATTGCCGAAGTTGTCGATGCCCGTGACATACCGGTAGTGCACCTCCGGTTCGATCGTATGCCGCACCTCGCCGCCGGATTCGCCAAACAAACGCTCCACCGCCGACGACCTGAACGTCCGTTCCAGCACAGGTGCACGCACCTCCACATTCACATCCAGGTCCGACCGGCTCAGACCTCCCGTAAGCTGCATCGGCGCGCCCCCCGGGCCCGGCCCAAGGCCACTTCCAGACACACGGCTGCGGCTGTACAGCGTCTCCTGCACCGCCACCGCCGGAACCACATCCCACCCCGCCAAATGCAGCGGATACACGATCTCCGGCCTGAGGTCCAGCCGCTCCACCACGCCTCCGGTCGCAAAGTTCGGCTGCACCCGCTTCAACCCCGCCGCCGAACCCTCCGCATTCCAAAGCAGACCCAATCCCGCAACCGCGTGGTCCGTCGCGTTGAAGTCCAGCGACGGAACATGGAACAACCGCACCTGCTGCCCCGCAACCACCGTGCTCTGCTGGCGCTTCAGCCCCTGGTAGCGGTCCGCCTCCAACGCCGTCTCATACCCGTTCTGATGGTGAACCGCATACGCAATCGATGTAATGTCGGTCGAGACCGCCTGGTTGAAGTTCTCCGTAAACGCCTCGCGATAGATATACGAGCTCAGATACTCCACATTGGCCGCCACCCGCGTCTCCGGAGAAAAGTCGTGGCGCCCCGCAAACAACGCATCTTCGCCGCCCTGGTTCAGGTTCTCCGGCAGACGATCCAGAAGTCCGCTGTACCGCGCCTGGATGAAGTCGTCGCCGCGCCCGCGATACCGGTAGTTCGCCATCTGCGCCCATCCGCGCATCGAGTAATACTCCGCCCCAACGGTCAGATCCGAACTCCGATTGATCGCAAAATAGATCTGCTCGCCCAGGATCAGACCCTTGGTCGACGACTGCCCGATCACCGGAATCAAAAATCCGCTCTGCCGCGCCTCTTCGTCCAGCGGATGCGTCACATACGGCAGGTACATCAGCGGCACGTTCAACAGATGAAACACACTGTTGCGCGCTCGCGCACGATCGCCATCCACGCTGAACTCGCCCGCCGACAAGAGCCAGTCCGGTCGCGGCAGCCGGCAACTCGTCACCGTCCCGTCGAACACCTCGTACTCCCGAGGTCCCGTCTTCACCACCAGACGTCCCGAAAACAAAAACGGATTGCTGCTCGCATACACCAGCCGCTTGCCCGAGCCCCGCATCCCCACCGACCCGGTCACGTCGTAAAACCGCCCCGTCTCCGACTTCACATTCAGCGTCCCATGGCTCGCCGTAATCACCTCATGATTGGCCCCGCCCGTCGCCCGCAGATGCCCCGTGGCCGTCAGATCGCCGGTCTCCGTGTCGAACTCGATATGGTCCGCCTCCACCCGGCGCTCGCCGTACGTCACCACCACATTGCCGTCGAGCACATAGTGGCTGCCCGACTTCGCCTGCGGACCGTCCGACTCGATCGTCAACAGAACGCCGTCCGCCTCATCCTCGATCAACTTCGCCGTCGGATACGGCGCCGCACCACGATCCCGATCCCCGATCTCCGGCGCGGCCGGCAGTCCCGTCGCCGCCTGCTCCGACCCTTGCCCCGGGGGTGCCTTGGTTGACACCTCTCGCACCGCCGCTGGGGAGTGACTCTGCCCAGACAGCATGGTAGTTATCAAGAAGCAAAGGCCGGATATCAGCGCCAACCGGGACTTTCGAGAGGACATCCTGCAAACCTCCCATCGACAGCTCTTCCGATCGGATCGCGCACGGACGTTGGCACTTCTCTGGGACACCACACTCTCAGGCTAAACGATTTCTCCCAGACCATAGCCCAGATCACTAGGCAGGACCCACGCACCATGAACGCTGCACAACTCGACTTCACTCCCGACGACCTCTCCCCCGATCCGGTCCCCGACGCCGATCCGCCTACCGCCTTTGCGCTCCGGCAGCAGGTCGCCGAAAAGGTCCGGGCGCATCGCGCTCGACGCACCCCGGCCCCCGCCCCCGCCATCCGCGATCCGTCCATCCCCGCCCCCGCACCCGCGCGCCCCGCCGCCCACACCCGCTCCGCCCACATCGCCGCCGCGGTCGCCGAGCGCTACGCCCAGTCGCAGACCTACCGCGCCTTCCTCGCCGCCGAGGCCGAGCGCTCCGTTCGATCCGCGCAGGCCACCGCCGACATCGCCCTCATCAACGCCCAGGCCATCGCCGGAGCGCAACGCCAGATGCTCGAAGACCTCGATACCTGGCCCAGCTCCACCCAAAATCCCACACTCCCATCCGCGCACGTCGAATGCCCAGACGGTCCAACCGCCCCATCCATCCGACCGAACGCCCTCGATCTCGCCGCCTTCCCCAACTTCCCCGACAACTTCGACCATCACGACAGCTCCGACTTCACAGACCGCCGCGACGCTGCCACCGTCGCAGAGTTCGCACCCGCGCCGGAGCTTCGCCCCTCCGACTTCACCGTCCGCATGTACGAGACAGTGGACCGTCCCCGCTCCGAAGCTGCCTTCCGAGTACGTGTGCCGGCCGAAACCCAGACCCTCGCTCCCGACCCCGAGGTAGACGAAGCCGAACGTCTCGCCCTCGACGACGAGATCGCCTTCCGCCAGTCCCCCACCTTTGAGGACCCGGCAAGCGCGTCCGTCCCCCTGGCCGCCAACCTGATCGAGTTCCCTCGGCAGCTCGTCGCCCCTCGCCGGGCCCGTCCGCGCCTCGCCGAAGGCCCCCTGCGCGAAGACGCGGACCCCACCGGCGCCGCACAGCTCCGCATCTTCGAGGTCGAAGCCAACCAGATCTCCGCCGCGCCCGCAAACGAGTCGGTCACCCCTGAGTGGACCTCCATCCTCCTCGCCGCGCAGCCCACCGACCAGGTCGCCGACGCCGACGAGCCCGACTTCAGCCCCGCCCTCGTTCCCCAAACCGCGACGCTCAGCCGCCGCATGCTCTCGACCGCCATCGACGCCGGCATCGTGCTCGCCGCATCGGTCCTCTTCGGCGGCGTCGCCATCCTCGTCGACACCCACCTCGCCGGCCCAGGAGGTATGAGCCCAGCAACGATCCCCAAGGTCCCCCTCCCCTTCGCCGCCATGGTCGCCGCGACCGCCCTCGTCGCTCTCACCGTCCTCTACCAGATCCTCTTCTTCACTCTCTCCGATAGCACCCCCGGCATGCGCTGCGCACGCATCGCGCTCTGCACCTTCGGCGACGAAAACCCCACCCGACAGGCCATGCGACGCCGCGTCTGGGCCAGCCTGCTCTCCGGACTCCCGCTCGGTATCGGCTTCCTCTGGGCCTGGCTCGACGACGCCGGCCTCAGCTGGCACGACCGCATCTCCCGCATGTACCAACGCTCTTACTAGTTCTTAGCCGTCATCCTTAGCCGTCATCCTGAACCAAGTGAAGCACCCCGGAAGTCTCTGTTGTTGTTTCTAAAACCGTCCTCCCATGGATGTAGCTCCCGGACTCTTCGGGCTGAAGGCCCGGCACATACTAGCCTGGGGCAAGGCCCCAGGTGAGGAGCGATGGATCCTGAAAAGGGCTGAAGGCCCGATACAAAGGTTGGACTATACCGCTAGGAGAAAGGTACTAGTAACTCGATTTACGTGTTCCAACAAAAAAGCCTGAGCAGATAGCTCAGGCTTTCTCACTTACAAAAAGCAAACTAGAACGTGGTACTTACCGTCAGCCGAAACGTCTTCCTCGGCTCCCGCAGCGTGTAGTCCGCCCCATAGAACTGGTAGGCCTGCGCAAAGCTGAAGTTACCCGCATCCGAATTCGGGAAAAAGGTGCGGAAGCACTGAGCCTGCGTCATCACCTTGGCATCGCAGGTAGATGGGTAGGCAAAGTTCGAAGGCACATTCTTATACAGTCTGAGCGGGTTATACGCGTAGTAGATCCGGAACGGCGCGTTCACGATCGGCAGAATCACCTGGAGCTCGGCGCCATTCGACATCCTTGGGACAAAGTTGGTTCCGGGAACCGTCTTCAGGAAGTAAGGAAAGCTGACCTGCTGGCCACCGAAACACGCTCCATTCACCACCTGCGGGCATCCATACGAAGGACTGGTCAGCTGCGTCTGGCCGGAGACGCTCTGCCGCAGTTGGCTCGCCTGCGCATTGAAGTTCAATCCGAAGTCGGTAAAGAACGCAAACGTTACCTGGCTGACGATCGGAATCCGATACTCCAGATTGCTGGTCAGACTGGTGTCGCCGCCGATCGAAACCAGCCGGTAAATCGGCAACGGAACCGTCACACTCCCGAGGTTTGCATTCGTCGGATCTCGCGGGATCAACGACCCATCCGGGTTCTGAAGATTGAACTCAATCCGGTTCGGAATGAAAGTATACGGTGAGGACGACCGAATATCGAAGCCGCGCACGTCCGACTCACCACCGCCGTACACGCGATTCTGCGGCGGCGCAACCTCCCCGCCAAAGCCCGAAACGTGCGCCACCTGCACGCGATATCCGAGAACATTGTGACCTTCGCGGTTCACCCGCAGACCCTTCATCGGAAAGAACTGCCGATAACTCGCCACAGGGTTGTAGTACTTCACATTGCCGCCCGCTCCCGCAATCTGCACAGCTACGTTGAAGTCCTTGCCCGTGTGCGGCCCAACTGCGCGGTCCAGGCTCGAAAACGTAAACGATGGTGTAATCACCGAGGTGATAATGCCGCTCAACTGGTTCGGGCCCGCTACCCCGGAACGAAACGCGAGCGACTGAAATACATTGCGCGTATTGTCGTTGAACGTCGTAACACTGGATCGCGTCAGCGAGTAAGACACACCCGCACGTGTCACGCCTTTGAGCGCAAATAAATGCCGCAGTGGCTGGCTCGCCGACAAAGTCAGCCCCGTCGTCGCCTGGTTGTAGTTCGTCAGCAACGACTGCTGCGCATTGCTCAGGTTCTGATTCGTATTCCCGGCAATCGCATAGCTCTTCGCCGGATTGTAGTCATACTTACTCGTAAATACTTGAAATCCCACCGAGAGCGGCTTGTTCCGGAGATAAGGCTCCGTAAATCCAAAGCTCAAATTACGCGAAAGGTCGCCGATATTCGCCTGCAGGGATAACGTCTCACCTAACCCAAGGAAGTTATTGGTCTCATAATTCAATCCAATAAAAGTTCCCGACAGACCGGATATTCCTCCATTCAACCCAATGGAGTTCTTTCCTTTTTCCTTCAGCTTCAGAAGAAGGTCGACCGTACCCTCTTCCGCGTTCTGCCGGCTCTCCGAATCCTGCTCGGCCTTCAATGCCTCAAAGTAGTTCAGCTGGTTCAGCCGCAGGATCGACAGATCCCATAACTGACTGTTGTACTGCTGCCCTTCCTCCAGCAGCAACTCCCGCCGAATTACCTTGTCACGCGTAATTGTGTTGCCCGTAAATTCAATGCGCGAAACGTAATACTTCTTTCCTTCTGCAATATCGATGTCCAGATACACCAGCTTCTTCGCCTCGTCGACCCGCGGCGTAGGTGTCCCGGTGAAGTTGATAAATCCAAGCTGGCCGTACGCCTTCTGCAGTTGCGTCAGACCCTTCCCAAACAGCGCCGCGTTGAAGTACTCGCCGTCCTTCTGCGCAAACTGTGCCCGCAACACACGCGTGTTCGTCACCGCCTTGTTTCCCGTAAACGTGATGCCGCCCAGGCGGTAGCGCTCGCCCTCCTCGATCGGCATCAGGATGTCGATCCGCTTTCCATTCGATGGCCGAAGTGTAAACGGATTCAGACCGCCCGACTCGCGCACATGCGTCTGCGGCTCCGCCGTCAGCGCCTTGAAGTAGCCGCGGTCGCGATACGCCTGCCGCACTCGCTCGGCGTCCTCGTCCAGCTTGCTCGCGTCAAATGTCCTCGCAAGGAGGTTCTCAAAGAGAATTGAGTGCGGTATCCCGATCGGCCGAAGATTCTTCATCGCGGCCCGCAGCGTCCGGTCATTCAGGCTGGTATTGCCCTGAAACACGATCTTTCCGACCTTTACCGTCGGACCTTCCTTGATCTTGAACGTCAGGTCCACAGATGCCGGCGGCGACGTCTTGATCTCCGTCCGAATCGTCGCAAACTGGTGCCCGTGCTCGGCCAGAAGCTCCTTCAAAACCACCTCGGCACGCTTGATCCGCGTCGGGTCATACTGGCTCTCGACCGTCAGGCCCACCTTTGCCTTCTTGAACCGATCCAAAACATCCGACTGCGAAACCGCGTTCAGACCCGTGTAGTTGATCGCCTTGATCGTCGGCTTTTCGCGTACATAGATCACCAGTTGCACACACGCCGGCGTATCCACGCGCTCAATCCGAACATCTTCAAAGTAGCCCGTATTCCACAGCGAATTGAAGTCCCGCTCCACCACCGCCGGATCGTACAAATCCCCCTGATGCGAAAACAGCCGCGCCAGCACAGACTCCTTTGGAATCCGGCGGTTGCCGATCACCGAGGGCTGGCACAAGGCCTGAGAGTTGCCCGCAACGGGCGCGCTCGCATTCGACGGCGCCGGAGCCGCTCCCGCCTGGCCCGCACTCTGGCCGCCGGCCTGCACCCCGGCCTGGCCCGCACTCTGCGCCTCGAGCGACATCGCTCCCATCACAAACATCGCGGCAAACATCGCCGGGAGCACACGGAAACAAAAGCTCTGACGCTTGCCGGCGTACTCTGTCCTGCCTTGGGGGGAGCTTGCGCCCTCTCGGTCTACGGTAAAGATAACTACACCCTCGGTGCTCTTCGTGATCGCGCCCTGCACACAGTGCCGGCGAAGCTCGATTATATGGGAGCAGACGCGGGCTTAGCGAGCCGCCGCCCCCCGCGACAGACTTATCGCCATATCCAGCGAGATCTGCTCCTCCACTCCCTTGTACCCGTCAGGCACCTTCAGCAGAACCGCATCAGCTCTCCAACTCCGCCCGGATCGCAAACTCCTGCTCCGCCGAATCCCACCGCACCGTCAACAGATTCGGCTGGCAGCACACCTGGCAGTCCTCCACATACTGCTGCTTCGACCCGCCCGACTCGTCCACCGTCGTCTCCACCCATTCAAAGCAGCCGGCGCATTGAAAACTCGCGGCATACATCCGGCCTAGCCCCGCCCCGCCAGTACCCGCGCAAATACGTCGCTATCCACGTTGCCGCCGCACAGCACCGTCCCAACCCGCATCCCAGGCGCAGCGCCCTCCATCAAAATCGCCGCCAACCCGATCGCGCCCGCTCCCTCCGCCACATTGTGCGTCGCTCGGAAATACAGCCGCATCGCCTCCTCCACCGCATCGTCCGTCACCTCGACCACACGATCGAGACCCGCCCGCAACATCGCCAGAGCCGTCGCGTCCGGCACCCGGCAAGCCACGCCATCCGCCACCCGCGTCTCCGCCGCGCACGCCACCACGTGCCCCGCCTGAAACGATCGCGCCATCGCCGGAGCCCCGCTCGACACCACACCCACCACCCGCGTCCCGAGCCTGAGCGCATCCCGCGCCGCAATCATCCCGCACGCCCCCGACCCCATCCCGATCGGCACATACACCTCCGCCATCTCCGGCGCCCCACGCAAAAACTCCAGCGCATACGTCGCAACCCCGCACACCAGCCGCGCGTCGAAGCTCGGCACCGAGTGCCAACCGTTCTCCCCGGCCAGCACCTCGGCATGCTCGCGCGCCGCCTGAAAATCCTCCCCAAACTCCACCAGCTCCGCCCCCATCCCCCGCATCGCCGCATTCTTCTCGCGACTGTTGCCCTCGGGCACAACAATCACCGCGCGCAATCCTGCCTCTCTCGCCGCAAACGCGATCGACTGCCCATGATTGCCGCGCGTCGCCGCAATCACCGTCCGCACCTCCGGCCGCGACCTCCGCAGCCAATCCATATACAGGAGGCCGCCCCGAATCTTAAACGCGCCCACCGGCGTGTGGTTCTCATGCTTCACCCACACCTCGGCCCCCACCTCCACGTTGATCAGCGGCCACGTGTACTGCGGCGTCGCCGGCATCGACCGGTACACCACCTCCGCCGCATCCTCGATCTCCCCTAAAGTCGGCAAATCCGTCCCTGCATCGACCGCAACCATAGACTCGTCTCCCCTTCCAGTACCCCAAGCTTCCATCCCAAAAATAGATGAGCGTCAAGGTCGCCCGTGCCGCTCTCTGAAAGTATCGCGAAACGCAAGAGTCTTAACTCTTTGTCTTGGGCGGAAAGTCGTGCAGCATATGATCGATATCGCTGTCCACCTTCTTCGTGTTCTTGTCCGTCTTGTCCGAGAGCTTGCCCGTGGCACGACCGCGCCACACCATCTGGTGCGTCTTGGAGTCGTACATATCCACCATCAGCGTCCCGATCGGAACCTGCTGCACGGTGGTCGTCGTCTGGCCGTAGCCGCCGCCCCAACCACCCCATCCGCCCCATCCCCAGCCGCCGTCGCCCAGGCCGTTGTAAAACGTATTGTACTCCTGCTGGGTCTTGTCGCTCTCAAAGGCGGTGAGACTCAGGTCGCCCCCAGAAGCCACCGGTTGGAAGCCGGCATTGGTGAGATCGGTGGTAATCCGTGTTTTGATCCGGTCGTCGAAAAACGGGTCGGCCGTCTGTACCTTCACGAAAGAAAACGTGTGATAGTTGTGGAAGTCGACTTTGTGGCTGTAATCCGTGGTCACATTGGCGGCAAAGGTAGTGGCGCTCAGCACCAAGGCCGTACTCCAGGCAACGCTCCGAGCTCTGTTCATACGCATCCCCTCCGTGCGCCGGGATCAACCTGAGTTTGCTGCCACCGGCCGCAACAGCAATGTGATGTCGAGCCCTATCGGCAGATTCTAGTTTTCCCGCCCCCTCGCCCGCCGCACCTCCACCAGCGTCGAGTAAAACGTCGGCCCCGCCCCCATATCCGTCAACCTCTCGCCGGTCAGCACATTGATGTTCTTGCCGTCGCGCGCCAGCTTCGCCCAGTCCAGCCGAGCCGCCACCGTCCCCGGCCTCACCCGGCTCTCCGCCCCCGCCGCAACCATCGCCCGCAGCTCCACCGACCCACGCCCGTTCCACACCTCGACCGCATCCCCCGCGGCAATCCCGCGCGGCGTCGCATCGACCTCATGCATCTCCAGCCCATCCTCCGTCCTGGCCTCCATCCGCCGCTGCACCGCCCCATTCGCAAACGTCGTATTCATGAAGTTGTCCGCCTTGCGCGGAAGCAGCTCCAACGGAAACTCCGCGCTCGCCCCACGCCCGCCACGCGACTCCGCCGGCGCACGAAACACCGGCACCGGCACGAGTTCGCCGCGGCCACTCGGCGTCCGAAACCACTCCGCCGTCGAAAACGGCAGCACCTCCCCCGCCGCATTCTCGGGCAGATGGAGCATCACATGTCCCTCACGCTCCAGCCGCTCCCGCGTCACCCCCTGAAACCACGGATGGTCCGTCCGCAGAGCCTGATCGATCAACGCATCTTCGCGCTCGTGAAAGCAGATCTCCTCAAACCCCATCCGCTGCCCCAGTTCGCCAAACATCCGCACATTGCTCCTCGCCTCGCCCACTGGCGCGATCGCCTGCTCGGAGATCCCCGCGAAATAATGCCCGTACGCCCCCTGCACCTCCGTCGTCTCCAGAAACGTCGGCGCCGGCAGCACCACATCCGCATAGTCTGTCGTGTCGGTGAAAAACTGCTCATGCACCACCGTGAACAGATCGTCCCGCCGCATCCCTCGCAGCACCTCCGTCGAGTTCGGCGCGATCGCCGCCGGGTTCGAGTTGTACACAAACATCGCCTTCACCGGAGGCCCGCCCACACCCGCATCCGGCCTCGTCAACGCCCGCCCCAGCAGACTCATATTCACCACCCGCGTCGGCCGACCTAGCGGACTCCGCAGCATCAGCTCCGGCATCTCCAGCGCCGCCTTGTTGAACGGAAACGCCCCGCTGGTCGAGATCTGCACACCTCCGCCGCGCCGCTTCCACGCCCCCACCACCAGCGGCAGCATCGCCACCGCCCGCGCCGACGCACCGCCATTCTCGCTCCTCTGCACACCATAGTTCAGACGAATCACCGGCGGCTTCCCCGTCCGCGCGAGACACGTCGCATACGCCCGCGCCAGCGCCACCACCTGCTCCGCCCCCACACCCGTCCCACGCTCCACCGCCTCCGGCCGATGCTCGTCTCGCAACGCATGTTCCCGCAGCTCCTCCACCCCGCTCGCATTTGCGGCCAGATACTCGCGATCCTCCAGACCCTCGCGAAAGATCACATGCATCATCCCCAGCGCCAGCAGGGCATCGGTCCCCGGGTGGATCGCCAGGTGCTCCTCCGCCAGCGCCGCCGTCCGCGTCCGGTACGGATCGATCGCCACCAGACGCGCCCCGCCGCGCCGCGCCGCCTCGATAAACGGCCACAGGTGGATGTTGTTGCCATGCACATTCGCGCCCCACGCAATCACCATCCCGGCGTGGGCAAAGTCCTCGGGCGGCGTCCCCAGCTTCACCCCGTACACACTCGCAAACGCCTCCCCGCCCGCGGTCGAACAGATCGTCCGGTCCAGCCGCGACGCCCCCATCCGGTGAAAAAAGCGACGGTCCATCGACCCATACCCCAGCTGCCCGATCGTCCCCGCATAGCTGTACGGCAACACGCTCTCCGGCCCATGCTCGGCTGCAATCGCACCGAGCCGCTCCGCCACCTCCCCCAAAGCCTCATCCCACGAGATCCGCTCAAACACCTCCATCTCCCGCCCGCGCCCCACCGGCCCCTTCGCCACCCCCACCCGCCGCCGCATCGGGTACAAGAGCCGCTCCGGCGAGTACACATGATCCAAAAACTTCGCCACCTTGCCGCACAGAAATCCCCGCGTCACCGGGTGCGCCGGATCGCCCCGCAAGGACATCGCCCGCCCGCTCCCCCGATCCACCGTCACCAGAACGCCGCAGCTGTCCGGGCAATCCAGCGAACAGACCGCATGCACCGTTCGCGTCATCTCACCACTCGCCCTCATACCAGCCGATTCTATGCGAGCCCCCACCTCCGCCGCCCGAAACCCGCGATGTATCCTCAGTCCATGCTCCAGGAAGCGAGCCGTCGCCGCTCCACCTCCCCGGGCAAGGTTCAGGTCGGCAGGCCAAGCCCCTCAGCCCGCGACCAAAGGTGTCCCATGAAGCTCGGCCCCGCCCGCCTCCTCGTCCTTCTCTCGGTCTCCCTGCTCGCCTCCAACCTCCGCGCGCAGGACCCCCAGCTCCACACCGCCAGCCCCACCGAACTCGCCTGCGTCAAAGTCCTCCTCGCCCAGGAGACCGCCTGGAACAAGGGCGACCTCGACAGCTTCGCCCAAGGCTACAAAGACTCCCCCGACACCCTCTTCATCTCCGGCACCATCAACCGCGGCTTCGCCGGCATGCTCAGCAACTACCACCGCGAGTACCCCAACCGCGCCACCATGGGCAACCTCAGCTTCTCCGAACTCGAAGTTCACCCGCTCGACGAAAACTTCGCCGTCGTCCTCGGCAAATATCACCTCGAACGCAACAAAAAACAGGGCGGCAACGCCGACGGCCTCTTCTCCCTCGTCTTTGAAAAGACCGACAAAGGCTGGAAGATCGTCGTCGACCACACCACCTAAACTCGCGCCCAGCCCAGAACCCAGACCCAGACAGGCCGACCCAACCAGCTTGCTAGAGCAAATTCCCTGTCGGTGTATAGGGAGCCACGGGTATCGACGCCGTTTTCTCCCAAGGAAAACGGCTCCGCACGAACATTCCCGCTCCACAGCAACAGGTAATTTGCTCTAAAATCGACCGGAGGCTCAGTGACCTTTCACATCACGCTTGAAGCTGCCGAAGATGGCTGGATCGTCGCGGAGTGCCCGGCGCTGCCCGGCTGTGTCTCCCAAGGCAAAGACGAGCAAGAAGCCATCGCCAACATGCGTGAAGCCGTCACTGCGTGGATGTGGGCGGAAGATCAAAAGGCCCTCAAGAAACTTCCCGCCCATCAGCAAAGCCTGCTCATCGCGGTTTAGACCCGGTTCTCCTCACACCGCACCGCCGTTCCCACTTTGCACAGGGCTTGCGCAGGACAGATTTGCACTATCCTTGGTGCTGTTACATGGGAACTCTCGCAAACATCTCCGGCAAAGACGCAGCGAAAGCATTCGCTCGTGCCGGCTGGCAGAGAGCAGGCCAGGTCGGGAGCCACCTTGTTATGACGAAAGAAGGTCGCCGAGCGAACCTCTCCATTCCGCAGCACAAAGAGCTCTCCATCGGTCTCCTCCGCAAGCTCATCCGAAGCGCAGAAATCACCGTCGATGAGTTCCTCGACCTGCTTCCGTAAGCACGCTCAGACCGTCATCACTTCCTTCTCCTTCGCCTTGTACAGCTCCTCCACCCGCTTGATCTCCGCGTCCGTCAGCTGCTGCACCTCGTCGCTCGCGCGCTTCTCATCGTCGGCCGAGATCAGCTTGTCCTTGGCCGCCTTTTTGATCTGATCGTTGCCGTCCCGCCGAATATTCCGGATCGCCGTCTTATGATCCTCCAGCGCCTTGTTCAGCTGCTTCACCACATCCTTGCGCCGCTCCTCCGTCATCGTCGGGATCGGCACCCGGATCACCTTTCCGTCCGTCATCGGATTCAGCCCCGTCCCCGACGTCCGGATCGCCTTCTCGATCGCCCCCACCATACCCACGTCGTACGGCGTCACCAGAATCAGCGTCGGCTCCGGTGTACTCACCTGCCCCATCTGCGCCACCGGCGTGTCCGTCCCGTAGTAATCCACCTTCACCTGGTCCAGCATGTGGACGTTCGCCCGTCCCGTCCGCGCCGACGCCAGGTGCGCCCTGAAGTCCTCCACCGACCGCTCCATCCGGCTCTTCAACTCCTGATGCACATCCTTCAACGCCACAATCGTCGCCATCGCCGATGCCATGTCTTCACGTCTCCCAGATCAAACAAAAGCCTCTCCCATCTTAGAACACACGGCTCACCGCCGCCTCTACTGCGGCCATCGCGGCGCAACCGAGTTCGCCCGCCCCGGGTCCACCACCCGCGTCCTCGGGCTCAAGTACAGCACCGTATTAAAATCGCCCCGGGTCTCGACCAGCTCCGTATACTGCACCTCGATCCAGTTCCTGCTGCCCTCCACATACACCGTCGTGCACGTCCCCTCGACCGTCAGCAAGCTCCCATTCCCCAGAACATGAAGCGCCCCGCCATGGCAATGAACCGTCTGCTCCAGGTTGTTGCCCGAGACCCACACCTCCTCAGGCGCGGCCGCCTTCCGTCGCGGAGCCGCCGCCGCAACACCTACCCCAAGCACAATCATCCCAGCCCAAAGCACCAAACGCCCAGCACCTGGCTGACATCTGAAAACTGTTCTCTGACGACTGACCAAAACCACACCCCCTCTCACCCCGCAAACCGGAAACCGGAAACTCCCTCGCTCCGACAACCATCCGCCTACAACCGCCGCAGCCGCCGGCAAGCCTCCGCCAACTCCTCATCCTTCTTCGCAAAACAGAACCGCAACAAACTCTGCGCGCGCTCCACCCCCGGCCGGAAAAACGCCGTCCCCGCCACCGCCGCCACACCCGTCCGCCGCAGCAGCTCCCGCGCCTTCTCGGCCGCCGTCCCGCCCTCCAGCCGCGAAGCATCCGCCAGGATGTAGTACGCCCCATCCGGAACGCACGGCGGCAAACCCGCCCCCCGCAGAGCCTCCAGCAGCATCTCCCGCTTCACCCCATACTCGCGCTTCAAACCGCTGTAAAACTCCGGCTCCAGCCCCTCCAACCCATCCGCCACACCATGCTGCAGAGGAGCCGGCGCACACACATACAGCAAGTCGTGAAAGTACCCGATCGACGGCGTCCACCGAGCATCCGCAACACAGTACCCCACCCTCCATCCCGTCACCGAAAACGTCTTCGAAAACCCCGAAATCAAAATCGTCCGCTCGCGCATCCCCGGCATCGCCGCCGCGCTCACATGCTCCGCATCCCCATACACAAAGTGCTCATACATCTCGTCTGTCAACACAAACAGGTCGTGCTCCGCCGCGATCTCGGCCAGACATCCGAGCTCCGCCCGTGTAAACACCTTACCCGCCGGGTTCGACGGCGTATTGATCACCATCGCCCGCGTCCTCGGCGTAATCGCCGCCCGCACCGCCTCCCCCCGCATCTCCCATCGCTCGCCCTCAAGCGGCACCACCACCGGAACCGCTCGCACCGACCGCACCGTGGCCAGGTGGTACCCGTAAAACGGCTCGAAGAAGAGCACCTCATCGCCCGGATCGAGCAGCGCCATCGCGGCCGCATGAAACGCCCCGGTCGCCCCTGACGTCACCAGCACTTCACGCTCGGCATCGACCGCACCGTTGCCCAGCGACGCCTCCACCTTGGCCGCAATCGCCTTTCGCAGCCGCACGATCCCATCCAGCCGGGTGTAGATATTGTGCCCGTCCCGGATCGCCCGCGCCGCGCCCTCGGCCACCACCGCCGGCACCGCCGTATCGCAGATCCCCTGCGCCAGATTGATCCCGCCCGCCTCGTCCGCAAGCACGCTCATCGCCCGGATCTCCGACTGAATCGCGTCCGGCGCAAGCTCCGACACGTGAAGCGAAGACACGCTGGAGGGCCTCGACAGGCTGGACAGGCTCGTCATAGAAGGTGACAGAAGTAGAACACGCCGCCAGCCCTGTGAGCGAACCCGGCAGCAAGCCTCCCTCCCCCGCAACACCCGCAATCATTTGAGTACCACCGGGGGAACCACGCCCCAAAATCACCCTTCGATCCTCCGCGCCGGGTGCTATCCTCAGGCGAAGGAAATACGAATGCTCCTCGCCCTCCTCGCGCTCTCGGCCCTCACCCTCATCGCCCTCCTTCTCACCCTCCTTCGCTCCTCCAGACACTCAACCCAGGCCACCGACCCGCGCCTCCTCGATCTAGCCGGCGCCCTGCCTACCCAACTCACCCGCATCGAAGCCGCCACCGACGCCCGCTTCGCCGCGCTCGACCAGTCCCTCCGCCAAACCGTCGCCGCCCTCCAGACCGACCTCGGCACCCACCGCCGCGACGCCGCCGCCGACGCCCAGCTCCACCGCGAACAAGGCCTGCAGGCCGCCCGCGATCTCCGTGAAGAGATCACCCGGATCGTCACCCACCTCGGAAGCACGCTCCACATCGGCCTCGCCGACTTCCGCACCCACTCCACCGACGGTCTCTCCAACCATCGCGCCGAAACCGGCGCAGCCGCCGAAACCCTCCGCCAGGCCGTCAAGCAGGACCTCGACGCCATCAATCACCGCCTGGCGCACTTCATCGGCGAAACCAACCGCGAACAGACCACCGCCCGCGAGATCCTCCACCAGCGCCTCGCCGGCCTCGCCTCCGACCAGACCGCCCACCACGAAAAACTCCGCTCCGCCGTTGAAGATCGCCTCCTCACCCTCAACCGGGACAACACCGCCAAGCTCGAGGAAATGCGCCTCACCGTCGACGAAAAACTCCACAGCACCCTCCACACCCGCCTCACCGAGTCCTTCGGCCAGGTCACCGGACAGCTCGAACGCGTCCACGCCGGACTCGGCGAAATGTCCAAACTGTCCGAAGGCGTCGACGACCTTTCCCGCATCTTCACCAACGTCAAATCCCGCGGCGGCTTCGCCGAAGTGCAGCTCGGCATGCTCCTCGCCCAGATGCTCGCGCCCTCGCAGTTCGTGAAAAACGCCCGCGTCAAACGCAACACCCAGGAGTGCGTCGAGTTCGCCGTCCGCTTCCCCGGACACACCGGCGAAGTCCTCCTCCCCATCGACGCCAAGTTCCCCCGCGAAGACTGGGAACGCCTCGAAGCCGCCTACACCTCCAACCGCGGCGAAGACATCCTCGCCGCCGGCAAATCCTTCGAGGCCGCCATCCGCACCGAAGGCAAACGCATCTGCGAAAAGTACATCAACGAGCCCGTCACCACGCCCTACGCCATCATGTTCCTCCCCACCGAAGGCCTCTACGCCGAGGTCATGCGCCGCGACACCCTCCAGGCCGAGCTCCAGTCCAAATGCAAGGTCACCATCGCCGGCCCCAACACCCTCGCCGCCATCCTCACCTCCTTCCAGATGGGCTTCCACATGCTCGCCCTCCAGAAAAAAGGCGGCGAAGTCTGGAACGTCCTCAAATCCGCCAAAACCGAGTTCGGCAAATTCGAACTGCTCATGGACAAAATGGAAGGCGACGTCAACAAGATCCACAAGACCATCGGCGACGTCGGCGTCCGCACCCGAGCCATCAACCGCACCCTCCGCGAGGTCGGCGAAACCGACACCCCCACCGGAACCCTGCTCTCCTTCGACGAAGCCCACGCCGGCGTCGCCCCCCTGCTCGCCGCCGCAGCTAACCAGGATTGAAACTGACACCTGAGAACCACTTAAAGGTTCTCGATCACCTGAACGGACCCTATCTAGAACGTCTGCAAGAGGTAGGCGTTCAGCCCGACCAGGTCGATTGCATCCTTCTGACCCACATCCACGCCGATCATGTGGGCTGGAACACGGTTCAGGAAGGAGACCGTTGGCGGCCAACGTTTCCCAATTTCCAGAAGCCGCGAGAAGATCACGCCGTGAGCTGCTAGGCCGTGTCGCGGATTCAGAAGCGCTCTACTTCAGCAGTCACTTTCCCGTGAGTTCCGTGGGCAGAATCACGAGGGACGAGAAAACTTTCAGATGAACGTTTGCGGAACCGGACGCACAGCGATAAGGTCCTCTTGACCGGGAACATCCGCAACCGTGAGGGATACGTATTCGGCCGCAGCGTCCCGAATACCGTCGAGGAAGAGGCTTAGCCCATGCCCACACGCCGCCACCTGCTCAAAACCCTGGCCAAGGCCGCCGCCGTCGCCTCTCCCGCACTTCGCTCCGCCGCCCCCGCCCAACCCCCAACCACCCCCGATGCTCCCCTCCACGACCCCCTCCGCCCCCGCTTCCACCTCCTTCCCGCCCGCAACTGGATCAACGACCCCTGCGCCCCGCTCCTCTGGCGCGGCCAATACCACATGTTCTACCAGTACAACCCCGGCGCCGCCGTCTGGGGCGACATGCACTGGGCCCACGCCGTCTCGCCCGACATGGTCCACTGGCAACGCCTTCCCGTCGCCCTCAGCCCCACCCCCAGCGGCCCCGACTCCGCCGGCTGCTTCACCGGCAGCGCCCTCCTCCACAACGGACGCCCCGCCGTCATCTACACCGGCGTCCAAAGCGTCGCGCCGGACCAGCACCCCACCCTCGCCGACGGCCACAGCATCTTGCGCGAAACCCAACTCCTCGCCACCCCCGCCGACCGCGGGCTCCGGACCTGGACCAAACGCCCCAATCCCGTCATCCCCGCTCCCCCGCCCGGCCTCTCTGTCACCGGATTTCGCGACCCCTCCCCCTTCACCCACGCCGGCGCCCAGTACCTCATCGTCGGCTCGGGCGTCCGCGGCCAGGGCGGCATGGTCCTGCTCTACCGCGCCCTCAACCCCGACGACCTCACCCGCTGGGAGTACCTCCACCCCCTCGCCCAGGACACCGCCTGGGTTCCTCCATCCCCCACCTTCGCCCCCAACCCCGTCGACAGCGGCGAAATGTGGGAGTGCCCCGACTTCTTCCAGCTCGGCGCCAAACACGTCCTCATCTACTCCACTCAGGGCCGCCCCCTCTGGCAGGTCGGCGAACTCGACCCCGCCACCCTCACCTTCCACCCGCAGAGATCCGGCGAACTCGACCTCGGCCGCTCCTTCTACGCCCCCAAAACCCAACTCGACGCCCACGGCAACCGCATCCTCTGGGGCTGGATCAACGAGACCCGCCCCCAAGCCGAGTACGCCGCCGCCGGCTGGGCCGGCATGATCTCCCTCCCCCGCGTCCTCACCCTCGATGGCAACGACCTCCGCATGGCGCCCCTCCCCGCCCTCCGCTCCCTCCGCAGATCCACAGCCGCCGGCGGACGCGTAAGCACTGGCGGTCCAGTCCAGGAGTTCACCGCAACCCTCCGCCCCACCCACACCGGCGAAGCCGCCCCGCCCTTCCTCCTCTCCGACGCCCAGGGCCCCCTCTTCGCCATCCAAGCCACCGAAGCCCCAGGCCCCCGCCCCGCAAACACCCCCAACTCCATCGTCCGTCCGCCATCTCCTCTCCAGGCCGAAGCCCTCCTCCAGGTCTTCTTCGACAACTCGGTCGCCGAACTCTTCCTCGACGGCCGCTTCTGCCACACGGAACGCTTCTACAGCCGCAGCCCCACCGCCCCCGTCCTCACCCTTCTCCTCCCCAGCGCGGCCGTCGTCGAGCACAGATCCTTCAGCCTCCGCCCTATCTGGCCCGCTTGACACATCCAGGTGCGCCTGTGCTTTACACTCTGTAGTGGCGCTACAGTGTCGTGGTGCCACGAAAGTGTGCGGACATAGAGTGAATCATCAATCTCCTCAACCGTCCTCGCATCCAAATTCCATCAAGACAGAACATCAGGAGATCCACACAATGGCAGCAGTAGACGAGAAAGTGAAACAAATCATCGTCGAGCAGCTTCAGGTCGATGAAGCCGAAGTAACCCCCGGCGCAAGCTTCCAGGAGGACCTCGGTGCCGATTCCCTCGACGTCGTCGAACTTGTCATGCAATTCGAAGAAGCCTTCGACATCCAGATCCCCGACGAAGACGCCGAAAAAATCAAAACCGTGAAAGACGCCGTCGACTACATCGAAAAAAGCCAGAAGGCAGGAAAGTAAAAGAGATGTCCGGAGAGATTCAAGCGGAGCGGAGGCGCGTCGTCGTCACTGGCATCGGCCTGCTCTGCGGCGTCGGCAAGACCGCCCCCGAAGTCTGGAAAGGTCTGCTCGCCGGCAAAAGCGGCATGGCGCCCATCAAGGCCTTCGACCTCACCGGACACTCCGTCCGCTTCGCCGCCGAGGTCAAGGACTTCGACCCCCTCGCCTTTATCGATAAAAAAGAAGCCCGCAAAATGGGCCGCTTCATCCACTTCGCCATCGCCGCCGCCGACGAAGCCATGCGCCACTCCGGCCTCCAGGTCACCCCCGAGATCGCCGATCGCTTCGGCGTCCACATCGGCTCCGGCATCGGCGGCTTCGACGTCATCGAGCGCGAGCACTCCGCCATGCTCGCCGGCGGCCCACGCAAAATCTCCCCCTTCTTCATCCCCGGCTCCATCGTCAACCTCGCCGCCGGCCACGTCTCCATCCGCTACAACGCCAAAGGTCCCAACGAGGCCACCGCCACCGCCTGTACCTCCTCCGCGCACTCCATCGGCGACGCCTTCCGCATCATCCAGCGCGGCGACGCCGATGCCATGATCGCCGGCGGCACCGAAGCCGCCATCACCCCCATGGGCGTCGGCGGTTTCGCCGCCATGAAGGCCCTCTCCACCCGCAACGACGACCCCGAACACGCCTGCCGACCCTGGGACAAGGACCGCGACGGCTTTGTCGTCGGCGAAGGCGCCGGCATCCTCATCCTGGAAGAGCTCAGCTTCGCCGAGGCCCGCGGCGCTAAAATCCTGGCGGAAGTCATCGGCTACGGCATGTCCGCCGACGCCTTCCACATGACCGGCATGGCCCCCGAAGGCGAAGGCTGCTACCGCGCCATGACCGCGGCCCTCAAAGTCGCCGGCGTGATGCCCGACCAGATCGACTACGTCAACGCCCACGCCACCTCCACCCCGCTCGGCGACGCCCTCGAATCCAAAGCCATCGAAAACGTCTTCGGCGAGCGCGCCCTCAATCACACCCTCCTCGTCTCCTCCACCAAATCCATGACCGGCCACCTGCTCGGCGGCGCCGGCGGCCTCGAGGCCGGCATCACCATCCTCGCCATGCAGAACGGCATCGCCCCGCCCACCACCAACATCGTCGAACTCGACCCCAGCTGCCGCCTGAACTACGTCCCCAACACACCGCAGCGCTGCGAGATCAACTACGCCCTCTCGAACTCCTTCGGCTTCGGCGGCACCAACGGCTCCCTCGTCTTCAAACGCTGGCCCCAGTAGAGATCCGCTCCAAGAAACGTCTGATTTAAGTCACGTCTTATCTAAAAGCTCCGATTAAGTCACGTCTTGCTTAAGGGCACGGCTTCAGCCGTGCCCTTAAGCGCGATGGATGCAATGCGGCTTTAGCCGCTGAGGTACGCTTGGCCGGCAATGGAGCCAAGAAATCAGAGCAAATTACCTCTCGGTGCCCCGCCCGCTCCTCTACGTACCGCAAAACGTCGCTGCGACACACTCCTCAGGCCGCGCCGGAATCGTGTACCGCGCCAGCTCCGGCCGGTCGTCGTAAGGCCGGGACACAACGTCCAGCAGATCTTCAAACGGCCTAAACTCCTGCTCTGTGATCGCTGCATTTAGAGCCGCCTCCACCATGTGATTGCGCGGAAGAAACGCCGGATTCGCCCGCCGCATCGCAGACGCGCGCGCCTCCGCCGAGATCGGATCTTCGGCCAGACGTCGGCGCCACGCGGCAGCCCAGCTGTCATACGCTCCGGGGTCGGCAAAGCAAGCGCGCACCCCCGCATCCCCCTCCGAGCCCTCGGCCGCATCGCACAAGCGACGAAAGGTCAGGGTGAAGTCCGCACGGTTCGCCACCATGCGCTCCAGGAGGTCCTCCGCCATCGCCGCATCGCCCGCTCGCTCCGCGGAAAGCCCGAGTTTTCGGCAAAAACCGGCACTGTGCGCCGCCCGAAACTCCGGTTCAAACGCCGCCAGCGCCTCCTCGGCCGAAAGAAGAGCCGCCTCTTCGCTGCCCGCTTCCTCCTCCTTCAAAACCGGCAACAACGCCTCCGCCAGACGAGTCATATTCCACAAGGCAATGCGAGGCTGATTCTGATACGCATACCGTCCATGGCGGTCGATCGAGCTGAACACCTTGGCCGGATCGTACGCCTCCATAAAAGCGCAAGGACCGTAGTCGATCGTCTCGCCCGAGATGGATGTGTTGTCGGTGTTCATCACGCCGTGGATAAATCCAAGGTGCATCCATTGAGCGACCAGGCGCGCCTGCCGCACGATCACGCCGTCCAGCAGAGCTCGGTACGGCCGCTGCGTCCGGCTGGCCCCGCCTTCCCGGATCTCCGGCGCCCCGCCTTGTTCGATCTCCCAATAGTGACGCGCGATGGCATAATCCGCCAGCCTGCGCGTCCCTTCCACGTCACCCCGGGCAGCGAAGTACTGAAAGCTGCCCACGCGCAGATGGCTCCTCGCGACCCGGGTCAACACCGCGCCCGGCAGGATCGTCTCGCGGAACACCCGTTCTCCCGTCGCTACGGCGGCCAAAGCTCGCGTCGTCGGCACGCCCAGCGCTGCCATCGCCTCGCTCACAAGGTACTCGCGCAGCACCGGACCCAGCGTGGCTCGTCCATCGCCCCCACGCGAGAAGGGAGTCCGCCCCGATCCCTTCAGCTGGATGTCGTATCCGTGGCCATCTTCCCCCATCACCTCGCCCAGGAGGTTGGCCCGCCCGTCGCCGAGCTGCGGCACAAAGTGGCCGAACTGGTGTCCCGCATAGGCGATCGCCAAGGGCTCGGACCCCTCCGCCACACGATTCCCCGCCAGGATCGCGACACCCTCCGGGCTGGACAGAGCGTCCGGATCGAGACCGAGGCTGCGCGCCAACGGCTCATTCACCTTGATCAGCCGCGGAGCAGCGACCGCCGTCGGATTTACCCGCGCGTAAAAGCTCTCCGGCAGACGCGCATACGTATTTTTGAAGCCGAAACGGACACGATCCGACGAGAACATAGCAGGCGACGCCGCCGGGGATGCAGTGAGCGAACTCATGCTCCGTTAGATGTAAAAAATCGCCGACACAACCAGGTCCCAGCCGCTCCGTAAGCCTGTTGAAAATACACCGTCTCGCTTAAGGGCACGCTTCAGCCGTGCCGTAAACGCTCCGTTTGCCGCGCGGCTTTAGCCGCTGAGGTACGCCTTCCGCCTCCCGCTCTCAACAAGCACCTACGCCACCCGCCCGGCACACGCTCCCGACGCCCACGCCCACTGAAAATTGTAGCCACCCAGCCAGCCCGTCACATCCACCACCTCGCCGATAAAAAATAGCCCGCGAACACGCCTGCTCTCCATCGTCTGTGGAACAAGATCGGCGGTACTGACCCCACCCGCGGTCACCTCCGCCTTCTCGAAACCTTCCGTGCCGTCCGGAAAGACCTCCCACCGGTGCAGCCGTTTCTCGAACTCCGCGATCGAAACATCCTTCCAGTTCGGCGGCCCATAAATCTCAGTCCAGCGCTCCGCAAAACGCGCCGGCAGAGCCGCCTTCAACGCACGTGTCAGCTCGGCACGGTTGCGCTCACCCCCGACCGTCCTGAAACGCTCCGTCACGCTGACCCCCGGAGCGAGATCCACCGTCACGCCAGTCCCCGGCTCCCAATACGACGAGATCTGCAAGGCCGCCGGTCCGCTCAAACCGCGATGCGTGATCAGCAGCTTCTCTCGAAACGTCGGCGCCCGCCCGCGCGCCTCCGTGGTGCACGCGACCGCAACCGAGACGCCCGCAAGTTCGCTCCACCGCTCGCGATCCCCGGCGCGGAGCGTGAATGGAACCAGAGCCGGCCGCGGCGGCACGATCCCCAACCCAAACTGCCGCGCGATCTCGTAGCCGAAACCCGTCGCGCCCATCTTCGGGATCGAGAGTCCTCCCGTCGCGACCACCACCGATGCCGAATGGAAGCTCCCGCGCGAAGTCTCGACCGTAAATCGCTCAAAGTCCCCCTGTCTCCGCTCGATCCCAAGCACCCTCACGCCAAGCAGCGTCTCGACCCGAGCCTCCGTGCACTCGCGCTCCAACATCGTCACAACAGCCTGCGCGGAACCGTCGCAGAACAGCTGGCCAAGCGTCTTCTCGTGATACGCGATCCCATGCTGCTCCACCATCGCAACGAAATCGGCCGGGGTATACCGCGCCAGAGCGGATCGCGCAAAGTGCGGATTCTCCGAAAGGAAGTTCTCGGCGCCGCAGCCCAGATTCGTGAAGTTGCACCGTCCGCCGCCCGAGATCAGGATCTTCTTCCCCGCGCGATCCGCATGGTCCATCAGCAAAACGCGCCGTCCCCGTCGTCCGGCCTCGATGGCGCACATCAGACCGGCCGCTCCAGCGCCCACAACGATCACATCGACGGTTTGCACAACGGCGGAAGCAGCCTCACGGACCGAGAGAGTCGGGAGAGATCGCGGTCCAGGCCGAGATCTCCCACCTCATCGTAAACCTTGTGCAACGCGCCCACCCCCGAGCCCAGAGTCGGCTCCAGCCATGCGACCATGGTGAGGTGACACATGCCGTACACCTCGAGACACTCACGCCGGACCCGCCGTCCGCTCCCGAAGTCTCCGGTGCCGTCGCCACCATCGCGCGACGTGCGGCGGACCGTCTCCGAGCGGGCCACCTGTGGGTCTACCGATCCGACATCGAAAAACTCGAATGTGCGATCAATGCCGGCGCAAAAGCCCACATCGACCACAGTGAAATCGCGCCCGGATCGCTCGTCACCGTCGTCGACAGCCGCCGGATCCCGCACGGCTCCGCCCTCTACAGCTCGGCCTCGCAGATCGCCCTCCGCCTCGTCTCTAACCAACCCGGAACCGGCCGCGGACAGTACCTCAGCGACGTGCGTACCCGTGTCCGCGCCGCCCTCAGGCTCCGCTCCGATCTCGCCCCCGTCTCCCCCGAAAACAACGCGCGCCGCCTCCTCTTCAGCGAAGCCGACAACCTCCCCGGCATCGTCGCCGACCAGTACAACGACCTCATCCTCCTGCAGCTCCTCACCCAAGGCACCGCCCAGAACGACCTCCGCGCCGCGCTCGCCGAGGAGCTGTCAACCGTCTTCCCGAGCGGGCGCGCAGCCATCTGGGAGCGAACCGACCCAAAGATGCGCGAACTCGAACAGATCGATCCCGCCCCCGCCGAGCCGCTCTTTTCCCGCGCGCTCGACTACGCCACCCCGGCCCCCGCGGAGGCCCCGACGGAGGCCCCCACCACGACCGTCTTCACCCTCAACGGCCTCCGCTTTCACTACGACGCCGGCTCCGGCCAGAAGACCGGTGCCTTTCTCGATCAACGCCTGAACTACGCGGCAGCAGCCCGCCACGCCCACGGCCGAGCGCTTGACATCTGCACCTACCAGGGCGGATTTGCGCTCCATCTGGCGCGCACCTGCCATCGCGTCACCGGCGTCGATACGAGCCGCGCCGCGCTCGAAGTCGCCGACCGAAATCTCGCTCTCAACACCGAAGATCCCATCCCGACCGGTACCGCCATACCGCAAGAACTCCACGCCGAAGTCGATTGGATCGAGGCCGATGCCTTCGATCTTCTGCGCGACTTCGAGGCCGCCGGCGAACTCTACAACACCGTCGTGCTCGACCCCCCCGCCTTCGCCAAATCGAAGCGCGCCGTCGAGGGCGCCATGCGCGGCTACAAAGAGCTCAATCTCCGGTCGATCAAAATGCTCGCCCCGGGCGGCACGCTGGTCACCTGCTCATGCTCGCATCACGTCTCGCTCGAAGACTTCACCGCCATGCTGGCCTCCGCCTCGCTCGACGCCGGACGCCGCCTCCAGATTCTCGAAACCCGCGGCGCCGCGCCCGACCACCCCGCCATCCTCAGCCTGCCCGAGACCAGCTATCTCAAGTGCCTGATCTGCCGAGTCGCGTAATCCTAATCCTATCAAAGTCAAAATCATCCGAATCAGCAGAAAAGGCGCCCTGCTTTCGACAGAACGCCCCTCCTGATCCGGACCTAAACCCAAACCATCCCAAAGTCAGCCCCTACCGCGCCGCCGCCATCTCCGCCTCCCGCGCCGCCGCCTCGCCCGTGCGATCCACCTCAAACTCCAGCTCCTCCGCGCCCGACTTCAGCTTGCGCGTCTTGATCCGCACATGATCGCCGTGCAGCACCGACCCGTCCAGGATCTTCACCGCCAGCTTGTCCTGCACCAGCCGCTGGATCGCCCGCTTCAACGGCCGCGCCCCATACGCGCGATCATACCCGGCGTGGAAGATCGCCCTCCGCGCCTCGTCCGTCAGCTCGATCGTGATACGTCGATCCGCCAGCAGCGCCTGCAGATCCTTCAGCCGAAGATCGACAATGTGCGTCAGCTGCTCCTCGCCCAGCGGATGAAACACCACAATATCGTCCACGCGGTTCAGGAACTCGGGCCGAAAGTGCTCCCGCAACGAATCCATCACGCGCTCGCGCGCCTCGGCGAATCCGTCCTCGCCCTCCGCCCACGCCGTTGAAAGCGCGCTCGCCCCCACGTTCGACGTCATGATCAGCACCGTATTCTTGAAGTCCACCGTGCGCCCTTTCGAGTCCGTCAGCCGGCCATCGTCGAGCACCTGCAACAGCACATTGAACACATCCGGATGCGCCTTCTCGATCTCGTCGAACAGCACCACAGAGTACGGCCGACGACGCACCGCCTCCGTCAACTGCCCACCCTCGTCATACCCCACGTAGCCCGGTGGCGCGCCGATCAGCCGCGCCACTGCGTGCTTTTCCATGTACTCGCTCATGTCGATCCGCACCATCGCATTCTCGTCGTCGAACAGAAACTCCGCCAGGGCCCGCGCCGTCTCCGTCTTTCCAACGCCCGTCGGCCCCAGAAAAATAAAGCTGCCGATCGGCCGCTTCGGATCCGAAAGCCCCGCCCGGCTGCGACGGATCGCATTCGCCACCGCCAGCAACGCCTCGTCCTGCCCAACCACGCGCTCGCGCAGACGCGTCTCCATCGCGACCAGCTTCTGCATCTCGCCTTCCAACATCTTCGACACCGGAATCCCGGTCCACTTCGACACGATCGACGCGATATCCTCCTCGTCCACCTCCTCCTTCAACATGCGCGACGGCCGCGACGCCGCCCCGGATTTCGCCTCCGCCGCATCCTCCGCCACCGCCGCCTCCTGCGCCTCCGTCAGCTGCCGCAGCTCCGCCTCAGCCTTCGGAATCTCGCCGTACTGCAGCTCGGCCGCTCGCTGGAGATTGCCCTTGCGCGTCTCCTCGCCGGCCTGAAAACGCAGCCCCTCCAACTGCTCCTTCAACTCCGCAATCCGGCCGATCGCCCCGCGTTCCTGCTGCCAGCGCGCCCGCAACCCAGCCGCCTTCTCCTTCACCTCGGCCAGCTCGCGCTCCACCACCCCCAGCCGCTCCTTCGAGTTCGCGTCGGTCTCCCGCCCCAGCGCCGCCCGCTCAATCTCGAGCGACGTCGCCGCGCGCTCCAGGTCGTCGATCTCGACCGGCACCGATCCAATCTGAATCGCCAGCGCCGCCGCCGCCTCGTCCACCAGGTCGATCGCCTTGTCCGGCAAAAACCGGTCCGAAATGTACCTGTGCGAGAGCATCGCCGCCGCCACAATCGCCGCATCCTTGATCCGCACCTTGTGGTGCGACTCGTAGCGCTCCTTCAGCCCGCGCAGAATCGCAACCGTGTCCTCCACATTCGGCTCGCCCACATACACAATCTGAAACCGCCGCTCCAGCGCCGTGTCCTTCTCGATGTACTTGCGATACTCGTTCAGCGTCGTCGCACCGATCGCCCGCAGACCGCCCCGAGCCAGCGCCGGCTTCAGCATATTGCTCGCGTCCATCGCGCCCTCGGCCGCTCCAGCACCGACCAGCGTGTGCAGTTCGTCGATAAACAGAATGATCTCGCCGTTCGACTCCTCAATCTCCTTCAACACGGCCTTCAGGCGATCCTCAAACTCCCCGCGAAACTTCGCCCCCGCAATCATCGCGCCCAGGTCCAGCGCACACACCCGCTTGTCCCGCAGAATCTCCGGCACATCGCCCAGAAAAATCCGCCGCGCCAGGCCCTCGACGATCGCCGTCTTTCCCACCCCCGGCTCGCCGATCAGCACCGGATTGTTCTTGGTCCGGCGCGCCAGCACCTGCACCACCCGCCGGATCTCCTCGTCGCGCCCAATCACCGGGTCCAGCTTGCCCCGCCGCGCCAGATCCGTCAGATCCTTCGCATACTTCTCGAGCGCCTGGAACTTGCCCTCCGGGGTCTGGTCCGTCACCCGCTGCGACCCGCGAACCGCGCCCAGCGCCTTCAGCACAGCGTCGTGCGTCGCTCCAAGCGAGCTCAGCAACGCCTGAGCCGGATCGTTCTTCGCGTCGGTCAGCGCCAGGAGCAGATGCTCCGTCGAAACAAAGTCGTCCTTGAAGTTCTCGGCTTCCTTGAAGCCCTGTTCGAGCACGCGCTGCAAGGCATTGCTCAGCCCCGGCTGCGCGCCTCCACCCGTCACTTTGGGGAGCTTCGCAATCGCCCCATTCACCCCGGCCAGCATCTGCTGCACCGGCACGCCGACCTTCTCCAGCACCGGCAAAACTACGCCTTCGCGATCCTCCAGCAACGCCGCCAGGAGGTGCATCGGAAGCACCTCCGGATTTCCACTCTCCGCCGCATGCCGCTGCGCCCCCGCAACCGCTTCCTGCGACTTCACCGTCAACTTCTCCCACTTAATCGCCATCGCACCCTCTTCTTTCGAGATAACTCGCCATAAGGATAGATTTCCCAGACCCGCAAGAGTTGCAGGATGTGATAATAACTAACTCAGATTCGCTGCGCCGGCTCTCAATCCCAAAGGCTCAGGCCGCTGCCAGCATCCTCCGAGCTCCCATCGTCAGCATCAGCCGCGAAAATCCCGTCACCAGAATGCTGAAGCCGATCAACCAACCGATCACCCACACCGAGCTGAACGGCCACGAACGCCAGATGATTACCGCCAAGATCAGGTTGATCACGCCATTGATCAACAGCCACGTGGCCGACCCGCGCGACCGCAACTGAAAATAATGAACAATCTCGAAGACGCCCTTGAACAACAGATACACCGCCAGAATCAGCGTCAGCGAGGTCAAGCCGAGGATGGGATGAAAGATCAGGTACAAGCCCGCGATCAGGTACAGAACACCGATCAGCGACTCCCAAACGATCGAAGAAGCATGGTGCCGCTTCCACGCCAGAAGAAAGTGAAACGCCCCCACTATCACCAGAATCCATCCGATCATCAGGGTGATCGCAATCCCCGAAACCAGCGGCGCCAGAATCGCCAGAAAACCGGCAACAATCAAAAGCACAGAGAGCCACATCGGCCACCCCAGCGTATTCGATCTAGAGGTCATTCCAGGAGTGATTTCAGGAGTAAATCCAGGCGCGGAACTCATCGTATAAATCCTTTCAAAGCAGGCGGGCGCCATATCCAGTGCCCAGAGGTGTCGCCGAAAGGTATACCCTCGGCTACGGCTGTAGATGCCGCCCCCAAGCGCCAAGTTACTTCCGCCCGCATACTTTCCGCCCTGGCAGACCCCCGAACAAAATCTCGTCGCTCGCAAAAGAGAAAGGCCGCCTCACATAGGCGGCCTCTCTTTGTCTCTGCTTCTGGAAAGGAGCCCTAAATATCCCGAACCCCGTCCACAAACGCCTTCAGCTTGCGGCTGCGGCTCGGATGACGCAGCTTGCGCAGCGCCTTCGCCTCGATCTGCCGGATCCGCTCGCGCGTCACCTGGAACGACTGCCCAACCTCCTCCAGCGTGTGCTCGGAGCCGTCCTCAAGACCAAACCGCATCTTGATCACACGCTCCTCGCGCGGCGTCAGCGTGCGCAACACCTGCGACGTATACTCCTTTAGATTCACCGAGATCACCGCGTCCGACGGCGACACCGCCATACGATCCTCGATGAAATCCCCAAGGTGCGAGTCTTCCTCTTCGCCGATCGGCGTCTCCAGCGAGATCGGCTCCTGCGCAATCTTCAGCACCTTGCGCACCTTGGCGACCGGAATATCCATCCGCCGCGCAATCTCTTCCGACGACGCCTCGCGTCCAAGCTCCTGGACAAGTTGCCGCGAAGTCCGGATCAGCTTGTTGATCGTCTCGATCATGTGCACCGGAATGCGAATCGTGCGCGCCTGGTCCGCGATCGCCCGCGTGATCGCCTGCCGAATCCACCACGTCGCGTACGTCGAAAACTTGTACCCGCGACGGTACTCGAACTTGTCCACCGCCTTCATCAGGCCGATGTTGCCCTCCTGAATCAGATCGAGAAACTGCAGCCCGCGATTGGTATATTTCTTGGCGATCGAGACCACCAGACGCAGGTTGGCTTCAATCAGCTCGCGCTTGGCCCGCTCGGCATCCATATCGCCCTGCACCATCTCGCGCTGCGTCCGCTTCAGGTCGGCAATCGAGATGCCCGCGTCCTGCTCCACACGCTCCAGATCGGTGCGGCAGTTCTTCTGCTGCCGGCGATACTCCTTGCGCAGCTCCTCCGACTTCGAAGCGTCGAACTTCGCATCGAGCGACTTGATCTGACGCTCCAGCGTCCGCATCGCGTCGACCGTCTTGTTCACCTTGTCGAGCAGCCGCTTCTTCTCGGAGTTCGTGTACTTCAACTCCCGAACAACGCGGTTGATGTACACGTGCTCCCGGCCGATCAGCCAGCGGTGCTTGCGCACCTCCTTGGTCTTCGCCTTGGCATCCTTCAGAGCGTTCGCGCCCTCTAGCTTCTCTTCGAGCCCCTGCACCTTCTTCTGGTGCTTGATGATCAGGTCGATCCGGCCCGCCGTCGAGCGAACCCGCGATGCCAGAATCTCCTCGGTCAGCTCCTCCTCATCGAAGGTCACAACCTCCTTGATGTTGCGAACGCCGCGCTTCAGATCCTCGCCCAACCCAACAATCTCGCGAATCACGATCGGCGACCGCGAGATCGCCTTCATCACCCGCATCTGCCCGCGCTCAATGCGCTTGGCAATCTCCACCTCGCCCTCGCGCGTCAGCAGCGGAACCGTGCCCATCTCGCGCAGATACATCCGCACCGGGTCGTTCGTCTTCTCGAGCGTTCCCGGCGAAAGATCGAGCTCCACGTCGTCGGACTCTTCGCCCGCCTCCGGCTCGTACTTCTCCCGGTCCCCCGAAAACTTACTCTCCCCCGAAAGCACATCAATGCCCTGGGTGTTGATGGTCGTCAGAAGATCGTCCAGATCGTCCGGCGTCGTAATGTCTCCAGGCAAGAGGTCGTTGACCTCACCGAAGGTGAGATATCCCTTCTCCTTGCCCGTATCGATCAGCTTGTCGAGCTCATCCTCGTACTTGTCAGTTTCGTCAGCCACGGCTTTACGCACTCCTGCGATCATTTTCTGGTTGGATTCAAACGCCGCACACAGAGGGGTATCCTGGCGAATGAATCACAGACATTCTCTATTAGTCGGGTGCAGGGAGAAAATGCGGCAAAGACCGCGATGGCCGGCCTGATCTGAAAATCGGAAAATCGAAGATCGGGCTCTCAAGGGCGCAGTTCCCACGCAAACCATAGGATACCACAACATAATAGACGGGCCATATGCTGAAAAGATGCATCATCTCTCGACTTCTCCGTGAACGCCCGCAGATATCCTCCTCTGCCAGACTCTTCAGCAGGCCTGACAGTGTGCCGCAAACCATTCAGCCAATTGGTCCTCCGAGACGGCGCCACTGGCAAGGCCGAGAAAAACGTCGTACTTCTCTTCCTTGCTGCAGACGATCCTCAAGCCGATCAACCGCAGAAACCCCTCCGAAACCACCAGCGCCGTCCGCTTGTTGCCGTCCACAAACGGATGATTGTGCGCGATCCCAAAGGCGTAGCTCGCGGCAAGCCGAGGCAAATCCACCCGATCGGCATACGCGAAGACGTTTTTCGCCTTGGCCAGCGCGGACTCCAGCAGCGTCTCATCCCGAATACCGTCGCTTCCGCCATGCTCCGCAAGCTGCCGAGAATGTGCCGCCAAAGTCTCCGGCTTCTCGATCCAGATTGGCTCCAGAAGAGCCATCCTACTCGGCAAGCCGCTTCAGAACGTCGCGATTCTCCCGCATCACCTGCTCCAGAACATCCATCTTCTCCGCAAAAGTCACGTCGTACGGCGTGATCCGCACACCATCCGGAGCCTGCGTCAAAAAGATCTGATCTCCCTTACCCACGTGCAACTGATTCAAGACTTCTTTCGGAAGAATGATCCCAAGTGAGTTGCCGATCGCGGTAATGCGGACGCTGGTCACCATAAACCATCTCCAGTAATTCCTGGAGGTAAGTATAACATTCGTTATAACCCGGCCCTCAGGCAAACTTCCGCGAAAACTGCGCCGTCATCCGTCGCACCACCTCGCCCACCCCAAACATCGGCCACGCCACCAACGTCAGGATCGCTCCCGCCCCAACGCTGCCCGCCACCTGCAGGAGCAGCGGAAGCGCATACGTCCGGTTGAGCGCAACAAACGCCACACACAGCGCCGCCGCGCAGATCAAAACCAGACGCCGCAGATAGGTAAACTCCAGCGGCTCAAACGCCAGAAACAGCTGCTTGTTCAACAACACAATCCGGATCATCTGCAGGATCTCCGTCAAAAGCCACGTCCACAGAAACCCAACCACGCCAAACAGATGCACCGTCACCACCGACACCGCAACCATCCCGAGGTACGAGAAAAACATCGTCCTCGCCAACGCCTCGTGCGTGTTCGTCGAAAACTGAAACTGATACTTGTGCTCCTTCAGGCTGATCACCATCGAAATCGCCGCCGAAAGCACATACGGGTACGGACTGAACAGCTCCGCCCGCTTGTGCATCCACACCGTAATCAACACCGGCGACAAGAGCAAAACCGCCGTATTCACCACCGGGATCAGGAAAAAAATAAAGCGCTCGGAGTAGTCGTACAGCCGCGACAGTCCCGTCCAGTCCGATCGCCCGAACAGCGCCGTAATCTCCGCCCCCATCGACTGCGTAAACATCGCCAGGATCTGCCGGCACATCGAAAACACCAACCGCATCACGATGAAACCCGCCACCGCCACCGGCCCCAGCGTCCTCTGAATCACAATTAACGGCGCCTGATACGTCAGAAACGTGCACACCGTCAGCAGCCCAAAGTATCCGCTCGGCTTCAAAATCTCCTTCACCGCGCCGCCGTCCCAGTAGCGCAGCGTCGGAAAAATGTCCGGTGCCGTCCGCCGAATGTCGATGAGCACAAGCCCGATCGTCACACTCATCGTCAGCACCTGCACCCCGGCCAGCACCGGAAACGGCAGATGCAAAGCCACGCAGCCGAGAACGCAAAGCGCCGTCAGCAACGCCTGGAAATTGTTCCAGTACGCCCCCCGATGCGCCAGCCGCACACCCATAAAGATGCCCGCAACATAGCTGTTCAGGATGTTCAGGAGCACCTGCCACGCCAGCAGATACGCCGTCAGCTGCGCCGTGCGCCGCCCGATGTCGAGCTTCAGCATGGTGTCCAGCGGCAGGAGAAATAACACCAGAGCCAGCGTCCCCGCCGTCACGATCACACCGATCAGCAACCGCAGCGCCGTCGACTGCCGGACCTTGTACCCCTCGATCTCGCCGCGTCCGTACCGCACCGCAAGATCCTGATTCATATACGTCTGCACGCCGAAATTCAGCACCGCCAGGGCCGCAATCGCCCCCGAAAGCACGCCCCACTCGCCAAACTGCGCCGTCGAGTAGCGATGGATAAACACCGGCGGCAGAATCACCTGCTGCACAATCGTCAGCAGCCGCCCGGTAAACATCGCTCCGAGATTTTTCAGAATGCGGGTAAAAACTCCCATAGGAGGCGGCCAGCTCTCTCCGGAGCGACAATCTCTGCCCATTCTACGGCTCAGGTCCGCCCCCTGGCCGCATCCGAGCAACCGGAAGTACCGTTACATTTGTGCCCTGTCATACTTCCGGCCAAGCCCAGTCACAAGCCCAGTCACACACCCAGTCACACGCCCGGCAGCGCCCGGTCATGCTCCCGCAAAGCCCGGTCCAGCCCCATCTTCTCCCGCGTCAGCTGCATCAACATCGTCTCGTCGCCGCGCCGGTCCGCCTCCGCCAACAGCATCCGGATCTCCCTCTGCCGCCGTTCCAGATACCGCCGCTCCAGCGTGTGGAGCGCGTTCCCCACCTGCACCTCCATCGGCTGCTCCCCGCCACTGCCCTGCCTCCCCGCCTCCGCCCCAACCTCCGCACCCTGCAAAGCCCGCGCCAGCAGCGCCCGGCTCTCCCGGTCCGGAGCCACATCCAGCGGATTCTCCGGCGCCGGAGCCCCCGCCAAAGCCTCCATCAACCCCGCCGCCGGCAGGCCATCCGCCCACTCCGGATGCTCCGCCAATCGCCCCGCCGCCATCCGCCGCGCGGTATCCCCCTCCCCCAACACCAGAGCCCGCAACAGGATCCGCTCCGTCTCGCTCGCCGGCTCGTGCGCCAACGTCCGCACACTCTCCACCCGCGCCGCCGCCGCCTGCCGAATCTCCTGACGCATCAGCGCCGAATCCACCCCCAGCTTCTGCGCCGCATCCTCCGCAAACTCCGTCCGCTCCAACGCATTCGGCATCCGGCGAATATGCGGCAGCAAAAAGTTCATCGCCTTCACCTTGCTCTCCGGCGTCCGGCCCCCAAACTCCCGGCGCGCCCGGTCAATCAAATAATCCGAGTACCGCCGCGCCCCCCGCAGCTCCGCCATGTACGCCTGCACCCCGCGCTCGCGCACAAACCGGTCCGGATCCATGCCACCCTCAAGCGTCACCACCTTCACCGCAAACCCCTCCTCCACCAGAGCCGCGATCGACTTCTCCGTCGCCCCCTCCCCCGCGTCGTCCGCGTCGAAGTTCACCAGCACATTCTTCGTAAACCGCCCCAAAAGCCGGATCTGCGCCTCCGTAAACGCCGTCCCCGAGGTCGCCATCACATTCCGCACCCCCGCCATATACACCGAAATGCAGTCCATCTGCCCTTCCACAAGCAAGGCGAAGTCATGCGTCCGCACATCCGCCTTTGCCTTGTCGAGGTTGAACAGCACCTGTCCCTTCGAGTACAGCGTCGTCTCGGGCGAGTTCATGTACTTCGAAATTCCGCGCCCCCTGTCATCCACATCCTCCATCGCCCGCGCCGTAAACGCGATCGTCTTTCCCGCTTCGTTCGCGATCGGAAACGTGATCCGCCGGCGAAACTTCGCATACATCGGCCCCGCCCCGCCGTCCGCCTGTTCCTTCCAACTGAACAGGCCACTCGCCCGCATCACGTCCTCGGCAAAATGCGCCCGGAGCCGCTCCCGCATGTCGTTGAAATCATCCGGCGCATACCCGATCCGAAACTTCGCCAACGTCTCCGGCCCTACGCCGCGTCCCGTCAGATACTCCCGCGCCCGCGCCGCCCCCGGGCTCTTCAGGCCCGCCTCAAAATACTGCGTCGCCGCCTCATGGATGTCGATCAGCTGTCGCCTGAGCCCCGCCTCCCGAGCCTCCTCGGGCGAACTCCACTCGCGCTTCGGCAGCGCAATCCCCGACTTCGCCGCCACCGCCCGCACCGCCTCCGGAAAGCTGAGACTCTCCATCTTCATCACAAACGTGAAGACGTCCCCCTTCTCATGGCAGCCAAAACAATAAAAGTAGTTGTGCGTCGCGTTCACCGAAAAAGAACCCGTCTTCTCCTTGTGAAACGGACACAGCCCCGTGTAATTCTGCGCCCCCGTCTTGCGCAAACGCACATACTCGCCGATCACCTTTACGATGTCGGCCTGCCCCTTCACCGTCTGCGCAAAGTTATCCGCCACCGATCAAGTCCGATCCAGTCATCCCCACGGATTCAAAACCGCCACGCCCATCGGCTCGAAGTCCTTCACATTCCGCGTCACCACCGTCATCCCATGCACCAGCGCCGTCGCCGCAATCAGCGCATCTCTGTCCGGCTTACGATCAGGCACATGGAGATGTGCGCACTGCAAGGCAATTGGCAAATCGACCGGCAATAAACGATCTCTGAACCCGGACATAACGAACCTGTCCAGCCACAGCTGCAGAGCCTTCGCCTGAGGTCGATCCCGGCGCTCCAGCTGCAGCACACCTTGCTGTATCTCAAGGATGGTGACTACCGACAGGTATAACTCCGATACAGAGAGGCTCCCATAACTTCCGCCACGTGCGGGTCGCACCTTCCCGCGCCCACTTTCCTTAGCTCGGAAAGTACGTTCGTATCCAGCAAGTACATTCAGCCCTCGAAATCAGGAATCCTGAAGTGAAACTCCGCTTTCGGGAACTCGAAATCATCCGGCAAGCCATCCAGCTCAGGCATGGCCAGCATCTCGACAATGCTGCGCGGTGAGCTGGTCGATTCCTCGATCAGACTCCGTCCACGCAACGGCTTCGTCTCTGCGCGAACGCTCTTCTGGCCGCCTTCCGCGAGCCGCTCGTACTCCGAGATACTTAGAAGAACATGCGCCGGCTGTCCGTCGTCCGTAATGATCACCGGCCCTCGGCAAGCAGCTTTTCTCGCCCACTCCGTGTCCTGGATGAACTCGCGGCTGGATAAAGTCGTAGATTCCACGCTCGCACCCCCTTAGGTAAATCTAGCACCGCCCGGCTAAATCGATGGTACTACCGAGACCACAGTGTCGATCCAGAAAATCACCTCAATGCTATGCTTCGCCACATGCCCCGCACCCTCCCCTGCCTCCTCACCACCCTCGCGGCCCTGACCCTGCCTGACAACTGACAAGAAACCTGACAACCGAAAACTGATAACTGATAACTGGCCAGAAACTAACTGACCAGAAACCCTCTCCCTCTTACCCAAGGGAAAAGCCAACCCCTCGGAACGAAAACCCACACTCCCCCAACCGTGCCATCGACACAGAACTTCCCGGGACGATAAGTGTTTAGATGAGTGTGTATGACCGGCTGCCGCAGCAACCGTGCCCGCGCCGATGGGGCGCTGCCCCCAGCCGTCCGGTAGCAGAACGATCTTCACCAGAGGTAAAGCTATGCGTCTTCTCCCGCCAGTCCGTAAACTGCTCGCCCTCGGCGCCCTCAGCCTGGCCCCCCTCACCTCCTTCGCCGGCATCTTCCTCTCCGTCGGCATTGCCCCGCCCGTGCTCCCCGTCTACACCCAACCCCTCTGCCCCGGCGAAGGCTACATCTGGACCCCCGGCTACTGGGCCTACAGCGACGAAGGCTACTTCTGGGTCCCCGGCGTCTGGGTCCAGCCACCCACCGTCGGCTATCTCTGGACCCCCGCCTACTGGGGATGGGGCGGCTCGGCCTATATCTTCCACCAGGGCTACTGGGGACCGCACGTCGGCTTCTACGGCGGCATCGACTACGGCTTCGGATACACCGGCTCCGGCTACCAGGGCGGCTACTGGCAGGGCAACCGCTTCGCCTACAACCGCGCCGTCAACAACATCAACATCCGCAACGTGACCAACGTCTACAACAGAGACGTCGTCAACAACAACTTCGGCAACAACCGCGTCTCCTACAACGGCGGCAACGGCGGCCTCCGCACACGCCCCAGTTCGCAGGACCAGGCCTTTACCCGCGAACAGCACGTCCCGGCCACACAGAACCAGATGGAGCATCAAACCTCCGCCAGCCAGAACCGCGCCCAGTTCGCCAACGTCAACGGCGGCCGACCGCCTCTCGCCGCCCAGACCCGCGTCGGCGATCGCACGGACATCGTCCCCGCCCGCGGAGCCCAGCCCCTCAACCGCACCGACCGCCAAGGCTTCAGCCGCGGCGCCCAGAACCAGAACGCACAGGGCCAGCCCAACGACGGCAACAACCGTCAGACCTACACGGAGAACCCCGACGCAAACCGCAACACCAACCCCAGCTACCCCCAAAACGGCAACAACGATCGCGGCTACAACCAGAACCGCAACCAGAATCCCAACCAGCCCCAGACCTACAATCGCAACCAGCCCCAGGCTCCCAACCAGCCCCAGACCTACAATCGCAACCAGAACCCCAACCAGCCCCAGAACCAGCCACAGGC
>CAXSGC010000002.1:0-140076 GCA_964236945.1 uncultured Acidobacteriaceae bacterium | reverse complement strand
CCAACCAGCCCCAGAACCAGCCACAGGCTCCCAACCAGCCCCAACCCTACAATCGCAACCAGAACCAGCCCCAACCCTACAATCGCAACCAGAACCAGCCCCAGAACTACAATCGCAATCAGAACCCCAGCCAGCCCCAGGCGCCCAACCAGCCCCAGGCGCCCAACCAGCCCCAGACCTACAATCGCAACCAGAACCAGCCCCAGGCTCGGGAATAGCCCGCTTCCCCCAACGAGCCGCGCGCGGAACCACGCTCCGAATCGCGTGAAGGCCGTCGCGACCGCTAGAGAAGCTCTGATATGAGTCGCGTCGTGTTGATTGAGTCGCGTTCTGTTGATTGAGTCGCGTCGTGTTAAGGGCACGGCTTCAGCCGTGCCGTAAAACGGCGTTATTTGCTCGACCCCGAGCAGACCCCGAGCAGACATCCGGCATCCCGGGCCCGCCCTACCGAATCACCACCCGCACCCGACCGCCCGCACCCTCCGTAAACACCACCTCCCGGTCGCTCATCTCCGCCGCCCCCGCACCCCCAACCGCCTCCGCCGCCCCGTCCGCCGGAGCGAGGCACGCCATCGCCTGAACACAACTCAGCCCCGCCGGCACCGCCTCCCGACGATCCACATGCCGCACCAGAAACATCCGCCGACCGCCATCCTCCTGCACCAGCACGTCATTCGAAAAGTCGATAAACACCCGCGCCCCCTCCACCCGCACCCCGTCCCGCTCCACCCTCCCCAGAGGATCGCGCAGGTACAGACGGTCCCGCCACACCACCAGCACCCCCACAAACACCACCGCCAGCAGCAGCAAAAGTCGCCTCAAACCCACACCTCCCGCACCCAGCCACCCGCCCTCAACGCTTCTCCTCGTGATACTCCTGCTCCGTATTGATCCCCCACACCGCCGCCTTGTCCACCCGCCCCGCCACAATCCCGTCCACCACCGTCATCGCCGTCAACATGCTGTGATCCTGATTGTTGTACTTGTGCATCCCGTTTCGCCCCACCAGAAACAAGTTCTCAAACCCGTCCGTCCACGCGCGCACCTCGTCAAATCGGCTATACGTCCCAAAGTACGCCGGATACGTCTTCGGCACCCGCACCACGTGCCCATCCAGCACCGCCCCTGGCTCCACAATCCCAATCTTCGCCACCTCCGCGATCGCAAACCGCTGCAGCGCCTCATCCTCCATCCGCCAAAGCTCGTCCGTGTCGTAGCAGAAATACTCCAGCCCGATCCACACCTTGCTCGGGTCCGCCACCAGATGCGGACTCCAGTTGTTGAAGATCTGCAGCCGCCCCAGCAGCACGTCCGGCTCCTGCACATAGATCCACGTATCCCGCAGCAAACCCCCATCCGCCTCCCGCACCTTCAGCCGATCGCACAGCAATCCCACGGTTATAAAGTCGCGATACTGCAAACCCTCCGCCACCTCCCGCACATTCCCCGGCACCGCGCACCCGCCCCGCTCTATCGCCGCCACCAGCTCCCGCATCGGCATCGTCGAAAAGAAATACTCCCCGGCAAACCGCTCTCGCTCGCCGCCCGCATGCACCGCCTCAACCGCCACCACGCGCCCCGCACCGTCCGTCTCCACCGCCTCCACCCGCCATCCCGTACAGATCTCTCCGCCACCCCCGCGCACCATCTCCGCCACGTGCTCCCACATCTGCCCCGGCCCAAACTTCGGATACAAAAACCGCTCAATCAAGCTCGTATCCGTCCCCTTCTGCGCCACATCCCGCCGCCCCCGCACACCACGCCCCCGCCGCAAAATCGACCGCCGCACAAAATGCTTCACCGCCACCGTCAGGCTCAAACCCTTGATCCGCTGCGCCCCCCACTCCGCCGAAATCTCCGAGCACGGCGTCCCCCAAACCTTCTCCGTATAACTCTTGAAAAACGTCCGGTAAAGCTCCCGCCCAAACCGGTTGATCAGAAAATCCTCCAAACTCCGCTCCGGCTCGATCTTCCGCAGCTTCGCCGCAAAATAACTCATCCCCACCCGCACCACCCGCACCGCCCCCAGATTCCGCAACGTCCGCGCCCCCAGCGAGATCGGATAATCGAAAAATTTCCGCAGGTAATAGATCCGGCTCTTGCGCGGCCGAACCAGCATCACCAGGTCCGGATCGGCCGGCACCGGCACCTCCACCACCGTCTCCGTATGCCCCGCCACCTCCCCATCCAACGCCCCGTCCGCCGCCCAGCCCACCTCCCCCGCCGGCCCCGTCTCCTCCGTCTCCACCGCGATCGGCCCCGCCCCCCGCAGCACCGGCTCCTCCGGCAGCCGCGCCGGCAAGGCCACCACTCGCGTCTTTCCCTGATACCGAATCTCCGCCGCCCCGTCGCCCCCCTCCATCTCCGGCGGCAACAAGTCCATCCACCACCGCATCACACGGTCGCTCTTGGAAAAAAACCGGTGCCCCCCGATATCCATCCGGTTGCCCTTGTACCGGATCGTCCGCGAGATCCCCCCAATCTCCTCGCTCTGCTCCAGCACCACCGGCACCACATCCGTCCGTCGCAAAAGCTCCAAGGCCGCCGTCAACCCAGCCGGCCCCGCCCCAATAATCACCGCACGCCTGGCCAATCCATCTCCCGCCGCCCCAAAAAATCAAAGCCCAAACGCAAAGTATACGATCGATCAACGACATCGCGCCCCCCCTCCCGCAAGCCCGATGCCTCAGCCATCACTCCTTGATAGCATCATCCCCATGCCCAAACGCTTGTTCTGGTCCGCCTGGGCCGGCATTGCTTTCTTTGTCGTCTCTGCCTGCATCTTCACCATGCATTTCCTGCAATATCGCTTCGGCGGCTACGACCTCAGTCCCCTCATCGACAGTGGCTGGCGCGTCCTCCAGGGCCAGGCGCCCAACCGCGACTTCCTCTGTACCTTCCCGCCCATCCTCTACGTCGGCGTCGCGCTTGCCTTCCGCATCCTCGGTGTACGCTGGTTCGCCCTCTCCCTGGCCTCTGCCCTCTATTCGTTCACTCTCACCATGCTTGGCATGCGCATTCTTCTGCTCCTTCGCAGACGTCTCGGCGAAGCTCCGGTGCTTCATCTGTCCCTGGTCTTCGCTATCCTGCAAATGCTGCCCTATCTGGCGATCGGACATCCCTGGCACTCTTCCTGGACCGAAGCCGCAGACATCTACGCCTTCGCGGCAACCTTCGCCCTGCTCGAGATCGGTTCCGCCTCAAAGCGCGACTGCGTCGAATTGCTCGCCCACCTCTGCCTCGCCGAATCTCTCATCCTCCTCGCCAAGCCCAATACCGGCCTCCCCGCGCTTGCCTTCTGCACACTCGCCCTTCTGCTCCGCAAGGCACCCGAACAAAGGCCGCCATCGCCCTCGGCACGGCTCTCGTCCTCACCTCCATCCTCCTGCTCGGCGTCCATACCTCCCTCTTCCGGCAAGCGGAGGTGTACTCCCAACTCAGCTCCAGATTCGTTCCAAAGGGCTACCTCGAGACCCTCGTCTTTCATCGCGATCCATACCTCGGAATGCTTCGGTTGACGTCCTATCTCGTACTGTTTCCGGCTCTGGTGTGGGGTCCTTTGGGTGACGGCAAGACACCTCTCGCGCGGCAAAGCGTCGGCTCTCCACGTCCTCGCCGTCGGCGGTTGCCTGGTCACACTCGTCGGTCTGGGAACAAACACCGAATTCAGCCCCATGGACGCACCGTCGCTCCTGTTCGTTGCCGCGCTCTTAGCGTCCGTCACCTCCCATCCCGCCCCATGGCTCCGCGGCGCCTTCGCCTACGCGCTCTACTCCCTGCTTGTCACAGCAGCGTTCTTCGGCGCCACGCGAGAACGCATGCAGACCGTCGGCGAGTGGGCCGAGGACCGATGCGGACTCGCTCTCGAACAACGTTCCGACCCCTTCTTCGGACCTTCAGAGCCTGCTCCCCCCTTCTTCTCCGTCCTCGACGACTCGGATAAAGTCGTCGCCGCAACACATCCCACGCACGTCTTCTTCGGCCCGCGCATGGAATTCCTCTACGCCCGAGATCGCCTCTCCTCCCCAAGGGGCTTCCCCTCTGGTGGCATCCCGGAACCTCCTTTCCCATCGGCGCAGAGCCCGCCATCCTCCAGGCATGGCAAGCCAACCACTTCGGCCTCCTTATCTTCCTGCACAACGACCGAGCCCGCGTGCCCCCCACCATTCTCAGAGCCATCGAACGCGATTACGTCGAAACAACCCTCGGCCCCCCCCGATCCGCAAGCTCTCAACGACGCAAAGATCGACGTATACACACCCCGACAGTAGGAAAGAAACCTCGCTTCTGACGCCGAACTCAACGGGCGCTGGCAACACCGTACGAGGACCGCCGCGCCATCACCGACCGACCGGCAAGCGCCTTTCGGCCGCGCATCGAATAGAGCTCTGCCCTATACTTAAATGAGAGTGCCCCCTACCCGCGCATCGCTTTTGGCTCCAGGCCAGCCGATCCAGTCGGCCTCATCCGTGGTAGATACAAGCGAGCAGACCCAAGCCTCCCCAGTGCCGATCACGGAGTCAGTTCTGCCACAGTGGCCCGCCCGCAAATCCGGCTACCTACCCAGTCTTGACGGTTGGCGAGCTCTCGCCATCATCGGCGTCCTCATGACGCACGATTCCCCATGGAGCCTTTGGGGGCACAGTACCGCCAAGTTCAAAGGCTACGGCGGCTACGGCGTCTACCTCTTCTTCGCGATCAGCGGCTTTCTTATCTGCACCCGAATCCTTGAGGAAGAAGCAGCCCTCGGTTTCTTTCACCTAAAATCCTTCTACATCCGCCGGCTGTTCCGCATCCAGCCTGCTGCTTTAGCCTACCTTGCCGTCATCGCCGTACTCACCCTATTCGGAATCGCTCATGAGAGCCGTCACTACTGGCTAGGCTCCCTGTTCCTCTACCACAACTTCCTCTGGGACGACCGTGACTTCTCCGGGAACAATGCATTTACGGGGCATTTCTGGACGCTTGCCGTCGAGGAACACTTCTACATCCTGCTTTCGCTCGTACTCTTCTTTGTCCGGCGTCGCCGCCTCGCTGCCTTCGTAGCCATCTTCGCGGCCATCTACGTTGGTCAACGGCTCGGGGCCGCGCATGGCTTGTACAACGTCCACACGTCGAGTCGAGATACACAATGGGTCATCCAGTACCTCGTCTTCGCCTCCATGTGCGCTCTTCTGCTGCGGATCAGCTCCGTGGAATCCCTCGTCGTACGTCTGCTGTATCCCTGGGTTGCCTTTACGCTCACCTTGGCTGCGATGCTCCTGCACCGGCATCATTTCCACGCCGGTCATGTCTGGTCATACGCGATTCTGTTAACGGAACAGAAAGCGCTTTTCTACGGCTTCTCACTCTGGATCATTGCCACAATCTTTCATCCATCAAGCCTGACGACCCGCTTTCTGGAATGGAAGCCAATGCGGTTTTTAGGACGCATCTCGTACAGCGTCTATCTCTGGCACGTCATCTTCTTCATCGCGCTGGCGACTCCCGTCCGGATGAAGTGGCCGCCGCTGCTTCTGCTGGCGCAACGTCCGTATAAATACATCGCCACGCTCATCTGTGCCCTTCTCAGCTACTACCTGTTGGAAAAGCCCATGATTCGTCTCGGCCACAAACTCGCTCCACCCGTCACTCCCGGTCATCGCGATCTCGGGCCAACGAAATCTGAGAAGAAGCAGTTACCGCAATCGGTAACTCGCACAGGTGCGGCCTAGACTTCAGCCAAACGCCAGAGCCCAGGAAAAGAGACCGCCGACGCTCTCCGGCGCCTTCACAGTCTCCCCCTGCTCTTCCTGCTCTTCCTGCCCTTCCTGCTCTTCGCTGCCCTTCGCTGCCCTTCCCGCCCCCTACATCCCCTCCCTCTCCGCATAGTCCACCGTGTGGGGCCGATGCGCCGCCGTGTGTCCCATCCGAATCGGATAGTTGCACAACGCGCATCGAAGAGGTTGGTGTTCGGGATCCGCGGCGATATGATACCTCGCTCGGCAGCCTGGGCAAAGGTGTTCAGTGGTCTTCATAGTAAGAAAAACGTAGCAGACCCCGCTCGGCCCACACGATGGCGCGTCCGGGCCACCGCTCTACATCCTCCGTCGCTCCCCACTCCCAGACCTCGTTATACTGAAGCTCGTTTGGGGAACAAGGGTGATCGATGTCTCATAGACGGTGCAAGCTGGCATTCTGCCTGGTCGTAACCGGCCTCAGCCTCGCCTCCGCCAGCGGCGACAGCCGCGACAGCAAGGATCCCGCCCAGAAAACCGCCGCCGATCCGAGCCCCGACGCCGTCCCCGCCGACTCCACCACCGACGGCGCTGTCACCGTCGCCGGCCAGCGCATCTCCTACCGAGCCGTCGCCGGCATCCTCACCGTCGGAGCCACCGACACCGAAGACGCCTCGCTCGGCTTCGACGGCCGTCTCCTCCCCAACTCCGGCATCAAGCCCCCCGACAAGGACAAGCCCGAAGACGCGCCCGCCACCGCCCGCATGTTCTACACCGCCTACTTCCGCACCCCCGCCCCAGGAGCCCAGCCCGACCCATCCCGACCCATCACCTTCCTCTACAACGGCGGTCCCGGATCCTCCACCATGTGGCTCCACATGGGCTCCTTCGGCCCCCGACGCGTCGTCACCACCGACGCCCAGCACGACACCGCCGCACCCTACCGCATCGTCGAAAACCAGTACTCGCTCCTCGACGCGAGCGACCTCGTCTTCATCGACGCTCCAGGCACCGGCTTCAGCCGCATCCTCGGCAAAGACAAAGAAAAAGCCTTCTGGGGAACCGATCAGGACGCGCACGCCTTTGATCGCTTCATCCGCCGCTTCCTCTCCAAATACAACCGCTGGAACTCGCCCAAGTACCTCTTCGGCGAGAGCTACGGCACCACCCGCTCGGCCGTCGTCGCCAACCTCCTCCAGAACGTCGACCTCAACGGCGTCATGCTGCTCAGCCAGATCCTCTCCTTCGACAACACCGCCGACGGCCCCGAAGCCAACCCCGGAACCGACCTCGGCTACATCACCAGTCTCCCCTCCTTCGCCGCCACCGCCTGGTACCACCACAAGATCCCAGGCCAAAGTCCCGGCGAAACCGGCGATCTCGCGCCCTTGCTCAAGCAGGCCGAAGAGTACGCTCTCGGCGAGTACGCCAGCGCCCTCCTCCTCGGCGCCGACCTCCCCGAAACCCGCAAACGCGCCGTCGCCGACAAGCTCACCGGCTTCACCGGCATTCCCGCCGATTACTGGATGCGCGCCGACCTCCGCGTCTCCGGCGCCCAGTTCGCCCGCGAACTCCAACTCCCCGAAGGCCTCACCACCGGCCGCCTCGACTCCCGCTACCAGGGCCCCCCCATGCGCCCCCTCAACCACGAGACCGACTACGACCCCTTCACCAACGCCATCGGATCCGCCTTCACCACCGCCATCAACACCTACGTCCGCCAGGACCTCAAATTCGGCGAACAGATGACCTACAAGCCCAGCGCCTACACCGACCCCGGGTTCAACTGGGAGCTCCGCCACCGTCTCCCCTTCGACGGCAGCCGCCCCGACGCGAGCGTCAACGTCATGCACGACCTCGCCAGCACCATGAAGCGCAACCCCAAGATGCGCGTCATGCTCATGGGCGGATACTTCGACCTCGGCACCCTCTACTTCGGCTCCGAGTACGAGATGAAGCACCTCCCCATCCCCCGCGCCCTCGAATCCAACATCTCCTTCCACTTCTTCCACACCGGACACATGGTCTACATCAACGAAGACGCCCTCCGCGGCATGCACGACTACGCCGCCAACTTCATCCGCGAAACCCAATCCGGCCGCTAAACCACCGAAGCGAACCCCTGCCACCGGACCACCGCTAACTGACCACGATCACCTGACCACCGCCACCTGACCACCGCTACTGAACACTGTTAACTGACCACTGTTAACTGAACAGAATCCCTACCCACCTACTCCCCCAACCGCTCCACCACCCCCGCCATCCGCCCCACCACCGCCGCCCACGTATACCGTTCCAGCACAATCTCCCGCCCCCTCGCCCCCATCTCCGCCAACCGTCCCGGATCCCGCAACAGCGCCACCATCTTCTCCCCCAGCTCCTCCGCATCGCCCTTCGGCACCGTCTCCCCGTTCACCCCCGGCGTCACCGTCTCGCCCAGCGCCCACTCCCCCGTGACCAGGCACGGCAAACCGTACAGCATAGCTTCCAGCGGTGCAATCCCAAACGGCTCATACAGCGACGGCAACACAAACATCGAAGCCGACCGGAACAGCGCCTCCAACTCCGCCCCCTGCCCCGGATCGCCCTTGCGCAAAAATCCGTGATACACCACCCCACCCGGCGCCGGATCCGCCGGTCGAGCCGGCCCAGCCACATGCAACTCCGCCGCCGGCAACGCCTCCCGCACCCGCTCCCACGCCCGCAGCAGCACGTCCCCACCCTTGCGCTCGAACTCCGCCCCAACAAACAAAACGCGCGCCCGACCATAATCCTTGTCCGCCCCCGGGCCCTCCGGGATCTCGTCCAGATTCACCGCCCCACCCACGTTGAAGACCCGCTCCGCCGGCACCCGAAAATCCCGGATAAACGACTGCCGCAGATACTCCGACATCGTAAACACCGCCGCCATCTCATTCGACACCTCCTCCTCATAGCGCAGCGCCTGGTCGATTCTCCGCGTCGAAACGCCCGCCAACCCAAATCCGCTCCGGACCATCTCCGGCAGATTCCCATCGTGATACGAGATCGCCTTCCGCCCCGGAAACGCCTTCGCCAACGAGTACATCGACCCCAGCTGAAACACCATCGGGCTCCGCACCGGGATCTTCGCCGCCGCCCGCGTCAAAGCCCGCCGATACGCCGGGTCGAAGAAAAAATGCTTCCGCCACACCGCCCGGTCCCGCCGGAAGTTCTTCGCCAGCAGCAACGCCTTCTCTGCCCGCGGCAGCTCCAACCCAACCGCCCGGTCCAGCAGCCCTGCCCCCCCCATCGCCCGAAACAGCCGCGACGCGCTCCCCGACCACGTCTTCGCCGCATACGGGTCCGACCCCACCGATCCCCCGACAATGGCCGTGATCTCGCGCATACGGTCAACCTAGAGCAAATTACCTGTCGGTGTATAGGGAGCCACAGGGATCAACGCCGTTTTCTCCGGAGGAAAACGGCTCTGCACGAACATTCCCGCTCCATAACAACAGGTAATTTGCTCTAGCATAGAGGCAAAACGACGTACACACCCTTGTGATCCCGTCCATCCAACCCCGCCTTACAACCGATCCGGCCAACCCACACTCTGACAAGGTTGCCCCCGTCGAGCACACACCCCATGAACCTCAAAGCCTTTCCCGACCTCTTCAAGCGCAGTCTCGCAGACTGGAACGACGACAACTGCACCCGCCTCGGCGCATCGCTCGCGTTCTACACCATCATGTCCGTCTCTCCGCTCGTCCTCTTCGTCATCGCCATCGTCTCCCTCTTCCTCAACCGCTCCACCGCCCAGGCTGAGCTGCTCAACCAGGTGCAAGGCACCATCGGCCCCGAAGGCCGCGCCGCCGTCCAATCCATGCTCGCCGGCAGCGAAAAGGCCTCCTCCGGCATCCTCGCCACCGTCTTCGGCATCGCCACCCTCCTCTACGGCGCCTCCTACGTCTTCGGCGAGCTCCGATCCGCCCTCAACACCATCTGGGACGCCACCCCCAAACAAAGCTCCGGCGTCGTCGCCTACCTCCGCGAACGCTTCTTCTCCTTCGGCATGGTCCTCAGCGTCGGCTTCCTCCTCATGGCCTCGCTCCTCGTCAGTACCGCTCTCGCCGTCCTCTCCAAGTTCGCAGCCCAACATCTCCCCGTCCCCGCACCGGTTCTCGCCACGGCCAACTTCCTGATCTCCTTCCTGGGCATCGCCCTTCTCTTCGGGCTCATCTTCAAGTACGTCCCCGAAACCAAAGTCGAATGGGCCGACGTCCGCCTCGGCGCCCTCTCCACAGCCCTCCTCTTCACCGTCGGAAAATCCCTGCTCGGCCTCTACCTCGGCAAAGCCAGCCCAGGCTCAGCCTATGGAGCCGCCGGTTCGCTCGTCGTCCTCGTCATCTGGGTCTACTACTCGGCACAGATCTTCTACTTCGGCGCCGAATTCACCCACGTCTACTCTCTTTTCCGCCACGGCACGCTTCCCGCCGCCGGCTCTGCATCGAAGTCTGTATAGCGGTTCTCCTGAAGAGATCTCCCGAGTCGACGACGGACGGCGTCGTTTCCTCCCAAGGAAAACGACCTTCTCTAACGCATCCGCTCCACCGGGTCAGGAGATCCGCTCTCAACCCCTCGCAACAAACAAGGTGATTCGATGCTGTCGAAGTTCTGGGACCCACGCGCCGCTCGCGTCTTCTTTACCGCTCTGATCTTCCTCGTCGTGCTCGCGTTTCTCCACGGCGCCCGCGAGACCCTCACGCTCTTCCTCTTCGCCATCCTCTTCGCCTACTTCGTCGATCCGCTCGTCGCTCGCCTCCAGAAACCCCTGCACGGCCGCATGAAGGCCATCGCCGTCGTCTATCTCCTCCTCATCGGCGTTCTGGTCGCCCTCGGCTTCATCATCGGTCCAAAGATCGTCGACGAGGGCCGCTCGCTCGCCGCCAGCCTCCCCTCTCTCGTCGATCAGATGGCCTCAGGCCAACTCGTCTCCCGCGTCGGCTTCCACCATGGTTGGACCGAGCAACGCCAGCAGCAGATCCAACAGTTCTTCGTCTCGCACCGCGGCGACATCGTGAACTACGGTCGCGTCGTCGGAGCCAAGCTCGCCGCCCCCGTCGAGCACATCTGGTGGCTCATCCTCATCCCCATCCTCAGCCTCTTCTTCCTCAAAGACGGAAACACCATCGCCAGCGGCATCGTCGACCTCGGCCGCGAGCCCGAAGAAAAGCGCACCCTCGCCGGCATCGTCGGCGACGTCAACGTCATGCTCGGCAGCTACATCCGGTCGCAGCTCATCCTCGCCTCACTCACCCTCGTCGCCTACACCGTCGTGCTCAGCCTCATGCGCGTCCCCTACGCGTTTATCCTCGGTCCGCTGGCCGGCCTCTTCGAGTTCGTCCCCGTCGTCGGTCCCGCCGTCGCCGCCATCTCGGTCATCGTCATCGCCATCCTCTCGGGCTACCCTCACGTCCTCCTTCTCCTCATCTTTCTCGGCCTCTGGCGCCTTCTGCAGGACTACTTCAACTCCCCCCGCATCATGGGCAAATCCCTCGAAATCTCCCCCCTCGCCCAGATCTTCGGCGTTCTCGCCGGCGGCGAAATCGCCGGCGTCGTCGGCGCCCTCATCTCCGTCCCCGTGATCGCCATCCTGCGCATCCTCTGGCGACGCATGAGCAGCAAACAAAGCGCAGACGCCCCCGCCACCTCCACCCGCACCAGTTAACTGAAAACTCACAACTGAAAACTGACCGGAAACCCTCAGTTAACTCAAAACTGACCACCGAAACTGGCCAGAAACCAAGTTAACTCACAACTGACCACTGAAAACTGAACAAAGACCCAACTCCACCACCAGCCCGGCCGCGTCCTACTCCCAGCTCACCGTCGATGTCCCCGTGTGGTCGAATTCGACCGTCCGCGCATCGCCGCTCGTCTGAACATTCATTGAAGCCCCGTTTACCGTCACCCGTCCCGCCTTGCTGAAGCGCAGCCGTACCGTCACCCGCGCCGCGTCCCCCAAAATCTTCAGCACGTTGCCCTTCCGCTCGATCTTCCGTCCCTCAAAGTCCGTGATCGACCTCGCGCCCGAGTCCGCCCCGCCAAACACCTCATACACCCTCCGCTTATCCATCGACTTCACGCCCCCCTTGCCGCTCTCCTCCACCGGCGCCAGCGTCATCACATCCTCCGGAATCTTCGGGATCACCGCCCCGGACCGCACATACACCGGCACCACCTCCACCGGCGCATCCACCACCGACGTCTGCCCCCCCGCCGTCTCCACCCCCGTCCACAGGTCGATCCATCTTCCCTGCGGCAGATACACCGGCCGCTGCGTCCCCTCATCCACCACCGGCGCCACCAGAAAATCCGGACCGAACATATACTCCGCCGGAGCCACCCGCGCCTTCGCATCATTCTGGTACAAGAGCGGCAACGCTCGCAAAATCGGCATCCCCGTCCGCGCCGCCTCCTGCGCCGCCGCATACCGGTACGGAAACAAGCTCATATGCAGCACCGCATACTTCCGGTACACGTCGAGAGCCCCCGCGTTGCCAGTCCCAGTCCCGCCCGCAGCCCCGTCCCACTTCCACGGCGGCAGATTCGTCTGCGACAGCAACTCCATCACCGGCGAAAACGCCGCAAACTCCGTCCATCGCAGCAGCACCCGAGCATCCGGTCCGCCCGGCATCGCGATATACCCGCCCAGATCCGCCGTCCACAGCGGCATGCCGCTCATCCCCGCGTTCAGCCCCGCCGTCACCACCGTCGGCAACCCGTTCTCCCGGCTGAAACTCGATTCGTTATCCCCCGCCCACAAAAATCCCAGACCGTTCGCCCCCGTCGTCGTGCTCCGCGCCAGCATCACGCCGTTGCCCTTCAGGTCTTTCTGAATCAGCTCCTCCACCGCATTCTGATATAGCAAGGCGTACCGGTTCCGCATCAGCTCCTTGCTCGTCCCATCCGCAAACGTCACATCGCCGAGGAAGTTTCCCTCCGCATCATCGTCCTTGAAGCCATCCGCGCCCGCCCCGATCGCCTGCCGCACCTGGTTCTGCCACCACAGCTTGGCCGGCACATTCGTGAAGTCGATCAGCGAACCCATCCCCTTCCACCACCGGCCCACATACGGTGTCCCGTCCGGCCGCTTCACAAAATATCCATGCTGCGCCGCCTCATCGTAGTTCTCCCCATGCAGCGCAATCTTGCCCGCAAATCCCGTCTCGCCCGGCGCGTCCGACTGCGTGTTGATCCACGGCGTATGCCACAGCACCAGCTTGTATCCCGCCTCATGCAAATGCCTCACCATCCCCGGCGCATCCGCAAACTGCTTCGGATTGAATTTGTAACTGTTATAGGACGTCTCCCACGGCGAGTCGATCAGGATCACGCTCGCCGGCAAACCCAGCTCCCGCCCCCGATCCACATCCTCCCGCACCTCCGCCTCATTCCGGTAAAAGTCGCGCCCCATCCACGGCGCAAACGCCCAGTACGGCGGCACGATCGCCCGCTCGGTCAGACCCGTAAACTGCTCCAGGATCTTCGGAAACTCCGGCCCCCGAAACAACACCACCCGCAGCTTCTCCGCCGCAACCGTCACCACCACATCCGTCGATCGGGTCGCGTTCATGTCGAACGTCGCGTCCGCCGTCGTGTCCACCCACACGCCATATCCGGTCGTACTCATCCAGAACGGCGCCGGCTTGTAACTTGATCCACCCTTCGCGTACGTGTTGTCCTCGGAAGCGTTGCGCACCGTCGTCCGCGCGTGATTCAAAGTGTTGAAGCGCTCCCCGAAGCCGTAATAATCCGCCCGGTCCGTCAAGGAAAATTGCCACTCTCCCACCGTGTAGGCGACGCTCGTCACCTCCACCACGCCCGGCCCCAACTCGCGCAAGTGCAGCTTGCCGGTCGGCACCGGATCGCCATTGAAATCGAAGTTGTGCAGCAAAAGATCGCGTCCCGCGCTCGCACCACCCGAGCCCCCATCCGATCCCGCCAACGCAAATGCCAGCGTCTCGTTATCCTTCCGCACAAACCCCGCCACCGGAGCCTCGGTCCGCCGCGCCGACAACCCCGCCGCATCCTGCCCAGATCCAGGCCCCGCTCCAGGCCCCGGAGCCTGCGCCCAAACCACCGCCCAGCCTCCCCACGCACGGATCGTCACCACCGAAAACAAACACATCCACAGCAGAGGCACCGCTCCAAACATCGCCCTCTTCAAACCCGTACCGTCCTCGCCGGCAAATAAAAATGAGCCCAGATCTAAAAATGAGCCCGCAGATCAACGTCTGCAGGCTCATTCTAGTCTCCCGTCACTCAGGCCCGCGCGGGCGTTCGCTCAAGCTCCTAGTAAGGCCGAGGTCCCCTTCCACCGCCGCCCCCGCCCATGATGTGCTGCATCCCAACGTCGTAGCCCCGTCGAAACGAGTCCCGATAATCGTGTCGGAGATTCCGCGGAACATTGGGGTGCCGAAACTCGTCGCGGTTGTTCACATTCGGTCGACGGTGATTTTCAAAGTCCTTCCGAGCGCCTTCAATTCCGTCGTGGAAGCCCTGACGCTGCACATCCCGATACTCCTGCGGAGGCGCGTCCCAACCGCCCCGGCCCTGGTCATACCCGCCCCGATTCTGTCCGTAGCCACCCTGCTGCGGGCCACCCTGCGGAGGTCCATAGCCACCCTGCTGCGGCCCTCCCTGCGGCGGCCCATACTGCGCATGTGCAACCGCGGAACCGCCCATCAATGCCAGTGTAAGTGCCAGTGTCGATGCCGCCAAAGCTGTCTTCTTCGTTGTCTTTGCTGTCTTCTTCATTGTCGTAAACCTCACATTCCTAGACCCGCGTTCAGGGAATAGGACGCGGTACCCACAAACGATGTTGCACTTGGGCCCAACCTCCGTCCAACCAAAGGTACCGGTACCGGTACTCAACCCGTTACATATTCGTCTGCCCGCCCCGCATCGACTCGTTGAACGACGGCTTCAAGGAAAGCAAAACCTCCCCCATCTCCGCCATGTACCTCGCCCGCTCCGCCATCAAGCTCGCGGTCGCCGCCCCAAACTCCCCGTCTCCCACGGACCTCACCAGCCCCGTCCCCACCATCTGCTCGACGCTCTTGCCCAGCTCCAGCACCGTCGTGTTCAGATACTGCGCATCCCTCGGGTCCAGCAGCCACACCGGCTCGCCGCCCCCCAGCACCCCCGACATCCAGAAAACCTTCGCCGCCAGATACTCCGTCCTCTGCCGCTCCGAGGTGTCGTTGAAGATAAACCTGTTCTGCTTCGCGCTGAAGTACCGCGTCGTCACCGGCACCGGCTGCCGATTGCCGCTCTTCACCAGCTCCAGCTGCCCCTGATCCATCGTCTTTCGCACCGCGTTGTAGATAAATCCCTCCGCAAACGGCTGCTCCATCGCCGCCACCACCTCCTTGAACGTCTGCGTCATCGACGCCGAAACTTTGGCATGCAGCGGACTCCCCTCGCCATCCGCCAGCCAAACCTCCCCATGCACAAGAAACGTGTCCGCGCCGGAGGTCGACCCGTGAAACGGCCATGCAAACTTGCGAAACTCTAGCGGCAGACCGCTGATCGAAACATAGCCATCCGGCCGCGGATTCCTCAGCCGCATCGCCGCCTCCCGGAGATACCGCGCAAGCTCCTCCCCGAGCGCCGGCCCGGCCTCAAGATCGAGCCCCGCACTCAGCTCCAACATCTGCGTCCGCTCCAGAGCGCCCACCCGGGCCATCTGGAACCGCACCGTCGCGTCACCCAGAAAGTCCTTCCCCGCCTCCGTGTGCGTCACCTCGAGCCCGGCCGCCTTCGCCGCCATCTCAATCTTTCCCGCCAGACCCGCTTCCACTCCCGTCGCCATCAGCCGTTGTCCCTCTCCTCACCATTCTACGTTCGCGCCGCATCCGCGCTACCCTTGAGGCCTATGTCCCACGCGACCCCCCACACCGACCTCTCCAACCTCGCCACCGAGGCCCCCAACCCCCGATCCGCCCACATCGACCGGCTCCCCACCCTCGACATGCTCCAGATCATCAACGATGAAGACGCCACCGTCGCCGCCGCCGTCCGCGCCGAACTCCCCCACATCGCCGCCGCCGTCGACGCCATCGCCGATCGCTTCCGCCGCGGCGGCCGCCTCTTCTACATCGGCGCCGGAACCAGCGGTCGCCTCGGCGTCCTCGACGCCAGCGAGTGCCCGCCCACCTTCTCCGTCCCCCCTGACCTCTTTCACGCCATCATCGCCGGCGGCGACACCGCCCTCCGAATCTCCAGCGAAAGCTCCGAAGACTCCCCCCAACAGGGCGCAGACGACCTCCACGCCGCCGGCTTCGGCCAGCCCGCCCAAGCTCCCACAGACGCCCGGGCAGCCCACACCCCAGCACCAGACGCCCCAGACACCCCCATCCCAGACACCCCAGCACCAGACAGCCCAGACACCCTCATCGCCATCGCCGCCAGCGGCCGAACCCCCTTCGTCCTCGGCGCCCTCCGGCACGCCCGATCCCTCGGCGCCCTCACCATCGCCCTCACCTGCACCCCCGGCTCGCCCATGGCCGAGCTCGCCGACATCGCCATCGCCCCCCTCACCGGCCCCGAAGTCCTCACCGGCAGCACCCGCCTCAAAGCCGGCACCGCCACCAAACTCGTCCTCAACATGCTCTCCACCGCCGTCATGATCCGCTCCGGAGCCGTCTTCGGAAACCTCATGGTCAACGTCCAGCCCACCAACGCCAAACTCGTCGATCGCGCCCTACGCATCGTCATCACCGCGACAGGCTGCGACCGCCCCACCGCCCAGGCCCTGCTCCAAACCTCCGGAGACGTCAAACTCGCCATCCTCATGGCCCAACTCCAAATCCCCCTCGCCGAAGCACGAACCCGCCTCTCCGAAGCCAACGGAAACCTCCGCGCCGCCCTCGCCTAGAAGCCCAAACCACGACCTTCGCCCAGCCCCCTGTGCTATCCTCAATAAGTCGAGGCGAGCGCCCACCCGCGCTCATTGTCTGCCTTTCACAACCTGCGAACTCTCCCGGGCTCTGAAAGCAAGCCAGCCTACACGACACACCGAAGCACCATCAGGATCGGAGCAGCTCATGGCACAAAAGTGTGAACTTTGCGGCAAAGGACCACAGTTCGGCAACAACATCTCGCACGCCCACAACACCACCCGCCGTCGCTGGAACGTCAACCTCCAGGAAGTCAAAGCCCTCATCAACGGCGCCGGCAAACGCATGCGCGTCTGCACCAGCTGCATCAAAGCCGGCAAAATCGTCAAAGCCGCCTAGGCGGAAGAAGCAGCAAAGGCAGAGAAAAGCAGGAAAAGCAGGTAGGGCAGAAAAGATAGGAAGCGCAGGAAGCAGGAAGACAAACAGGAGCCCCGATCACCTTGGATGGGATCGGGGCTCCTGTTTTATGCCGGGATGCTGCGCCCTCGGTTGAGGCCGGCCGCAGAACCTGGCGCTATCGGTTTCACTTTCCTGCCCTTCCTGCCCTTCCTGCTCTTTCCTGCCCTTCCTGCCCTTCTCTACTCCTTCTGAAACCCCAGCGAAGCGCTGTTGATGCAGTACCGCAGACCGCTCGGCTTGGGCCCATCCGGAAACACATGCCCCAGATGCCCGCCGCACGTCGCGCACATCACCTCCACCCGCCGCATCCCGTGCGAAACATCCTCATGCGCCTCGATCGCGTCCGCGCTCACCGGATGCCAGAAGCTCGGCCAACCCGACCCTGAATCGAACTTCTTATCCGAAGTAAACAGCGGCGCATCGCACGCCCCGCAGTGATACACACCGTCCTCGTGATTGCTGTTCAGCGCCCCCGTCCACGCCCGCTCCGTCCCCTTTTGCCGCAAGACCTGGAACTGCTCCGGCGTCAGAATCGACCTCCACTCCGCATCCGTCTTCTCGACCTTCCCCTTCGGTGCCGCTGCCGTCGACGTCTCTGCCATAATCGTTCACTCCTGCAAAATTAGATGCCGGAGGTCCCCCACTCGCTTCGTTCCGCCCCGCCTCACGCCGTAGCCGACCCCTTCGCAATCACCTCAATCTCCACCAGAGCCTCCTTCGGCAGCGCCGCCACCTCCACCGTCGACCGCGCCGGAGCAACCACCCCCGCCGGTGCAAAGTACCGCGCATACACCTCGTTCATCGCTGCAAAATCCTTCATATTCTTCAGATAAACCGTCGTCTTCACCACCTGCACCAGGTCCATCCCCGCCGCCGCCAGCACCGCCTTCAGGTTCTCGAGCACACGCACCGTCTGCTCGGCAATCCCGCCCTCCACCAACGCGCCCGTCGCCGGATCGAGCGCCACCTGCCCCGACGTATACAACGTATCGCCCACCCGCACCGCCTGCGAGTACGGCCCGATCGCCGCCGGAGCCTCCTTCGTACTGACCGCCACCTTCGTCTCACTCATACCGTCGATTGTTGCCGCTCCGACCGCATTTCGCAAACCCGGCCCAGCCCCTACTCCCGGTGCAGCTCCCGCTCCACAATCGAAAGCGATCGGCGCTTCATCTGCAAATACATCCGCCCCAGATACTCGCCGATAATCCCCAGCAGCAAAGCATTGATCCCCAGCGAAAACAGAATCAGCACCGTCGTCGTCGTAAACCCGGCCGGCGCCCGAAACCCCGTCGTAAAATACGCAACCACATACCCGAAAATCGCCACCACCGTCACCGCCGACACCAGCATCCCCACGTACGTCGCCACCCGCAACGGCACCACCGACTGATTCACAATCCCGTCCAGCGCCAGCATAATGTTGTCGTAAAACGAAAACTTCGACTCCCCCACCGCCCGCGCCCCGCGCCGATAGTCCACCCCCGTCTGCTGAAATCCAAGCGTCGCAATCGTCCCTCGCAGGTACGGCCTGGGCTCATCGATCCGCCGCAGCTCCTCGATCACACGCCGGCTTACCAGCCGGAAATCGCCCGCATCCCGCGGAATCGGGTCCTCCGAAAGAAAGTCCACCAGCCAATAAAACACCTTGCGCGCCACGCTCCACCGACGCGCCTCCAGACGCGACTTCCGCACGCCATACACCACATCCGAGCCCGCCCGCCAATGCCTCAGAAACACCGGAATCAGCTCCGGCGGGTCCTGCAAGTCGCAGTCCAGCTGGATCGCCGCCGCTCCCTCGGATCGCAGATACGCCGTCAAAATCGATCGCTGATACCCGAAGTTGCGTGAAAACCGGAACGCCCGCACCCTCCGGTCCACCTGCGCCAACTCCCGCAAAATCTGCGGCGTCCGGTCCGTCGAGTGATTGTCGGTAAACACAAACTCAAACGTGTACTCGTCCCACAAACCGTCGGTCACCCGACACACCGCCTCGTAAAACAACACAACATTGTCTTCTTCATTGAACACGGGAACCACCAGCGAAATCAGCGGCTTCTCCCCCGTCTGCTCCCCGGCTCTGCGAGCGATCTCCATCAGCACACCTCGCCCGCAAACACCTGGAGCTCCGCCGCGCAATCCATCAAGCTCTCCCCCAACGTCCGCATCCGGATCTCCGGCCGCAACCTCCGCAGCTTCTCCGTCAGCAAACCCGCCCGGAGCGGCCGCGGCGCCCTCTGCCCCAACTCCGCCGTCCGCACGCCCTCCAGCAAATCCCCATTCAGGCCCAACAGCCGCGCAATCTCCCGCGCAAACTCCATCCGCCCCACCAGCTCCGGTCCGCACACATGGTAGATCCCACACGCACCCGCCGCCACCAAAGCACACGTCGCCCCGACAAAATCGCGGTTATACGTCGGCGTCGAAACCTGGTCCTCCGGAACCCTCATCCGGCGCCCCTGCCGCAGATTCCGCACCACACTGTACAGGTAGTTTTTGCCCTTCGCGTCCGGCCCATACACCACCGTCGTCCGCAAAATCAACGCCTCCGGATGCGCCTCCAGCACCCTCTCCTCCCCCTCCAGCTTGCTCCGCCCATACACGCTCAGAGCGTGCGTCCGATCCTCCTCCCCGTACGGCCCCGGCCGCTCCTCCGACCCATCAAACACATACTCGGTCGACACATACACAAACGGGACCCGGCGCCGCCACGCATATCCCGCAAGAAACCCCGGCCCCCGCGCATTCGTCCGAAATGCCGCGTCGGGCGCATCCTCGCACAGCTCCACATTGGTCATCCCGCCAATGCAAAACACCCGCTCCGGTCGCACCTCCGCCAGCCTCTGCTCCGCCTCCGCCACACTCCCGACTTCCCCAAGGTCGAGCTCCAACCCCGAGCTCCCACCCGCCCCAGCGCCCCGGCTCGTCACCGTCGTGCCCTCAGCCCCCAGCACCCGCAGAAACTGCGCCCCCACCTGACCACTCGCACCCACCAGCAGCGTCCGTCCCGGCAGCTTCAGGTCAGCCATCCCAGGTCCGCTCAAGACCGCATCCCGCATCGCCCCATCCCATCGCCCTCACCTGAAGCGCGCTCGGCCTTTACCGTCACCCCTCGCGACCATATCCATCGTCACCGGTCCCGACCCGCACCGGCGCAACATACCGGAATGGCGTCTCATACTCCGCCAACGTCGGAAACCCGGCGTCCCGTGCAGACACCGTCGGCTTCCCGCTCGGCCACACCGCCCCAAACGAATCCCAGTGCACCCCCGCATCCCGCGCCGGATCGTGCTCCGTCGTCACGTGGTACACCACCACCGACGGCGCCTCCTCCACATAAAACCCATGCGCAATCCCGCTCGGCAGATAGATCGCGTTATTCGCGTCGCTGGTGAGCTCATACACCTCGTGCTCGCCAAACGTCGGCGACCCGGCGCGCAGGTCCAGAGCCACGTCTAAAATCGACCCCCCCAGGCAGTACACCAGCTTCGCGTGATCGCTCGGCGGCCCTTGAAAGTGCATCCCGCGCAACACATTCTTCTCCGAAGTCGTATAAAACACCTCGGCAAAGTCCGACCGGAGACCATGCGCCTCAAACGCCGATCGCTGGATCGCCTTCACCAACGACCCGCGATGGTCCGAAAACTTCGGAGACTCCACCACAAAGCACCCCGGCAGCCGAGCCTCGTGAAACTGCAGCCCCCGCCGGGCCGGCGAACTCTCCAAGGAAAGCGAATCGATTGGGATTGCAACGCCGGTGGCCATATATCCCTGCACGTCTGCGAAATTCGGAAAACTGGTGGTAACCAACATCTTACGTGACTTTGGTGTCACAGGGTAGCCTGCTCTCACAAAACCCCGTCCAAAGCGGAAGGCCCGAACCGGTTGGTCCGAGCCTCCTCCAAATCCTGTTTCTCCCCCCTCAATCGAGGGGGGCCACAACGTTATTCAGAACCCGTCGGCGTCGCGGCAAACACCACAAACTCCGTCTCTGTGCCCACCGCCGTTCCAGCCGACGTCACCGGTCCGCCAAAGATCGAGTTCAACGCGCTCGCGCCCGCAGCATCGATCGTCACTGAAATGCCGCTCAGATTCGCCACGCCCGACCCCGGCATCGCCGTAAACACAAAGCTCGATGTAGCCTGGAGATCGAACAGCACCACCCGGCCATACACCCTGTCATTCACTACAAACAAGGCGCTGATCACCGGATGCGACGTGTTGGTCGTGTCGATAACGAAGTCCTGCACCCGCACGGCCTGCCCTGCACCTGAAAGCAGGTAGCCGCCCGAATGCATGATCTCGCCGGCCTTGCTGCTCGTGTTCAGGGCGCCGCCTACCGCCTTGAACGTGTTTCCACTGGACGTGACCATATTGCCGTTGTTCAGGTCCGTCAGGGTCGCACCCGATCGAGTCAGTGAGTCCAGAAACGTCTGGCTCATGGTGACGGTTGTGTGGCCATAAACGACATTCTGCGTCTGCTGGGCGTCAGCAGCGACAGACGCGCCGGCAACGGCGAGGACAAGGGCGAGCTTTCCGAAGAGAGTTTTCATGAGGTTCTCCGCGTGGACCCGGGGACGATCGACGCTGGGGCTAAGTGCACGGCACGGCTTCGCAAGGTCTGGAAGCCGAGATCGGTGCAGGCAAAAGGGTTGAACAGGCGATATCGAAAGGTCGGACACAGCATCGGGAGAAGTCCCCGCTCAGGCTCCAGGCGGGGTCCAGAGAGCTCTGCGGCGGCAGCACCCTCCCACTTCATTTATAGCAGGGAGCCGCCCCAAGCCCGAATCCATCACCTCGAAACCCACCGACCACCCAAGCCAGACCCGCTGACAACTGAAAACTCAAAACTGAAAACTCACCAAAACCCCACCCGCTGACAACTCACAACTGACCACTGAAAACTGACCAAAACCCACCCGCTGACAACTGACCACTGACCACTGACAACTGACCACTGACCAATAACCCACCAACTCACCCACCCCCCCCTCCAGGCTGAGAGCGTATGGTGCCAGTACCGGCCAAACGCCCGCACGCAGACGCTCCCGGTCCGAATTCCCCCAAATCCTCTCAGGAGCCCCCCGATGCCAGACTCTCCCCTCCGCTTCGCGATCCTCGGCTTCGGCCACCACGCCCTTCGCCGCCTCGTGCCCGCCTTCCAGGGCTGCAACCACGCCGTCCTCCAAGGCGCATGGCGCCGGGACACCGCCGCCCTCCAGCGCGACTGCGCCGCCCACACCATCCCGCTCGCCTTCCCCACCCGCGAAGCCCTCTGCGCCTCCCCCGAAATCGACGCCGTCTTCATCACCTCCCCCGACGCGCTCCACCGCGAAGACGCCCTCCTCGCCTTCAGCCACGGCAAGGCCGTCCTCTGCGAAAAGCCCCTCAGCATGAACGCCCCCGAAGCCGCATCCATGCTCGCCGCCGCCGAACAGGCCCACGCCCTCTTCGGCGTCGCCCAAAACTTCCGCTACAACCGGAGCCTCGATTGGATCGCCGCCCAGATCCACGCCGGCAGCATCGGCGCCCCCCAGCTCGCCCTCGCCCAGTTCTGCTACCCCGCCGACCAGGCCCCCCGCACCTGGATCGCCGACCCCTCCCTCGCCTGCGGCGGTCCCATCGGCGACGTCGGCGTCCACTGCATCGACGCCCTCCGCTTCGTCCTCGGCGAGGAGGTCCTCGAAGTCCGCACCCTCGCCCGCAAAGAAAATCAGAGCGCCGTCGAGACCCTCGCATCCCTCCATCTCAAAATGTCCGGCGACGTCTTCGCCAACGTCACCGTCAGCGCCCGCGCAAGCTACCGCACCCTGGTCGAAGTCTCCGGCGCCCACGGCGTCCTCACCGCCGAAAACGCCTTCAACGTCGAGCGCCCAACCGAACTCTCCCTCCACCGCTCCGGAGAACTCGTCGATCGCCTCACCGTCTCGAACGCGGACAGCTACACCCGCATGCTCGACAGCTTCGCCCAGGCCGTCCGCGGCAGAACCGACTTCCTCGCCCCCGGTGCCGACGGCCTCCAAAACATGCGCATCCTTGACGCCGCCTACAAAAGCTGGCACACCGAGGAGCCCGAAGCCGTCTAGGTACTTGTCAGCAATAGTCCATCTTGCTTACGAATGAGTCCGTCTTGCTTAAGGACACGGCTCAGCCCTGCCGTCAGCAAGTCCGTCTTGCTTAGGGCACAGCATCAGCCCTGCCGTCAGCAATACTCCGTCTTGCTTAAGGGCACGGCATCAGCCCTGCCGTCAGCAATACTCCGTCTTGCTTAAGGGCACGGCATCAGCCCTGCCGTCAGCAATAGTCCATCGCTCTTAAGTACACCGCTTCAGCCCTACCCTCAGCAAAATAGTCCGTCCTGCTTAAGGGCACACCTTCAGCCCTACCCTCAGTGCAATCCACGCAATGCGGCTTTAGCCGCTGAGGTACCACCTTCGCCTTCCGTACTTGTTTTTTCAACAAGCTCCTGGACCAGCACATCTCACGGCGCCCACTCACCAACCCTACTGATTGAAGTTCGCTTCTTCCTCTTCCTCAATCCCATACCGCCGCAAAAGGTTCGGCAAATTTTGCGAAAACGCCGATCGCGGCATCACTGTGTCGCACCCAGCCTCCACCGCCTTCGCCTTCAAATCGCCTTGCAAGTGGCTCAGAAACCCAACGATCGAAGTCGACCGCTTCAGCTTCGCCTTCAGCTTCGGAATCAACGTCAGCGGCTTCGCATTGGCATTGTTCAGGTCCACCACAATCAACCCGGGCCGGTCCGCTTCCTCGCCGCCCGTCAACTGCGCCAGAGACTCCTTGTCATTCTTGATGAACGCAACCTTCACCCCCAACTTGCGCGCAGTCTCCTGGATCTTCGCCAGGAAAAAGAGATCCTCGATAAAAAAGAAGATCTTCGTCGGCGCATCCTCGGCCACCGGAACCACCCGGCCCTGCGAGTAGTCGATCGGCTGCGCATCGCCGGCATGGTACCCCCCGCGCCGGCTAAACCCCGTCCCCGTATCGATCGTCGATGGCGAAACCTCGCCGAAATTCCCACTCACCGCACGGTACGAGTGATCCATCGGCCCCACAAACCCGCCACGCGGTCCACGGTCGCGCGACTGCTTCCCGCCGCTACCCCCGCTCAATCCCCTCCGCTTGAAGCCGTCCGCCCGGTTCCCGAACTGGTGCGTCCCAGTATCCCGAACCACGGCGGCGCCATTGCTCGCGCCCGACCCGCTGCCCCCCACGCCGTTGCTCCCGCCCCCGTTGCTGCCGGAATCCCGAAAGTCCCGAAATCCCGACGCGCTCTGCGTGTTTCCAGGGTTCTCCTCCCGCCGCGGCGGACGTTCGCGATCGCGAAACTTCTTCTTCCACCGCTTTCCGCCCGCGCCGCCGTCCCGGTTCTGGTGCTGCCCCGCCCCGGCCTGAAAGCCCTGCGCCGCCGGAGCCGCCGGAGAAGACGACTCCCGCGTCACACTCGGCTCCGCGCTCGCCTGAACCGACGAGATCACGCCCTGCCCCTCGCCCGACGCTGCCTGCACGCCCGGTGCTCCGTCCACGCCCTTGTTCTTGCGCTTGCGCCGTCGCCGCCGGCTGCTCTTCGACTGACCCACGCCATGCGAAACCTCCGCACCGCCGTTAAAAGACCCCGCCTCGCTCGACGAAGTTTGCTGGATCGGAGGTGCCCCACCATACACGGGCACGTCAGGACCGTTCTGTTCTGAACTCATGCTTCCACTTCCTAAAAATCAGTGCTAAATTCCATTCGCGAACGAGTGGGAATACAAATCGACCAATTGAGCCCACGCTACGGCGTCGTCTCACAAGGGCGAGCAAGGGGAAAATCTGGATCGGGTTGGCCTGTCGGGGATGTCGATCTGTTGTAAGGAGCGCACGTCCTATGTGTGTGTCACGTCAAATCTGCAAGGAGCCAATCTGCGGCCCGGGACAGAAAACACAACGCAGCGCCAAGGCATAAATCAACCTGATCACCGCTTCGCGCAGACCTCAAAGTTCGCCCCAGTCCTGCTCATCAGCCCCGGCGATCCGTAGGGAAACCGCACCTACAGTCACTGTCCAGACAAATTGGATAATACATGAGAGCCGAGATCGCGGCAAATACATCCTTTGGGCCACGACCTCCAAACTCCAGACTCAAACCCCAACCCCAAACACTTCAAACACCGCCACATACTTCCAAAAACCAAAACGCGAGCGAGAAGAGGTCGACGGCTAAACCGCAACCCCTCCGCTCATGGCCAGTCACGGCCTCCAAGAAATTCTGCAATCTCCCGATCCGCCGGTGCCTCTTCAAAGAAGCATCTCTGGCCAGATCGGCGCCAGACAGACTCCAGAACGTCACGCCTGTCCTTGCACCACCAACCCCTGCAATCCACCAACCAAAATGGCGCCTTGCCTCCCGTATTCCCGAAAGCCCCCAAAATCCCACAATCCCCACCCCCCATCCACGCCCGACATCCACCGTTCGCCGCCATCACGCCCCTCCAGTCCACCGAGAAATGGAAGACCCCACGGCCCACTCTCCATATTCTGGAACAGCCGATCGGCATTCCGGAACAGCCGATCCCCCACACCCGTCTTCCCCGCACCCCCGCGCCCTGTTTGACCGCTGTTCCCGGAAAACCCTATAATTTGCTGGTTGGAGACTGCGGCGCGAGTCCGCAACCACTTGCGGCAAGGGACAGGACAACCGGGCGCGTCTCTCCCCGTGAGGTTCAGCCCGCTCCAAAGGAAGCTCACGTCGAGCAATCTGCTTCCCGCGACTTGATCTTCATCGCGGCAACAGCCGTCTAACGAGCACCGCCCAATCATCCAGAACAGTTACCGAGGAGTACACCACACCGCATGAATCGCACTCTTATCAGGCTCTCCGCGCTCGGCGCCGGATTGTTCACCTCCGCTGCCCTCGCCCAGACCGCAGCCCCCCAAACAGGTAGCCAGACCGCGCCCCTGACAGGGGCCCGGCCCACCGCCCCCGCCACAACCCCCGCGGCTGCCCCCCAGGCCGTCCCCGCAAAGGTCGCTCTCATCGCCTTCCAACAGGCCGTCTTTGCCACCAACGAAGGTCAGCGCGCCGTGCTCGACGTCCAAAAGAAGTACGAGCCCAAGAAAGCCCAGATCGACACCCTTCAGACCGAGGTCGACTCCCTCCGCAAACAGCTCCAAAGCGCTCCCGCCACCCTCTCCGAAGAGGATCGCGCCACCCGCCTCCGCAACATCGATACCCGCGAAAAACAGCTCAGCCGCGACACCGAAGACGCCTCCACCGCCTACAACACCGATCTCCAGGAAGCCTTCGGCAAGGTCGCCCTCAAGTTCGACACCACCATGAAGTCCTACGTGCAGCAGAACGGCTTCACCCTCCTTCTCGACGTCAGCAACCAGTCCAGCAACGTCATGTGGGCCCTCCAGTCCATCGACGTCACCCAGGCCGTCGTCGAGGCCTACAATCGCAGCTCCGGTGTCGCCGCCCCGCCGCCCTCAGCCCCCTCGGCCGCAGCCCGCCCGCGTCCCACAACTCCCTCAGGCACCCCCCGTCCATCCACGCGCTAAGGGCCTGCTCTAAACGTCCGTGAGAGCCCCGAACCCCGGCGCTCACGGACACAGCTTCTGTGGAAAACCATGTGGATCGACGCCAATACCTCTCTCCCGAGGCATCCGAAATCACCCTCCCCAGGAACCTGGCCGCCGCTTGCCATCCCCGCCTAATCCCCTATAATTCAATCGCTTACACAAGGCCCCCGAACGCCTGCGAGCCGCCTCCGTGCCTCCGCCCCCGTCCTCAACCATCGCGCGACCATTCCACAGGCCGACACCCGCCCAGGTGTCTCCCCCGTTACATCCGAGCTCCCGAAAACCCCCGCACCGTAGTCACTCCGAACTCCACGCCGGCAGCACTTCAGTCTCGAGCAAATGACCTGTCGGTGTATAGGGAGTTACATGGATCAACGCCGTGTCCCCCGAGGAAAACGGCTCTGCACAGACATCCCCGCTCCACAGCAACAGGTAATTTGCTCTAATCCTCCCCCACCTTCAACACCGCCAGGAACGCCTCCTGCGGAATATCCACCTTGCCGATCCGCTTCATGCGCTTCTTTCCCTCCTTCTGCTTCTCCAAGAGCTTCCGTTTGCGCGAAATATCGCCGCCATAGCACTTCGCAATCACATTCTTCCGGATCGCCGTCACCGTCTCGCGCGCAATCACCTTCGCCCCGATCGCCGCCTGAATCGCCACCTCAAACATCTGCCGCGGAATCAACTCCCGCATCTTCGACACCAAGAGCTTCCCCCGCTCATACGCCGCGTCCCGATGCACAATAATCGACAGCGCATCCACCGGATCGCCGCCGATCAGAATATCCATCTTCACCATCGGCGACACCCAGCTGCCCGCCAGCACATAGTCCAGCGACGCATACCCCCGCGAAACCGACTTCAGCCGATCGTAGAAATCCAGCACAATCTCATTCAGCGGCAGCTCATACGTCAACATCACCCGCGTCTCCGACACATACTCGAAGTTCTGCTGACGCCCGCGCTTGTCCTCCACCAGCTTCAAAATCCCGCCGACGTACTCCTCGTTCGTCAGGATCTTCGCAACGATCACCGGCTCCTCGATCGTCTCAATCTCGGTCGAGTCCGGCCACCGCGAAGGATTGTCCACCTCCACCACCGACCCATCCGTCAGCGTGATCTTGTACCGCACCCCCGGCGCCGTCGTAATCAGGTCGAGGTCATACTCGCGCTCCAGCCGCTCCTGAATAATCTCCAGGTGCAGCAGCCCCAGAAATCCGCAGCGAAATCCAAACCCCAGCGCCACCGAGCTCTCCGGCTCAAAGTTGAACGAACTGTCGTTCAGCCGCAGCTTTTCAAGCGCATCCCGCAACATCGCATGCTCGTGCGAATCGACCGTATACAAGCCCGCAAACACCATGCTCTTGATGTCTTCAAACCCCGGCAACGCCTCCGCGCACGGCCGGTCCACCTCCGTAATCGTGTCCCCGACCTTGGTGTCCGCGACGTTCTTGATTGTCGCCACAAAGAACCCCACCTCGCCCGCCGAGAGCTCCGTCAGTTCCATCGGCTTCGGCGTCATCACCCCCATCGAGTCGACATCGAACGTCCGCCCATTCGACATCACCTTGATCTTCATGCCCTGCCGCAGTCTGCCGTTGATCACCCGCGCCAGCACAATCACACCGCGATACGCATCAAACCAGCTGTCGAAGATCAACGCCTGCAGCGGCGCCTCCGGATCCCCCGCCGGCGGCGGCAACAACGTCACCACCGCCTCCAGGATCGACGCCACATTCAGACCCGTCTTCGCCGAAACCGCAATCGCATCGTCCGCCGGCAAGCCCACCGACTTCTCGATCATCGCCTTGGTCCGCTCAACGTCCGCCGACGGCAGGTCGATCTTGTTGATCACCGGCAAAATCTCCAGCCCATTCGAGATCGCCAGATACGCATTCGCCAGCGTCTGCGCCTCCACTCCCTGGCTCGCATCCACCACCAGCAAAGCGCCCTCGCACGAAGCCAGCGACCGCGAAACCTCATACGAAAAATCCACGTGCCCCGGCGTGTCGATCAGGTTCAACTGATACGTCTCGCCGTCCTCGGCCTTGTACATCATGCGCACCGTATGCGCCTTGATCGTGATCCCGCGCTCCCGCTCTAGGTCCATCGCATCCAGCACCTGCGCCTGCATCTCACGCGACGTCAACGACCCCGTCAGCTCCAGCAGACGGTCCGAAAGCGTCGACTTTCCATGATCGATATGCGCGATAATCGCGAAGTTGCGGATGTGCGACGGGTCCATGCGAGAACGAACTTTGCCTCAGCCTCCCATCTTAACACCCACATCCCGCACCCTCCAGAGCTGTTCTCTCCTACCTATAACCTGCCATCTCGACCGAAGCGAACCTGTCGTCTCCACCGAAGCGAACCTGTCGTCTCCACCGAAGCGAACCTGTCATCTCGACCGAAGCGAACAGCTTTACCGTTCGCGTAGGGGAGAGACCTGCGGTTCAGTTAGGGTCGGAACTACACCTGAGAGGCAAACATCTAGGAGCCGGTTGCAATACCCCGTTTGCTTAAGGGCACGGCTTCAGCCGTGCCGTAAACGCTTTGTTTGCAGCGCGGCTTTAGCCGCTGAGGTACGCTTTGCAGGGAGGGAGCCTCTTATTCAGAGAATCCCCTAAAATACAAACAAGCCCATGCCGCGTCCTACCTGTATGCTCCGCCCCCTCACCCTCGCCTTTGCCCTCCTCCTCCTCCTCGCCGCTCCCACCCTCTCTCGCGCCCAAAGCTCCGTCCCCCCAGGCACCGGCTCCACCTTCAAAGACACCTCCATGGTCAAGCCGCCCGCCGGCGCCCGCGTCGCCATCTACGAGTTCGAAGACCTCGAGTGCCCCGCCTGCGCCCGCGCCTTCCCCCTGGTCCACAACGCCGCCGACCACTACAAAATCCCCATCGTCCGCCACGACTTCCCCCTCCGCATGCACCTCTGGAGCCTCGACGCCGCCATCATCGCCCGCTACATCCAGGACAGGATCTCCCCCCAGGCCGCCGAAGACTACCGCGGCGCCGTCTTCGCCAACCAGACCTCCATCGCCTCCAAGGAAGACCTCCAGGCCTTCACCCAGCGCTACTTCCAGCAGCACGGCCGCGCCATGCCCTTCGTCGTCGATCCCACCGGCCAGTTCGCCCGCGAAGTCCTCGCCGACCAGGCCCTCGGCGACCGCATCGGCCTCACCCAGACCCCCACCATCTTCGTCGTCACCCCCAAACAGTGGATCCAGGTCACCGACCCCACCCAGCTCTACCAGACCATCGAAACCGCCCTCGCCCAAACCCCGTCCCCCAGTACCTCCGCCAACTCCAAGCTCCGACGCCCCTCTACCCCCCAGCGCTAAGCTCAAATCCCGGAAAGGCCAGGTCGGTCCTCGTCAAGATCGGTCCTCGTTCAGATCGGTCCTCCTGATCGGCCCTTAGTTTTGTTAAGGGCACGGCTTCAGCCGTGCCGTAAAGCCCCTGTACCCGAGGGGGTTTTAACCCCTGAGGAAATGCCGGGGAAAAGAAATCAAACAGAAATGGGCCAGCCCAAAAAGGCTGACCCAATCCCCTACTGCACACTCCGGATCGTCCACAGATCCGCCGCCAGCCGCTGGCTCGTCAGGTACGCATACGGCATCTTGAAGTACCCCTTCTGGCCCCACTTGTCACCGTACGAGTTGCGCACCAGAAACTCCCTCGATCGGTCGTCGTACCCCACACACAGCACAGCGTGGCCGCCCACCACCTTCTCCCCCGACCGCGGCATCGGCAAAATCCCGCTCTCCCTCACCGCCTGGCTCTGAAACGACTCATAACAGGTAAATCCAAACACAAACGGAAACCCCGAAGCCAGGCATCCCTTCAAGGTGTTCAGCTCCTGAATCAGCCGCTGATACAGCGTCACCAGATGCTGCTTCGCATCGTCGAACGCCTTCACCGGCGGCTGCTGCGTAAACTTTGCGATGTCGTACCCCCAATCCTTCTCCGGCGGCGCGCCCACCTGCGACACGCTCTTGATCCCGTCGCGAATCTGCGCGCCGGAGTCCGTGTTCACCGTCCCCTCCATCGTCCGCTCGTTGTAGTAGATAAACAGCCGCGACGGCACAAACTCCGTCTGCTTCTGCTTGCGCTGGTCGAACTCGATCGCCCCGGCAATCGCATTCGCCGTGCAACTCCCCAGGTGCCCCTGGTCGTACACCGGCGGACACTTCGGACTCAAATCGACAAACTCCGGAATGTTGGTCTGAAACGGTGCGGGAGCCGCATACAAAAAATCCCGTTGATCCGGCATATCCGGAATCCAACCGAACCTCTGCACCGTGCGACTCGATAACTTCTTCGTGGCGGATGGCATGGCAATATCCTCAATAGGTGTGAAATTGGAAAAAATGGCCCAGGAAAAACCCAGCGCGCCAACGTCGGGAGCTCGGCCGCCATCGCGACCCCAAAAGGCTCCACCTGCCCGCCCCTGCCCCGATTTTCACAGCGGCCGGCGCACACGGGAGTAGTGCCGCCCAGCCCCCATCCGTTTCACCCCAAAAAACCGCCGCTTCCCTGCCCCGCCTTACTTCGCCTCAAAGATCACGAAATAATCCTGCCCATCCGCCTTGGTAAAGTCGTACCTCCCCACCACCCGGTACCCCGCCTCGCTCATCTCCCGCTCCAGCACATCGCGGTTCAGGGCATGCGCCGTCGCCTCCCCATTCCGGTCGATCACCCCCACCCGCGCCCCCGGCCGCAACGCCCCCCGCAGCTCCCGCATCACCCGCACCGGCCTGGCAATCTCGTGGTACACCTTCAGCAGCAACACCGCGTCCACGCTCCCCGCAGGCAGCTTCACATCGTCCGTCGTCCCCAGCACCGTACGCACATTGCCGAGATTCTCCTTCTTCGCCCGCGCGTCGATATACTGAACCGCCCCCGGATTGATATCCTCCGCAAACACCGTCCCCCCCGGTCCCACCCGCCGCGCCGCCCGCACCGTAAACCACCCCGACCCCGCACCCACATCCGCCACACTCTTTCCCGGCCCGATCCCCAGCAGGTCCATCACCCGATCGATCTGCAGCTTCCGATCCCGGTCCGGATACTCAAAGATCGATAGATCTCCCGAATACGGCGCGCTCGTCGGCCGCTGCTGCTGCGCCGCCGCCGCCTGCGGCAAGGGCAACCCGGGAACTCGCCCTTCACCCGGGGAAACCAGCACCCCAAACCCCAGCACCAACAGCCCAAACCGGCGAACCCTACGCGCTCCACAAGACGTCATACCCTCAAGCATCCGCCATTCCCCCGTCATCCGCAACGCCTTCCCCTGCCACCGCACCGGGTGCCCCATCCTCTCGCGGTTTTATCGCGAACCGGGGTCCCCGCCAGCTTCGCTGGTGGGGTGGAGAAAGGGTGGGGTAATCGGGCAAAGCCCGATCCGCCTCTCCCCCGCACAAGCCGTCGACGCATCTCCAGCAAACACCCAGGCATCCCACCTGGTACGCCTCCCGGAGACCCCCCATGCAGAGAAGAGATTTCCTCCGACGTTCCGTCACCGGCCTCAGCGCCGCCTGGATCGCGCGCAAATCCGCCCTCGCCGCCGCCCTCGAAGCCAACCCGCTCCCCCGCAAACACAACGCCCACGACGACGTCGTCCTCGGCCGCACCGGCATCCGCACCAGCCGCCTCGCTATCGGCACCGGCACCATGGGCGGCGGCCGCCGCTCCAATCAGACCCGCCTCGGCGCCGACCCCTTCACCACCCTCATGCTCAACGGCTACCACCAGAACGGCCTGCGCTTCTTCGACGCCGCCGACTCCTACGGCAGCCACCCATACGTCGCCCGAGCCCTCAAACAGCTCCCCCGCGACAAGGTCACCGTCCTCACCAAAACCGACACCCGCAACGCCCCCGGCGTCCACGCCGACCTCGACCGCTTCCGCCGCGAACTCGGGACCGACTACATCGACATCGTCCTCATCCACTGCGTCACCGAAGCCGACTGGACCACCCGCCTCCGCCCCGTCATGGACGTCCTGTCCGAGGCTAAAGCCAAAGGCATCATCCGCGCCCACGGCGTCTCCTGCCACTCCATCGAAGCCCTCCGCGCCGCCGCCGCCTCCCCTTGGGTCGAAATCGACCTCGTCCGCCTCAACCCCATCGGCTCCCACATGGACGCCGACCCCAGCACCGTCCTCGCCGTCCTCCAGCAAATGCGCGCCGACGGCAAAGGCATCGTCGGCATGAAGATCCTCGGCCAGGGCGACATGCGCGACAAGCCCCAGGAAGCCATCCGCTACGCCCTCTCCACCGGCGTCCTCGACGCCTTCACCATCGGCGCCGAATCCCAAACCGAACAAAACGACCTCACCCACCGCATCGCCGCCGCCTGACCCACCCAAATGCGGGTGCCCCATCCTCTCCGACAGTCTCACCGTCGGAAAGGGTGGGGTATTCGCGCGGGACGCGCGAACCGCTCCCGCCACAAAAACTGAGAACTGAGAACTGACAACTGGCCAGAAACCGCGCACCAACCCACGTCTGCCGTTTCACAAAAACTGACAACTGAGAACTGACAACTGGCCAGAAAACAGCAATCTGCTCCTCGGCACAAAAATCGAACCACCCTGGCGTAGTTACTCCTCCAACCTCGTAGAATGGAAATAGAGATAGAAAAACGCGCGAGCCGGGGGGTCACGGCGAACACGTTCTCACGCGCTCCAAACGTATCCACAAACAGCAAAGAAAATTGCAAAGAATTCAAAGAAGTTGTCCAACGATCTCCCAAAATAGAGCTAAGTCGTTGATTCTGGCTATTTTGGACGTAACAACTTAAAGAATCAATCACTTACAGACACCTACGCCCCGCAAGTCGTTGATTCTGCGTGGTTTGTACCAAGGCAACCCCCCTCGACGGGGGGGGGTGGGGGTACCCACCGGAACGGCCCGAAACGGAACCCAACCTACCGAATTTGGACCAGATCTTCGGCCCCGGGACCGCCCGCCGGCAGACCCGTCCCCGGCTGCTCCGGCCGCTGCGGCGCGCGCCAGTGATCGATGTAGCTCACCTGGTGAACGCACGAGATCGTGCAGTTCGGCGAACATCCCTTCTCGGTCAGAAACTCGCGCTCGACGTCCGCCGTCATGTACCCGGCCAGAGGAACGCCCGGATATCCGCGCTGCTGCGAACAGTAGTGCACCAGACCCTGCTCGCAGATGTACAGGTAACGTCCGCCCGCGCGGCACCGCCAGTCGTTCGGCTCGCCGTTCGCGATCGCCTCCTGAAAATGGTTGAAGCGCGAGTAGCTTCGCCGCGTCAGCTTGCGCACACGATCCCAGACCTCGCGCTCCTCAGGTCGCAACGGCTTCATCTGCCCGCTTCCATCGTGAATAATCCCGATCGTCGTCGAGAAGCCCAGACCAAGCGCTCGCTCCGAGATCGTGTACGCGTCCTCCGGATGCACAATGCCGCCGCCAACCACGGAGTTGATATTCACATGAAAGTCCGCAAACTCAGCCAGCATCTTCAGCTTCGCGTCCAAGACCTTCAGGCTCTTCTTCGACACAGCGTCAGGAAGGACGTTGTCGATCGAGATCTGCATGTGATCGAGCCCAGCTCGGTTCAGCCGATCGATCCGCTCCGGCATCAGCAGATATCCGTTCGTAATCATGCCCGCAATCGCGCCCGTCTTCCGAATGCGAGCGATCACGCGGTCGAGCTCCGGATGCAGCAGAGGTTCGCCACCCGAGATCGTAACCACCGACGTTCCAAGCCGTCCCAGATGGTCGATCCGACGCTCCATCTCCTCGATCGGCACAGGATCGGAGACATTGTCGAACTCATTGCAATACGTGCACGCCAGATTGCATCGACGCATCGGCACAATGTGCGCCATGTACGGATGCGAGGTCGACGCCAAAGCCGACCCGATCGAGCCCAACTCCCGCAGCTTTCGGGTCACCGCTCGCCAGCGCCTTTTGCCGGCGGAAGAGCGCCTGGTCCCTTGTGTCCCTGTCTTCATCATCCCTTTAGATATTGAAACACAGTGGAAGTTTCGGACCTCACCGCGATCGGCGATGACGCAGCAGCAGAAACACACCCAGAATCAGCACGACGACAATCCACAAGCGCATCGCTTCCGACCCCTATTGCATCCGAGCATCGGGACCGGACCCGAAGCGCCCGAACTCCCCGAACTCGTGGCGCATCTGCTCCACCTGTCGCTGGACGTCTCGCATCTGCTTCCCGATCGCTTCCGCATCGAGACCCCTGAGACTGTCCTCGATGTGCTGGGCAACGACCGGATCGCTGAGCTGAGCCTGCTTCGCATCATCCAGCAACTTCCCGAGCTCGGCTCCGTCCGGCAGCTTCGCACGGTCGAGCATCGGCTGCATCTGCGCCAGCATCGCGGCAGGATCCGGCAACGCGTCCGCCAACATGTCGACCGACAACCCCTGCAATCCACGCAGATCCATCCACTCCGTCGCAGACCTCCGCTTTCCGTCCGGCGTCAAGGTCAAGGTCTGCTCGTGCTTGTCGCGCAGAACGACGAGGTTCACAGCCTTTCCCTTGTTCTCATGCATCAGCCGCGCCCAGTCGCCGCCGTTGGCCACCGCGATCTGGTTCACCTTCACCACAACATCGCCCGCCTTCATGCCCGCGACGGCTGCCGGACTATTGGGCTCGACGCTGCGCACCAGCAGACCCGCTCCGCCCGCGACGCCGAAGAACTCCGCCAGCTGCGGCCCCAGAGTCTCGAGCATAGCTCCACTTCCCGAGGCGCTCATCAACGCCGCTGAACCCGCCATCGACCCGGAGAACGCGCGTGGCATCTGGCTGTCGCCGCCGCGCAGAAAGCCGAACCCAGGATGCGGTCCAGGATCGGAACGTGCAGGATCGGAGCGTCCAGGATCGTTGCGTCCCGAACGCGCCTCCGGAGCTCCCGGCAATGGACCCGCGTTCGTGCCCGGATCGCGAACCGTCAGGTGCTGCTCCCACGCTTGCCGTTCGACCACCGCGCGATCCGCCAGCATGATGCTGATGGTCTGCTGCTGCCCATCCCGGCTCAGGGAAAGGGTGATCGACCGGCCCGCAGGAGTCTCCCGCAACATCCGCCGCAGCTGTTCCTCACCCTCGATCATCTGCCCATTCATCTGCAGGATGACGTCGCGCTCGCGAAGGCCGGCTTTGCCCGCCGGACCGTCGTGATCAACCCGCGTAATCTCCGCTCCACGCGACTCCTTCAGCTTGAGCACCACGATCTCGTCGTCGTTGACGTCCCGGATGTCGACACCCAGATACCCCTGGGTTGCACGCGCTCCACCGGCCAGCAGAAGGCGCACCGGAGCTGGTGCGGCCAAAGGCGTCAGCGCCGAAGCGCTCGTCACCAGAAGAGCTGCTGTTGCCGCTGCCCGAATCCCCTTGGAGCTGCTCTTCCAAATCCCCTTGGAGCTGCTCTTTGTGTTGGCCGTCTTCACTGTCTTCCTCTTCGTCGGTAGCGCTCTCGACATGCGCCGAATCCTATCTACTGAGCTCTTGGACCACACAGCAGGACGTTCGTAAGCCGGCACTTTACTGGATATCTGCCGCGCCCTGCAGGGCCTCGTAGCTGGCGTTGCGAATGTAAGGGTTCTCGTCCTTCGTCGATACCGTGCGCAACACCTGCCGCACACTCGAGTCGGACTGCACAGGCTCCAAGAGATCGATGGCTGCCTTGCGGACAGAGGCGCTTGCGTCATGCATCAGCGACTCAAGGACCGCATCGCGTACCCTCTGGTCCTGATCCACGTAGCGCTTGAGGCCGCCCAGCGCCTTGAGCCGAACCCCTGGATCGCGATCGTAGCGGAGGCTCACGAGAAGCGCGCTGCGAATGCCCTGACCGTCCTCACCGGCCTCGCAACGATGTCCCGAGCTGCACTCGTTCGCGAGAAGAGCGACCGAGTTGGTTCTCACGCCTTCGGTCGCGCCGGCGGTCGTTCCCTTCATTAGGAGCTGCCGGATGTTCGGATCGTCGAGCGAGCCCTCCATCGTCTCCGGGATGATGCGGTTGTAGTGCACCTGCACGAGCTCGGAGTCGGGCGTCTGGATGATGCCGCTCACGTTGGCGATCGCGCCCTGCTGCGCTCCCATCACCATCGTCGGCGGAAGCTTGGGTGTGTGCGCCGCCTGGTAGCGAAAGGAAAGGTCGCCGCCCAGGAAGCCCGCTCCGAGCAGAAGCGTGGCAAGAGCGGGAGCTCCCTGGACGAAGCCCGACCAGCGGAACAGGTTCGCGCGAAGCCGCGTCAGCACGCCGTGAGCCGGAAGATTGTCGAGCGCCTCATCGAGCTGCATGCGGCTTTGCGCGAGCAGGTTGGGGGAAGGTTCTACGACGGGAAGCTGGCCGAGATCGCCGGTCAGGCTTTCCATCCCCAACCACTCTTGCTGACAGGCGAAGCACTCTTCCAGATGCCGTTCGAGGATGACCGAAAACTCGTCCTCGAGCTCACCGTAGAAGAGCAAAATCAGACGTTCCTGCGCCACTTCACACTTCATTGCTCAACCTCAGACCAGCCTCAAAAGATTTGCTTCTGCCTTGCCTTGCGCGGATCGAATGCCCGCTTCCCGTGTTGCGGATACGTTTGTGTATGTCCTGCCCTGTGCCCGTGTATCAGCGGATCAGACGCGGAGCTCCGACAGATTTGCCCGCAGCTTGCGCGTGGCGCGAAAAAGGGTATTCTTGGCCGTCTCCTCGGTGGTGCTCAGCATTTCACCGATCGTGCGGAGCTTCAGGCCCTGGTAATGCTTCAGTTCAAACACGGTTCGTTCGCGGGGCGTCAGCTTTTCGAGCGCGGACGCGATGCCTTGGGCCATCACCTTTCGATCCAGTTCGCGGCCCGGGTTCATGGCGGCGCGCTCGTCGCGGACACTGGAAAGCAGATCCATCTCGTCGCCACCGGCATCGGTCACCGTCGCCGGGTCTTCACGACGGCTCTTGCGCCGACGGAGCTGGTCAAGGCAGAGATTCGTAACGATGCGATACAGCCAGGTGTAGAAAGAGCACTCAAAGCGGAAGTTGCCCAGGTGACGATACGCCTTGATAAAGGCCTCCTGGTGAACGTCCTGCGCGTCCTGTTCGTTGCCGAGCATATGCAGAGCAAGACGGAGGACGCTCTGGTCGTAGCGCCGGACCAGCGTGTCAAACGCCTCGCGATGACCCTTCTGCGCCTCGCGGATCAGCTCGTCGTCCTCCGTTCGCTGCTGCGCGCGCGCCTCCATCTGCGCCGGTGTGAGCTTTCCGCGTCCAGTGTGGGTGGTCGGCTTGCCCATGCTTGCCGACGATTCTACCGTCGACGCCACGCCGTGGGCTGCAAAGACGACGGACTTCTGTCCGCGCGTCCCAAATGTTTTCGCAAACTCCCCTGGGGGGAGCGTTCCAGCAAACCCAGCACTCATCTTCCGACTCCGGAGTCAGAATTTCTGTTTCTGTCTGGTAGACCGACATCCTAAGGAAAGGTGAGCATCTGTGTGCTGGGATGGTAGAAAGCAGGCTCCGCAGGTTTTAGACTGGGAATCTATGCCAGGAAGTACAGCCAGCTTATTCGTGGAGACCCCGCCACCCGGAGAGATGATTACAGCGCATTGCGACGGTGGAGCTCGGGGCAACCCGGGGCCGGCCGGGTTTGGCGTGCAGGTGACGGGAGCCGACGGCGCCGTGCTCGCCGAGCTGTCCGAGTTCCTGGGTTTCCGGACCAACAACTACGCGGAGTACGCCGGTCTGCTCGCGAGCCTCCAGTACGCTCTCGATCATGGACATGCGGCCTTGCGGGTCGTGTCGGACTCCGAACTGATGGTGAAGCAGATCCAAGGCAAGTACAAGGTGAACTCGCCGGATCTGAAGCCCTTGTGGCAGGAGGCGAAGATCCGGATTGCGCGGCTCGGGCGGTTTGAAATCGCACATGCGTTGCGACACAAGAACAAGGACGCGGACCGGCTCGCGAATGAGGCGATGGATCGCGGGATGCGCCGAGGGGCCGCGCCCTCGTCTGTGGGGGCCGTTGAAAGCTTGCCCCTACGAGCGATTGCCCATCCCGGCCGAGGCCAGGCTCCGCCGAAGATTTATGATCCGGAGCCGCCGCGAGGTTCTCGACCGACTCCGAAAGAACCGAAAGCCGCAGCAGTCCCGCCCATGCTCCGAGGGTTTACACGGGATGGTGTGGTACGCATCCTCGGCACTGAAAGTCTGCCGGACGGGATCTTTGTAAAAATTATCCCGGAGTAGACGGCCAAAGAAAGAGGCGAGCCTTTGTGGGCTCGCCTCTGCTTCGCTGTACTGCTCGCACGACTTGAGGGCTCGGAACTGCTTGAAGTACTCCGTTCTGCCTAAGGGCACGGCTTCAGCCGTGCCGTAAACGCTTAGTCTGCCCAGCGGCTTCAGCCGCTGAGGTACGCTTTCGCCTTCCAGGCTTGTTTGGAACAAGCTCCTTCCAGGAAAACGGCTTCGCACGAATACGCGCGCTTCACAGCGACAGGTAATTTGCTCGATCTAGCTAAGTACGGGGAGCTGAAGCGTGTGGCCCACAGGAATGCTGTTGGCATTCACTCCATTGGCCTCGGCCACCTCCGGATACTTGTTGGCGTTGCCGTAGAAGAGCAGGCAGATAGCGCTAAGGGTGTCGCCGCTTTTGATCGTGTACGGCTGTTCCTGTCCGCCCGTGGTGCCGATCTCATGGTGGAGGTCGGAGTAGGTGGGGTCGACCGACTTGATCTTGTCCCAGACGCGGTTGGCCACCACGGTGCTCGGCACCGCGCCCTTGAGATGCAGCTTGCCGTCAGGGTCCTGATCGACCTGATCGAGTTTGGCGCCGTACGGAGCTAGTTTGGTGAAGAGTTCCAACACGGGGGCGTACTTCTGCTTCAGCTGATCGAGATCGGCCATAGGTTCTCCCTTGAAGTTTAGTGTTGCTGGCCGGGCAGAAGCGGAATCAACCGCACCCTCCCCGGCCTATATGCATAGCCGAAGACTTAGATCAGCCTTCCAAGCACGGACTGGAGCATGCCGCCCTGATCAGGTGGCGGTGCGCCGGTGGGCTGTCCGTCTGCGGTCATGTGGCCGTTGGAAACGAAGTGGTGGATCACCAGCGGCACGGCTGCCGCAAGGCCCATCTGGACAGCGGTTTCAGGCAGACCGGTGCGTTGCGAGATCCGTTCGATAATGCCGGTTCCGCCGAGACCCTGCTGCATCTGATCGGGGGTAGCCCCGCCGGTCTGGCCGCCCGCCCACTGCTGCATCATGCCGCCCATGCCATTGTTCTGAAACGCTGAAAAAAGGCCGCCCGCGCCTTGCGGGTGCTGCTGCAGTTCCTGCATCAGACCGCCGGCTACCTGTGCGTTCTGGCTGCCGCCGCCCGTTGCCTGCCCTGCCATCGATTCGATTGTGTCAAAAATTCCCATATCTGTGTCACTGTCCTTGCGCCGCTTGCGGTCGCTCTCAAGATGGATGCGGCTCCGGGAGGTGGCGACCACCTGAGAGGGCGATTTGCCCGTCCGTTCCCCAAACCCGCAACAATCGCCCTTCAAGACGCCCGAAAACCGGGTTCTATACTCGAGATCAGGTCCAAGCCCCAAGAAACCCACCGAGGCCCGAGTGCTGTACGAAAGCCCAGTAGAGAATATCGGTCCAGTGCACCAAGCAACAATCCGGCCACGCCGGCCCGGCTCCATCAAGCGCACATCCGCCCCTCTGGCCTTCGCCGCCCTCACCCTGGTCGCCGCCCTCTTCCCCGCGCGTCCGTCCCCACCCGTCCACGCCGACGAAAACCCCGCCTCCCCCGAGTTCTACACCACCCGCGTCCGACCCATCCTCGAAACCAACTGCTTCCGCTGCCACGGCGGCATGAATCACCGCGGCGGCCTCAACATGGAAACCCGCGCCAGCCTCCTCAAAGGCGGTCACAGCGGCCCGGCCCTCGTCCCCGGCGACCCCGCCCGAAGCCTCCTCGTCCGCCTTATCCGCCACCAAGGCCCACCCTCGGACCCCATGCCCATGCCCCCCAGCCCTCGCCCCAAACTCTCCGACGCCGACATCCACACCCTCGAACAGTGGATCCAGGCTGGCGCCCTCACGCCCCCGGAAATCCCCAAACCCTGAATCCCCAAACCCGGAATCCCCAAACCCGGAATCCCCAAACCCGGAATCCCCAGACCCGGAATCCCCAGACCCGGAATCCCCAGACCCGGAAATCCCAGACCATGGGTCCGGCCAAACCCGGGTGCCAAAATCCTCTCCGGCAGCTGTATCGCCCGAAAAGGGTGGGCTCTGCCACACCTTCTCCAATTCCATCTGCTTCCCAAACAACCGTAGGGGGATGTCAACTCAGGTACGGAAGTTCTTGTCTGCCGCAACCGTTCAGGATAGTGTTGACGCGTCCCACTGCGGTCCTACTCTCTTCTGCCTGGATGGTCTCTCCTATGCAACGCACGCTCGTCGCCGCATCGCTCGTCTGCCTCCTCACCGCCGGCAACGCGGCCCTCGCCCAGCAAACCCCCGCTGCGTCCTCACAAACCGCGCCCGCGCCTCCGCCTTCCAGCCAAGGCCCGGGTGCCCCATCCTCTCCGGCAGCCGCATCGCCTGAAAGGTTGGGGCCTGCTACACCCGCTCCAATTCCACCCACTGCCCCGATCAACTCCGACGCCAGGCCAGACGCAAACGGGATGTACAAGCTGCGCGACGGAGACGACGTGCAGCTTACGTTTGCCGAGAACATAAGCTCGAAAACAGCGTCCGACGGCGATCCCGTCACGCTTATCCTCGCCGAAGACCTGAAGGTCGGCGGTGTGGTCGTCGCCCGGGCCGGCGCCAAAGCCGTAGGCGAAATCACCAACGCAAAAAAGTCGGGAATGATGGGCAAAGCCGGCGAACTCAACCTCCGGCTCAACTACCTGAAGGTCGGCGACACCAAGGTCCACCTTCGAGGAACCAAGGGCAAAGAAGGAGAAAGCGGAACCACCAGCGCAGTCGTGCTGACAGTCCTCTTCGGCCCCATCGGCCTCATCAAACACGGCAAAAACGTAGAAATCAAACAAGGAACCCCGCTCAAAGCATTCGTCTCCGACGACATCGCGCTCCCAGCCGCCCCACCCGCCGGGTCTTAGCGTATCTCCGCACTCTAGTCAGGGCTTTCCCCCTTTACGTAATGGTGTACAGTTGTGCGAATTGGGGGATGCCAGCCGTCTGACCCGCGATCCACCGAAGTACATAAACCGCTGTGGGATCTGTAATGCTGTGGGTCAAGCCGTTCGGGATAACCTCGAAGATCGTGTGTGCCCCGAGATCCCTGTAGTAGTCGATATCAGGCTCAATCATCACGCAATCCACTCCTTTGATACGTCTCTTCTCGTTCTCATGAAATGTTAGTTGGACGTTTGCCTCACCGAACTGAATCTGCTTCCAACTCGACGTAGCTCCCCGGTGAAAGAGCCCCGGTGCGTTCTCGACCGCGAATTTCCCCTCGGCAGCAGCACGTTTGACCTGATCTATAAGCTGTATGTCACACCATGCAAAGAAGCGGTCTTGTTGGGGACTGTAGGGTGCATCCCACCGAACCTCTTTGATGTAGTTCAGTGGCGTCCCCTGAGCCAAATGGATCTGGCTCATAGCCTCCCCTAGGTTCAGCAGAGACGCGAGCGATTTCTCCGTCCTATCCAGTAGATCGTCATACCGCTGCTCTCCCGCCAGATCGGTAGCGCCAGACGCGAGATACGGATATTTACTCTTTGCCGCCGGCCATCGAGCGTTGACAAAGCTAAACCCCGGATCGTTGCGGATCAGCATGAGATCAAGCGTCGTCAGGTACGCGGTCGAGAGCTTCACAGGATAGTAGCCGGCCTGCTTGTACCCATCCGCCAAAACCAGTACGGTGTACCGATCTCCTAGATTGTCAAAGAAGTGTAGGTTAAACAGGAGATCGTTCAAGGTGTACTCCGTCCACACAGGCACCTTCTGGTTGCCATCGGTAATGCGGACAAGAAACTTGACGGGTGCCGCGAACATCTCACGCGTACCGTCATAAATACGAAGACGTAGCTTGCTCATACTCACCTCACTCATACTCACCTCACAAGGATCGTCAGGAAGAGTAGCACGCCTTCAGCCTTGAACGCGGGTCTTCATCATCGCCGCCTACCTGGCAAAATTCCGGCGACGAAGCTTCTCAACTCACATCCAGAAACGAAATCGCCACCGCAATCACTATCCTCCCGGAGCAGTGTTCAAAGCCATTCGCAAGGTGGGCCCATGGAGAAGAGCAGTGGCGGTCTCATATCCGGTTTCGGCGGAGCAGCCGTACTCGCTCTGTTTCTAACTCCCTCCGCCATAGCACCCTCGAAATCGTTGCCCAGTCCAACCACCGCCACCACCTCCGCGCCCCAATCCAAAGCGCCTTCCCTCCAGAACGACGCCGGCCCATGGTCCGCCATCTGCCGCGAATATGCGACCGCGAACGACGATCCGAAAAACCACTCGGACGGTCCGACCGGTACCTCCACCCACACCACGCCCGCAGCCGCCGGCGATCCCACCGCCATCGAATACACAACCCACACCACCACAAAACGCGGCGTCAAGGTAGATCTCAAATACCAGGTCAAAGCGCACCCGGTCGGAGATCTCCGTAAATGCCTGGAAAAGGCCAAGGATGTACAGGTAATCCTGGCAACGATCCCCGACCCCGTCGCCAGCCACTTTTCTCTGTACTTCGACCGAGACATCGAAGCTCTGGAGGCAGCAGCGGCCAACTCGGGCTTCGCCATCTCACAATTCTGGCTACCCTGGGAATCCGCGGAAGCTCCATCTCCAGGCGCAACGGAGTCTAGTCGGTTAGCAGAGAACAAGGCCAAGGCTCAGGAACCGGGCGTCCTCGTCTTCCACCGGGGAGATCGCAAGCGACTCTTCATCTTCCTGGTCGGCGAAACACCTACCACAGGCATCGATCGCGTCCAGTTCGCCCACGCTCTCGGTTACATGAAGCAAGTCATCGAAAAGCCGGCCACCGGGAAGACTGCACTCATCCAGCCACCGGGGTCGGCCTGCGATGAAGCCTCCGCAATCCGAATCGCTGGCCCCCACTTCTCTGGATCCTTCCTCGGCATGGGCGAGATCCTCTCCTCCCCGGGAATCCTCCCGAAGAAAAATTCGTGTCTCGAAATCATCAACCCTAAAGCAAGTTCACCGCCGTTGATCTCTATCTTCACTCGCAAACTCGTCGATGCGTCCTTACTGCCCGCCACGTCAACCGGCAACGCTCGCGTCCCTTCCGCAAAAGCATGTCCAGCCGGCAAAAGCTGCTTTATCAGTCTGAACCTGCCATATTCCTCCCAGGGAAACCCCACCCTGACCTACTTGGACAAACTCGGATACAGCACGGAATCCATGGCTTGGCTATCAGAAGACGAAAGCGCGTATAACGCCGCAAGTGTCGCCGCACAAGATGACACTACCGTTCCTCTAAACGTAATTCCGCAACCAAACGTAAAGCTGCAACTGCACTATCCCCGCGACCTCTCGTCTCTAAGAAATCGCTCCGACTCCTCCACATCCTCCGGGGCTGAAATCAACGGAGTGAAGATTCCCCTTCTCAACGTTCCGGTCACGCTGGGAGAGACGCGACACAATGCTCAGGACACCCCGCGAGCGTTCGCCGTCGACCAGGAAGTCTCTCGAATCGATCACGCATTAGGAGCCATCGCTGAGCGATTGAGACGATCTCAGACCAGAGTCCTCATCATCTCGGCAAGCAATGTCCTCGACACCCTCTACCTCCTCAAATACTTCCATCAACACCTTCCGAACATGAGGTTCGTCACTCTGGAATCGGATGAATTCGAGGTCGGACGTCCCCAGGATGTCGACCTCACAGGCACTCTGTCCGTTTCCGACCTGCCGCTGCTACGCAATGCGGTTCAGGGGAAAGGCTCTCAGTCCCGTCCCGTCAGCTTCGGAAGCAGCGACAAAGAAGCCACCTATGTTGCAGCTAGCCTGCTGCTTGGCAACGGTCCTGTGTCCAGTCTCAATCTCACTCCAAGGCCACTTGCGCAATGCGCAACCGAATCGGTCGTCGGGCGGTCCGGCTTCGTTCTGCTAGCGCCCGAATCGAAGGATCTAACATTTCCTTGCCTGGAATCGACAAACCAAGTAGCCCCTTATCTCATCGGCACGGAAGACGACTTTTCCAACCATGATCTCTTCACCGTCTCTCATGCATGGACGGGAGTTCTACTTCTTACCTTCCTCATCACCCTGATTCACCTGACCTACCTATGGCGTTCCGGCGCAATGAAGATCGACAACAGCCTCTGCATTCGCGCGAGGAGTTGGTCCTATCCTGTGCATTGCGTCGGCCACGAAGGCAAGCGCCTTGGCGTACTCACCGCCCTGAACAACCAATATCTGCTGATCAACTTCGCCGTCCTTACGACCTCCCACGCCCTTGGTGTCTTGTCCGGCGGACATCTGCTCGGTCAGACTGCCTCCATCCTGACCTTTCTGCTTTCGTTCTTCTGCCTTGGCGCCACATCGTTGCTTCTCTGGCGCATCGTCCAAAGCGGGCAGTTACGCGATGCGTGGCTGCCTCTCCTCCTCTCTTTCGCATACACTGCCGCTGCCATCGTCATGTGGATTCGGGTGCTCTGGTACTACCCTGGCTACAAGCCTTCCAACGTGCCTGTGAACGCCCTCCGCATCTCCATGATCTCGGAAGGCCTCTCGCCCCTAGTTCCGTTTCTGATCCTTACCGCTGCCTTCATCTTCTACGCGACAGTCGAGCTTTACGGTATCGACTGGGCCACTCGACGCGGTATTCTTCCGCACATCGACGACAAGCTGCACCCGAACCTGAAAAGATTTGCGGCCTGCGTCAACCGCTTAACCTCTTCGCTCCAGCCGTGTCCAAGCTAGATCCAGGCCAAGTTCTACTTCGCGATCGGGGGAATCCTGTTATTCGGTTTCAGCTTCCACGTGTGGAACTCTCTTCTCGGCTTTGAAGGCCCGTTCTTCCGCGGTTGGCTCTTCTTCTGCGGCTTCAGCTTGTTGCTCGCCCTGGTCGCCTTTACCGTGCTGCGCGCCTGGTCCCTCTGGACACAACTGCGCGATATCCTCAACTGGCTGCAAGATACCAAGCTCGGTCCCGCCTTCGCCGGCCTGCACGATATCGATCTACCCAAGCTGCGCATCTGGGAACTCGGAAAGCGGGAACAGGACCTCACCATCCACGGCAGAACCGTCGACAGCATCGGAAAACTCTACGGAGAGGAGAAAGCGAAAGCGGCACACCGAGCCCTGGACTCAATGCGCTCCGCAAGAACAAACAATTGCTCCCACTCCGCGGCCGATGCAAAATCCCTCTCCTTGGAACTCAATCCGCCCATGAACGATGCACTGACCTACCTCTATCGAGAGCCCACGCCATACAGCCGCTGCACGGAATACCAGCGCTACCTCGCCCTGCGATTCGTCTTCCTCATCCGCTTCACCCTGCTCAACATCCGCAATCTCTACACCTTCGTCTTCTACGGTTTCGCCTCACTCGTCGTCTGCGTGGCGAGCTACCCGTTTGAAGGCAAAGCCCACCTGGGCTCCCTGCTGACCGGAATCTTCATCTTTGTTATGTTCAGCGTAGCCGCCATGATGGTTCAGATCCAGCGCAACCCCATCCTGAGCCTCATCGAAAACAGCACCGCCGGTCAGGTCGTCTACGCAGACCTCGTCAAACATCTGATCAGCGTCGGCGGCATCCCGGCACTGCTCGTCCTTGCAACCGAATTCCCGTCCGTGGCGCAGTTCCTCACCTCATGGATCAAGCCCGGCGTCGATCTCATGAAGTAGCGTTAGGATTGCAGCCACTTACTGCAACAAGGTCCCATCCTCCGGCTGCACCTTCACATCCTCCGGCGGAATCGTCATCGCCGCCGCCACCTTATCCCCCTCATCCAGATTCAGCAGCCGCACCCCGGAGGTCGACCGTCCCGCCGACCGGATCGTCTTCGTGTCGATCCGAATAATCTTCCCAAACTGGCTGATCACCATCATCTCCGTCGTATCGTCCACCAGCTGAATCGACGTCACCTTGCCCGTCTTCGACCCGGTCTTCATGTTAATCACGCCCGTCCCGCCGCGCGACTGTAGACGATATCGATCCACATCCGTCCGCTTCCCATACCCGTTCTCACTCACCGTCAGGATCAGGCACGGCGTCAGCCCCAGCTTCTCGTCGATCTTGTCGAGCTTCGCCTGAGCCGCCGCATCCACCGCCGCGCCCTCCCGATCCGACCCCAGAATCTCCTGTCCGTCCGGCGCTCCCACCCGCTTCGACACCGCCGAAAACGTCGGCGTCCCCGTCGTCGCATCCGCATCGGCCGTCGTCAGCAATCCCGCCTCATCCATCGCATCCTCCAACTGCGCGGTCAAGCCCAGCTTCTCCGCGGCCGTCCGCCGAGCGCGCTCCCGAGCCTCCGGCGACGGCGTCACCGATGCCCCAATCACAACGTCGCCCTTGCGCAGATTGATCCCGCGATTGCCCGTCGCCGGCCGACCCATCGGCCGCAGGTCCAGCTCGTTGAACCGGATCGCCATCCCATCCCGGGTCGCCAGAAAAATCACCTGCTGCCCGTCCGTCACCTTGGCCGTAATCAGCTCGTCGTCCTTTTCGATATTGATCGCAATAATCCCGCGCGCCATCACGTTCGAGAAATCTCGCAGCGGCGTCTTCTTCACCGTCCCATTCCGCGTCGCAAACAAAATATTGTGCGTCTCATCGGTCAGGTTCCGCACCGGCAAAATCGTCACCACCTTCTCCCCCGGCTGCAGAGCCACCAGCGACGCCATCGCCTTTCCCTTGCCCGCCGCCCCAACGTCCGGAATCTCGTACACCTTCAGCCAATACACCCGTCCCGTATTTGTAAAACACAGCAGGTACGCGTGCGTCGAGTTGATAATCAGCTGCGCCACAAAGTCCTCGTCGCGCGTCTTCATCCCCAGCCGCCCCGTTCCGCCGCGCCTCTGCTGCCGGTAAATCGAGATCGGCGTGCGCTTCAAATACCCCGTGTGCGAAACCGTCACCGCCACCTGCTCATCCGCAATCAAATCCTCGAGCCCAAGCTCCGTCGTCTCGTCCAGAATCTGCGTCCGCCGCGGATCGCCGTACTTGTCCCGGATCTCCTCGAGTTCCTTCACAATCACGCGCCTGAGCTTCTTCTCCGAAGCTAGAATCGACTCAAACTCCGCAATATTCCCGCGCACCTCCCCCAACTCGCGCAACAGTTCGTCGATCGAAAGCTGCGTCAATCGGTACAGCTGCAACTCCAGGATCGCGTCGATCTGCCGGTACGAAAGGATCAGCGTCGCCGCCGCCCCGCCCGGCGCCAACGGCAGCAAATTCGTGTCCACGGCATACCGCGCCGGATCGAGCGTAATCCCCGCCAGCTCCGTCCCCCGCAGATTCACCGTCCGTCCCGAGAACAGCGCAAACAGGTTCTCCCGCGCGTCCGACCGCGAGTTCGACTGCCGGATCAGCCGGATCACCTGATCCAGATGGTCGAGCGCAATCTGATATCCCAGCAAAAGGTGCTCGCGATCCCGCGCCTTGCCCAGCAGAAACGCAGTTCGCCGCCGCACCACATCCACCCTGTGATCCAGGAACGCCCGAATCGCCTGATCGAGCGGCAGTTCCTTCGGCTGGCCGTTGTGCACGGCCAAAAAAATCATCGAAAAACTCTCCTGCATCTGCGTGTGCTTGTACAGCTGGTTCAACACAATCTGGTGCTCCGACCCGCGCTTCAGGCCGATCACAATCCGCATGCCGTCGCGGTCGCTCTCGTCGCGAAACTCGTCCCGCGCAATGTCCGTAATCACACCCTCATTCACCAGCTCGGCGATCCGCTCAATCAGCTTCGCCTTGTTCACCTGGTACGGAATCTCCGACACAATAATCGCCTGCCGGCCGCCCGAAATATTCTCGATCGAGCACTTCGCCCGCATCAAAAAACGCCCCCGGCCCGTCCGGTACGCCTGCGGAATCCCGCTCCGGCCATACAGGAATCCGCCCGTCGGAAAGTCCGGCCCCAGCACATGCTCGAGCACCGTCTCCATCCCCGCATTCGGGTCCTGGACCAACGCGATCGCCGCGTTCACCACTTCCGTCAAGTTGTGCGGCGGAATGTTGGTCGCCATCCCCACCGCAATGCCCGTCGACCCGTTCACAATCAGGTTCGGCACCCGCGCCGGCAACACCGTCGGCTCTGCCGTCGACTCGTCATAGTTCGGCGCAAAATCCACCGTATCCGAGTCGATATCGGCCAGCATCTCGCCCGCCAACCGCGTCAGCCGCGACTCCGTATACCGCATCGCCGCCGGTGGATCGCCATCCACCGACCCAAAGTTCCCCTGCCCATCCACCATCGGATACCGCTGCGAAAAATCCTGCGCCAGCCGCACCATCGTGTCGTAAATCGCCGAGTCGCCATGCGGATGGTAGTTGCCCATCACATGCCCCACCACCTTGGCCGACTTCGTATACTTCTTGTTGAACTGCAGGCCCATCTCCTGCATGCCATACAAAATGCGCCGATGCACCGGCTTCAGGCCATCCCGCACATCCGGCAAGGCCCGCCCGATAATCACCGACATCGAGTAGTCGAGATACGACCGCCGCATCTCATCTTCAATGTTGATCTGGATCAGATTCAGCGCGCCCGGCCCCGTAATCCCCGGCCCGCCCGGAGGCACGCCAGCCGGCGGCGGAGCGTTCGATGCAGCATCCTGCGCGGAAGGAGGAAGAGGCGATCCAAGCGGTTCACCGGAGCGAGATTCGGGCAGTCCTAAAGGCAATTCGGGGTTCTGATCGTCAGCCATGGTCACCTACTATTATAAATTGTGGCTGCCCCCACTCATGCGCAAAGCCTCACCGCGCATGAATGGGCAACCCACACCACCCAGTCGATGGATTTTCTTTCTTAACCCTGGCGTAAGGACCCCGCCCATTCGGTATCCTTGACTTATATGGGCAAAAGGAAGCCCAATGCTTCGGCAGGAGCCCGCAAACCGGAAGCAACTCGGACGCGCATCTCTGGCCAGAACATCCGATGTTGATCGCCTGCGCCGCAACCTGGATCTTCGGGGTTCCGGCGCACGTAAGTGGGCGACGAACATCGGAGATCCCACAAATCTGCGTAACTTGTTGACTCTGGGTATTTTACGCGTAAGTCCGTTTGTTTGCAATATTTTAGAGACACTGAGGGACGGTAAGTCGAAGAAACGAAAGGACCGAGAGCCAGCCTGGGGGGGTGGGAGGGTACCCAGGCCTCCCCGAGAACACACCAATTGATCGAGCACACACCATCTCGGAGGCATCCGGGCAGCAGCTCCACCCCTGCGACCTCGCGCCGACACTTCCTCCACACCGGAGCCGCGCTCACCGCCGACATCGCCCTCGGCTCGCGCTCCCTCCTCGCCCAGATCGTCACCCAGACGAGCCCCGCCGTCGTCGCCACACCGCTCGGCAAGCTCGCCGGCGAAACGCTTCCCAGCGGCATCCGCGTCTTCCGCGGCATCCCCTTCGCCCAGCCGCCGGTCGGCCCGTTGCGCTTCCGCCCGCCCGCCAGCCCCGAGCGCTGGACCAACACCCGCGACAGCACCCGCTTCGCCCCCGCCGCGATGCAGCCCTCGGACGCACACTTCGCCCAAAGCGAAGACTGCCTCTACCTCAACCTCTGGACGCCGGCCACCCCCGGCCCGCACCCCGTCTTCGTCTGGATCCACGGCGGCGGCTACACCGGCGGTCGCGCCGCCGATGCAATCTTCGACGGCATCGGATTCGCTCGAGACGGCATCGTCCTCGTCACCGTCAGTTATCGCCTCGGCGTCTTCGGCTTCATGGATCTCAGCCCGCTCCTCGGCCCCAGCTTCGCCGGCAGCGGCAACAACGCCATCCTCGATCTCGTCGCTGCCCTTCGCTGGGTCAACCGGAACATCGCCAGCTTCGGCGGCGACCCCACCCAGGTCACCGTCGGCGGCGAATCCGCGGGCGCAAAAGCGACAGCCGCGCTCCTCGCCCTCCCCGAAGCCCGGAGCCTCTTCCGCTCCGCCATCTCCGAATCCGGCGGCGGCGAACGCATCCTCACCCTCCCCGACGCGACCGCCGTCGCACAGGAGTTCGGCGCACAATGGAAGCGCGACCAGCCCGCCAACCCGAGCTTCTCCGCCCTCCTCTCCGCACCGCCCGAAGCCCTCATAGCAACTCAGTCCAACCTCATCGCCGCCTCCGCACGCCACTTCCCCTTCCGCCCCGAGATCGACGGCCGCCTCTTCACCGCGCGCCCGGTCGACCTCGTCGCCGGCGCGCACCTCACCGGCAAACGCCTCCTCCTCGGCTCCAACCTCGACGAGAGCGCGCTCTTCCTCGGACCGCATCCCGCCTCTGACCCCAGGCAGAGCGACCTCGGGAACCTCCCCCTCCCCCGCTTCGCCGAGGTCTTCCCCCGCTACGCCGCCCTCTATCCCGCCATGCCCGCGCCTCAACGCCGCATCCGCGCCGTCACCGCCGAAGAGTACTGGATCCCAACCGTCCGCCTCGCCGACGCCTTCACCCGCTCCGGCGGCGCAGCCTGGATGTACCGCCTCGACTACACCGAACCCACCGGCCGCATGGCCAACCAGGCCTTCCACTCCCTCGATCTCAGCCTGGTCTGGAACCATCTCGATCCCGCCGAACAGGCCGACCCCGCAGCCGCGCCACTCTCCTCACAGATCCACACCGCCTGGACCGCCTTCCTCCACGGCCAACCTCCAGCCGCGCCCGGCCTGCCCCCCTGGAACGAGTACAACTCCACTGCTCGGCCCACCATGATCCTCAGCCGCCAAAGCCACCTCGAAACCCATCCGCTCGATGCCGAACTCCGCCTCTGGGATGGCGTGCTCTAACCATGCCCGACCCCAAGCCATCCAAGCTCGGTCTCATCGCCGGCAACGGCCGCTTCCCCTTCCTCCTCCTTGACGCCGCCCGAGCACACGCCCTCACCGTCGTCGTCGCCGCCATCCGCGAGGAGACTGACCCCGAGATCGCCGAGCGCGCCGCCCGCGACCCCAAAATCCACCTTCACTGGATCTCGCTCGGCGAACTCTCGCGCCTCATCGGCATCTTCCACGCCGAAGACGTCACCCGCGCCACTATGGCTGGACAGGTCCGCCACCGGCAGATCTTCTCTTCCATTCGCCCCGACTGGCGACTCGCCAAGCTCCTCCTCAACCTCCGCAACCGCTCCACCGACATGCTCCTCGGAGCCATCGCGCAGGTCCTCGCCGACGAAGGCATCACCCTCATCTCGTCCACCGAATACCTCGATCCTCTGCTCGCCAGAGTCGGGGTCCTCACGGCTCGCGCTCCCAACCCAGCCGAACTGTCCGACATCCTCTACGGCCGCGTCGTCGCCAACGCCATCGCTGCCTACGACCTCGGCCAGACCGTCGTCATCGCCGCCGGAGCCTGCGTCGCCGTCGAAGCCATGGAAGGCACCGACGCCACCATCACCCGCGCCGGCAACCTCCTCCGCGCCTCCGACACCGCAACCACCCTCGACCGCGCCCTCACCGTCGTCAAGGTCGCCAAACCCAACCAGGACATGCGCTTCGACGTCCCCGTCATCGGCGTCCGCACGGTCGAGGTCATGCAAGCCGCCGGCGCCACCTGCCTCGCCCTCCAAGCCAACCGCACCCTCCTCTTCGACCCCGACGCCATCGTCAGCGCCGCGAACCGCTCCGGCATCGCCATCACCGCAGAGTAGAATCGACCTCAACCCCCGGAGATCCCTATGCGCAAGCTCGTCTGCACCGCCGCCCTCCTCAGCCTCACCGCTCTTCCCACTCTCCTTCTCCGCTCCGCGCACGCAGCCGACACCCTCGCCGCCGGCGCCACCGCTCCAGGCTTCACCCTGCCTTCGCAGGAAGACAAGCAGGTCTCCCTCGCCGATTACCGAGGCAAGTGGGTCGTGCTCTACTTCTACCCCAAAGATCAAACCAGCGGCTGCACCGTCGAGGCCCACAACTTCCAGCGCGACGAGGCAAAATACAAAGCGCTCAACGCCGCCGTCCTCGGTGTCTCGCTCGACACCGTCGACAGCCACAAGGCTTTTTGCACCAAGGAAAACCTGAACTTCAAGCTTCTAGCCGACCCTGAACACAAGGCCATCGACGCCTACGGTGTTCCCATCAAGTCCTTCGGCCCCATGAAGTTCGCAAGCCGCGAAACCTTTCTCATCTCCCCCGAAGGCAAGGTGGTCAAGGTCTGGCCCGACGTCAAGGTCGCCAATCACAGCGAAGAAGTTCTGGAAGTGATCGGCGCGCAGAACAAGAGGTAGAGCGCCGCCCGAAAACCGACCGATCGCAAAAAGGACCGGCCTCTCCTGACGAGATCCGGACCCTTTTCCTTGCCTGAGAAAACAGATGGAGAACGCGTACTCGCTATTTCTTGGCTGTCTTTTTCGCCGCGGTGGCCTTCTTCTGAGGTGCTGACTTCTTCGCGGTTGTCGATGCCTTCTTGCTCGTCGCGGAACTCTTCGTACTGGCCTTCTTTGACGCCGTCGTCTTGGCTGCCGTTGAGGTCTTCTTGGCCGTGGTGGCGGCCTTCTTGGCCGGCGTCGTCGATTTCTTCGCGGTCGTCTTCTTCTGAGGCGTGCTCTTCTTGGTGCTTGTCGTCTTTGCTGCCGCTTTCTTGGTTGCCAAGGTGGTACCTCTCGCTTTGGTTTGTGTGCCCTGCGCCGTGCCTCTACCATTCGCCGCCCGTTTCAGCGCGACTTTACCGCCGCTCCGGGCTTTCGACCCTTGAGTGGCAGATCCTGAAATCTTCTTGCCCGAACTTCGGCCAACCGGGCCTTTGGCTGCCTGGCCCTTCTGTGCTTGCCCTCGTTTGCCGGACGTCGTCGGAGCCTTCGATGTCTTCGCAACAGCCTTCTTCGCAGGTGTCTTCTTCGCCGCATGCTTCTCAGGTGCACCTTTGGCCGCAGCCTTCTTTGCCGCGCCTTTTTTCGCCGGAGCTTTCTTCGCTGGCACAGACCCTCGATGCTCGGCAGCGATCTCCTTCAGCGTCTCCCCGACACTCTGCCCCGTGCGTTCCCGATGCGGTGCCTGCGACATGCTGTCGGCTACCTCATACGGTCCAAGCGGTCCGGGCGCCTCCGTCAGCAGCACAGCTTCTTCCGCGTGTGTGCTCCCCTCGTAAAGAAGTCTGTCCCTTTCGGCCCCGTCATCGTCGATGCCCTCTTCGTCGTCGATATCCTCGTCCACCTCATCATCGTCATCTTCGACGTCAGCTCCAGCCTCCTCCGCCGCATCTTCGTCTGTCGCGTCGTCCTCGCCCAGCACAGTGGCCGTGTCTTCCTGATCGATCGCATCGTCCGAGTCGTCCTCGTCGTCGTCCAGATCGTCTTCCGTATCGTCGTCATCGTCCTCGGACGTCAGCGTGACCTCTTCCTCTTCGTCGTCCTCATCCTCCATTGCGTCGTCGTCATCGTCGAGTTCAACATCGTCGTCCTGGCTCTCGTCATCTTCAGCCGCCGCATACATCCTCATCAACTCTTCCGCCGCCATGATCGCTGTCCCTCGCTGCTTGCCCGCTTCGCTTGCTGCACCATCGCTGGTGCAATGAAAAATCATCCGCCCAGGCCGCATCGGATTCTAGCAACAGAATGCATCGATGAGCCACTCATAGCAAGACTTGTTTTTCAGGGGTATCTAACGCGCTGCTCTTCTGCCGCCGCGGGAGCCTCGCGTGTGCGTCGCGCTTGAGGACCGAGTGCTTGATCGTGATGCGCTCGATCGCACCGAACGATAGGTCCGCGATCGCGCCGCCGCACCTCTCTCGCTGCCACGCGCAACTCGCCTCGACCCACCACCGACGCTCCTCGACATGCCCCGTCCACGCACTCTCGTCGCCACCAGCCGTACCGGCTCCACCACCGCCAAAGTCCGGCCCGGTGTCAACGCGTTCGACGATAGTCGATTCCACCGCCGCAGCTCGTTGGTCGATACGTTGAAGCGATCCGCCACCGCAACCAGAGTGTCTCCACGCACCACCCTGTATCGCTGTGGCCGCGACGCGCTCACAACACTTGCCACCGGAATCACAAGCTCGTCCCCCGCCGCGATCTCTTCCCCCGGCTTGATTCCGTTCACTTCCGCAACCTCGCTCGGCCGCGCATGAAGCGTCGTCGCCAAACCTTCCAGAGACTCGCCCGGCTTCACCACATGAAATCGCCAGCTCATGCGACGATCGTCGGGAATCTCCTTCATCCGCTCCGCAAACACACCCTTCGTGCCCGGCGGAAGATGCAGATCGAAGCTCACACCCGGCGGCGTGCTCGTCCGCAGCAAGCTCGGATTCAAAGCCGCAATCTCCCCTGGCGACACATCCGTGACGTCGGCCACAAGTCGAATGTCGATCGCCGAATTCGTCGGCGCCGTGTCGTAGATCACCGGCGGACTCGGCGTCAGCTTGTTCAGACCATATCGCTCAGGGTTCTTCGCCATAATCACGGCCGCAAGAATCTTCGGCACATACGCCCTCGTCTCGGCCGGCATCGCATTGCGCCGGTACAGCTCCCAGAAGTCCGCGTACCCCGTGCGCTGCACCGCCCTCTGCACGTTGCCCAAACCCCAGTCATACGAGGCCATCGCGAGATACCAGTCGCCCGTGATCCCATACAACTTCTTGATGTACCGCGCATACGCCCGCGTGCTCTTCTCCGGATCAAACCGATAATCGTAGTAGCCGTTGCGCGTAAGTCCATACTCCGGCCCCGTGTACGTCATAAACTGCCACATGCCGCCCGCACCGGAACGCGGGTTGACGGCCTGCGGCTGAAACCCGGACTCCGCCACCGCAAGATAAATCAAATCCTGCGGTACACCCTCTTCCTTCAACACCTGCTGGATCAGCCCGCGATACTTGCCCACGCGCTGCATGGAGGTCGCCATATGTCGGCGAAAGTTGTCGGAGCTCGAGAACACGCCGATGTACCCCGCCACCTCATCGTTGATGACCAGCGGCAGGTCCGAGGCCGTACTCAGCTCCGTCTTCAACTTCGCCACCAGCTCCGGGTTTGGAGCAAACGTCAGATCAGCCGTCGCTTCGAGCGGCGCCGCTTCCACCGGCGGCGAAAATCCGTTGCCCTGCTTCAACGCCGCCATCTCCAGCGAATTCACCGCATTCAGCAGGTGGTCGAACTCATCCGCCATCGACGCGTTCGCCTTCAGGTCGACGCCGCTCGTCAGCAGGAGATCGACCGCATAATCGAAATCGTTGCGCGCAGCGTCCAGGTGCCCGGCCCGATAATTACTCACACCGCTCGTGTACGCGCGCTCCGCCCGGTCAATCAGGCCTTGTACCTTTGCCGCCACGGCAGGGTCTTCTTGCACAACAGCAGGTGCCGCTCCGGCACTCGCCGCACCCGCGCCTGGCAGAGCCGCCACCGGCTTTGTCGACGTCCCTCCAGCAGGGATCGAAGCCCCCTTCGAGACCGAGCCAACCGTCGAGATCGCCGGCGCCGTCGCCCCCACCGGAGCCCGACCGGGTGCCCCCGCCCCATCCTCAGGACATCCTGTCAGCAACAGCAACGGCGCGCACGCCACCCCCACCATCCACCGCCGCACCATCGTCAACTTCAGTAAGCTCGCCATCGTCCTCTGTCATTGTAAGACGGCGCCTCCGTGTGGATGTCCCTTAGTCCCTTAGTCCCGTAGTCCCTTAGTCCAGTAGTCCCGTACACACCCGTTCCCGCCACAGCCACCGCCACAATCGCAAGCGCTCCTCCGCTGAATCGCAATGCACCGGAAATCGCGCCACTCTTCGCAGCCTCCAGAGACACCGCCGCGCCGTGTGTCGCCATCACACGTAGTGTTCGCATATAGTGTTTTCGCAACACCTCAAAAGGGAGACCAAATGGCGCTGTCGAAAACCACGCAGGATCACGACGAAATTCAGAAATGGGCTGAAGCCCGTGGAGCAAAGCCCGCCGAAGTCGCCGGCACCGAACAAGACGGAGAAACAGGCATCCTCCGGATCGAGTTCCCCAAGGCAACCGACGCCAACAACGCCAACCTGAAAGAAATTTCCTGGGACGAGTTCTTCGAAAAGTTCGATAACAGCCGCCTCTCCCTCGTCTACCAGGAACTTACCGCCGACGGAGAACAAAGCAACTTCAACAAACTCGTTCACCCCGAAAATCTCTCCCCCTCCGCAAAAAAGTCCGCAAAATCGGCGCGCGCCGAAGCAGCAAAGAAACCCGCCAGATCCAGCTCCAAGAGCACGCCAACCAAATCCTCGGCCGGCGGCCGCAAATCCGCATCCACAAAGAAATCGGAGAGCAAGTTCAGCGCAAAAACATCGCCCGCAAAGAACTCCGCCACCTCCCGACCACCCGCAAAGAAGCAAACATCCAAAAGCACCGGCGCCAAAAGGCCGTCCGTCTCCCTCCGAGCATCCATCGCAAAAACAGCATCCAAACAAACCTCGACATCCAAAAAAGCAGCCACCAAGTCCACAAAGTCCAGCAAGATCGCATCGAAACGGACCGGACGCTAGCGCCCCCCATCCGCAATGTAGATGCTGTGTATGCTCCTCATCAGAGATGGGGCCGCGACCGACCTGGCTACTCCGTTCCCGATCCCCCCGTCTCCAATTTCGGCGAGCATACATAGGCATGAAAATCGTCATCTTTGGCCTGACCGTCAGCTCCTCCTGGGGCAACGGCCATGCGACCCTCTGGCGCGGCCTCATCCGGGCGCTCCACAGCCGCGGACACACCGTAACCTTCTTCGAGCGCGACCTCCCCTTCTACAGCAGCACGCGCGATCTCCACCATCTTCCCGGCAGGAGTCAACTCCGCCTCTACACCAGCTTCAGCGATATCCAAGCCGAAGCTCGGCAGGCCTGCAACACAGCCGATCTCGCCCTCTCCACCAGCTTTTGCCCCGATGGCCGCGTCGCCGGCTCTCTCCTGCTCGATTCAAACGCCGCCACCAAGGCCTTCTACGACCTCGATACCCCCGTCACGCTCAGCCGGCTTTCGATCGGTGACACCGTCCCCTACCTGCCGGACGACGGCCTCGGCGCATTTGACCTCGTCCTCTCCTACACCGGCGGTCGCGCGATCACCGAACTCCAAACCCGCCTCGGCGCCCGAAGAATCAGCCCGCTCTACGGTTGGGTCGACCCCCAGGCGCACCATCCCGTCCCCCCCGTCAGCCGTTACCGTTGCGACCTCTCCTACCTCGGCACCTACGCCGCCGACCGCCAGACCGCCCTCGAAACCCTCTTCGTCGAACCCGCCCGAAAGCTTCCCCACCGCCGCTTCGTCATCGGCGGCGCCCAGTTCCCCGACACCTTCCCCTGGGTGCCCAACCTCTACTTCGTCCAACACATGCCGCCCGCGGAGCACCCAGGCTTCTTCTGCTCCTCCCGCCTCACGCTCAACGTCACCCGACAGGCCATGGCCGACTACGGCTTTTGCCCCTCCGGCCGGCTCTTCGAAGCCGCCAGCTGCGGCACACCCATCATCACCGACACATGGGAAGGCCTCAGCTCCTTCTTCACCCCAGGCACGGAGATCCTCCCTGCCAAAACCACCGGCGACGTCCTCAACGCCCTCTCTCTCTCCGACGTCGAACTCAAACGCATCGCCGAAGCTGCCCGCGCCCGAACCCTCCAGGAGCACACCGCCGAAGCCCGGGCGCAACAGCTTGAAGACCTCTGCGCCTCCTTGCCGCAAGCAACCCCGACCTTGACTCTTCAGACACAGGTCTCCTAGGAACTTGTTGAAATCCTCCGTTTTGCTTAAGGGCACGGCTTCAGCCGTGCCGTAAAACGCTGTTTGCAGCGCGGCTTTAGCCGCTGAGGTACGGCTTCGCCTTCCAATCGTTTCGGTGTACAAATAACGATCCATCAACCGCAGACGACCACCTCGGAACACAACCATGTGGGGCATCATCCCAGCCGCAGGCACCGGCAGCCGCATCCAGCCGCTTGCCTTCTCGAAAGAACTCCTCCCGGTCGGCTCCCGCGTCGAAGCCGGCACAGAGCGCCCCCGCGCCGTCTCCGAGTACCTCGTCGAGCGGCTCATCGCCGGCGGCGCCACCAAGCTCTGCTTCGTCATCTCGCCCGGAAAATCCGACATCCTCGCCTACTTCGGCTCACGCATCTGGGGCGCCGACATCGTCTACGCCGTCCAGCCCTCGCCCGGAGGCCTCTGCGACGCGCTCTTCCGCGCACTTCCCGTCATCCCACCCGACGAGCCCGTCGCCATCGGCCTCCCCGACACCGTCTGGTTCCCCGAAGACGCCCTCGCCCATCTCCCCGACGACGTCCTCTCCTTTCTCCTCTTTCCGGTCGACCAACCCGAACTCTTCGACGCCGTCGTCACCGATCCGGACGGCAACGTCGAAACCATCCAAGTCAAACAACCCAACCCCCATAGCAACTGGATCTGGGGAGCCGTCAAGATGCCCGGCGACGTCTTCCACCACCTCCACGCCCTCTGGTCTCAACCCGGCCGCAACGACGAATACCTCGGCACCCTCGTCAACGCCTACCTGGCGACGGGCGGCCGCGCCAGAGGCATTCAGGCCGGCAACTCCTACGTGGACGTCGGCACCCTCCACGGCTATCGCCACGCCCTCAGCCTCCTCCACAACCCGCAAACAGAACCGCGACAGAGGGATCCATCTCTCAGCAATTCCGAGAGCGCCCTTAACCAAAAGCGGAGTGTTTCTCCGGAGGAAAACGGCTCTGCACAGATACCCCCGCCCGCTCCATAGCAACAGGTAATTTGCTCCAGAACCCGGGCTGCAGGGCTGCTGAACCCAGGTTGCTACTCGCGAGTTCAGGTGGCGGGCGGGTAGGATAAGGTTGCTCTGGGGCTCCGCGCCTCTGTCTTGAAATGGCTATGACATTTGTTGGTGTGGCTCCTCGTTGGGGACGACGCGAGCACCTGTGTTTGCTGGTTTTTTGTCTCGGCCTGGGCGTGTTTTCGGGTGTGCGCGCGGACGCCAGGGTGCGGTCGGATCTGGTGCGGGGGCAGGTGGCGCATGACCGGTCCGGGATTCATGACCGCGATCGGTCAGGGATTCATGACCGGTCTAGGAATCAGGATCATGATCGCTCTGGGGGTTTCAATCACAGATTAGTTCCGCAGCCGGGTCATCGGATGTTGGTGCAGCCTCGGCGGAGGCAGGTGAGCGAGCGTCTCGGGGCGGCGCCGAATCGGGCTGGGAGGCGATCGGCTCTCGCCACGGTGGGCGGGCGGGGGGCGGAGGAGAGGTCCAGCAACGATCGGCGAGGTTCACGAGGCCGGCGACGCGAGAGCGACGTCGATCGCGTTTCGCGGGGCCGGGGCCGGGTTGGGGGCAGGCGATCTGCGGTGGCGGCGGTGGAGCCGCACCGCCGGCAGGATCTGGATGCGGGCCGGGCAGATGGTCGGGGGCCCGGACGGGCGGCGAGTGGGCTGGTGTCAGTGGTGAGTGTGATCAGGCCGACGGCAGAGCATCCACAGATGCCGAGCCTGGTGGATGCGGTGCTTTCGCCGGTGGTGTTGCCGAATCTGTACGACGATCGCGGGCGGCTGGTGGTGCCGGCGCCCCTGTTTGGGTCGCGGCAGATTTTGCTGCACCAGAATGAAGTTGCGGACATGGATGGTCTGGGACGGGTGCAAAACGACGAGGATCTCCTGGGGATGCGGCAGAAGCGGATGCTGGTGGCGCTTCCGGTCTCGGACGGTTTGCGTGTGGACGATCGTCTGCCGGAGAACCGGAGGTATTGCCGCGCATGGACCGCGCAGTTTTTGGCGGATCTGGCACGCGCGCATTTCCAGAGGTTTGGGACGGCGTTGCAGGTGAACTCGGCAGTCCGAACGGTGGAGTTTCAGCAGAAGCTCATGCGGCGCAATGGCAATGCCGCCCCGGCGGAGGGCGAGACCGCATCGCCGCACCTGACGGGGCAGGCAGTCGACCTGGCGAAGCGCGGGCTGTCGATGCCGGAGATTGCGTGGATGCGCGGGTATCTCCTACCGCTGGTGGAGGCGGGAAAGGTGGATGTGGAGGAGGAGTTTCAGCAGTCATGCTTCCACATCAGCGTCTACCGCAAGTACCTGCCGCCGCCGATGGTGCCTGCGGTGGAGCCGTTTGCGCAGGCGTTGGGGCGGGGTTTGCCGGGTGGAGGTCTGCAGCCGCAAGCAATTGTGCGGGCTACCCCGTAGGGCTTGGCGGTTCGGTGGGCGGAGGAACTCCTTGAAACAAGAACGCAAGACGAGATCCGGACCTCAGCTCTAGAGCAAATTACCTCAGCTCTAAACGCCCTAAAGCAAATTCCCTGTCGGTGTATAGGAGCCACGGGCATCGACGCCGTTTTCTCCCAAGGAAAACGGCTCTGCACAGACATTCCCGCTCCACAGCAACAGGTAATTTGCTCTAAAGCAACGCCTTGAACGCCAGAACCGCGTTCAACCCGCCAAACGCAAACGAGTTCGACAGGCAAGCCTCCACCTGAGCCGCCCGCGAAACATTGGGCACCACATCCAGATCGCACGCCGGGTCCGCCGTCAAAAAATTCGCCGTCGGCGGCAAACACCCGCGCTCCAAACTCAACACACTCGCCACCGCCTCCAAAGCCCCCGCCGCCCCCAGCGTATGCCCGTGCATCGACTTCGTCGAACTCACCGCCATCCGCTCCGCCTGCCCCCCAAACGTCGACCGGATCGACAAGCTCTCCGTCCGGTCGTTCGCCTCCGTCGCCGTCCCGTGCGCGTTGATATATCCCACCTGCTCCGGCGCCAGACCGCCATCCTGCAACGCGAGACGCATCGCCCGCGCCGACCCGCTCGTCGCCGGCTGCGTAATGTGGCTCGCATCCGCCGACATCCCAAATCCCACAATCTCCGCCAGCGGCCGCACCCCCCGCGCCAGCGCCGCCTCCATCGGCTCCAGCACCAGCATCGCTGCGCCCTCGCCCAGCACCATCCCGCTCCGTTCCAGGCTGAACGGCCGACACGTGTCCTTGCTGATCACCCGCATCGCCTCCCAAGCCTTCAATCCACCCACAAAGAACGGCGCCTCGCTCCCACCCGCAATCGCCATCGGCGCCCCGCCCGACCGCACCATCCAGAACGCCTGCCCAATCGCATGCGCCGACGACGCGCACGCCGTCGAAACCGTATACGCCGGCCCCTCAATCCCAAACTGCATTGAAATATGGCTCGCCCCGGCATTGCTCATGCTCAGCGGAATCGTCAGCGGATGCACCCGCGTCCGGTTGTTGTGAAACAGCTCCCAGTACCCCGCCTCCTCCGCCCCGCGCCCACCCAGGCACGATCCCGTAATCACCGCCGTCCGCTCCCTCAGCTCCGGCGTCCACTCCACCCCGGCCTCCCGGATCGCCTGCCGCGCCGCATACACTGCAAACTGAGCAAAGCGGTCCATAAACGCCACATCCTTCGGCTCAAAATGCTCCTCAGGACGAAACCCGCGCACCTCCGCCCCTTGCTTGAACCGGATCGACGTGGCATCCACACCCCCGATCGGCCCAATCCCCGACCGCCCCGCCACCAGCTCCCCCCAGAAGCTCTCCGTATCGTTGCCGAGCGCACTCACCACGCCCATCCCCGAGATCACAACCCGCTGCATACCAGCCCCTTCAGCCCGCCGACGAGGCATTCTTCAAGTCCAGCAAATGCTTAATGCCCGCGGTCATCTCGTGGATGTTCTTGATCTGCTTCGCCTCTTCGTCATTGATCTCAATGTCGAACTCACTCTCCAGATCGAAGAGCAGGTTCAATCGGTCCAGGGAATCAATCCCCAGCGATTCAAAGCTGCTGTCCGGCCGCACACTCTCCAACGGAATCCGCTTCGAGGTCGCAATCACCTTCAACACCCGAGCTTCGATCGTCTCTTCCATCAAGTTCGGCCTGATCCTTTAATACACAACTTCTGTCCACCACGTTGCGCAAGGCGTCTTCGAGAGTCTAACCGAAAACACTCAAAATTGTGCCCCCTCTGTTGGGCACGACCTCCCCTGCTCCAACCGCTCATCTCAAAATCTGTCATCTCGACCGAAGCGAAGCGAAGTGGAGACCACTAAAGCAAATTACCTGTCGGTGCATAGGGAGCCACAGGGATCGACGCCGTTTTCTCACAAGGAAAACGGCTCTGCACGAACATTCCCGCTCCATAGCAACAGATAATTTGCTCTATGATGGCTTCGCCTCATCGACATCGTCATTTCCGATTAGCCCGAACCTCGGCGAGCATGGTCCGAACAACACCGGAACTGGAGCTCTCATGAAGATCCATCGCTCTGCCCTTCTCCTTGTGTTGGGTCTAAGCTGCAGCAATCTGCTTCACAGCCAAACCCCGGCTACCGGCCAGGATGTGTCGCCCCCATTGGCCGCTACAACGCCAGAGCCAAATGCAGAGGGCATCTACGAGGTTGGCAAGGGCGTGACACCACCCAAACTCCTCTCCAGCACCGAGCCGGAGTACTCCGCCGAAGCTCGCAAGAAAAAGATCACCAGCGATTGCCTGGTCGGCCTCATCGTAGATCCTGACGGGCACCCCAAAAACATTCATGTCATTCGTTCCGCGGCGGAAGGCCAACCTGCCAAAAAGCAGGACGCGGCCAGAACCCTCGATCAGAAAGCGATGGACGCAATCTACACCTATACCTTCTCGCCGGCCATGCTCGACGGAAAGCCTGTCCCCGTTTCTATCCGAGTCGACGTTCAGTTCCGTATCTTCAAGGACAAGTGATCTCCCTCATCTCGTCACCTCCCCCCGAAAGGCGTATCGTCTCTCCTAGGAGCCTGCGCAACACTCCGTTCCCGCATAAGAGCACAGCTCTACCTTGCCCTGATCGCCTTGTTTGCAGTGGAGCTTGAGCCGATGAGGTACGGCTTTCGTTTCCAACAAGCTCCTGGAAAACCCTCACCCGGAAAGCCACACGCCGTTGAAGCCGATCTACATCGCCGCCTACCACCAATCGAAGTTCGGCAAACTCCCCGAACACACCCTTTCCACCATCCTCGAACACTCGATCCGCGACACCTGCGCCGAGATCGGCATCCCGCCCGCCCTCATCGACGTCGGCACCGTCGCCGCCGCCTGCAACGCGTCCCTCAACGGCCAGGGCCTCCTCGCCGGCCTCATGGCCAACACCCCCGGCCTCGCCGGCAAACCCCTCGAATCCGTCGAAAACGCCTGCGCGTCTGGAGGGCAAGCGGTGCTTTCCTCCATCTACAAAATGCAGGCCGGCCTCGGCGACACCGCCCTCGTCATCGGCTTCGAAAAAATGCGCGACGCCTACGGCAAAATGGACGGCAAACGCATCGGCGAGGTCCTCGGCCACTTCTCCGACCCCACCGAGCGCGACGGCAAAGTCTTCATCTTCCCCCACATCTTCGCCGAAATCATGCAACTCTACATGCACACCTACGGCGTCACCGAGCGCGACCTCGCCGCCATCGCCGTCCAGGAATACGCCAACGCCCGCTCCAACCCCTTCGCCCAGATGAACTTCGACCTCACCCTCGACGCCGCCACCAAAATCGCCGGTATCAACCGCTACGTCGTCCCCGGCCTGCCCCTCAAAACCTACGAATGCTCCCAAATCCCCGACGGCTACGCCGGCCTCATCCTCGCCACCGACACCGGCCTGGCCCGCCTCGGCCTCCGCAAACAGAACTGCATCGAAATCGCCGGCTACGGCCAGGCCGTCGACCCCCTCCAGAAATCCCAGCGCCAGGTCCTCCACCCCACCGGCGCCTACAAAGCTATGAACGCCGCCTACACCATGGCCAACGTCACCCCCGCCGACGTCAACGTCGCCGAAATCCACGACTGCTTCACCGTCATGGCCGCCCTCGGCACCGAAATCCTCGGCAAAGCCCAACCCGGCGCCGGCGCCCGCTTCTGGCAGAACGGCAACGCCGCCCCCCAAACCTCCAACCCCGCCGCATGCGCCATCAACACCTCCGGCGGCCTCATCGCCAAAGGCCACCCCATCGGAGCCACCGGCGTCGCCATGATCGGCTGGTCCGCCCTCCAACTCCTCGGCCGCGCCCCCACCGCCCTCCAGGTCCCCAACCCCCAGTTCGCCGCTACCTTCAACATCGGCGGCCCCCTCTGCGCCTCCGTCTGCACGGTCCTCCGCCATGGCTGAAACCTCACCCCAACCCACCTCCCCCGGTGCCCGCTTCCGCCACGCCCTCACCCTCGAACGTCCCCTTCAGATCGCCGGCGCCATCAACGCCTACACCGCCCGCATGGCCGAAGCCACCGGATTCCGCGCCCTCTACCTCTCCGGTGGAGGCGTCGCCGCCAACTCCCTCGGCATCCCCGACCTCGGCATCTCCACCATGGAAGACGTCCTCGTCGACCTCCGCCGCATCACCGACTCAACCGACCTCCCCGTCCTCGTCGACATCGACACCGGCTGGGGAAGCGCCTTCTCCATCGCCCGCACCGTCCGCAACATGGAAAAAGCCGGAGCCGCCGCCGTCCACCTCGAAGACCAGGTCGGCGCCAAACGCTGCGGCCACCGCCCCGGCAAAGAGCTCGTCTCCGCCAGCGAAATGTCCGACCGCATCAAAGCCGCCGTCGACGCCCGCTCCGACCCCCGCTTCGTCCTCATGGCTCGCACCGACGCCCTCGCCACCGAAGGCCTCGCCTCCGCCCTCGACCGAGCCTCCGCCTATGTCAGCGCCGGCGCCGACATGATCTTCGCCGAAGCCGTCACCGACCTCACCCAGTACACCCGCTTCGCCGAAGCCACCCAAGTCGCCATCCTCGCCAACATCACCGAGTTCGGCCACACCCCCCTCTTCACCCGCGAGGAACTCGCGGAGGCCGGAGTCAGCATGATTCTTTACTGCTGCGCCGCCTACCGCGCCATGAACGCCGCCGCCCTCCGCGTCTACCAAACCATTCGCTCCGAGGGCACGCAGAGGAGCCTCCTCCCCGAAATGCAAACCCGCGCCGAACTTTACGAGCACCTCAACTACCACGCCTACGAACAAAAACTCGACAGCCTCTTCGCCTCCAAGAAACCCTTGGGGGAATCTACAGACAAATCCCCGCCGTAGAGAGCGAAGATCGCAAACCTGCTAAAAATCTCACTTCGCAACCGCAAGCCTCTATCCAGTTACTCGGCCTTGTTAAGGGCACGGCTTCAGCCATGCCATAAAAGCCCAGGTGCGAACAGGGCCTTAGCCCTGAGGTACGCTCGCTTCCAGCCAGTCAAATCCAGCCTATTCAGCCATTCGAAACCCAGCCTTGTTAAGGGCACGGCTTCAGCCGTGCCGTAATCCGCCCCAGGTGCGAACAGGGCTTTAGCCCCTGAGGTACGCTGGATTAGCCATAACTGCCCGTTCCGTCCCAACCCGAACCTCCTGCAATCCAGATTGAGCCGTCCTCGCACCGGAGCACCAAATGACCGAACCCGCCACCACCCCCGAAGCCTTCAAACCCAAAAAATCCGTAGCCCTCTCCGGAACCCCCGCCGGCAACACCGCCCTCTCCACCGTCGGCCGCACCGGCAACGACCTCCACTACCGCGGCTACGATATCGCGGACCTCGCCGCCCACTGCGACTTCGAAGAGGTCGCCTACCTCCTCCTCCACGGCAAACTCCCCAACCTCACCGAACTCGCCGCCTACCGACAAAAGCTCCAGCGCCTCCGCGGCCTCCCCGCCCCCGTCCGCACCGTCCTCGAGCAGCTTCCTCCCGCCACCCACCCCATGGACGTCCTCCGCACCGGCGTCTCCTCGCTCGGCTGCGTCCTTCCCGAGCGCGACACCCACACCCGCGCCGACGCCCTCCTCTGCGCCGACAACCTCCTCGCCACCACCGGCTCCATGCTCCTCTACTGGCACCACTTCAGCCGCAACGGCCGCCGCATCTCGACCGAAACAGAAGACACCACCCTCGCCGCCCACTTCCTCCACCTCCTCCACGGCGTCCCCCCACCCGCCGAGCACGTCCGCGCCCTGCAAATCTCCCTCATCCTCTACGCCGAGCACGAGTTCAACGCCTCCACCTTCACCGCCCGCGTCATCACCGGCACCGGCTCCGACCTCTTCTCCTCGGTTACCGGAGCCATCGGCGCCCTCCGCGGCCCCAAACACGGCGGCGCCAACGAGGTCGCCCTCGAAATCCAGCAGCGCTACACCTCCCCCGACCAGGCAGAACAGGACATCCGCGCTCGTCTCGCCCGCAAAGAGGTCATCATCGGCTTCGGCCACCCCGTCTACACCGTCTCCGACCCGCGCAACAACATCATCAAACAGGTCGCCCTCACTCTCGCCCAAACCTCCGGCGACCTCAGCATGTACACCGTCGCCGAGCGCCTCGAAACCGTCCTCTGGGACGCCAAGAAAATGTTCCCCAACCTCGACTGGTTCTCCGCCGTCGCCTACCACCTCATGGGCATCCCGACACCCATGTTCACCCCACTCTTCGTCCTCGCCCGCAACGCTGGCTGGTGCGCCCACATCCTCGAGCAGCGCGCCGACAACAAAATCATCCGCCCCGCCGCAAACTACACCGGCCCAGAAAACCGCCCCGTCGTCCCCCTCCCCGACCGACCCTGAAGAAGAAGCCAACCACATTGGCGCAACGACCCCACCCAACGCGTAAACTTAAGAAGTGAAGTATAGATCTGTCATCTCCACCAACCCGGGTGCCCCATCCTCTCCGGCGGTCTCATCGCCGGAAAGGGTGGGGTATTCGCGCGGGACGTGCGAACCGCTCTCCCCATAAACCCTGTGATCTCAACCGGACCCGGGTGCCCCATCCTCTCCGGCAGTCCCATCGCCGGAAAGGGTGGGGTATTCGCGCGAGAAGAACCTCACACCCCCAGAGATCCAGATCTAAGTCCAACAAATAGAATATTTTGCAACAAGACGATGGGGGGTGGGGGGGACCCCCTACAATCAAGAAAATGTCCAGCCACACCACCACCAACCGACCAGAACCCGACCAGGTCCTCCAGGACATAGCCGACTACGTCCTCACCTACCAGATCACCAGCGACCTCGCCTTCGAGACCGCCCGCCTCTGCCTCCTCGACACCCTCGGCTGCGGCCTCGAAGCCCTCGAGTACCCGGCCTGCACCAAGCTCCTCGGACCCATCGTCCCCGGTACCGTGGTCCCTAACGGCGCCCGTGTCCCCGGCACCCCCTACGTCCTCGACCCCGTCCAGGCCGCCTTCTCGATCGGCTCCATGATCCGCTGGCTCGACTTCAACGACACCTGGCTCGCCGCCGAGTGGGGCCACCCCTCCGACAACCTCGGAGCCATCCTCGCCACCGCCGACTGGATCTCGCAGAAAAACATCGCCGCTGGGAAGCCCCCGCTGCCCATGCGCGACGTCCTCACCGCCATGATCAAGGCCCACGAGATCCAGGGATGCCTCGCCCTCGAGAACTCCTTCAACCGCGTCGGCCTCGACCACGTCGTGCTCGTCAAGGTCGCGTCCACCGCCGTCGTCGCCCAGATGCTCGGCCTCACCCGCGACCAGATCATCGACGCCCTGTCCCTCGCCTGGGTCGACGGCCAAAGCCTCCGCACCTACCGCCACGCCCCCAACACCGGCTCCCGCAAGAGCTGGGCCGCCGGCGACGCCACCTCCCGTGCCGTACGCCTCGCCCTGATGGTGGAGGCCGGCGAGATGGGATACCCCACCGCCCTCACCGCCGGCATCTGGGGCTTCTACGACGCCCTCTTCCGTGGCCAGGCCTTCAAATTCCAGCGCCCCTACGGCGCCTACGTCATGGAGAACATCCTCTTCAAGATCAGCTTCCCCGCCGAGTTCCATGCGCAAACCGCCGTCGAAGCCGCCATGACCCTCCGCGCCAAACTCCTCAGCTCCGGGCACTCCCCCGACGACATCGCCTCCATCACCCTCCGCACCCACGAGGCCTGCCGCCGCATCATCGACAAAGCTGGCCCGCTCTCGAACCCGGCCGACCGCGACCACTGCGTCCAGTACATGATCGCCGTCCCCCTCCTCTTCGGCCGCCTCGCCGCCTCTGACTACGAGGACGACGTGGCAGCCGACCCCCGCATCGACGACCTCCGCGCCCGCATCACCTGCGTCGAAGACCCCGAGTTCACCACCCTCTATTCCGACCCCGACCACCGCGCCATCGCCAACTCCCTCAGCCTGCACCTGGCCCACGGCGCTACCCTCACCGAAACCGTCCTCTACCCCCTCGGCCACCGCCGCCGCCGCGCCGAGGGTATCCCACTCCTGGAACAGAAGTTCCGCACCAACCTTGCCCGGCGCTTCCCCGAACCGCAGCAAAGGGAGATCCTAGCCGCCTCCGCAACCCGCGCTACTCTCGATCCTCTTCCAGTAAACGGGTACGTCGACCTTTACCTCCCGCGATAGTCTCTGGCGTGTCGCCCTCCGGATGCGCTACAAAGGTGAGCCTATGCGATCGCCTCTCCCGCAAGCCGCCCTTCTCCTCCTCAGCTTGCCCCTGCTCGCCCAGACCCCTGTCCCGAAACCCCCACGGATCCCCTCAGTCCAGCGCTTTCCCGTCCAAACCTCCGGCGCGCCAACCATCATCCGGGAGACAAACCCCCTTCGGCCCTTCTCGGTCCCCGGCCCGCGAGGTGCCCTCCTCGGGCAGCAGGACGGCAGCTACGAAGCCTGGATCTTCCCTTGGAAGATCTTCAGCAATCTCCGGATCACCGCCAATATGCAGGATTATCCTGTTCCGATCGACGTCAATGCGCAGGCATCCACGATCGAGGTGCAGCCCGACCACACCACCATCACCTTTGCGCACGCCAACTTCACCGTCAGGGAGACACTCTTCGCCCCGCAGCAGCTCGGCGAAGGCGGCGGCGTCGCAGCCGTGTACGAGATACAAGCCATTCGTCCGATGGACCTCACCTTCAGCTTCACCCCCGAGATGAAGCTGTTCTGGCCGGCGCAGTCCGACGTTCGCCCATCTCCGGAATGGGTCCCGACCGAAGGCGGAAGCGGGTTCTACATGCTGCATCTGGACTTCCCCGACCACGCCTCCGCTCTGGCTCTTCCCGGAGCCGAGCCCGGCATTCTGCAGCCTTACCAGGAGCGGCCCAAGATCTATCCGCTCCAGTTCATCCTCCACTTCGACCCGGCAAAGGACAGCGGCAAAGTCTACCCGCTCCTGATGGCGACCGCCGACACCGAGCAGACCGCGCCCCGAGCCGTCCTCGGGGCGAGGCTCCTCGAACAGAGCAGGCAGCTCAATCGCACCTTTGCCGACAATCAGAGCTACTACAGAGACTTCCTCAACCGTCACACAACGATCGAGACACCGGACCGTAAGCTCGACGACGCCTTCACCTGGGCTGAGGTGGCAATCAACCAGCTCCGCGTCGAGACGGTTCCTTCCCACACCGAAACCGCTCTGGTTGCGGGCTTCTTCACCTCCGGCGACTCTGCTCGTCCAGGCTTCGGATGGTTCTTCGGGCGAGACGCGCTTTGGACGATCTACGCCGTCAACAGCTACGGCGATGCGAAGCTGGCGCGCGATGAGGTCGAGTTCCTCCTCAAGCGGCAGCAGCCTGACGGCAAGATCATCCATGAGTGGTCGCAAGCGGCAGACCTTGTCGACTGGAACCGCTTCGGCTACAAGACGGCAGCAGCCGATGCAACGCCGCTTCTGCTGATGGCGATGGAAGATTATCTCCAGATCACTGGCGACAAAGCCTTCATCGAGCAGCACTGGTCCGAGCTCGGCAAGGCCTGGACGTATGAGACAACGCACGACTCCGACGGCGATGGCGTCTACGAGAACACCCAAGGAACGGGTTGGGTCGAGAGTTGGCCTCCTGGAATGCCGCATCAGGAGATCTACCTCGCCGCTCTGGACCAGCAGGCAAGCACTGCCTATGCAAGGCTGGCTCGGGCACTGGGACATCCGGACGCGGCCGACGCCGCGGAGAAGAGGGCAGATCACATCAAGGCACAGATTGAGCGAGAGTACTTCCTCGCGCCGACTCAGAGCTATGCGTTCAGCCGGAACGCGGACGGGACAACGGACGACAGCGCGACCATCTTTCCGACCGTCGCGTGGTGGGATGGAACGTTGGCGCTCGATCAGGCCGCACCGATGCTGAGCCGATGGGCTTCGGCCGAGTTCTCGACCGACTGGGGAACGCGCGACCTGAGCCCGAAGTCGAGCTTCTACGACCCGATCAGCTATCACCAAGGCACGGTCTGGCCGCTTTACACGGGATGGACGTCGCTGGCGGAGTATCGAACGGGCCGCGATCTCTCGGCGTACGCGCACCTCCGGCAGAACGCCGATCTTACCTGGGCTCAGGATCTCGGCGACGTGACGGAGCTGCTCTCGGGCGAGTTCTTCCAGCCGCTTGGCCGGTCGACGTCGCATCAGCTCTGGTCCTCCGCGATGGTGATCTCTCCGATCCTTCGAGGTCTCTTCGGCATCGAGTGGAATGCCGCCGAGAACACGCTGACGGTGACGCCGCATCTGCCGGCTGACTGGGATCGAGCGGCCGTTCTCCGTCTGCCGATCGGATCTGGGACAACCGATCTCCGGTTCGAGAGGTCGGGCGCGACGCTGGTTGTCCGCGCGTCCGACGGTGTCAGGCTCAAGAGCCGTGTTCCGGGCGCGGTCGTGGGCTCCGAAGGCTCCTCGTCGCTGCGGATTCCGCTCCCCGCGGTGGAGGCATCTGTTGCGACGGATCTTCCACTTCCCGGCGCGCGGACCGAGCAGATGAAGGTGCTCGACCAGCAGGCAGGACCTCGATCGCTGACGCTGCGGCTGGCGGCGCCTGCTGGATCGAAGCAGGGTTTTCGGCTGCGCCGCAACGATCCTAAAGTTAGGATACGGTCAGACGATGGTCTGCCGTTGAAGGCCGACGCGCAGCAGACGGTCGATCTCGACTTCGCAGCAGGACAGAGCGACGCGGGAAAGGGATATGTCGAGAGGACAGTTCGCTTTACCTGGTAGGCGCCGTCGATTCCTCACGGGCACAGCCCATTCGGATTCGATTTTCTCCGGTTGCGAGTGCGGTCGGGAAAAATGGCGACGCGTTGCGGAGAGGACATCAGGGAGAGGGTACTCCCTGCCGGGTACCCCCCCACCCCCCCCGGGTAGGGGGGTTGCCTTGGCCTAAACCGTTTAGAATGTATGCGTTGCAGGTGGTAGGCGTCTGCAAGCTATTGTAAATAAAAGGTTTACGTCCAAAATAGCCAGAATCAACAACTTACGGGTGAAATCCGGGTGGACTCTGGATCTTTGGCCACAAACGTGCGTTTTGAATTCTGTTCAGTTGTCAGTTGTCAGTTGTCAGTTGTCAGTTGTCAGTTGTCAGTTGTCAGTTGTCAGTTTCCGGATGTCAGGTTGCTCTATTTCCATTCTAGCTAGACGCGAGAGTAACTACGCCACTCTCGATACGTTTGCTGGAGATTCTCGAGAGGACAGGGTGTGGAAGGTCAGGGTTCGTCGCGGTAGATGCCGATCTGGACCGGGGCGCCTTCGACCATGCGGGCGCGGAACATACCTGGGGTGTTGAAGCTCCAGGCAAGCTGGCCATCGGGGGTAAGGGCGATGATGCCGCCGTCGCCGGAGAGGGCGGTGAGCTGGTGCTGGATGACCTCGTCGGCGGCGGCCTGGAGCGACATGCCTTTGTACTGGACGAGGGCGCAGACGGTGCGGGCGACGGTGAGTCGGATGAAGAACTCGCCGGTGCCGGTGGCGGAGACGGCGCAGGAGTTGCGGTCGGCAAAGGTTCCGGCGCCGATGATGGGGGTGTCGCCGACGCGGTTGAAGCGTTTGCCCTGGGTTCCGCCGGTGGAGGTTCCGGCGGCGATGTTGCCGGCGCGGTCGCGGACGACGATGCCGACTGTTCCGTATTTGTGGGTGTCGGGGGTTTCGATGGCGGCGACGGGGGTGAGGGGTGGTGGTGGGGCTCCGGCGGGTCGGGGAGGGATGGGTCGGCCTTCTTTTTGGAGCTGCTGGACGAGCGTCTGCCAGCGGCGTTCGGTGAAGAAGAAGGAGGGTGGGACCTGTTCGAGGGCGACGGTGCGGGCGAACTCGTCGGCGCCGGGGGCGATGAGCATGACGTGCGGGCTTTGGAGCATGACGGCGCCGGCGAGCTGGATGGGGTGGCGGGTGGTGGTGACGCCGGCGACGGCTCCGGCCTTGAGGGTGGCGCCGTCCATGATGGCGGCGTCGAGCTCGTTTTTGCCATCGGCGGTGAAGACGGCGCCGCGGCCGGCGTTGAAGAGGGGGTCGTCTTCGAGGATGGAGAGGGCGGCCGAGACGGCGTCGATGGCGGGGCCGTTTCGGTTGAGGACGGCGGCGGCGGCCTGGACGGCGGAGGTGAGGCCGGCGCGGTAGGCGACCTCGGTTTCGGGTTTCATGGTGGAGCGTTCGATGACGCCGGCGCCGCCGTGGAGGACGATGGCCCATTGGTGGGGGGCGGCTTGGGTGGTGAGTTTGGGGGTTTGGGCGGGGTTTTGGGCTGGGGCGGCGAGGGTCGAAGCCAGCATGAGGAGGGCGGCGGTGGTGCGGAGTGGGGTCATGAGGTTTGGTTGGGGTGAGTTTAGAGCAAATTATCTGTTGCCGTGAAGCGGGCGTATTCGTGCAGAGCCGTTTTCCTTGGGAGAAAACGGCGTTGGGACCCGTGGCTCGCTATGCACCGACAGGTAATTTGCTTACCCCCATAGTGGGGACCGAGAGGCACGGATGATTGGGCAGGGTGGGCGGTAGACTTGGGCCTACTTGTTTCTATTCTGGGTGGTGTGGAGGGTCTTTTGGGTTGTGCTCGGCTGTTTTTGGCGGTGTTGCTGTGCTCTTGTGTGGGGTTGGCGGCGCAGGTGCCTGCGGGCGCGGCGAAGAGGCCTTTGCCGGTGGTGTATGTGCGGGCCGGGCACATGTTTGACAGCGTGGCGGGGCGGTATGAGCGGGACGTGGTGCTGGTGGTGGAGGGGGAGCGGATCCGGTCCGTGGAGCGGGCGGGGTTTGTGGTGCCGGCGGGGGCGAAGGTGGTGGATCTGTCGGGGGAGTATGTGTTGCCAGGGTTGATCGATTGCCATACGCATCTGGGCGCGCGGGCAGACCGGTATGACCCGATCAACTCGTTCTTGGAGACTCCGTTTACGACGGCGTTCAACGCGGTGAGGAATGCGAAGACGACGCTGGAGGCGGGGTTTACGACGGTGCGGGATGTGGGGTCGGCGCCGTTTCTGGCGGTGGACTTGCGGAATGCGATCAATGCGGGGGAGGTGGAGGGGCCGCGGGTGGTGGCTTCGGGACCGATTCTGTCGATCACGGGCGGGCATGGGGACTTGAACAACTACTCGCCGGAGGTGTCGGTGACGATGTATCCGGAGCATCGGGATTTCTCGATTGCGGACGGTCCGGAGCAGGTGCGGCAGACGGTGCGGGAGCAGGTGAAGTATGGGGTGGATGTGATCAAGATTTCTGCGTCGGGCGGGGTGCTGAGCAAGGGGGATCAGCCGGGCGCTCCGCAGTACACGCTGGAAGAGCTGAGGATGGCGGCGGAGACGGCGCACCAGGCGGGGCGAAAGATTGCGGCGCACGCGCATGGGGCGCAGTCGATCCGGTGGGCGATCGAGGCGGGGATCGATTCGATCGAGCATGCGTCGCTGGTGGACGACGAGGGGATTCGGCTCGCAAAGGTGCACGGGACGTACTTTGTGATGGACATCTATGACGACGATTACATCCTGGGCAAGGCAAAGGACTTCGGGATTCCGGAGGAGATGCTGGTGAAGGAGCGCGGCGTGGGTCGGGCGCAGCGGGAGAATTTTCGGAAGGCGTGGAAGGCGGGGGTGAAGATGGCATTTGGGACGGATGCGGGGGTGTATCCGCATGGGGAGAATGCGAAGCAGTTTCACTACATGGTGATGTACGGGATGACGCCGGCGGAGGCGATCCAGGCGGCGACGGTGAGTGCGGCGGATTTGCTTGGGCGGGCGGGGGATGTGGGGGTGTTGAGCGCGGGGCACTATGCGGATCTGGTGGCGGTGAAGGCGGATCCGATGGAGCACGTGGAGGTGCTGGAGCATGTGGATGTGGTGATGAAGGGTGGGTCGGTGGTGGTCCGGGATGGGGTTGGGGTGGGGCGGTAGGTAGGTTGTTGGGGACTTGTTGTTTGAGGGTTTACGGTCGGTGGTTCTTGACAGCGCCGGGCCGGTCGGCGATGCTTAGAGCAGATCTCCTGTTCCTGTGAGTCGGATATGGTATTGCAGTGCCGTTTTCATTGGGGAAAACGGCCATAGAACCCTTCGTTTCGGTGTACACCTGCAGGAGATCTGCTCTAGGGGCTGGGCGTGAGCGCTTGGTTTGCTGCCGGACAGTACCGTGGTGCGGGAAGTTTGCGCCGAGGGCTAAAGTTTTTCGCCGATGTGCCGATAACGGTCAATAGTGTTACGAACGAGTGTCAGGAACGGGAGTTTTGTCTGGGATGCTGGCTATGTGGTTGATGTGGATGCAGAGCTTTGGCGGCTTCAACCTGGGCGGGATCGGCCAGTTGGCACTTCCGATTCTGTTTTTTGTGGCGTTGTATGTCTTGATGATTGCGCCGAATCAGCGCAAGCAGAAGAAGTGGCAGGAGATGCTGGGGCAGCTGAAGTCGGGCGACAAGGTGACCACGAGCGGAGGGATTCGCGGGACGGTGCTGACGGTGAAGGATGAAGTTGTGGTGCTTCGGGTGCAGCCGGATGGAGTGAAGCTGGAGTTTACGAAGAGCGCGATTGCGAGTTTGACGACGGCGGAGGAGAGCCAAGCCAAGGCGAGCTGAGACCGGGGGATTGGTTCCCCTGAGGAGCGCCGGAAGTATCGGAATACTGGAGATATGGAAAAGAATCTGGCCGGAAAGACGGCGTTTATTATTGCGATCCTCGTGATCTTTGTGTTTGGGATCATCGGCATCCCGCATGGCGGGCTGAAGCAGTCGATCACGGATCGGATCCATCTTGGGCTTGACCTGAAGGGCGGCACGCATCTGGTGCTGCAGGTGCATGTGGCGGAGGCGGTGGCTTCGGCGACGGACCGGGACGTGGCTCGGCTGGAGAGCGATCTGCAGACGGCGGGGATCACGGGGGCCCAGGCGGGCAAGACCGATCCGACGCGGCCGCAGACGATTGTCATCACCGGGGTTCCGGCGGCGAAGCTGGGCGATCTGCGGAGCCTGCTCGGGGGCAATGCGTACAGCGGCTACGATGCGACGACAAGCGTGGGTGGATCGACGCTGACGCTGAAGCAGGCGGCGCTGCGGGATATCGAGGCGAGGACGCTGGATACGTCGATCGAGACGATTCGCGACCGGATCGACAAGCTGGGTGTGAGCGAGCCGGTGATCCAGAAGTATGGTCTGGGGGAGAACCAGATCCTGGTGGAGCTGCCGGGGATCGACGATCCAGCGCGGGTGGAGGAGATTATTCAGTCGACCGCGAAGCTGGCGATTCATGAGGTGGCGGGCGGGCCGTATGCGTCCGAGCAGGAGGCTCTGGCGGCGAACAACGGCGTGATTCCGCCGGATTCGATTCTGTTGCGTGGCTCCGGATCCGCGAATTCGGCCGATCAGGTGTGGCTGTTGAAGCGGACCAGCGAGGTGGAGGGTATGGATTTCCGCGGAGCGGAGCCCTCGCAGGACCAGAACGGGCGGCCGAATATCCGGTTCAATCTGACGACGGAGGCGGGCGAGCGATTTTACAAGTACACGTCGGCGCACAGCCGGGAGGGCGGGTCTCCGGGATCGATGGCGATCGTTCTGGATAACAAGGTGCGCGAGGTGGCGAGCATCAATTCGCCGATTCGGGATTCGGGTGAGATCGAAGGCGGGTTTACCAAGCAGCAGGCGAATGACTTGTCGTTGATGCTGCGGACGGGGGCGCTGCCGGCGTCGATCTCCTACCTCGAGACGCGCACGGTGGGACCGAGCCTGGGGGCCGCTTCGATTCGGCAAGGTGTTCTGGCGGCGGTGTTCGGCATGCTGGCTGTGATGATCTTTATGCTGGTGTACTACCGTGGCGCGGGGATCAATGCGGACGTAGCACTGCTCCTGAACCTGGTGATTCTGCTGGGGTTCATGGGGTTTTCCCACGCGACACTGACCCTTCCGGGGATCGCCGGTGTGATCCTGACGATCGGCATGGGCGTGGACTCGAATGTGCTGATCTTTGAGCGTATCCGCGAAGAGCTGCGTGCTGGCAAGACATCGGCCACAGCGGTGCAGCAGGGGTTTGCGCATGCGTGGGTGACGATTATCGATACGCACGTGACGACGATCGTGTCGGCGGCGATCCTGTTCTTGTTTGGAACGGGGCCGGTGAAGGGATTTGCGCTGACGCTGACGTTTGGGCTTTTGGCGAACCTGTTTACGGCGGTGTTTGTTTCGCGGCTGATCTTTGACGCGAACCTGAGTCGGCGTCCGCGCGGGGCCGCGATCTCGATCTGAGTCTCCGGCGTGCGGTTGCTTCGCCGCTCCCGGTCTGCCAGGGGGTCCTGGTTCGGGAGATGCTCGGCTTTGCGGTCGGTTTGGGTTCGCGGGACTTTGCGGGCGTGAGGAAGGAAACAAGGATGTACAAACAGCGTGGCGCGTGCCACCTGAAGTTGAGTTTGGAAGAGGTCTGACGTGGAACTGTTTCGTGGCACGCATATCGACTGGCTGGGCAAGAAGTGGTATTTTCTTGGATTTTCGCTGATTTTCTCGATCGCCGGGGTGTTGAGCCTTTTGTTCTGGCATCATCTGCCGCTGGGCGTGGATTTCAAGGGTGGAACGCAGATCACGGTGCCGTTCACGGCTCCGCCGAATGAGGACCACATCCGGCAGGCGCTGGAGCGAGCAGGCATTCGGGACTTCCGGACGCAGCGGATCTCCAATGTGAGCGGGCAGTCGGGCAATGATGTCATTATTTCGTTGCCGGCGGCGACGGCGACCGACCAGGCGCACGATGCGGGGCGGCAGGCGGTCGAGGACGCGTTGCGGGCGAACTATCACGATTCGGGATTTTCGCAACCGAGCGTGGATATTGTGGGTCCGACAGCGGGCAGGCAGCTGCAGCGTCAGGCGGGGCTGGCGACGGTGTATTCGCTGATCGGGATGCTGGTGTACCTGTGGTTCCGATTTGAGTTGATCTACGGTGTGGCGGCGGTGGTGGCGGTGTTTCACGACACCCTGATTACGGTCGGGGCGTTCAGCCTGACGAACCAGGAGATCACTCTGACGGTGATCGCGGCCATTCTGACGCTGATCGGGTACTCGATGAACGACACCATCGTGGTGTTCGATCGCATTCGGGAGAATCTGGCGACGTCGCGGAGGGAGTCGCTGGCGGACGTGGTGAACCGGTCGATCAACCAGACGCTGAGCCGGACGGTGCTGACCTCGGGGCTGACGTTTCTTACGGTGCTGTCGTTATATCTGTTTGGCGGCGAGGTGTTGCACGGGTTTTCATTTGCGCTAGTGGTGGGAATTTTGATCGGGACGTACTCGTCGATTGCGGTGGCGGCGCCGATGCTGGTGGCGTACCAGGACTGGAAAGCGCGGCGGGGCGTGACGGCCAAGCTACCGGCGGCTCGGCGGGCTAAGGCGTAGATGGGAGCGGCCCAGTTTGTCCATCCCGAGAAAGTTGCAGAATTTTTACTAATCGGGAACATATAGAGGAACCCCGGTGTCTAAGGACCGTAGCTCTTCTCCCACTTGAAAGAGGCGGCCCATGTTTGAAGACTCTCTGATGGAATCCGGCGGCAAGCTGAAGACCAAATCCAAGTACTGGATGATCGGCACGTTTATCTTGAACGGATCGATCCTGGCGCTGTTGATCCTGCTTCCGCTCTTGCATCCGGAAGCTCTTCCCAAGATGGCCTTGACGGCGATGCTGACGGCGCCGCCACCACCCCCGCCGCCCCCACCGCCGCCGCCACCGGCGCAGATTATTAAGCCGATCAAGATGGTGTCGGAGATTGACGCGGGCCTCCATGCGCCGACGAAGATCCCGAAAGATATCAAGATGCTGAAGGAGGACGCAGCACCGCCGCCGCAGGTGGCTGGAGTTGCTGGAATGGCAGGGATGACCGGCGGTTCCGCGGGCGGGGTTCCGGGAGGTGTTCTGGGTGGCATCGGGCCGGCGCCGGCAGTGGCCGTAAAGGTCGAGAAGCCCAAAGGTCCGGTTCGGGTGTCGAGCGGTGTGGTCGCGGGTAATATCGTCTCGCAGACCAAGCCGTTGTACCCGCCGATCGCTCGGGCGGCGCACGTTTCGGGATCGGTGGTACTGCATGCGGTGATCTCGAAGACGGGCACGGTCGAGAATCTGCAGGTGATCAGCGGTCCGGATATGCTGCGCGCCAGTGCAGTCGATGCGGTCAAGAGCTGGCGGTACAAACCGTACATTTTGAACGGGGAAGCGACCGAGGTCGACACCACCGTGACCGTGAATTTCAGTATGGGTGGATAGGACGGGCTCGCCCCCATCCCTGCCTGCCGAGTCTGCTGCTTGTAGAGCTCCGCATGGAGCATCCACGGGTAAGCCACAGAAACGCCGCACAAACCAAATAGAGTTTTTGTCCCAGGAGGAGTAGCTCACGTGATTCTCGCTCATCTCACCACCGTTTCGCACTCATATGGCTCGCTCGCGATGTTTTTCCAGGAGGCCCAGGTGGGCTTCAGCCCGTTGCAGCTGTGGGGCAATATGGGGAACCTGGCGCGCGCCGTCGTCATCGTGCTGTTTATTATGTCGATCTGGTCGCTGGCTGTGATTATCGACCGGGCGCTGTATTTCTCGGCGGCTCGCAAGCAGTCGCGGGAGTTTGCACCCAAGGTTGCGGGCGCTCTGAAGGACGGTCGTCTGGATGAGGCGATCAAGATTGCGGATCGCAGCAAGAAGTCGCACCTCGCGGAGGTGGTTACGGCCGGCTTGCAGGAATTCCGCAGCTTTGGCTCCGGCGGAAGCATTACCGAGCAGCAGGTTGAGAGCTCCAAGCGGGCTCTGGAGCGTTCCGAGGCAATCGTTCATGCGAAGTTGAAGCGCGGCCTCGGCGGCCTGGCGACGATCGGATCGACGGCACCGTTTATCGGTCTGTTCGGCACGGTGGTCGGTATTTTGAATGCTTTCCAGCAGATCGCGACACAGAAGACCTCGGGTATCGGCGCGGTTGCGGGTGGTATCTCGGAGGCTCTGGTGACGACGGCGTTTGGCCTTCTGGTGGCGATCCCCGCCGTGATGACCTTCAACTACTTCACGAATAAGGTGGAGTCGTTCGACGTCGAGATGGATAACAGTTCGAGTGAGCTGGTGGACTACTTCATCAAGCAGAGCCATCGCTAGGTTGGGTTCGTGTTGAAGGTCTCCGGCTGCGGGCGACCAGAGGATCGGTTTCCTGGGCCGGAGACATGGTAATAAATTCTGGGCAGGTAGAAGCAAGTAGCAACTGAGCGGGAGTGGAACATGGCGCTGCATGCGAGGGACGAAGGCAAGAAGGTCAACTCAAACATCAACGTGACGCCGATGGTGGACGTGATGCTGGTGCTCCTGATCATCTTTATGGTCATTACGCCGATGTTGAATAACAAGGTGAACGTCGATCTGCCGAAGGCGGACGCGGCGGTGGTGATGGAAGATGCGAACAAGGAAGATGCTGTCGTTGTGGCGGTGACACGCGATGGGCGGACCTTTCTTGGCGGCGACCAGGTGACGATCGACGACCTGGGATCGAAGATCTCGACGAAGCTTGAGAACAAGACCAACAAAGAGGTCTTTATGCGAGCGGATGTGCGGTCGAATTACGGCAAGGTGATGGATGCGGTCGACGGGATTCGGTCCGCGGGCGTGAGTCAGCTTGGCCTATTGACGGAGCGGACGGACGAGCCGACGCCGACCAAGAAGTAGTTCGTTTCCAGTTGAGGGAAAGACCAGCGTTGCAAGGGGAGAAGAGCTATGAGTATGGGCGGTGGAGGTACAGGCGGGGCGGTTTCCGAGATCAATGTAACGCCGTTGATCGATGTGCTGCTGGTGCTGTTGATTATTTTCATGGTGATTGTTCCGGTAACGCCGCGGGGTCTCGACACACTGGTTCCGCAGCCTCCGAAGAATAAGACCAACGAAATAATCAATGACCGGACGATCGTGGTGCAGGTGCTTTCGAACGGGTCTGCGGAGCCGGCGTACAAGATCAACGATTCGGCCTTCAACAAGGCGGATATTGAGCCGAAGCTGGCGGAGATCTTTGCGACGCGCTCGGAGAAGGTGATGTTTGTGAAGGGCGATAAAGATCTGGATTACAGCAAGGTGGCTGAGGTGATCAACTTCGGGCATCAGGCTGGAGTCGACAATATCGGTCTGATTACACCGCGGGTCGAGGCCGGTCAGTAAACGGCAGACGATCCCTTTTTCGTATGCGTTTTCAGGATGGGCAGCTCCTTTCGGGTGGCTGCCCGTTCTGTTTCCGGGATTGGCTTGGCTTGTGGAAAAAACAAGAGCGCGAGGCGTACCTCAGCGGCTAAAGCCGCCATCCATTCGAGGCACTTGCGGCACGGCTGAAGCCGTGCCCTTAACAGAGCGGCGTTTGCGGCACGGCTGAAGCTGTGGCCTTAACAGAGCGGGCTTGATCAGAGGTTCTGTAGAGATTGTCTGGCTCCATTGCCAAGCGTACCTCGGCGGCTAAAGCCGCCATCCATCGGGGGCCACTTGCGGCACGGCTGAAGCCGTGGCCTTAACAGAGCGGGCTTGATCAGAGGTTGTCTAGCCCGACCTTTGTGTCGGGCCTTCAGCCCTTTCAGGAAGTATCGCTCCTTACCTGGGGCCTTTGCCCCAGGCTGCTATGTGTCGGGCCTTCAGCCCGAGAAGCCAGGAGGTACAGCCATGGGAGAACGGCTGTAACAGAGCGGGCTTGATCAGAGGTTCCGTAGAGATTGTCTGGCTCCATTGCCGGCCAAGCGTACCTCGGCGGCTAAAGCCGCCATCGATTGGGGCCACTTGCGGCACGGCTGAAGCCTTGGCCTTAAGAGAGCGGGCTTGATTAGAGGTTCTGTAGAGGTTTAAGCGTGGTGGGTGACTCTGAACTCATCCGAAAAAATTTTGCATCCATCAGTCAAGGCATGGCCAGTAAGTTCGATGTACCATTACAATTCACGGCAAGCAGAGGAGTAAGTTGAGCGGCTGATCTTTTTGGATCTCCGACAGCATGCGCCCATTTCTCAAGGAGAAACAAAGACCCATGAAATTGACCTTACGAATTCCGGTGACTGCTGCTCTGTGCGCGATGGTTTTGGGATCGGCGACCGGGTGTGAGAGCCTCAAGGCACGCGATCAACTGAACAAGGGTGTGCAGGCGTTCAAGAACGCGCGGTATGAGGAGGCTGTGGGGCACTTTCAGACCGCGGTCAACATCGACCCGGGGTATGAGCAGGCAAAGCTGTACCTGGCTACGGCGTACTCGTACCAGGTGGTTCCGAACCTGGATACGCCGGAGAATCTGAAGACGGCGCAGAAGGCGTTGGACGGGTTTCAGGAGGTGTTGCGCAAGGATCCCAAGGATCTGACCGCGCTGAAGCAGATCGCGTCGATCGATCGGAATATCAAGAAGCTGGACGAGGCGAAGGTGTACGAGCGCAAGGTCCTGGCGATCGATCCCAAGGACGCTGAGGCGAATTACACGATCGGCGTTTTGGACTGGATGCAGGCGTACAAGAATGCGACGACGATCCTGGCGGCGGATGGCTTGACGGATGACGGCAACGGAAATGCGAAGAAGAGCAAGGCTGCTTGCCAGAAGCTGCAGGCGGCCAACGCGCAGTTGGTGCAGGAGGGTCTGGGATATCTGAACCGTGCGGTGGAGCTGAATCCCAACTACGATGATGCGATGTCGTACCTGAACCTGACGTACCGGCGCAAGGCGGACATTGAATGCCCTGACGACAATGCGCGCAAGACCGACCTGGCGCAGGCGGACAGCTGGAGCCAGAAGTCGATGGGCGCGCGCAAGGAGAACGAGTTGAAGAAGGAACAGAAGAACGCGGGCGGCGTGACGATGCAGTAAAGGTTGGCGGCGCGAAATGGTAGCGGCGACGAGCCCTCCTGAGAAATGGGAGGGCTTTGTTGTGTGCGGTGGAGTGTATGCTGCTCGGGACGGTGAGGAGGAGGCTGACGATGGCGACGACGGGCTTGACGGGGCTGGATCAGGGAACGGGGCAGGGACGCGGCCTGAGCGAGTTGGAGCGCGTTGTGGATGTGTTCGTCGCGCCATCGAAGACGTTTGCCGATATCCTGCGGAGTACGCGATGGTGGCTGCCGTTTTTGTTGCTGGTGCTGGTGTCGGTGGCGACGACCGCGGTGGTGGACCGGCAGGTTGGATTCTCGCGGGTGGCGGAGAATCAGATTCGGCAGAACCCGAAGCAGGAGGAGAAGATGGCGGCGCTGACGCCGGAGCAGAGGACGGCGCAGATGCGGATGACGGCGACGGTGACGAGGTACTCGTCTTACGCTTCGTTTGTGTTCATTCTGGTGTTTGTGGCGATCTTTGCCCTCCTGTACTGGGCGAGCTTCAACTTCGGTTTGGGGGCGGGGACGACGTTTGGACAGATGTTTGCGGTGTGGATGTATGCGTCGTTGCCGAAGCTGCTGCTGGGGGTGTTGTCGATTGTGACGCTGCTGTCCGGCAACGGCGCCGATGCGTACGACTTGCGGAATCCAGTGGGGACGAACCCGGCGTACTACCTGCCGGATGCAGCGGGGTGGGTGAAGGCGGCGCTGGGTTTTATCGATGTGATCGGTTTGTGGCAGCTGGTTTTGCTGGTGATTGGGACGGCGATTGTGGCGCGGGTTTCGCGAGGCAAGGCTGCGGCGGTGGTGGTGGGGTGGTGGCTGGTGGGGATGTTGGTGAGTGTGGGTCTGGCCGCGGCGTTTGGGTGAGGGTGCGGGCGCTTGGCCCAGAGATCGGCGGCGGTAAGCGACGATCCAAGGCTCGATCTCGGTGCTGCTGAGGCTGCGACGCGTATGCAACGGGGAGACACGCCGTCCCCGCGCCCGAACCTTTATGCTTGGTCATGCGCTTCCACAGACTCCTTGCCGTCGCCGCCGCGTGCCTCGCTCTTTGCTGTTTTTCGACGACGGAGGCGAGAGCCTCGTCCTGCGCGTCGCTGCGCGACTTCCGCGCCGCGGGTACGACCATCACGCTCGCCGATCCGGTCACGGCTGGAAGCCTGACGACGCCGGTCGAGGAGACCATCTCGTCCCTGCCCTCCTTTTGCCGGGTTGCCGGCGTCGTCCGGCCCACGTCGGACTCCGAGATCCACTTCGAGGTGTGGCTGCCGAGCTCGGGTTGGAACGGTCGATTCCTCGCGGTCGGCAACGGTGGCTTTGCCGGCACCATCAACTATGGGCAGATGGCGGACGGCCTCCGGCTCGGCTTCGCGACGGCGAGCACGGACACCGGTCACCAGGCCGGGGCCGAAGACGCCAGCTGGGCCTACCATCACCCGGAGAAGGTCGCCGACTACGGCTATCGCGCGCTGCACCTGACCACGCAGATCGGAAAACAGATTGTCGCGACCATGTACGGCCGCGCGGCCGAGCACGCCTACTTCGACGCCTGCTCGAACGGCGGACGCGAGGGCCTCATCGAAGCGCAGCGCTTTCCGGAAGATTTCGACGGCATCCTGGACGGTGCCCCGGCGAACAACTGGACAGGGATGCTGAGCTCCGGGATCGACGTCAGCCAAACCCTGAACGGCAACCCGGAGGCGTATATCTCGTCCCTGAAGCTGCCCGCCATTCATCGCAAAGTTCTTGACGCTTGCGATGCGCTCGACGGTGTCAAGGACGGCATCGTCTCGGACCCTTCGCGCTGCCACTTCGACCCGGCGACGATGTTGTGCCCCGCGGGCGCCGATTCACTGGGATGCCTCACCGCGCCGCAGGTGACGGCTCTGCGCAAACTGTATGCGGGCGGCAGCTTGCGCACGGGCGAGCCGATCTTTCCGGGGTATGCGCCTGGGTCGGAGCTCCCGGGATGGACCTACTGGGTCATCGGACCGGGCCCCGGCGCCAGCGCGGGCGCGCGGTATCCCGTCAACTTCTTCCGTTACATGGTCACCGGCGATCCCACGTGGGACCCGTTCAAAGCCGATGTGGCGAGCATCAAGCGGCAGGCAGAGGCGAAGACCGCGAACGACCTCAACGCCACCAGCCCGGACCTCCGACCCTTTATCGCGCGGGGTGGCAAGCTGATCCTCTACCACGGCTGGTACGACGCGGCCATCTCGCCATGGAACACGATCCACTATTGGAGCGACGTTCGCCGGACGCTTGGCGACACCACGACCGACTCCGCCGTGCGACTCTACATGGTCCCCGGGATGGAGCACTGCAGCGGCGGCCCTGGACCGACCAGCTTCGGTCAGCTCGGCCTGCCGGGGGGCGCCGGTCCCGGCTCGGGGATGCTCGACCTCTTGCAGACCTGGGTCGAAACCGGCAAGGCACCAGGCGCGGTCCTCGCCTCGAAGTTCGCCGGCGCCGGTCCAGACCGGCATTCCACGCTCACTCGCCCGCTCTGCCCGTACCCACAGGTGCAGACTTACAAGGGCGAAGGCGACCCCAACCGGCCGGAGAGCTTCTCCTGTCAGGCCGCCAAACCCTGAGCCGTCGACAATTAATGCTCGCTAAAGCAAATTACCGGTTGCTATGGAGCGGGAATGTTCGTGCAGAGCCGTTTTCTTTGGGAGAAAACGGCGTCGATACCTGTGGCTCCCTATACACCGACAGGTAATTTGCTCTAGAGATCCTGCTCGCAGCTTTCCCAGCAGCTGCGTCCGCTCTGGCACACCGAACGATGGACATAGTGATCGTCGGGGCCAGCCTTTCCCATCGTCTTCAGGCACCAGTACGTCGTGGTCGCGCCCATGAGTTCCACCAGATCTTCGTGGAAGTCGCCGAACGCGCCGTAGGAGGATTTGCTGCGGAGGGAGCCGCATCGGATTTGTACCAGTGTCGGTGTCATTTTCCAGGTCTCCTTAGAGCAAATTACCTGTTGCTGTGAAGCGGATGTATTCGTGCAGGGCCGTTTTCCTTGGGAGAAAACGCGTCGATACCTGTGGCTCCCCATACACCGACAGGGAATTTGTTCTAGCCGATCGAACTCGGGTCGCGCTGCATCTGTCCCGCCGCCAGAAGGATTGTGCGATAGATGGCGGTCTGAAACAGCTGTGTCTTGAAGCCGTTCTGTGAGAGCGGCGTTGCGCTCTGCATGGCAGCCCTGGCCGCTGCGCGCGCTGTCGGCTCGTCGATGGTGTTTCCGGTCAGCACAGCCTCGGCGGCCGCTGAGCGGATCGGTGTCGGCGCGGCGACGCCCAAGGCAATCGCCGCCCTCCGGCAGTGCGCGCCGTCCATGGTCAAGACCACGCCGGCATCGGCCAGCGGCCAGTCGAAGCTCTCCTTCTCGCCGTACTTCTGATAGGCCGACCGCGTGCCCGGCTCGGGCAGCGGAACAAAGATCTGCGTGATCAACTCCCCGGGCTGCAAGACGGTCTCGTTGACGAGACTTTTTTCGGGCGGAACGTAGAAGTCGCTCAGGGCGACGGTTCGCTTTCCAGCGCGTGCGGTCAGCTCCAGACGGGCGTTCATCGCGAGGAGCGGGACCGCGGTCGACGACGGATGCACCATCGCGCACGTGCCGTTGTTCATCACGGCGTGGTACTGATTTTCGCCCTCGTGCGCGTGGCACGTATCGCTGGCGCCGCCCTTCTTTTTACAGTCGAAGTCGTCGGACCGGAAGTACCAGCACCGCGGCCGCTGCGTCAGGTTGCCGCCGAGGGTCGCCATGTTGCGCACCTGCGGCGTTGCGGCGTGCCCGGCCGCATCGGCCAGAGCACCGTAGCTTCGCTGAATTTCGGGGTGCGCGGAAAGCTCGGTCAGCGTCGAAAGCGGCCCCAGAGCGAGACCCTCTTCGGTCACCGTGATTCCGCGCAGAGCGCCGATATTGCGGATATTCACCAGCTTCGGCGGAGAGACGATGCCCTCCTTCATCAGGTCCAGAAGATCGATGCCGCCGGCCTTGAACATGGCGCCGACGCTCATCTCGCCCAGCGCCTGATCCACCGTGGTGCAATCGACAAACGCAAATTTGTTCATGCCCGCACCTCTGTCTCTGTCCGGCCCAGCGCGAGGAGGACGTTTGCCGGAGTCATCGGAATTTTGCGCATCCGCACGCCCGTCGCGTTGTAAAACGCATTGCCGATCGCCGCCGCCAGCGTGATGATTCCCGCCGATTCTCCGATCCCCGCGGCATCGGTCGAGCTTTGCGCGATGTAGTTTTCGATCAGCACGATATCGATCTCCGGCACCTCGCGCGCACCGAGGATCTTGTAATTTTCGAGGTTCGCGTTCAGCATGTATCCCCCTTTGCAATCCATGATGCGCTCCTCAAACAGAGCGTACGAGATCCCCTGCAGGACGCCGCCGTTGATCTGGCTGATCACGCCGGTCGGGTTGATCGGACGGCCGCAGTCGTGCGCGCCGAACACCTTCTCGATGTGCACGCGGCCAGTCTCGGTATCGACGGCCAGATCGACACAGTCGACGCCGCCGTAGGTCAGCTTCTCCTTGGCATACTCCGCGACGCGCGTCGCCCGGGCGGAGATCTCGTCGGTCGGAAGCTTCGCCGTCACCTGCTTCAGCGTGTAGCTTTTCGACGGATCGTCCTTCACCACAACGCGGCTGCCCTGGACCGCGAGCTTGTCGGGCGTGGTCCCGAGCTGCGGCGCGACGGCTGCAAACAGCTTCTGCTTTGCCCCGTACGCCGCGTTGCGCGCCGCCGGTGTAATCGATCCCGCGGTGATGCTGCCGCCCGAGTCGGGACCGATGGGGAACCGCGTGTCCCCGATCCGGATGCCAACGCTCAGCGGCGGTATGCCGAACTCCTCCGCCACGATCAGCGCCAGAAGCGTCTTTGTGCCGGTCCCAAGGTCCTGCACGGCCGACATCAGCTCGACCGACCCGTCGCGCGAGACGCGCACCTCGCACGACGAATCCATGTTGACGAAGCGATACCAGACGGACTGCGCCATGCCCATGCCGCGCTTGATCGGCCCCGTGTCGGCGCCCGCCGGCCTGCGATTGCGCCAGTTGGATCGCTCGAGGATCACCTGCCGCTCCACGCGACGCGCCGGGTTGTCGTCGATCTTGTCGCGGTAGAGGAGCGGGTCCATGCCGAGCTTGATCGCCAGTTCGTCGATCAGCTGCTCATATGCGAAGCACCCTTGCGGATGCCCCGGCGCCCGAAACGCCGCGCCGGGCCCCGCGTTTACGAATACGTCGTACTCGGCCGTGAGGAGGTTCGGGCACTTGTACATGTTGGTCGCTGGCCCGGCGGTTCCAGCGCCCGTCCCGACGCCCGCCGTTCCGTAGCTGGTCAGCTCGATCCCGGTCAGCGTGCCGTCCGTCTTCGCGCCGATCCGCAGCTTCTGGTGCGAATCCGGCCGGTTGCACACGATGTGCTCCTGCTTGCGGTCGAGCATCAGCTTTACCGGAGCGTTCGCCTTGCGCGACAGATTCGCCGCGACCACGCCCTCGTTGCCGGCGCCGAACTTCGCGCCAAAGCCGCCGCCCATGTATTCGGTGATGACGCGAACCTTGTTCTTCGGCAGCTTGAACACATCCGCAAACTCATTGCGAACGCTCGATGTGCCCTGCGTCGAGGCATACACCGTCACCTCGTCGGGCTTCCAATCCACCACAAACCCGTGCGTCTCGAGCGCCGAGTGCGTCTGCACCTGCGTGAAGTATTCGCCCTCGACAACCACGTCCGCCGCCGCGAATCCAGCCTCGGGATCGCCTACCTTCTTCAGCTGCGGACCGTGGCCGTTGCCCTTCTGCGGAACGTCCTTTAGACCGCCTCCGCCACCCGCGCTTCCCGCAGCATCGGCCGGCCCGGGGAACACCACCGGAGCATCCTCGGCGCGGGCATCGTGGCGGTCCACCACAAACGGCATGGTGTCGTACTCGACTTTTACCAGCGCGGCAGCGTCGTTCGCGATCTGCGGCGACACGGCAGCGACGCCCGCGATCGGCTGCCCCGCATACCGAATCACGGGGTACCGCGACGGCGTTTCGAGCTTCGGATCGCGCAGCTCGGCAACGCCATACACGTGTTCGATCACATGCACGGCGCGCACGCCTGGCAGCTTCTCCGCCGCGCTGGTGTCGATGCGGACGATCCGGCCATGCGGTATGCTCGCGTCCACCATGCGCCCATACAGCATCCCCGGCAGCTGCACATCGGCCGTGTACTTGCCGCGCCCCATCGCCTTTGCCGGGCCGTCGTAGCGCGTGGTGGGCTTGCCGATATACGTCAGGTGCGCGTTGGCGGGCATGGGCGGCGGCTCATCGAGCGGCACCTCCCGCTCCTTGTGCTGCAGGCCGTTCTGCGGAATGCCGAAGACAAAGCTGTCGGTCCGCTTGGGAATGTTCGCCTGCGCTGAGGTCGGCGGCGTCGCTGCATCTTTCTTTTCGGCGTCGCGCGTCGGCTTGGCTTCGCCCTGCACACCTTTGGACCGGGACTTCTCCTCTGTCGCGCCCTGCTCCTGCTGCTCCTGAACTTCGTTCGCCATTTCTTTCGAGAAAACCGTTTCAGGCGCCATCGTTATGCCTCCTGTGCCGGGCCGCCGAGGTGGACCAGACCGGCCGCGTGCCGTCGCTGTTGCGCCACCTCGAGCGTCGCCGCAAACACCTTGGGGTACGTCCCGCAGCGGCAGAGATTGCCGCTGACCGCATGCTTCACATCCGCCAGATCGGGGTTGGGCGTGCGCTCCAGCAACGCCACGCAGCTCATCACCATGCCCGGCGTGCAGAACCCGCATTGCATCGCGTCATGCTTCACAAACGCGGCCTGCACGGGATGCATCACGTCCCCGTGCGAGAGCCCCTCGATGGTCGTCACATCGCGGCCGACGGCATCGATCGCGAGCGTCATGCAGGCCAGCGCCGGCACCTTGTCGATCCACACCGTGCACGCCGAACAGGAGCCGCGGTCGCAGACCACCTTGGTCCCGGTCAGGCCCAGATTGTCGCGCAGGGTCTCAGCCAGCGTGTACCGCGGCTCGATCGAGACGGCGTGCTCCTGCCCGTTGATGCGGAGATTTACGGAGACCGCGTCGGGTCCAGCCGAGCTCGCGCCCTGCGCCGCCTCCCGCGCCTCGCGAGCCACCGCGTGCGCGCTTTCAAGCACCGTCGTCGCCGCCGTAACGCCGGCGCCCTTCAAAAATCCGCGACGGGAAAACACAGTTTTGGGATCGTCTGCCATAGGTTGGCGCCTTTCCAAGGGGGAGGTCTCACTGCTTCGACGACACGTGCGGCCGAGCGTTCAGGCCAGGTTGGGTGTGCGTCCTTACTGTAACCCCGGATACGTTCCTTGAGCTAGAGCAAATTACCTGTTGCTATGGAGCGGGAATGTTCGTGCAGAGCCGTTTTCCTCGGGAGAAAACGGCGTCGATCCCTGTGGCTCCCTATACACCGACAGGTAATTTGAGCTAGCCCCAGCGAGAACGCACCCCGACGTATCGGGTACGGAAGCGGGGGACCGAGTGTTCTCAGCGCTGACCAGCCTGGATCTTCTGCTCCCCCTGCCCCTGCAGACGGTATCGATCCACTTTCTGCTGCTTCCGGGCGTTTTTTTCTCGCGCCGCCTGGAGCCGCGCCGTCAACCCGGGCACCGCCGCCTTCTCGCCCATCCGCCTCCGCGCCTGCAACTCCTGATACAGCGCCGACTCGTCGTCTGGGTCTTCTGCCAGGGTGCGTTCGGCCTGCTCGATCGCCAGCTTCAGCTGCCCCGAGCGCATGTACAGGAGGATCAGCAGATCCTGGGCGGGAAGATACTCCGGATCGAGCACGGTGGACCGCCTGGCCGCCGCTATGGCCCGCGTCAGATCCGGGCCCTGCGCCAGGCCCTGATCGGGGCCTTGATCCGGGCCTTGATCGGGGCCCTGATCAGGACCCCGCGCGTTGCGGTTGTCCCCGGCGATCTGCTCCGCCAGAAGATACTGCAGGAACGCATCGTGCGGATGCACCTTTGCGAGCTCCTCAAAGCGCTGGAGCGCTGCCCTGCCGCGGTGCTGCTGCGTTTCGAGCAAACCCATCGCGTCGGTTGCAAACGAAAGCGTGTTGTCCAGCCGATGCGCCCGGTCGAAGTCCGCGAGCGCGGCCTCGGCCTGGCTCATCTGCACCTCCAGAACACCGCGCGCAAGATATAGCGCGGCCGAGTCCGGAAGGCGCTTCAGGCCGGCGTTCAGCATCTCCACACCCGCCGCAAACGACGCGTGATCAAAGGCCAAACTCCCAAACGCAACGTAGTTGTCCGGGTCGTCCGGAAGGAGCTCGATCGCCTTGCGCAACAGCTCGACCGCACGCGGCGTATCGCCCTGCTCCTCGCTGATCCGGGCCTGGAGCGCAAACGCCGGCTCAAACTGCCCAACACCCAAAAGCGGCGCCAGGGTCGCCACCGCCTGATCGACCTCCCGCAGCTTCCACTCAAGCACGGCTACGTTATAAAGGGCCGCGTCGGTAGGATGCTGCGCCGCCACTTCCTTGTACTGATCGAGCGCGGCCCGATTGTCGCCGGTTTCGGCCAGGCACGCGGCGTACTGCTGCTGAAACTCTGGCCGACCGGGAAACGCCGCCCGCGCTGCTGCGAAGTGCGAGAGAGCCTCCGGGCACTTGCCTGCGCCCGCCAGCGTGGTCGCCAGCATGGCATGCGCCGACAGATTTCCTGGGTCGACCGTGAGAATCCGCCCGAGCGTTCCCACCGACGCCGGATCGTGCTGCCGATACTCGATCTGCGCCGCGCCCTCGAGCGCCGGAAGATACTCCGGACACTTTGCCAGAGCCGCTCGAAACGATTGGAGCGAAGCGTCCGCCCGCCCCAGGCCCGTGTACGCCAAGCCCTGCAGCGACAGGAACCGACAGTCGCCCGGATGTCGGAGCAAGGCGTTCTCCGTCGCATCGAGAGCTTCCTGGTCTCTTCCCTGTCGCAGCGCCACGATGATTCGTTCGCCTGCCTCGTTCTCTCGGTCCGGCGGTCGGGCCCCCTGCCTTGCCGCCGTCCCTACGGGAAAGACCAGAAGCGAGGCCGCCGCACACACGCCAAGCAGGCATCGAGCCAAGACGCCTGCTCGGCGTGGAACTGGTCCAGCCGAATTTGCGGCGCAGTGGTTCGTGGTTTCTCCAGCGTGCAGTCCATTCTAGTGAGTCCTGGGAAGGTCGTCGCCTGACCCGCACCGGGCCATCTCTCCGACGAAACATCGGCAGACTGTGGCCTTGCAGGGCCTTTTCCGATCCTTCCGATGCGCACCCGGCCGAAATCGGGCCAATCCAAAGAACGCCAGCGGAGCCGCCGCAACGGCTCGGCCGTCCTTGATCCGGTCGCCCACAAAAATCCGCGTTCACCCACGAAAATCCCGATAGTGCACCGCCTCCGAGATCCCGATCCAGATATCCAGGAGCCCCAGCCCGGAGATGATGCCCTTCACCGCCCCGATGTGCAGAAATGCGTTGATCGCCGGATAAGCCTGGAGCAGCATATTGTGATCCCAGATCCGGGTCCACCACGGCAGCACCGTCACCAGAACGCCTAGGTAAACGCAAAACAGGACCAGCACAAACAACGAAACGCGTTGCAGCCACACAGGAGCCGATCGCGCCGTCAGCGTCCCATCCAGCCCGGTGCTGCCGCTGGCTGAGCGAACCCCCACGGGCGTTGTAACGGGGTCGGGGCCGGGAAAGAGGTCGGGCTGAGAGGGCATCAAAGACTCACCCTTGACGGTAGCAGAGCGCTCCGGCGCTTGTCTCTCCCGGCGAAAGCCCCGTTCCGGCATCCTCGCGGTATATCCGGCAAAACTCATTGGACGGTAAGGGTCAGATTGACCACCTTGGCGGCGCCACCGCTGGTCGCCGAGATACTCAGGTTGTAGATCCCCGGGGGCGTGACGCTCTGGGTGACTCCGCCCGAACCATTGCCGGTACCGGCCGAGCCCGGGATGAGGCGGCTGGTCGCACATCCCCCCGTGAAAACAAGACAACCCAGCAGGGAACAGAGCAGTACCCGCAACTTTGAGGGTCTTCGGAACAACCATAGGCAGAGCGGCAGCATGCCGGCGAGCCAGACGGAGGAGTCTCGTTTGCGTCGGCCGCTCTCGTGAGTCGAACGTGCGTTCTGTGTTGCTCGGGGGGCGGAGGTCTCCCGAAGCGATGCGCTGGCTACACCTGTGTTGACGGTGACTGATACGACCGTGCTTGACCCGAGAGCCACCGTGGACGGCGAGATGAAGCATGTGGCGTTCGCGGGTGCTCCGGTGCACGTCAGCGTCGCCGTTCCGCTCGTCTCGGCGCTGGAGCTGAGCAGGAGCGGAAACGTCGCGTTGCGTCCGTTCTGCACTGTGAGGGCCGTGCTACCGTCCGGACTCAGGGAGAAATCCAGGCCGTCGCCGCTCAGGGACAGTGTGTTCGGCGAGTTTGCGGCGTTGTCGGAGATCGTGAGGGTGCCTGACCGGAGTCCGCCGGCCGATGGCGCGAAGGCGATTGGGATGGTGCAGGTCCCGGAAGGCGCTAGGCTGGTGCTGCATGTGCCTCCGGGAGTGATCGAAAAATCTCCGCTCGCTGCGATGCTTCCGATGCTGAGCAGAAGGCCCCCATTGTTGGTCAACGTGACCACCTGCGGAGCGGAGATGACCCCGAGAGCGGTCGGTGGAAAGCTGGGCATCACCGAAGGCGAGAGCGAAACTCCAGGAGGAGCGATACCGTACCCGGCGAGGGTCACCTGCTGGGTGCGGTATACATCCGCAATGACGAGGAGGCCTGATCTGGCGCCGATTGCGGTCGGCTGGAAGACCACGGAGAGGCCGCAGGTGGAGTGCACGCTCAGTGAGGTGCCGCACGCGTTGACGACACTGAAGTCGCCGCTGGCAATGTGGGCGTCGATGAGGCTGAGCGGCACGTCACCGGAGTTCGAAAGGGTGATCTGTTGGCTAAGGCTCGATGTGGTGAGTTGCTGCGCGGCGAAGGTGAGCGAAAGTGGCGACAGGGTGTCGGTAGCCGGAGCGGCGCCAACTCCGGCCAACGGAAGGTTCTGCACGACGGAATCGACGAGCACAGTCAGATTGCCCGACCTGACGCCGGATGCTGTCGGGGAGAATGCGATGGAGAGCGTACATCCGACCTGCGACGGCAGCGTCCCTCCGCAGCTGTTGAAGGTAATGCTGAAGTCGCCCGAGACGGATGGCTTACTCAGAGCGGCGGTGATCCCGCCGGTATTGGAAAGCGTTACGTTGTGCACGGTGCTGGTTGAACCGATGTTGATGTTGCCGAAGTTGATGGCAAGCGGGCTGAGAACCACAGCAGCGGGCGTCGACCCTGTGCCTGACAGGGAGGCTGTCGCCTGGCCGCCACTGACGTTGCCGAAGACGGTGACGGTGCCGGTGCGCATGCCCGTTTGGGTAGGCACGAAGCGAACGGACACGGTGCAGGACGAGTTCACTGGAATCGTGACACCGACACAGGTGTCGGTTGAGGTGAAGTCTCCGCTGAGCGCAACCTGACTGACCCGGAGAGCGGCGGTGCCGGTGTTGGTGACGGTGACGGTCTGGGCGGCGCTGGCAGTCGACACCGATTGTGTGGCAAAGGCCAGCGCGATGGGATTGAGGGCGATCACCGGCTGGGCCGGGTAGGAAGCTGTCAGGAGCGGGATCTGCCAGATCCCTCGACCGTAGGTCGCGGCCCGCAACTCGCCGGTGCGATTGTCACCGGTTGGAAGCGTCGCAGACACGGCGAGTTGGGTGATGGGCGCGTTCGGCAAGCTCGTGCCGTAGAGACTCCAGCAGTTGATGGAGGTGCATTTTGCGACCTGCGTCGTCGCCCAGACGCCGGTGTCGAGCGCGATGTAGACGGTATTGGCGTCGTTGGGATCGACGACCACGCTGTTGGCGGGCGAGTTGGGGAGGTTGCGGGAGAGGTCGGTCCAGTGCGTTCCGGCATCGACGGAGCGGTAGATCTTGCCGGTGTTGATGCCGTTTCCTGCAAAGCCGGCGACGGTGACATAGACCGTGCTTCCGGTTGTGTCGTGAGGGTCAACAGCAACAGAGGTGATATCGAAGCCGCCGACGTTGAAGGGATTGTTCATCAGGTCAGGGTTGGTCATCGAGGACAGACCGACGTCCGTCCAGACGGTATTTCCGCTCGCGATGTCCGCGGCCGTGGTTCGGAAGACGTGCGCCTGATAGACGCCATGAGGGTCGACAAAGCTGGACATGCCGGCGTAGATCACCTTGGAGCCGAGGTTCGCGGCGGCGCTCGATGAGTTGGCCGCCTGGCCGCCTGCCCCAAGAGATCGGACAAAGGCGTTGCTGCTGTTGCACGAGGTGTTTTGTGGGCCGACGAAGACGCGGCTGATTGCGTTTGAACTCGACCACGAGGTGCCGGACGCTGCTGGACCGCGCCACAGGCGGGACGTACCCACGAGCAGATTTGCAGGCAGGGCCGGATCGAGCAGAAAGGGCGCGTCGAGCAGAGCTGCATCGCGGCCGGTCTGTGCCGGACCGATATCGGCGGCACCGGACACCTGAGCAGGCGTGCACCCCGAGCCGCCGGTGCAGGTTCGGATGCTGACGCCGGCTGCGGTGGAGAGGTACCAGAGCTGCGGGTGCGCCGGGTCGATGGCGACGGTTCCGCCTTCCCCGGAGGAGAGTTGGGGCCAGGAGTTGAAGGAGTTGGCGGCCCCCGTCCCTGCCGTTCCCAGAACCCCGAGACCCGCCAGGAGGACGCCGGGATCGGTAGGGTCCTGGGCGAAGCTGACGACCTCGGCTAACGACCCCAGGCCGGTGTTGAGGTTTTGGAAGTGGGAGACATCGTCGGCCGAGCAACGGGAGCCCTGCTGGTTGACGCCGTCCGCCGACCTCCAGAGACCTCCGTCGTTGCCGACGTAGAGCAGAGGTGGACCGGAGGCACTCGGGAGCGTGGCAATCGCATGCTGCGAAGGTGCGACCCGGGCCGGCGCAGAACATCCGTTCACGGTATTGGTGGTGTTGCGCAGGTTGCATCCGGACGCCAGCGAGCAGCGGAAGAGATCAACGGTGCCGGCGTACAGCAGGGTGTCGGGCGAACTTGTCCCCGCGCCGGTCGCGACTGCGTTCAGGGCCAGGTTGTAGTCGGCCTGTGGGATGACGGAGCTTCCGTTGGCCGCCTCAAGCGCTGCCGAGTTGAGGTGTGTGCCGAAGCTAGCGGAGATGGCGGCGCAACCGGCTCCGGCAGCCGAGGATGCGCAGACATCCTGCCAGAGCCCCTGGTCGCGATTGCCGAGGTCGGCGGTGAGGGCGAACATGTCTCCGGTAACGGGCTGGACGGCGAGTGCGCCGCGGAAGACCGGGCAGGCCGGGCTGCCGGAGGTTCCAGGCAAGCTTGGACAGGCGGTCATGCTCAGGCCGGTTCCGGGCTGGTGCGCGAGCCGGGTCCACCTGATGCCGTCGGCCGATTCGTAGTAGCCGTGAAAGCGCACTGCCGCGTAGAAGCGCTGCCGGACGGGGTTCCAGACGACCGAAGTTACAGCCAGACCTCCGGCGGCGTTTCCTGAGAGCTGCGACCTCTGGATCCACTGGTCGCTGTCGGTGATGGTGGACATCTGCCAGGTCACGCCGGCATCGGTGGAGTAGAAGAGGCCCTTGGAGCTGTAGGTCGAATTGCCGGCGTTGACCAGACGGCTTTCCGCGGCCTGCGAGACGGCGACGACGACCAGGTTGGGCGCTAACGTACTCCAGGCGAAGCCGGCGATGCTTTCGCCCTGAAACGACGGGTGGCTGAGCGAGGTGTCGACCGCCTGGGTCGCCAGGGTCCAGGTAAGGCCGCCGTCGGCCGAACGCAGGATACCGGAGCCGTAGTAGGAATCTGAGGCGTCGTTCGGGTCCCCTGTGCCGGCGAGGATGATGCCATTGTTGACGCTGAGGGCGCCGATGCTGAGTGAGGGTGTGGTGTACTCCTGCTGGTACGCAAAGACCGGCAGGTTGTCGGTGAGGGGAACGAAGCTGACGCTCGCTGGATCGCCGGCAGCGGCGTTTGTCGATTTCCAGACACCGCCGCCCGTGGTCCCGACGTACACCGTATTTCCCGATGCATCGGACGGATCGATGGCGATGCTGGTGACGCGGCCGGAGATGGCGCCGTAGAGAAGGCTGTCGACGTGGCTTGGCCCAAGAGGCTGCCAGGCGGCGTTCAGTGGTGTGGGCGTGTTCGCGGAGCTGCTGATCGCCATGGGTCTGGCAGATATCAGAGGGGCGCTGGAGCCGGCCTGGACGCGTCCCGATGCTTCTGTCTGGATGAGGCGACGCCCTCGGAGAAAGCGCTCGGTTCGCTCCGCGTGGTCGGTCAAGCGGGCCGCTCCGATGCGGCTGGGGGGAGCCGAGGGTTCAGCGGCCTGACCTTCGGAGCCCTCCTGCGCGACCCCGGAACCACTGAAAAACAGCGCAAAAACAACGGCTACAAGGCAGAAAATCCTTGTCCAGCAAGAGCGCTTACTTGACAGCCGACGATGGCGGCCTGTGGGCAAGCTGGGCCTGCCCGGGGGCAAGAAGCGGCGGCCAGACGAGATGGAGGTGCGACAGAGGACCATGGCAGAGGAACAAGCGGTACAAGAGCAGCGAAGAGGAGCAGCGATGCGCGGCAGTCTCCGGCGGGCAGGAGATTGCTGAGAGTCTTATCGGCAGAAAGCTGCCGGATGTTCAACGAAACCCCGGAATTTCTTTGCAAACCTGCTCTAAGATTTAGAGCGTTCGCCTCCAGGGTGTAGTTTCCGATGCCGGCAGAACCGCAGGTCTCGCCACTCCGCAGACGATAAAACTGCCTGCTCCTAGAGCAAATCACCTGTTGCTATGGAGCGGAAACGTTCGTGCAGAGCCGTTTTCCTCCGGAGAAAAACGGCGTTGATCCCTGTGGCTCCCTATACACCGACAGGTAATTTGCTTCGGTCGAGATGACAGAGCTATAGCCACGCGAGAAAGCCTAGCAGCGGACGATCTTTTCGGAGTTCAGCGATCGGGTCGCGTTGCGGGAGTCCACCACCAGATGCGACCGATCGACAATATCGGCGAAGTCGTAGACCGAGTGGTCGGTGAGGATGACGACAGCGTCGTACTGGTCGAGACGGTCCAGCGGCACCGAGTGCATCTGGAGGTCGTACTTTCGTCCGCTTCCGACGACGGGCAGGAATGGATCGTTGTAGAGGACTTCGGCGCCGTGGTCATGGAGGAGATCGATGATGCGCAGCGCGGGAGACTCGCGGAGGTCGTCCACGTCGCGTTTGTAGGCAACACCGAGGATCAGAATGCGGGCCCCGGTGAGGTCCTTTCCCTGCCGATCGAGCGCGCGCCGCGTGGTTTCGACGACAAAGCGGGGCATCTCCTCGTTGACCTCGCCGGCGAGTTCGATGAAGCGTGTTTTGAAGCCGAACTGCTGCGCTTTCCAGGTCAGGTAGAACGGGTCGACGGGGATGCAGTGCCCACCGACGCCGGGCCCCGGATAGAAGGCCTGAAATCCGAACGGCTTGGTGGACGCCGCGGCGATCACCTCCCAGATGTCGATACCCATTTCGAGGCACAGCTGCTTCATCTCGTTGACCAGGGCGATATTGACGCAGCGGTAGATGTTTTCGAGCAACTTGGTCATCTCCGCCGCGGCTGGAGAGGACATGGTGACGGTCTTTTCGAAGACGGAGCCGTAGAGCGCGGAGGCGGCCGCGGAGGCGCGCGCATCGACGCCACCGACGATCTTGGGGATCTCCCGCCGGGGCGTGACGACGTTTCCAGGGTCCTCGCGCTCGGGCGAGAAGGCCACCAGGATGCCGTCGAGCTCGGCGGACGTGGGCTCCGCGTCGTCACCCGGGTTGACCAGAACCTCTGCGCCGGAGAGCCGATTGATGGTTTCAACGATGATCTCGGTGGTAGTGCCTGGATAGGTTGTGCTCTCGAGGACCACCAGCTGGCCGGCCCGCAGGTAAGGCGCGATCGCCTCGATGGTCGAGACGACGTAACTCATGTCGGGGGTATGGTCATCGTGCAGCGGCGTGGGAACGCAGATAAGGACCGCGTCGAGATCGCTGATGCCGGCGAAGTTCGATGTGGCGCGAAATCCCTGGTCGCGTGCGGCGCCGATCTCTTCCTTGCCGATCCGGTAGATGTACGACTCGCCGCGGTTGAGCTTGTCGACCTTGCCGCGATCCACGTCGAAGCCGGTCACCTGAAACCGCTCTTCGCTGAAGAGCAGGCTGAGCGGCAGACCGACATAGCCCAGGCCCACGATGCCGATGTGCGCGGTACGCTCTTCAACTCCACGTACCCAGTTGTCCAGACTCGCTGTACTCGCAACACATACGTCCATGGGTGACATCGACGGTCTTCCTCCTAGAGATGCTGTTTCTGGTACCAGGCGATCGTTCGGCCAAGACCCTCCCTGAGATCGACCAGGTTGCCGTACCCGAACGCCTGCCGTGCTGCCGCGATACTGGCCAGGGATGTACGAACATCGCCCTGCCGCTCGGCCATATATCGAGGTGGCCCACCGAACCGGAGTGCCTCCGCGAGCATTAGATACACCTCATTGAGAGATCGACTCTCCCCGCATCCGATATTGAACACACGTCCCGCCACAGAAGTTGCCGAGGCGTCCAGGGCCGCGAGATTTGCCTGGACGACGTTCTCGACATAGGTAAAGTCTCGGCTCTGTTCGCCGTCACCGAAGATGACGGGCTGCTCGCCCTGTAGCATCTGCAGGGTGAACCGCGCGAGAACGCCGGAGTACGCGCTGGTGGGGTCCTGGCGGGGGCCGAAGATGTTGAAGTAGCGCAGCGAGACCGTCTCCAGACCGAAGACGCGCCAGTAGCTTTGCATGTAGAGCTCGCCGGTGAGCTTTTGCACGGCGTAGGGAGAGATGGGCTCGGGCCGCATGGTTTCGACGCGAGGGAAGCCGGGCTGATCGCCATAGGCGGAGGAAGACGCGGCATAGAGAACGCGTTTTACGCCGGCCAGACGCGCTCCTTCAAGGACGTTGAAGGTGCCGTCGATGTTGGTTTCGTGGCTCGGCGGCGGGTCGGAGACGGATCGGGGAACGCTGGGCAGAGCGCCTTCGTGCAGGAGGAAGTCGACGCCCTCGCAGGCGCGCCGGACGGCATCGCGGTCGCGCAGGTCGGCTTCGACCAGATCTATGCGGTCGCGGATGCCGGCGAGATTCTCGCGCGACCCGGTGGCGAAGTTGTCGAACGCGCGTACTTTGCCGCCGCGATCGACCAGAGCCTCTGCGAGGTGCGATCCGATAAATCCGGCCGCCCCCGTAATGAGAAATGTCGCCAAGAACCTAGAGTATCAGCGGGCGCGGGCTGAGGCGGGTTCGCGGCCCGCCAGAGCATACATCTGCCGGATGTAGAGTTTGGAGTCGAACTTCTTGCCGGTGGATGCCCCGGACATGTAGCGAATCTTCCCGAAGACAGGTCGCGTTCCCCAGGGCCGGTCGAACTTGCCGACGATCGCCCAGGCCACGCCGGCGTATCCGCCCGGGTCGCGACCGTCGAGGAAGTATTTGTCGTTCAGATAGGCGCAGATCTCAAAGGCGGTCTGCGCGTCGGGCGTCCACTCCAGGATCTTTTTGCCCCAGTACATGCGCAGGTGGTTGTGCATCCAGCCGAAGCGGAGCATCTGGATCTGTGCGGCGTTCCAGAGGTCGTCGAAGGTCTCGGCGGCTTCGAGTTGAGCGAGCGTGTACAGGTGCTCGCGCGGGTCCTGGGCGTGCTCGGCGATGGTCTGCCTGGCCCACGGCTCCGCGCATTCGACGCTGTCGTAGTTCGGCTGAAAGCGCGTGAAGTTGATCGAGAGTTCGCGCCAAACGATGAGTTCGTTGAAGTAACTGTCGCGCGCCGGTTTCAGGCCCGGCGTCTGCTGTACCGCCGCTTCCACCGCAAGCGCGATCGTCTGCGGACCGATGTGCCCGTAGTGCAGGTAAGGCGACATTCGGCTCGATCCATCGACCTCCGGAAGGTTGCGGGTCAGATCGTAGCGTGGGAGCATCTCGGTGGTAAACCGCCGCAAGCGGGCCAGGGCCGCGTGGGTTCCGCCCTTCCACTCCGCGACTGGAGCGACGCTGCGGTCGAGGTCCGGCCAGTCGCGCGTCATGTCTTCGTGGACGGAATCGGCGTAGAAGGCGTCGGGTCGCTTCCAGGCGTGGAGCGCATGCGGATTTTCAAACGGCACAAGGTACGTGGGCAGGAGTTTGTTGAGCCGCGGACGCATGGTGTACGCGGCAAACTGCGCCTTGGGAAAGAGCAGAGAAGGCACGACGACATCGGCGTCGACCGTCCAGAACGGGATCGAGATGCGATCGGCCAGACGTTCGCGCCATCGGTTCGGCTCGCGCATGGGATTCTCGTCACCGACGACGAAGGCCGCTCCGACATCGGCCAGCAGGCGCTCGTGCGACTCATGGGGCGCGCGCCGAAAGACAAAGCTGATGTTGCGCTCGGCGAGGTCCTCCTCGATGTCCGGCAGACCCTGGTTCAGAAACGAATAGTGGCGGAGGTTGGCGTGCGGGAAGTTCGAGATACCGGCGAAGTAGACGACCAGGGGCAGACCGAGTTCGTTGGCGATCGTGACGGCGAGATTGACGGCGTGGTTGTCGATGCCGCGCTCGGCCCGCTGCATCCAGTAGACGACGCACTTGCCGTCCGGGTTCGGTGCGCCGTCCCGCCGGACGGTGATGCGCGGGTCGTCACGGAGCGCGGCGATGGCCTCCGGCAGGTCCGGAAAGGTACTCATTCCCTGATCGTACGGGCGCCTGGAGCGAGAGCTTTGGAGTAATGAAAAAGCGGCCCGAGCGGCCGCCTTCCCACCAACACAGGTTGCCGCGAGGCGCTTACCAGCGACCCCAGGCACGGCTAATATAATCGCTCATCGTCATCATGATGAGGACGAGAAAGGTAAAGAAACCGGCGGCCACCGTCATCTTGATCAGACGCGACTGAAACATGACGTGCATGAAGAACAGGATGACGACGACGGCCTTGAAGGTGGCGATGAAGAGCGCGACCACAGGATTGAACGGACCCATCGGGATGTAGGCCGCGCCCACCGTAATCGCCGTCCCGAGGAGCAGGGTGGCGAAGACCATGAGGTAGGCACGGGGGGTGACGATGTGGTCTACGTCATGGTCCGGGTTGGTTACATTGACCGGATCGTCAGGATGTGTCGACATGAGAGTTTTCCTCGAAGGTAAAGGGATCGGAGGGACGCCGGTGTCTGGAGATCGACCGGGCGGCCGGGCTCGATCACCGGATGGGATGCCGGTTGATCAGGTAGAGCAGAGGGAACAGGAAGATCCACACGATATCGACGAAGTGCCAGTAAAGTCCGAAGTTTTCTATCGGCGCAACATACCCGGCGGTGAACTCGCCCCAATGCGCCCGCAACGTAAGCCAGGCCAGAATGCCGATGCCGATGATCATGTGCAGAGCGTGCATGCCGGTCATGACGAAGTAGAGCGAAAAGAAGACCTGGGTATGTTCGGCCATGTCGGGAGAGAGCGGCGGCTCGTTGTTGATGCCGTGCGCGGCTGGATTGACGAACTCGGAGACATCGAAGTTATTGCCGGGGATGTGGTGCTTCTCCCACTTTTCGTGGTACTCGTCGTACTTGATGCCGAGGAAGATGAGACCGAAGAACGTGGTGGCCAAGAGCATGATCACCAGGAACTTTTTCCGGCGCACCTCAGCCGCCCACACGCCCAGGGCCATGCAGAAGCCCGAAGTAATGAGAACGGCGGTGTTGATGGCGCCTTCGGCGACGTTCAGCTGATTGGAAGCGGCGGCAAACGCCGGGTAGTACCAGTTGCGATAGAGCAGATACGCGAAGAAGAGGCCGCCGAAGAACATGATCTCGGTGAGCAGGAAGAGCCACATGCCGAAGGTGGCCGCTTCGCGCTGCTGCTGCTCGGTTTCGAAGTGGTGCCGGTGCTGCGGCACATCGATGTGCTCGTGTTCACTTTCGTCATAGACGATCGTGTGGCGGTCTGCCGGCACGGTTACGGCGGACGAGGCGGTCGGGGTCAAAGGCGAGGCTGTAATCGCGTTATCCAACGGTGGTCACCTCTTGGCTCAGGCTGTTCTTTTTCGCGAGCCACTCGTAGTCGTACGCCTCGTGGTCGACGACCGGGACCTCGATGAAATTTTCGGTTAGCGGCGGCGATTGGATCTGCCACTCGAGGCCTGTTGCCTGCCACGGATTGCTGCCGGCAATCGCACCGTACTTCAGCGACCAGCCGAGGTAGAGCAGAGGCAGCATGTACCCGACGCCGAGCACGGTGGCGCCAGCGGTCGAGAGCACATTGAGCACCTGAAACTCGGGCGGATAGGCATGGTAGCGACGCGGCATGCCGAGATAGCCGAGGATGAACTGCGGTAGGAACGTGAGATTGAAGCCGATGAACGTCGTCATCGCGGCCAGCTTCGACAGCGGCTCCGAGTACATGCGGCCGGTCATCTTCGGCCACCAGAAGTGGATGCCGGCGAGAAAGGCCATCAGCATACCGCCTACCATGACGAAGTGGAAGTGCGCCACGATGAAGTACGTCTCGGTGAGGTGGATGTCCATGCCGAGCGCGCCCAGAAAGACGCCCGTCATGCCACCGATGGTAAACAGGCCGATGAATCCGAACGCGTAGAGCATCGGCGTCTCAAACGTGACCGAACCCTTCTGGAGCGTAAAGGACCAGTTGAAGATCTTGATGGCGGACGGAACCGCGACCAGCATGGTGAGCAGAGAAAAGACCAGCGCCGAGTAGTTCGACACACCCATGATGAACATGTGGTGCGCCCAGACAAAGAAGCCGAAGAGCGCGATCGCGACCGAGGAGAAGGCGACGGCGGTGTAGCCGAAGACGCGTTTGCGGGAGAAGGTGCTCATCACCTCCGACATCACACCCATTCCCGGAAGAATCATGATGTAGACGGCCGGGTGCGAGTAGAACCAGAAGAGGTGTTGGAAGAGGAGTGGATCGCCTCCCTTGGCGGGGTCGAAGACGCCGATGCCGATGGTTCGTTCGAGCGCGACCAGGACGATGGCGATGGCGAGCACCGGGGTTCCGAGCACCATGAGGATCGACGCGGCGTAGTGCGACCAGACAAAGAGCGGCAAGCGGAACCACGTCATGCCTGGCGCCCGCATACGGTGGATCGTGACGATAAAGTTCAGGCCCGTAAAGATGGAGCTGAAGCCCGCGACAAAGATGGCGCTGGCTGCGGTGACGACGTGGGTATTCAGGTAGTGGGTCGAAAGCGGCGTGGTAAAGGTCCAACCGGTGTCGACGCCGCCGAGCACAAGCGCGGCCAGCGTCAGGGTTCCGCCGATGACGTAGAGATACCAGCTCAGCAGATTGATCTTTGGAAACGCGAGATCGCGCGCTCCGATCATCAGCGGAATCAGAAAATTGCCGAGCGTCGCCGGAACCGACGGAACGAGAAACAGAAAAACCATGATGATGCCGTGCATGGAGAACATCTTGTTGTACGTGTCGGAGGCCGTGAGATCGGCCTGCGGCGTCAAGAGCTCCAGCCGGATCAGACCGGCGAACGCGCCTCCAATAAAGAAGAAAAACGTGATCGAGATCAGGTAGAGCATGGCGATCCGTTTGTGATCGCCCGTCAACAGCCAGCTCATCAGGCCGTGCTCGTTGTTCAGGTAGTTGCTCTTGGGAATCGTGGCCGTCGTCTGGTCCGGCAGATTCACGATGGTTGTGGAGGCAGTGCTCATGGCTTCACCATTCCTGACGCTGCTGGCGTCGTCTGGTTGGACTGTGATGTGGTCAAGGTCTGCTGCACACGGTAGTTCGTCTGCAGTTGCTTAATGTATTCGACCAGGTCGATCAGGCCTTCTTCGCTCACCTGTCCCTGGTAGGTCGGCATAATCGGGGCGTAGCCGGCCGTCACGTGCTGCGACGGGTTCAGGATCGAGTCGCGCAGGAACGCATCGTTCACCTGCACTTGACTTCCGTTCGCCAGCTGCAGCGTCGACCCATATACGTTCGCGAGGCTCGGTCCGCGCGCCGTCGCATTGCCGTTGTGGCAGGAGTTGCATCCCATGCTGGCAAAGAGACGTTCGCCGTTCTGCGCGAGCGACATGCCGCTGGTCGATTCCTGCGTCCATCGCTCGTAGTCTTCCGGCGCCAACGCGGTAATCTCGCCGATCATTGCCGAGTGATCCGTTCCGCAGTACTGCGTGCAGAAGAGGTGATAGACGCCGGGCTTGGTCGCCTGAAACCAGACCGTGGTGTAGCGGCCTGGAATCACCTCGCGCTTTACGCGAAAATCGGGAATGGAGAAGGAGTGGAACACGTCGTGCGAGATCATGGTGAGTTGCACAGGCCGGCCGATCGGCACGTGCAGGGCGTTGATCTCGTGCTGTCCGCCCGGGTGCTCCGCCTTCCACATCCACTGTTTGCCGACGATGTACACGTTCATCGCGTTGGTGGGCGGCGTGTAGATGCGGAAGTAGAGAAGGGCGCCCCACACAAAGACGATCAGGAAGAGCGCGAGCGGAATGATCGTCCATGTGGCTTCGAGCAGCGTGGAACCTTCGATCTGCTCGGCCACCGGATGCCGCGCCTTGCGGTACCGGACCGAGAAGCCGAAGACCAAGCCGGCGACCAGAGCGGTTCCAACGATCGTGATCAGGAGGAGAAACAGGTAAAGCGCATCGGTATACGGAGCGATGGTGGACGCCTCGCGCGGAAAAAGCGCGGAGTCGTTCAGCCACTTCACCAGAAATTCCCACAGAACCGGACTGATCCCCATTTTTAGCCTTTATCCATTTTCTTTGTCGGTGAGGTCGTGCTCGCGCCCAAGTTTGAGGTCCCGCCGAAACATGACAAACATAAATCCGCCCAGGCCGGCCATCGTCACCATGCCGCCGAACTGCACCACCCGCGCGACAACAAGCGAGTGTTTGTTGGTCTGCGGATCGTAGTGGTAGCAATAGGTGAGGACATTGGCGACCGGCGATCCGATCTTGTTGCCCGACGCCTCGATCAGGCCGAGCATCAGGTCCTTGGGCGAGTATTCGACGCCAAGGTAGTACTGCGCCAGCTTGCCGTCGGTCGTAATCAGCTCGATCGAGCTGGCGTGCGCGTACTGCGACAGGGTTCCATCCGGCCCGGGGACGCGGACATAGCCGAAGCCGACCGCCTGTGTGAGGGCGTCGATCGCCGGCTTTTGTCCGGTCAGGAAGTGCCATCCCGAGGCGGTCTCGGGACGACCGTAGCGCTTGACATAGCGCGCCTTGGCGGTCGCGGCCAGCGCCGGCGTCTCCGTCGGGTCGATCGAGACGACGATCACATCGAAGTCGTTGCCCGGCGTCAGGTGAACCATTTCGATCGCTCCGGTCAAGCCGTCGAGCTCCTCCGAACACAGCATCGGGCAGTTGTAGTACACGACCGCCAGAACCGCCGGTCGCTTTCCAAAGTAGTCAGCCAGACGGACAGACTTGCCCGTTTCGTCGACAAACGTCTGATCCAGAGGCAAGGGCTGGTTGAGGTGCTGCGCGATCCCCACCTTTTGGAGCACGGTCGGCAGCTGGTCGCCGATATTCGCTCCGCTCTGCTTGTCGCCGTACGACGCGACCTGCGCGACAGTCGTACCGGAGAGCAGACCGGCGCCAAGCGTCGTTGCCAGACTCACCGTACGGATTGTGCGGAGCAGCTTCATGGGTTTATCTCGCAAAAAACTCTTCATACACTATGCTAAATCTTCGGGACGGCGGACGTTCAGCGCCGGTCCTGCAGGTTCTGCTTTGTGCCGCTTTCGGCGTGTCCATAGCTTAACTTCTGCGCACGCCCTTCCATCGCATCAAGTTCATATCCCGTGCGGGCGAAGCCGGTTGTCAGAGGCTTCAGGACGGACGGTCGGAGATCTCCGGCGAGATCGGTCGGCGGAGCGGCGGCAGGGTGCGCGACCGGCAGGCCACGTTGGGCGATCAACTCCATCGCCTGCGCGATCGGAATGCGCGTGGTCCCGTCCTTGCCCGTGCTGTAGTGCTCCAGAAGGAGATCTTCGCGCGCGTGGAGATCCGCCGTCGCCTGGTTGCCGTCGTCGATATCGAGCCGCGGCTGAGGAAACGTCGCGGTCATCTGGCTGAGTTCCTTTTGCTCCATCTCAGGGGAGCTGGCGAGGTCCTGACGCTTGCTGTTCTCCGGCATGGCGCGATACGAGTGCGCCTGGTCCTGGTGCCACCGATCGACCGGTCCGTCCTCCTTCTTGAAGGCCGTATTGATGACCCGGCCCATCACAAAGCAGAACAAAAAGAAGACGACGATAAATGCGATCAGGCCGGTGAGAAAGACGACAACGCCGCCGACGTTGACGTCCGTTCGCTCGTACCCGGAAGCGGCGTCGATCGGATCTTCGGACGCTCGGTTATCGGCAGCCGGGGCACTGTGGCCAGGATCGTGATTCTCAGGATCGCGGTGATTAGTGGGCATGGTCAGGCTCCAGCATTCCTTCGAGATCGGCGTCGTTTACGTTGAGCAGGGGACGCGCTTGCAGTTGACCGAGATAAAACCACATCCACAGGCCGATGACGGTGATGGGCACCGTGATGTAGGCCAGGATGCCGAAGTTTCCGGCGAGATGGAGGTTGCCGGCGGCGTCCTTGAAGTTCGGCTCGATCAGCCAGAACATGTCCAGGCAGCGGGCAAAGATCATAAAGCAGGTGAGCGCGATCATCTTGTGCTTGGATCGCTTGAGGTCGCGCGACAGGAGAAGGCAGAACGGGATCAGCCAGTGGCAGACGACGTCGAGGGTACAGATCGCCCACCAGCCGCCGTGGATGCGGTTCAGATACCACGGGATCTCGTCGGGCAGATTGCCGGACCAGATGATCAGGAACTCGGCGAAGGTGAGATAGATGTTCAGCATGACGAAGGCAAACATGAATTTGCCGAGGTCGTGCTGCTCGGTGACCCGCAAGAGGGTCTGCATGGGCTGGAAGCGGGAGAGCAGGATGACGGTGAGGACCCCGAGCGCGAGCACGGCGTATCCCTGGCCGACAAGAAACTGCAGGCCCCAAATGGAGGAGTACCACGTGACGTCGAGCGACTTGATCCAGTCGATGGCGCCGACCGTCAGCAAGACCACGTAGATGAAGATGCCGATGCCGGAGAGGTTCTCCGTTTTGGTGCGCCAGTAATCGAAGCTGGCCTGGGTTCCACGCGCCGGGTCGGCATCGCGCTCCAGCGACCACTTGTTCAGGAAGTAGACAAAGGTCAAGAGCACGGCGAAGATGAGGAACGTCTGGAAGATCACGCTGCCCGGATTCAACATGGCGACCTTGGATTGCGCGGTCAGCTGCTGCTCCTGGGACATCAGGCCATTACGCACAGCCTGGAGTTTGGCTTCGGCGGTCGGAAACGCGGCCCACTGATACAGATGCTTCCAAAAGAAGGGGATGGGAACAAACAGCGCGAGCACCACCCACAGGCTGCGGCTCATGGCCTCGAGCGGCCGGCGGAGCAGAAGCCCCCACTTGCCGCCCGTAACGTACTGGAGCATCAGCATCGCGAGGCCGCCGCCCGAGAAGCCGAAGCAGGTCATGTAGCCCATCAGGTACGCCCGCAGGAGGTGATTGCGACCCTCGTGCGTCCAGACAAAGAGCAGAAAGGAAAGCACGCCGGCGACGCCTGACACGATCAGGGCGAGCGTTCGCCACGCACCTACGACCGCGGGCGCGCGGAGGTCGGACGGAATCACCCGCGGACCTCCGTGTGCGTGCTCGTGATGACCAAACTGTGCTTGTGCCGATGCCATCTTGATCTAACCCCCGTCTCTGAATCCTGCCTCTAAATCTCGTCCCAACGTCTGCCTCTAAAATCCCCGCCGTGCGGTCTCAAGCTTCCCCGTCGTGCGCTCTCAATCTTCCCCAGGAGAGCGCTCTCAATCTATTGCTTCCCGTTGGAGTAGTTGGCTCCGGCCGTCGGTGGTCCTGGCCGGGGCGGAATGTGCTCGGGCGAGGAGGTCGGCGGACCGCCCTTCGGAGCATTGTTGGTTCCCGTCGGGATCGAGTAATTATCCCCGTCCGGCAAGCCCTTGATGGCGGTTGGCGGAAGCGTCCAGTCGTCGCCGAAGCCGCGCGGAAAACCTTCGCGCTCGGCGATATCGGCCAGCGGCTCGACATGCGATCCCGAGGGGACGTCCGCCGCTGTGGCCCTCTGGCTCAGCTGCAACGCCCGCAGATACGCCGCGACCGCCCATCGATCTTCGACAGGAAGCTGCGCGGAATAGTCCGGCATGGCGCCATATCCGTTCGACATGACGTTGAAGAAGTGGCCGAGCGGCTTGGCCTGCGAACTGGCAGAGATGAGGTTGCCCGCTGCCGCGTATCCTCTCTGGACGATCATCCCGGCACCGTTGCCCACGCGCGAGTGGCAGGGCGTGCAATAGATGTTGTAGCGCTCCTGCCCGCGTTGCAACACGGCCAACGTCGCTGGGTAAGGCATGCCGTCGCCTTCTTTGCCGTCAGCGCCGAAGCCGGTGTAGAAGTAAGCGTCGGCCCGAAGCTGGTGGCGCGCAACGGTATTCTCCACCTGCGGCCGAACCGATCGTCCGTCGGGATAGAAATCCGATCCGCGCTGCGGGTAGAACTTCGGCTGATTGTGCATGTCCTGCCGGCAACCGGTGACCGCGAGCGCCGCGGCCAACGCCGCCGCGCTCAGCATCACCCGCGACGCCGCGGCTCGGTTGGCTGTGCCCCTTCTCCTATTGGCTGCTCCCTGTCTCGGCATTTTAGTTGTCCACCTCTACCACGGAGACCGCCGGAAACTGCTCGAGAAACTTCCTGGTTTCGGTCGGCGAAAACATCGGATCGACCGCCTCCAGGCACAGAAAGAACTTGTCCGTGGTGGCGCCCGAGCGGAAGTTGGGCGCGTTGAAGAGCGGATGGTAGAGCTGCGGCATGCCGTTCAGAGCGATCATCCCAAAGGCGGCGGACAAGCCGGCAAACAAGATCGTCCACTCATAGGCCGGAATGATAAACGCGGGCCACGAGAACAGCGGCCGGCCCGCGACGTTGACCGGGTACGAGTACTTCGAGATCCATACCTCCATCAGGAACGACGTGGTCAGGCCCATCACGCCGCCCAGAAGGCAGACCAGAGGAACACGCGTCTTGTGGAAGTCCAGGGCTCCCGCGGCTTCTTCGACCGGGTATGGCGTGTAGCACTCCATGCGGCGGTATCCGGCACGCCGCGCCTCTTCGGTCGCGTGCACCAGATCGCCCGGGGTGTTGAACTCCGCAAGATACCCGTAGACTCCCTCACGTGGTGGTGGCATCAGACAGCCTCATTGACGACGGTTTCGGCGTTGGGGCCGCCGCGACGAATCTTGGTCTGCGGCAGCATCGTCCGGATCTCGTTGATCGGGATCATCGGTAGAAATCGGGCAAAGCAGAGAAACAGCGTGGTGAACAGACCCCACGTCCCGATAAAGATCATGTAGTCCCAGCGCGTCGCCTTGTAGGTGCCCCAGCTGGACGGCAGGTAGTCGCGGTAAAGCGAGGTGACGACGATCACAAATCGCTCAAACCACATGCCGATGTTGACGACAAACGATAAGACAAAGAGATATCCGGCGTTGACGCGCAGCTTGCGCGACCACAGGGTTGTCAGCGGAATCGCGATGTTGGTCAGGATCAGGATCCAGTATGCCCAGCCCATCGGACCGAACATCCGGTTCCACATCATGAAGAACTCCCAGTGCGAGGCCGAATACCAGCTCATGAAGACTTCCATGGCGTATCCGTAGGCGACGATGGAGCCGGTGGCGAGCATGACCTTGGCCATGTTGTCGAGGTGCCGGAGCGTGACGAGATCTTCGAGGTGGTAGAACTTGCGGATCGGAATCGCCAGCGTCAGCACCATGGCAAAGCCGGAGTACACCGCGCCGGCGACGAAGTACGGCGGAAAGATCGTCGTGTGCCATCCGGCCAGCGCGGCGACCGCAAAGTCGAACGAGATCACCGTGTGGACCGAAAGGACCAGCGGCGTCGACAGGCCGGCGAGCAGAAGAGAGGCCGACTCGTATCGGATCCAGTGACGCGTCGATCCGCGCCATCCAAGCGCCAGGATCCCGTAGCTGTACTTTGCCAGAGGCATGGTTGCGCGGTCACGCAGCGTGCCCAGGTCCGGGATCATGCCGATGTACCAGAAGACGACCGAGATGGTCGCATAGGTCGAGACGGCAAACACGTCCCAGGTGAGGGGCGACCGGAACTGCGGCCACACATTCATGGTGTTGGGATACGGCAGCAGCCAGTACCCGAGCCACGGCCGGCCGACGTGGATGAGAGGGTACATGCCGGCGCAGACGACGGCAAAGATCGTCATCGCTTCGGCAAAGCGGTTGATCGAGTTGCGCCACGTCTGTTTGAACAAAAGAAGAATGGCCGAGATCAGGGTTCCGGCGTGGCCGATACCGATCCACCAGACGAAGTTGATGATCGCGAAGCCCCACGCGCCGGGCATGGTGACGCCCCAGATGCCGGTCCCCGTAAGTACCAGCCAGGTGACGCCGATGACGACGCCCTGGGCGACGGTCGCGGCAAACAAGAGGCCGAGAAACCACGGGATCGGCGTGTTCGAGGTGAGGACGATGCCCGCGATCTTCTGCGTCACCGACTTGAAGTTGTGACCCGGCGCGATCACCGCGTATTCGCCCGTACGCGGGTCGATCATGGGGTCGAGCACAGGGTCGCGCGTCGTCTCGGGAAGAGGTCCTTTGGTCGCCATCTATGCCAGCTCCGGATGCGGGTTGATCACACCAGCCGTGTAGGTTGTGCGGGGACGGTAGTTCAGGTCGCTCAGCACCTCGTAGTCGCGCTCCTTCTTCTTGCGCTTCGCTACCAGGCTCCGATCGTCGTTGATATTGCCGAACACAATGGCGTCGGTCGGACATACCTGCTGACACGCCGTCACCACCTCGCCGTCGCGGATCGCCCGGTTCTCCTTGTCGGCGACGATCTTTGCCGCCTCGATGCGCTGAACGCAGTAGGTGCACTTTTCCATCACGCCGCGGGACCGGACCGACACGTCCGGATTGCGCATAAACTTCAGGCTCTCCGTGTCGTAATCCGCATACAGGAGAAAGTTGAAGCGACGCACCTTGTACGGGCAGTTGTTCGAGCAGTACCTGGTCCCGACGCAGCGGTTGTACACCATCGTGTTCAGGCCTTCGGGGGTGTGCACCGTCGCTCCCACCGGGCAGACCTGCTCGCAACCGGCGTTTTCACAGTGCTGGCACAGCATGGGCTGAAAGTGCGCTCGCGGCGCGTGAAGATCCCCCTCGAAGTAGGTGTCGATCCGGATCCACTGCATGTTGCGTCCGCGTCTCACCTGGTCGCGCCCCACAACGGACAGGTTGTTCTCCGCATAGCACGCCACAACGCACGCATTGCAGCCGATGCAGGAGTTCATGTCGATCGCCATGCCCCATTTGTTCTGCTTCACGCCCGAGCTGACGTCGACGTTGTCGTATCTCCAGGTTCCGTTGAAGAACGTCTCCTCGGGTGTCGGAGCCTCGCCCTGCACGGCATAACCGACCTTGTTCACCAGCGTCCCGCTGGCGCCCCTGTGCGCAAAGTCAGGGTCGGCCTTAACCTCGGCGAGGGTGGCGTAGCGAATGATCGATCGCTCCTCGGCTTCATGGCCGGCGAGGGAGTAGGTGCCCTGGGTGCCGAACTGCTTCCTTTCGAGATCGCGCTGCGCAAACGCTCCACGATGCTCGATATCGTGCACCTTGGTCACGCACAGCTCATACGTTCCCTTGCCCTTGGCAAGCTTCGCTCCGCCGGCAGCGCCGGTTGCGGTGGACGGCCGGATTGTGTACGCGTTGAAGCCGATGCCCGCGCCGACGCGACCCGCCTCCACCCGGCGGCCCATCCCGAGGTGCAGCGTCACGACGCCGTCCGGGTGTCCCGGAACCATCAGCACCGGCGCCAGAAGCTTTTTGCCGTCCAGCGTAATCTCCGCGAGTTCGTTTTCCTCGAACTTCATCCGTTCCATCGTGTCGAGGCTCATCAGAGCAGCGTTGTCCCAGCTCATGCTGGTGACCTGGCGCGGAAGCTCCTGCATCCATCCGAGATTGGCAAACCGGCCGTCATAGACCGAGCTGTCCGGCCGAAAATCGATCTCGACGACATCGTTCGCCGAACTCGCGGCAATCTGCGTCGGCAGAGCGGACGTCCGCGGCGCAAGTCCCGCGCGAGGCGCAAACGCCGTCCCCGCCACCCAACCGTCATGCACCGACTTTCGCCACGCGGTCCCAAAGTCACCCTGGATATAGGTGCGTGCGGTCCGTTGCACCGCGTCCGAAGCCGAGCTCTGCGGATCTCCGAGCAGAGCCTGAAAGATCTCGTGCGCCGACCGTCCGCCATACAAGGGGGCGATCATGGGCTGCACGATCGAGATCGTCCCGTCGTACGCGCGCGCATCCGACCAACTCTCAAGATAGTGGGCCTGGTTGATGTGCCACACCGAAGCGGTGCCTGTCTCGTCGTTATACAGCCCCAGATGCACCGTGGTGGGCACCCGGCTGAAGGCGCTCGGGAAGTCGAGATCGGCCGGAGCGTCGTACATCGGGTTTACCCCAAGCATCACCAGCGTCTGCACCTTGCCGGCGTTCATCCGATCGACCAGAGCCTGGAAGTCCGCGTTCTGTTCGGTCGGAATCGCCTGAACGGTATCGGTGTAAACGACTGTTTTGCCGACGGCGCCGATCTTCTGATTCAGAGCGATCGCCGCCATATGCACCGCCGCCGTCGCCTGCTGTCCGGCGATGACGACCGCACGTCCGCCGCTGGCTGCGAGATCCTTGGTCACCGCCCGAAGAAAGGCATCCGCCTGCGGATTGCCGAGCCCCGCGGACGTCGCCCCGCCGGCGAGAGCCTGCGCAAACCGCTCGATATCGCTCGGCTTCAGCGCCAGCCGATGGTCGGCCTTGTACCCGGTCACCGTCGGCATGCTTTCGACGACGTACATCCGGTTCATCGGCTTGTCTTCCTCGTACCGGTGCCGCTCCGCGTAGTCGGCGGACATGGGCAGAAATCCCGGAAACGCGATGCCGCTCAGAAAGTCGGCGCCAAGCGAGACGATCACGTCGGCTTCGGCGAGACGGTACTGCGCGTCCACATACTCGCCAAAAGCAGCCTTCGAGGCCGCCCGCGCGCCGTCCATGTTGATCGGACTCCACTGCACAAGGCGCGCCTGCGGATACTTCGCCTGAACGTCCTTCCACTGCGCGGCAAGCGTCGGCGATGTGATCGGTTCGCTCAGGAAGTAGATCCCCTCGCCGCCGTTGGTCTTGCCCGCCGCCGTCGCGAACTCCTGAGTAAACTTCGCGTACTGGGTGTTTTGCCCTCGCAGGAGCGCGTGCTGCGATCGGTCCGGGTCATACAGGCCCAGCAGCGTCCCCTGCGTGAGAGCGTCCGTCTTTCCCCGGCTCATCGGGTGCTCCGGGTTGCCGTCCAACTTGATCGGACGGAACTCCTGAGACTTCACCAGGAGCGGAACCGCTCCGGTCGGAAACGGAAGCGCAGTCGCAAAGTACATGGACTCGCCCAGCACCAGATCTTCCGGCTGCCGGATGTATGGGTAGATCTCCTCGTTCGGCTGCTTGGTGCAACCGGCCAGGCCTGCCAGCGCGAGCGACGCCCCCATCACCTTCAAGAAGCTGCGCCGGCTCACCGCGTCGACCCACTCGCCGACGCCCGAGCTCTGCCGCGGAAACTCCTCGCGCATCAACTCCTCAAACCCCGGAGCGTCCGCCAGCTCATCGAGATTCTTCCAGAAACGCCGCCCCGACTTGCCGTCCAGGCGCTCCCGAACTTCGGCCAGCGTCAGCCTGGCTGGAGCGATCTCCGTCACAACGACCGGAGCGGGCCGCGCCGGGCTCTCGGGAGTCCCGGTCGTTGCTGCTCGTACTAGATCTTTATCTCTCATCATCGGTGGCAGGTCTCGCAGCTTGAAAGCTCGTTCGGTGTCCGGATGTGGTACTGCCTGGTCAGATATCTGCCCAACTCGGCCTGACTTGTGAACTTCTGGTAGTTCGCCGGGACCAGAACCCTCGACACGGGAACATCGCTCAGCGTCTTTCCATCCCCTTCGGTCGCATGCGGCTCCATGTACGCTCCGGAGTGGGCCCGCGGAAGACCGCTCGGACCGATCGGATTCTCCACCTGCGCGATGTCGGGATTTCGTCCCGTGCCGGGGTCCGCGGTGGTGCACGTCACCTGCTGCGCCGTCGGTCCGGTGTCGGAAACCTTGGCGCAGTAAACCGGCTTCTCCCGGTTCGGTCCCGCCCACGACATGTTGTAGATCTCAGACGTCGGTCGCAGGTTTACCCCCGGATTGCGATGGCAGTTCAGGCACCACTCCATCTGCAGGCTGTTCTGCATATACATCAACGGCATCTCGTCCACGCGGCCATGGCAGGAAGCGCAGCCGATGCCCTTGTTCACGTGGATCTGGTGACTGAAATACACAAAATCAGGCAGGTCGTGGACGCGGATCCATGGGATCGAAGCTCCCGTGGCCCAGCTCTGCCGCACCGGCTCCAGCAGCTGCGCGTTGGTCCAGATCTGCGCATGGCAGTTGATGCAGGTCTTGGTCGGCGGAACTCCGGCATACGACGCCTTTTCCACCTGGGTGTGGCAGTACTGACACTGCAAGCCCAGACCCTGCACATGGTGCTTGTGGCTGAAGGGCACCGGCTGCTCCGGCCGCTGACCCTGCCGCGTCACCCAGGGCGAACGCTGCAACTGATCCAGCGTCAGCCCGAGCGCGATCACAATCAGCCCAGTCAACACCAGGCTCGCACGAGCCAAAGCATTGGAACTGCGATCAAAAACTTGCGCCATGGTAAGGGTCCTGCTCCCTCTCCGTCAGAATTCTGAGGACTTGCTTGGGGGTTGTTGTCGTACTCCGAAACAGGTCCCGCCAACATCCGGCGGAGATCCACATTCCTTCTAAGAAAGCTGAGTATAGCAGCGGCGCTACCTCACTTGGTGACACCGTCCACGCCGAAATCAAAATTCATCGGCACGGGCATCGATTATCGAACCCTGATTTGCTGAGCAGCTCCGGGGAGTGCTTTTATCGCCCATCGCAAACCCGGCGAATTCCCCCGATGCCCCATCGTCTGCGTCCCGGTGGCGGGAAGAACTCCGGCCCTGAACCGCAAAGAAGAGAGCCGATCTTTATATACACGGGCGAGCCGTACGTACGCCAGAACTTCCTCTCTCGCCCTTGTCAAAGGCGACACCGGCACTGCTGCCCCGGCGGCCCCGGTAAGATCGCCAGATGTCCGATCTGGTGAAAGCCCGCAAACGCCAGCCACCTTACAACGCCGCCGAGGCCGTGGAGGCGATCTCAGCCGCCGACCCCAAACTCGGCCGTCTCATCGAGCGCGCCGGGCCGTTCAACCTCCGTCTTCCCGGGACGCAATCGCCCTTTGAGGCGCTGCTTCGATCCATCCTCTACCAGCAGATCCACGGCAAAGCCGCAGCCGCCATCCACGCCCGGCTCCTCGATGGCTTTGCCCCGGTCGCCGGGCTCGGCAAACATCCGTCCCCCGAGCACCTCCTCGAAGCGCCCAACGAACAGCTGCGCGCGGCCGGTCTCTCGCACAACAAATCGCTCGCCCTCCGCGATCTGGCCGCCAAGACCATCGACGGCACCGTCCCTACGCTCGCCAAGATCCGCCGCATGTCCGACGAGGAGATCATCCGGCACCTGACGCAGGTCAGAGGCATCGGAAAATGGACCGTCGAGATGCTTCTGATCTTTCGCCTCGGCCGGCCGGACGTCCTCCCGGTGGACGACTACGCCGTCCGCAAAGGCTTCGCGCTCACCTTCGGCAAACTCAAACCCACCGACAAGGTCACTCCCGCCGACCTTCCCAAACCGGACATCATGCTCCGCCGCGGCGAGCGCTGGCGTCCCTGGCGATCCGTCGCCAGCTGGTACATGTGGCGCGCCTGCGATCTCGCCTCCCCCAAACCTCCGATGCCGAAGTAAGCTTCGCGTCCCGGGAGAAGATCTGTCGGCGCATGCCCTCCCCCAAACGACACCGGTCTACAGCTTTCGGTCCATGCCTCAAAACGCATCTCTGGCATTAAGCTCGGAAGAGCACCATCGTCCAGAGCCGGAGAGCTCCACCTCAGATGCCCCACTCCATGAACGGTCATGGCCGCCGTCCGGGCCATTCGAGCCCCAATTCCAGCCGCCGCTTTGTCACAATTCACGGCCACTTCTACCAGCCGCCGCGGGAAAACCCCTGGCTCGAAACCGTCGAACTCCAGAGCTCGGCCGCCCCGTACCACGACTGGAACGAACGCATCACCTCCGAGTGCTACGCCCCCAACGGCGCCTCGCGCATCGAAGACCACCACGGCCAGATCATCCAGATCGTCAACAACTACAGCGAGATCAGCTTCAACTTCGGCCCAACCCTGCTCTCCTGGCTGGAGGCAAAAGCTCCCCGCACCTACCGGATGATTCTCGACGCCGACCGCGCGAGTGCTGCCAACTTCAGCGGGCACGGCTCCGCTCTCGCCCAGGTCTACAACCACATCATCCTTCCCCTTGCGAGCCCTCGCGACGCCCAGACGCAGATCCGCTGGGGCATCGCCGACTTCGAGCATCGCTTCGGCCGACGCCCCGAGGGCATGTGGCTCAGCGAAACTGCCGTGAATCGCCAGACCCTCGACCTGCTTGCTCAGGAGGGCATCCGCTTCACCGTCCTCGCGCCCAACCAGTGCGCCCGCGTTCGCCGGAGGTCGGAGTCAGCAGACGCACATCCCTGGACCGAGACCCCCAACGCCACCGTCGATCCCACCCACCCGTACCGCGTCCCGCTCGACGCCGGTCGATCCATCGCCGTCTTCTTCTACAACGGTCCGGACTCGCGCGCCATCGCCTTTGAAGGTCTGCTCAACAACGGAGAAGAGTTCGCCCGACGCCTCCTTCGCGGCTTCCACCCCGACCCCACCGGCGCCCAGATCTCGCACGTCGCCACCGACGGCGAAAGCTACGGCCACCACCACAAACGCGGCGAGATGGCGCTCAGCTCCGCCCTCCGATCCCTCCGCGAGCACGCCGACGTTCAGCTCACCAACTACGGCGAATTCCTTGCCAACTTCCCACCGGAGTGGGAGGCCGAAGTCGTCGAAGACAGCTCCTGGTCGTGCGCTCACGGCATCGAGCGCTGGCGCTCGGACTGCGGCTGCAACGGCGGCAAACCCGGCTGGAACCAGCGCTGGCGACGACCGCTCCGCGAGGCCCTCGACCATCTCCGCGACTGCCTCGTCCCGCTCTGGGAAGACCTCGCCGCGCCTCTGCTCAAAGATCTCTGGGCGGCTCGCGACGGATACATTCGCGTCCTTCTCGACCCCTCCCCCGCCACCCGCGAAAGCTTTCTTGCCGAACACGCCGTCGGCAACCTCTCCCCCGCCGATCGTGTCCGGGTCTGGCAGCTCCTCGATCTCCAGCGCAACGCCCTCCTGATGTACACCTCCTGCGGCTGGTTCTTCGACGACATCTCCGGCATCGAGACCGTCCAGATCCTCGCCTACGCCGGTCGCGTCCTCCAACTCGCCCATCAACTCTTCCCCGAAGCCGCCGCCGAGGTCGAATCCGCCTTTCTCGACCGCCTCGCGCAAGCAAAGAGCAACGTCCCCTTCCAGGGCGACGGCGCCGAAATCTACCGCCGCCTCGTCTCCTCCATGCGCGTCGGCCTCCGGGAGGTCGCCGCCCACTACGCCATCTCGTCCATCTTCCGCGCCTACCCCGAGCACGGCGAACTCTTCGGCTTCGACATCCACCGCTCCGCGCATGAGATCTTCAGCTCGGGCCGCGGTCGCGTCGCGCTCGGCCACGCCCAGATCGGCTCGCGCAGCACGGAGGAGACCGCGAGCTTTCTCTACGCCGTCCTCCACCTGGGCGATCAGAACCTTTCCGCCGCCGTAAAGCCGTTCGACCCCTCCAACTCCGCCGAGACCGACGCCTTCCGCGCCTTCTCCGCGGCCTGCCGAGCCGCGCTCCGCCGCGCCGATCTCCCGGAAGTGATGCGCCTGATCGATCGATCCTTCGGCGAAACCGCTTTCTCCCTGACATCGCTCTTTCGCGACGAGCAGGAACGCATCCTCTCCACCGTTCTCGACCAAACGCTGTCCGAGATGGAAACGTCGCTCCGCGAGATCTACGAGGACCACAGCTCACTTCTCCACTACCTCACCGAAGCCGGCATCGATGTTCCGCCCGCGCTTTCGCTCGCTGCCAACTTCGCCGTCAACGCCCAGCTTCGACGCGCTCTTGAAGCTGAAATCTTCAACGCCGACGAGCTCGCGACGCTGCTTGCCCGCGCCCGCGCGGATCGCGTGACACTCGACACCACCGTGCTCAGCTTTTCGGCCGCCCAACGCCTCAAACGCGCCATGATCGCGCTCGACGCCGCCAGCACAGCGATCGAGGACAACCGGTCGGATCGCCCTGACCGATCTGACAGGATGCTCCTCCGAGCCCTCCAGGCCGCGCTCAGCATCGCCCGCGCCGTCCGCGAGCTTCCCTTCGAGGTCAACCTCTGGCAGGCCCAGAACATCTGGAACGACCTCGTCCACCAGGATCGGACCTCCGCGTGGCCCGAAAGACGCCGCGCCGACCTCCGCAGACTCGGCCAGGCCCTCCACCTCGCCCCAGACCACCTAGCGCCGGATCAGTTGATCCCTGACCACCTGATCCCGGACCACCTGATCCCAGACCCTGACCAAGCCCAGCCCTGTTAAGGGCACAGCTTCAACCGTGCCGTAAGCGCCTCAAACTCAAGCCGGCCACTGATCCAGAGAATACCTAACTCCGCCAATGCAGCGTCACCGGCCCGGCCAACGGATGCTCGCCTGTCCCCTTCAGCCTCCGCTGCTTCAGCGCAAAGTACCACTTCGCCGGCTTGTCCGCGTCGTCGATCAGCATCAAGCCCGGATGATACCGCAGCCCCTCCGCCTGCTCGACCATCGTCTGCTGATCCTGGCCGACAAACCGCGCTCCAAAATATGTAGCGATTGAGGTCACAAATGGCACGTAGTAAAACACATTCCACGCCGCCAGGACATCGATCCGACACGTCGACGCGGTCACCGGCGTCACCGTCGTCAGACTCGAAAACCACTTGCGGCCGCAGCGAATCGTCTCCAGCCGCCGGTTCGGCAAGACAAAATCGATCGTCGTCGTGATCGGCTCGCCGTACACCCCCAGGAGCTTGTACGGCGCGCTGTTGCCCGAAGGCGCGTGCGCCGACATCCGAAAGCCCTCCGCGATCGGCTCAAAGTGCTTCTCCTTCTCGTGGATGCTCGTCCGGCTCCGCCACCACCAGCTCTGATGGACAAACGGACCGTGCGCCGGGTCCATCAAACCGATAATCCCGTGGTCGACGTTGCACGGCAGATCGGCCTGGATGTGCGCGCTGCGGAACCGGTCAGAGAATTTCGGCAACTCCGGCACCGGCGGCAGATCGCCGCGCACCCGCCCCGCGCCGGGCCCCGGAACATACACCCAGCAGTACCCGTCGCGCTCCTCCGCCGGAAACGCCGAGGCATAGATTTTGGTCGGGTCCAACGTGTCGGCCGAGGTCAGCGACGGAATCTCCCGGCACTGCCCCGAAATCGGATCGAACCTCCACCCGTGGTACTTGCACGCCACCGTCTCGCCATCGAACCAGCCCGCCGACAGCGGAATCCCCCGGTGGGGACAAAGGTCTCGCATGGCAAACACACGACCCTCGCGCGTTCGCCCAAGAAGCAACGGCAGCCCCAGGAGAAGCGCCTTCGACGTCCGCCCTGACCGCAGCTCGCGCGCCCGCACCGCCGGGTACCAATCCCCAAAGATCAGCTCCGTCGGCGGCCCCGCCCCCACCCCGCCGCCAAGCTGCACCAAACCCGCGTCCGGCATGCCTTCTATGGTACTCAACCGGGGCCGGCCTCCGCGCGGGTCTTTAAGAACTGCGGATTGTCGAGATCCTTGTTCTCTCGGTCATCTCGATCGGTGCGGAGAGACCTGCATTTGGCCTTCCCCAATGGCGCAACAACCGATCCGACCAGCTAAACTGAGAGTAGACGTAGATCTGCCGAAGACATCTACAAGCTTTCCGGAACAAGGAACTCTTGTGGTTGCAAGACTTTAGCGATCAAACCTTCGAAACACAAGGACTCCTGCGGTTTTCTGTTTGCTTTCTGGAGTGTAAGTCGCCTGGATCGAAGATTTTGGCAGACTTAGACAGAGTTTTTTGGGACTTTCTGGGACCTTTTCGCACCTTAGGTCTAGACCTAAGTCTCATGTTTGGAAGATTTTGCACCAAAAGTGACGGGGCTGGGGGAGGGTAGCAGAAGCACAATGAAGCGCATCCCCGCCCTCGGGTCCAACCAGATCGTCCTCTTGATTCTGTGGTTCGTCTTTTACGCAAGCTTCGCCCTGCTCACCCCCGCCTTGCTCGATGACGCGGACTCGGTGCACGCCGAGGTCAGCCGGGAGATGCTGCTCCGCCGCGACCCCGTTACCCTCTACGCCAACGGGATCCGCTACCTCGAAAAAGCTCCAGTCCTCTACTGGTCGATGGCCGCCAGCTTCGCCGTCTTCGGGCCCCGGACCGCCGCCGCCCGTCTGCCGCTCGCCGTCACGGTCCTCCTGCTGGCGCTGCTGCTCGAAGCCTTCGGCCGGCGGGCGTTCGACTCGGCACGGGCGGGCCTCTACGCCGGCCTCATCACCCTGTCGAGCTTCGGCATCTTCATCTTCACCCGCATCAACATCCCCGACGGTATGGTCTGCCTGTGGCTCACGCTCGCGGTCTTCTGCTACTGGCGAGCGACCGAGCAGCCCCGGCCGAGCAGCCTGGTCTGCGCGGGCTTCGGCGCTGCCTGCGCTCTGGGCGTGCTGACCAAAGGCCTGATCGGCCTCGTCTTCCCGGTCGCGATCGTCCTTGCCCACCTCCTCGCGACCGAAGGCCCCCGCGCCACCCTGGCGAGCCTGCGATACCTCCGCCCTCTTCTGGGCATCGCCGTCTTCCTCCTGGTGGCCGCGCCATGGCACATCCTGGCGGGTCTCGCCAACCCGACAGAGGGACACCCCGGCACCCTCTCCTTCCAGAACGGCCACTGGCACGTCCCCGCCCCCACCGACGGCAACGTCCACGGCTGGTTCTGGTTTTATTTCGTGAACGAGCACGTCCTCCGGTACCTGAATCTTCGCGTTCCGCGCGACTACGACACCGTCCCTCTCGCACTGTTCTGGGGACTCCTGCTGGTGTGGCTGATGCCCTGGAGCGCCTTTCTCTTCCATGCGCTCGGACGTGTGCCTTGGCTCGCCCCGCTGCGAGCCAGACGGCTGGGCGCGGCTGCGAGCACGCGGCTGCTCCTTGGTCTCTGGGCAGCCATCCCGATGGTCTTCTTCTCCTTCTCCACGCGACAGGAGTACTACGTTTTGCCCGCGCTTCCCGCCCTGATCCTCTTGCTGGCCGGATGGCTCGCCGAAGAGGCCGACGAGGCGGCTACCTTTGTCGTCCCGGCGCCGCGGGTTCGCGCGGGACAACGCATCTCGGTCGTGCTGCTTGTGCTTGGATCGGCAGCGGCGCTCGCCTGCGGCTTCTTCGTCCTCTACGCCCGGCCACCGGGACCGAACACCGATCTCGCCTCACTCCTCAAGCAGAACCCTGGGGAGTATGCGCTCTCGTTCGGCCACTTCCTCGACCTGAACGCGCAGGCGATGGGGGCGTTTCGCGCACCTCTGATCGTGGCTGCCGTGTCGGTATTTGCGGGTGTGCTGGGGAGCTGGTGGGCGCGCCATCACTACCATGCTCACGCCGGCACCCTGGCCCTGGCGGCCGGCAGCTTCGGCTTCCTGGTGGCGGCGCACCTTGGACTGCAGACGTTTGCTCCGGTGCTCAGCTCGGCGCAGCTGGCCGACGCCATTCGGCCGCAGATCAAGGCAAGGGACCTGCTTGTCATCAACGGCGAGTACGAGGCCGGAAGCACGCTGGGCTTCTACCTCGGGCGGAATGACCTGCACATCCTGAACGGCCGATCGTCCAATCTCTGGTACGGCTCCTTCTTCCCGGATGCCCCACCGATCTTCGAGACCGACACGACGCTTGGGCTGGATTGGACCAGCCGGCGTCGGGTGTTTCTCTGGACGGAGCCCGACCATGTGCCGCCTCTGCCGGGTCCATCTTTCCTGGTGGCGGCGAGCGGCGGGAAAGAGATCCTGTCCAATCAGCCCAATCCTTAGAGCGGTTCTCCTGTTCCTGTGAGCCGGATATCGTGTTGCAGTGCCGTTTTCATTGGGAAAAACGGCCACGGAACCTTCCGTTTCGGTATACACCTGCAGGAGAACTGCTCTAGCTGGCAACTCAGCCCAATCCTTAGCGGACTCAGCCCAATCCTTAGCGGAGGACACGTTCGCCCGAGATCTTCGAGATGCGTCCGTTGCGCAGATGGAAGCGCTCGCCTCGCCAAATGACCGTGTCGCCCGCGTAGCTCCAGAGCCAGAAGAAGAGGCCGAAGCAGTCGCGCACCGGCAAGAGCCAAAGGTCGCGGAGAACCTGCCCGTCGCGCAGCAGACCGACGCCGACGGACAGAGCGACGGCGACCCGCAGGAGGACGACCAGGCTGAGCAGAGAGAAGCTCCAGAGGGCGAAGCCGCTCGCCACGCACAGGGCCATGGCCCAGGGGAGACAGTACGTCACGCCTACGCCGAGGTAGCCCCATCGCCGTGAGTCCCGGGTCGACCGCGCCCAGCGCAGCTGATGATCGAAGAAGGCGGAGAAGAGGTACGGCGGCACAGACGTTTCCACGACCTCGGCGCAGAGTTCCACACGGTATCCGGCGCGCCCGATTCGGGCACCCAGCTCGTAGTCGTCGGCCAGGCACTCGAGCACGGCTTCGAATCCACCTGCTTCTCCCAGGGCCGAGCGGCGCATCGCGAGCGTCGATCCCAGGCCGAACCGGATGCCGCCTTCGAGCATGCGCGCGGTGAGGACGCCGGGCATGAAGTCGGTGGCGATGCCGAGGGCCTCCAGCTTCGACCAGAGGGTGGCAGCCGGTGTGGTCCGGCCTCGGTAGGGTGCTGTGACCATGCCTACTTTGGCGTCTCGGAACGGGGCCATCACGCCTGCCAGGTAGCCCGGACCGACGCGGATGTCGCTGTCATTCACGACGACGAACTGAGCTCGCGCGGTGCGGGACATCTGCACGAGGTTGCTGACCTTGCCCGACGTGCCGAGCCGTTCCGGACACTCCACAACCTGGAGGTCTGCGTCGGGGAACTCGGATCGCAGACGATCCGCTACGGCGACCGCGGGGTCGTCGATCCGGGTGACTCCACAGACGATCTGGATGTGTCCGGCGTAGTTCTGCCGGCAGTGGCTGGCCAATGCCTCATACAGTCCGGGCTCGGCGCCCTTGAGCGGCTTGAGGAGCGTCACATCGGGAGAGAACACCTCCGACTCTCGTGACCGTCGCTGGGTTGCGTGGGCAAACGCACGCGCTCCGAAGAGGGCAAGTGCCGGATAGGCGAGGCCGCCCAACGTCAGCAAGAGGAGCAGCATTTCGACGGCGGAAGCCATCCGGTCAGTCTACCCGGCGTCGACTCCCAGGCTGATTGCTGCGTGCGAACTTGGCTGCGGAACGGCTACTCGTACCGGAGAGCCTCGATCGGGTTGAGGTTGGCTGCCTTCCATGCGGGGTAGATTCCGAAGATGAGGCCGATGGCGCAGGAACTTCCGAAGGCTACGAGGATCCACATGAGCGAGACCGCGGACGGAAGCAGGACTGTGAGGCCGATGGCGACGGCGCTTCCGATCACGATGCCGATGATGCCGCCCACGGCGCAGAGTGTGATTGCCTCAAGCGTGAACTGGGTGAGGATGCGCTGCTTGGTCGCGCCGATGGCTTTGCGGATGCCGATCTCGCGGGTTCGCTCGGTGACGCTGACGAGCATGATGTTCATGACGCCAACGCCGCCGACGAGCAGGGCAACGCTGGAGAGGGAGAAGAGCAGAAGGAAGAGGCCTCCGGTGATGTTCTCCCACAGGCGCGTGAGGGAGTCTGTCCCGAAGATGGCGAAGTTATCGTCGGCGGCGTTGGGGACCTTGCGGCGGCGGCGGAGGAGTTCACGGAGTTCGTCTTCGACGATCGGACGATTCTTGGGGTCGTCGTACTTAAGGGTGATCCAGTAGTCGAGCTGCTCCGGGTGCATCTGGTGGAACGTCGTGATGGGGAAGAAGGCTTTGTTGTCCTGCGGGTTCTTTCCACCGCCGAACGCCTGCTTCTGTTTATCCAGAACGCCGACGACGGTGAAGACCATTCCGGAGACGGCGACCTCCTTTCCGATGGCCGCGCTCGCGCCGCCGAAGAGTTCGTTGGCTGTGTCCGATCCGAGGACGGTGACGCGCGCTGCACGCTCCTGATCGCCCTCGTTGAAGAAGCGACCGTCGACGAGGTCCAGTTCGCTGACGTCCTTGGCGGCTGCGGTGTCGCCCTCGAGGATGGTGCTCTGCATCTTCTTCGATCCGGCCTTGATGGAGGTGTTGCCCGCGCGTCCGGGCGCTCCGTTGTCCACGTACTGGAGGACGGGGGAGACGGCGACCACGTGCGGCAGTGTCCGCATGGCCATGGCGTCGTCGTAGGTGAGCTGCTTGCGAGTGAGCATCTCGGTTGTGGGCCGCTGCCCGAAGACGGGGAAGCGGAAGACGAAGAGGACGTCCGATCCGAGCGACTGCACCAGGTTCGAGACGCTGCTGTTCAGGCCGTTGACCACGGACGAGATCACGATGACGGTCATCACGCCGATGACGATGCCGAGGATGGTGAGGCCGCTGCGGAGCTTGTTGGTGCGCAGGGTGTCGAGCACCATGCGAACGGTTTCTTTGGTGTCAGCGATCTGCATTGGAAGGCCTTTCTCGGTGTGCTAGTCCGCTCGCAGTGCCACGATCGGGTCGAGCTTTGCGGCTTTCTGCGCGGGATAGACGCCGAAGAAGATACCGGTTGACGTAGCCATGACCAGGCCGGCGAGGACGCTCCAGAGCGCGATCGACGAGGGGAATCCGGCAAGGATGGTGACGACCTGTGCGACGAGGATGCCGCCGAGGACGCCGAAGGCTCCGCCGACGAGCGCCATGGTTCCCGATTCGATGAGGAACTGCATCAGGATGTCTCGGGGGCGTGCGCCGAGGGCTTTGCGGATGCCGATCTCGCGGGTTCGTTCGGTGACGCTGACGAGCATGATGTTCATGATGACGATGCCTCCGACGACGAGCGAGATCAGAGCGATGGCTCCGGCGACGGCGCCGAAGGATTTGGTGATGGTGGAGAAGAAGCCGACGAGTGTGTTGTTGGTGTCGAGCTCGAAGGAGTCCGGCGCGCCTGGACCGTCGTGCCGCTGGGCTCGGACGAGGACGCGGACCTCGCCGGCGGCGCGTTCGAGCGCGGGTCCGGCGGAACCGGCCTTCACGTAGATGAGGACGCTTTTGGAGGAACCGTAGCTGCGCTGGAAGGCCGTCAGCGGGATGCCGACCCAGTTGTCCTGGCTGGAGCCGAAGGTACTTCCCTGCTTCTCGCTGACGCCGATGACGGTGTAAGGGGTTCCGTTGACGCGGATCTCCTGTCCGAGTGGGTCTTCACCGGCGAAGAGGTGGTCCTGGATGTCGGTGCCGATGAGGCAGACGTGGGAGGCGTGCTCCTCGTCGGTCTCGGTGAAGCCTCGTCCCTGGGTGATGTTGAGGTTCTGGAGGGAGGGCATCTGCCAGGTGTATCCGCGGATGGAGGTGTCGGTGACGGACTGGGTTCCGCGGACGACCTTACCGATGGTGCTTTGCTGGGCGCCGATGCCGACGCAGAGCTTGCAGTTCTGTGCGACGTAGAGGTAGTCGTCGAACAGGATGTTTTTGCGTTTCTGGAAGCGCTGGTAGTCGTCGGAGTTGGTGATGAGGGAGGGCTGTTTGGAGACGGTGAAGACGTCTGCTCCGTAGTTCGAGAACTTGGAGGTGACGTAGAGGTTGGCTCCGTTGACGAGGGTGACGACGGCGATGACGGACGCGACGCCGATGACGACGCCGAGCAGGGTGAGGACCGAGCGGAGCTTGTTGGCCCAGAGCGACTGGAGGGCGATGCGGACGGCTTCCTTGAAGGACATCGTTTCTTCTCGTTCTTGTACGCGCGAAAGGAGGTTGAGGATCTCTCTCGGATGTTGTGTAGAGAGTACCAGTGCGGTTGTTGTGGGTTAGACTGATGGGGTGCAGGCGGCCGGGCGATCGCTGCCATCGCGCTCTTTCGGGGGTAAGCGATGGGGGAGGAAAGTCCGAACTCCGCAGGGCAGTGTGCCGGATAACGTCCGGGACGGGCGCTTCAAGGCGTCTGGACGGCCAGTGCAACAGAGAGCGAACCGCCTCGCGCCGGTGCAAGCCTGGAGCGAGGTAAGGGTGAAAAGGTGCGGTAAGAGCGCACCGCGCGCGGTGCGAGCCGCGCGGCATGGTAAACCCCACACGGAGCAAGACCAAATAGGCAGGGACACGCTCGCTTCTCTCCAGGCGGGCAGATGGCGTGCTGGCCCGGTGCGCCAAGGCGGAGAGACCTCGATGGCCGGTTCGCCGGACGGAGAGGAGCCGAAACCTGCGGGTAGGTTGCTGGAGCGGCGCAGCAATGCGTCGCCTAGAGGAATGATCGCCTAGAACAGAATTCGGCTTACGGGCCGCTTGCACTGAGATCTTGGCGGCTCTGGCCTTGCGATGGTGGCGAGGCCAGAGCTTTTTTGCTGTATTGGTTGGCGGATTCGGTCTCCACGATAGGATCAGGGGAGTTTCCGGGGTCTTTTATGATTGCTCATCTTCGCGGAGTTCTCCTTTTGAAGTCGCCGAATCGGGCGGTGGTGGAATGCTCGGGTGTTGGCTATGACGTTGCTGTGTCGGTGAGCACGTACACGGCGATGCCGGCCGAGCGGTCTGAGGTCAGGCTGTTTATTCACACGCATGTGCGTGAGGACCAGATTGCCTTGTTCGGGTTTGCGGAGTTGAGTGAGCAGCGACTGTTTGAGAAGCTGTTACTGATTTCGGGCATTGGGCCGAAGCTGGCGATTACGGTGTTGAGCGGAATTTCGGCCGATCGGTTGGTGTCGGCGATCCGCGCGGGCGACCATGCGACGTTGACGCGGATTCCGGGGATCGGGAAGAAGACCGCGGAGCGCGTTGTTTTGGAGCTGAAGGACAAGCTCGACGAGATTGCGACGTCGCTGCCGGCGGCCGGCGGGGCGGCGGGGCCGACGATGGGGCCGGTTGGGGACGATGCGCTTTCGGCCCTGGTGAATCTCGGCTACGCGCGACCGGTGGCGCAGAAGGCTATCGAGGCGGCTCTGGCGAAGGACGCGAGCGCGGGAGCGAGTTTTGAGGTGCTGTTTCGGGCGGCGATGGTGGCGGTGCGGTAGGGGTACCCCCACCCCCCCACCCTGGGGGGTTGCCTTGGCGTAAACCTTTCAGAATGTGCGGCTTACGGCAGGTTGGTGTCTGTAACTCATAGATAAATAAGACCTTTGCGTCCAAAATAGCCAGAATCAACAACTTACGGGCTATTTTGAATTCTTTGGCTGCTGACGTGCGTTGAGTGGCGACTGCGGGGCGTTCGATAAGACGATCGGGTTGAAGTGGTGTGGAGAGCGGTTCGCGCGTTCCCGCGCGAATACCCCACCCTTTGCACCCCACCAGCGAAGCTGGCGGGGGCCCCGCTTTCACGACGGTGAAACTGTCGCGGAGGATGGGGCACCCGGATTGGTGGCGGTCGGTTTGAGGTGACAAATTCTGTTCGGCTTTGTGGCGGTCTGGTCGAGATGACAATTTCGGTCCGGGTTTCTCGCGTTTCTGTTCGGTTAGGCTCCTATGTTTTAAGGATACAGATTTGGGTGGGAGACTACGCCACGTTTGGCTGGGATTGTTTTGAGTGGACGCTCGGGGTTCGCGCGTTTGCGCGCGAATACCCTACCCTTCACGACGGTGAGACTGTCGCGGAGGATGGGGCACCCGGTTTTGTGGCGGTCGGGTTGAAGTGGTGGGGAGAGCGGTTCGCGCGTTTGCGCGCGAATACCCCACCCTTTGCACTCCACCAGCGAAGCTGGCGGGAGCCCCGCTTTCACGACGGTGAGACTGTCGCGGAGGATGGGGCACCCGGATTTGTGGGGCTGCGGTGTGGGTACGGTCTGTGGGTACACTGTTCGCTATGCGATCTCGGACATTTGCTCTTTTGACGGCGGTCTTTGTTTTCTTTGTTGGGGGCTTTGCGGATGGCCAGAGGGTTGGGGCGGACGGTGCTCAGCAGGCTTTCCGAACTTTGGCCGATCTGTATTTTGCGGAGGTTCTGTTTCACTTTTCGCCGACCCAGGGGACGATGGTGGGGTATCACCAGTACGACACGCAGATGGAGGACTATTCGGCGGCGAGTATAGCGAAGGAGATCGCGGCGCTGCACGGCTATGAGGCGAAGATCGGCGCGATCGATCCGGTGGGGATGGATGCGTCGGTGGCGGCGGATCGGCAGATTCTGTTGAACAGCGTTCGGTCGCGTCTGCTGACGCTGGAGGTGATTCGCAACTGGGAGAAGAATCCGGACAACTATTCGTCGGGGGTGACGAACGCGATTTTTGTGTTGATGGAACGGCCGTTTGCGCCGGCGGATGTGCGGCTGCGGTCGGCGATTGCGCGCGAGCGGCAGATACCGCGGGTGTTTCTGGAGGCGCGAAAGAACTTGAAGAATCCTCCGCACATTTTCACCGAGATTGCGCTGGAGCAGATCGACGGTTTGGTGGCGTTTTTCGCGACGGACGTTCCGTCTGCGTTTCTGGATGCGAAGGACGTGAAGTTGAAGGCGGAGTTTCGGCAGACCAATGGGGCGGTGATCCAGGCGCTGAAGGAGTATGGCGTGTGGATGCGGACGGACCTGCTCGCGCGGTCGAATGGAGATTACCGTTTGGGGGCGGAGGTGTTTCGGAAGAAGCTCGAGTATGACGAGATGGTGGACTTGCCGCCCGACCGGTTGCTGGCGATCGCGTACGCGGATTTGCATAAGAACCAGGCGGAGTTTGGACGGATTGCGAAGGAGGTGGACCCGACGAAGACGCCGGCCGAGGTGCTGGCGCAGCTGGCGCTCGATCATCCGGCGCCGGACAAGTTGCTGCCGGCGTTTCAGAGCACGTTTGCGGGCCTGATCGGGTTTATTCGGGCGCGCAAGATCATTACGATCCCGTCGGAGGTGGAGCCGACGCTTGAGGAGACGCCGCCGTTCGAGCGGGCGACGACGTTTGCCTCGATGGATCCGCCGGGGCCGTTTGAGACGCACTCGACCAAGGCGTACTTCAACGTGACGTTGCCGGAGCGGAGCTGGACGCCGGAGCATGTGGCGGAGCATATGGCGAGTTTCAACGTGGGGACGATTATTTCGACGTCGGTGCACGAGGCGTATCCGGGGCATTATGTGCAGTTTTTGTGGCAGGACAAGTTTCCGTCGAAGGTGCGCAAGATTGTGGGAGCGAGCACGAATATCGAGGGTTGGGCGCATTATTGCGAGCAGATGATGCTGGACGAGGGGTATGGGCAGCCGGGGGCGGGGGCGAGGGATGCGCGGGAGGCGCGTCTGATCCGGCTGGGGCAGCTGCAGGATGCGCTGCTGCGGGATGCGCGATTTATCAATTCGATCAAGCTGCATACGGGAGAGGGCGAGGCGTCGGGGCAGTGGACGATCGAGCAGGCGGTGGGGTTGTTTGTGCGGGAGGGGTATCAGACGCATGCGGTGGGTCTGGTGGAGACCAAGCGGGGGACGGCGGACGCGACGTATCTGTACTACACGCTGGGGAAGCTGGAGATCCTGAAGCTGCGGGAGGACCTGCGGGCGAAACAGGGGGCGGCGTTCGATTTAGAGCGGTTTCACGACGACTTTATGCGGCAGGGGCCGGCGCCGTTGAAGGTGATTCGGAGGTCGATGCTGGGGGATGAGTCGCCGGTGCTGTGAGGGCTGCAGCGAAGGTGGGATATCTCCGGTCGGCTTGCGGTTGTTAGGATGGTGGGGACGCTTTTTTGCTTGTTTGTCGAGGAAGATAAGACGCTTATGCCTATACCTGTTCGACGACGTATTCGCAAGGCTGTGTTTCCGGCGGCCGGTCTGGGCACGCGATTTTTGCCTGCCACGAAAGCCATACCCAAGGAGATGCTGACGCTGGTGGACAAGCCGTTGATTCAGTATGGGGTGGAGGAGGCGGTGGCGGCGGGGTGCACGGAGATCATTATTATTACGAGCCGGGGCAAGACGACGATGGAGGACCACTTCGATCGATCGCCGGAGCTGGAGGCGACGCTGGAGGCGAAGAACAAGACGGCTTTGCTGGAGGTGGCGCGGTCGGTGTCGAAGCTGGCGAAGATCACGTACACGCGGCAGCCGGAGCCGCGCGGGTTGGGGCACGCGGTGTTGATGGCAAAGGAGATCGTTGGGGACGAGCCGTTCGCGGTGCTGCTGCCGGACGACATTGTGGATGCGAAGGTGTCGTGCATCGGGCAGATGGCGGAGGCGTTTGAGGAGGTGCAGAGCTCGATTTTGGGGTCGGAGGTGGTGGAGGGCGCGGCGATTTCGGCGTATGGGTGCCTGGATTGCACGCCGGATGCGCGGGATCCGCGGCTCCTGGATGTGCGGAATCTAGTGGAGAAGCCGAAGGCGGAGGAGGCTCCGTCGCAGCATGCGATTATTGGGCGGTATATTTTGACGCCGCGGATCTTTGAGATGCTGGAGCGGACGACGCCGGGGGCGGGTGGGGAGCTGCAGCTGACGGACGGGATCAAGGCGCTGCTGGCGTATGAGAAGGTGTATGGCTTTTCGTATGAGGGAAAGCGGCACGATGCGGGGGACAAGCTGGGGTATTTGAAGGCGACGGTGGAGCTGGGTTTGAAGCGGGAGGACCTGGGGCCGCCGTTTCGGGAGTGGCTGAAGGCGTTTCCGCTCTAGGGGGATTTACTGGGTGAGGATAGCGGCTGGGTCGCGGGATTATTGGGTAGTTCCGGTGAGGAAGGTTTGTTCTGCGTCGGCGCCGAGGAGGCGGTAGAGGGCGAACTGGCGGGAGTTTTCGGAGCGGAGTTCGACGAGGAGGCTCGCGCGGTTGGAGGCTTCGGCGTCGACCACGTCGAGGATGCGCATCTGCGGGGTTTGGTTGAGGTGTTTTGCGTCGGTGACGCTTTGGAGGGCGGGGCGGAGTTCGCCCTGGATGTTGGCTTGGGTATTGGCTTGGGCGACGATGGTGACGAAGCGCGTGGTCTCGGGGGCGCCGGTGGTTTGGGCGCTGTAGACGAAGGTGGGGGTGCCGCCGTAGCTGAGGGTGTAGGCTCGGAGGTCCTCGGCGGTGAGGGCGGGGGTGTGGGCGAGGTTGGCGGGGGTGCGGGGGCGAGTTTGGGGGCGGGAGTGGGTTGGGGGTGATGACTTCGGGGCCTGGAACGCCCGATAATCCGGACCCTGGGCGGTTGTGGTTGGGGGGCTGGTTCGGGCGAGTTGGAGCTGGGCGAGGCTGCGCATTTTGTTGAGGACGGAGGTGCGTTCGGCTTCGTCGGTCCAGGGGCGGTTGAAGTCGTGGACGGGGCGGTCGGCGGCGTCGGAGACGGCGGAGGTCTGGTGGAGGCCGGGCGGGAGGCCTACGAGTTTGGGGATGTTGCGATCGGCGCCGGAGGCATCTTCGGCGTTGCCGCGATGGAGGCGGGGGCGGTCGGGGTCGTCGGCGACCGAGCCACGGGCGGTGACGGTGGCGACGTCGGATCTGGATTTCTTCTGTTTGGGGTCGTCGGGCGGGCGGCGGCGGAGGGTGGGTCGCTCGGGGTCGGGCTTGCCGGAGTTCCGGTCTGGGTCGGATATGGTGGTGTCGGAGGTGGTGGCGGTGTCGGGGTCGGAGGTCTTGCGGCGCATGGTTGGGCGGCTGGAATCGGGGTCGGAGGTGGCGGCGGGTTTGGCGGTTTCTTTGCCGTCGCGGGAGGTGGTGATGATGGCGGGGGTGCGAGAGGCCTGGAGGACGGGGGCTTTCTTGGGTGGGGTGAGGGGATGGAAGCTGCCGTAGCCGAACCAGCCGTCGCCGTAGGGCTGGGCTGCGGAATGGGGGTTGGAGGCGGCGGTGGTGCTGGAGGCGCCGAGGAGGTGTTCGGCGTAGCCGAGGTCGAGCATGCCTTCGGGGACGCCGGCGCGTTCGAGTTCGTACTCGTTGCCGGGGATGAGGGCGAAGGGGATGGGGCGCGCGAGGTAGGCTCCGGCGTCACGGAGTTCGCCGTCGGCGAAGACGGTTACGGGGACGAGGCGGTTGGCGGTGGGCTTCGTGAGATCGCCGGTCCACTCGTAGACGCCGACGGCGCGGAGGACCTGTTCGGGTCTCTGGACTTTGTGGGTCTGGGCGGGGATCGAAGTGGTGCAGAGGAGGGCGGCGGCGAGGAGGAACGGGGCGGCGAGGCGGCTGATGATTCTGCGACGGGTCTGGCTGCGGGTCTGGGTGCGGGTCTGGGTACGACTCTGGGTACAAATTTGGGGCGGGGTTGAGATCGGACCACACATACAGGTTTAGACGTGTTTCGGCGGTGTGCGGGATCGCGGGGCAGCTCCATCGCGCGGCTGGGCTGGGTTGCGGGCGGGCTGCGAGTTATAGCGGTTTCCTTTTAGGAGCTTTCTTATGAACAAGAGCCGAACGCGTACCTCAGCGGCTAAAGCCGCACGGCAAACGAAGCGTTTACGGCACGGCTGAAGCCGTGCCCTTAAGCAAGACGGAGTAATTGAAAAGCGAGACGAAGTATTTGAAAAGCAAGACGGAGTCTTTGAACAAGCTCTTAGCCTGGATAAAACGTTCGTCCACAGCAACAGGTAATTTGCCTGAGGTGTAGATCCTATGCCGGCAGAACTGCAGGTCTCTCCACTCTGCAGACGATGCAGACTGTCCACTCCGGTCGAGGTGACACAGCTATACCCATGCGAGCACAGATCTGGGAGAACTGGGGGGGCGGGCTGGGGTAGGATGGACCGGGTGAGTACAGCGCCTCTGCTTGTGGTTGACCGGCTTGGGATCCGCTTTGGCGAGACGGTGGCGGTCGATGGGGTTTCGTTTGCGATTGCGCCGGGCGAGACCTTGGGGCTGGTGGGGGAGTCGGGGTCGGGGAAGTCGGCGACGTCGTTGGCGATGCTCGGTTTGCTGCCGGGGTCGGCGACGGTGACGGGCGACATTCAGTTTGAGGGCAGGAGCCTGTTTGCGCTGGGCGCGGAGGAGATGCGGAGGATGCGTGGGCGGGAGATGGCGATGATCTTTCAGGAGCCGATGACGGCGCTGAATCCGGTGATGGTGGTGGGGCGGCAGATTGGGGAGGCGGTGCGGGCGCACCATCCGGAGATGTCCGGGGCGGAGGTGCGGGCGCGGGTGATGGAGGCGATGCAGGCGGTGGACTTGCCGGAGCCGGAGCGGCGGTTTGGGGATTATCCGCATCAGTTTTCCGGCGGGCAGAGGCAGAGGATTCTGATTGCGATGAGCATTGTGAACCGTCCGAAGCTCCTGATTGCGGACGAGCCGACGACGGCTCTGGATGTGACGGTGCAGGCGCAGGTGCTCGATTTGTTGCGGGAGCTGAAGCGGACGTACGCTCTGACGATGCTGTTTATCTCGCATGACCTGGCGGTGGTGTCGCAAGTTGCGGACCGGGTGGCGGTGATGCAGAACGGGCGGATTGTGGAGATGGCGACGACGGAGGAGCTGTTTCGAGCGCCCAGACATGCGTATACGCGGAGGCTGCTCGGGTCCGCGCCGACGATGCGCACGGAGCGGGGCCGGCCGCTGGCGACGATGGCGTGACCGAGGCGCGATCTTGAACGGGGCTGCGATACTGACCGGGCTGCGATAATGGCGGGGCACCGATGCGCGCCCTGATTTTGTCTGACATTCACGCGAACCTGGAAGCTCTGCGCGCTGTGCTGGAGGCGACGGCGGGCGGGTTCGATGCGTTGTGGAATCTGGGGGACACGGTGGGGTACGGCGGGAGTCCGAATCAGGTGATTGAGCTGGTTCGGCCGATGGCGGCGGTGAATGTGCGGGGCAATCATGACCGGGTGTGCGCGGGTCTGAGTTCGGCGGGGAACTTCAATCCGGTGGCGCGGATGGCGGCGACTTGGACGCGTGAGGAGCTTTCGGCCGAGAATCTGCTGTGGTTGCAGGCGGTGCCGCAGGGGCCGGTGTCTCCGGGGGATCTCGACGCGGGAACGGCGGAAGAGGGGGCGCCGCTCTCAGTGGCGTGCGCGCACGGGTCGCCGCTCGATGAGGACCAGTACATCCTGAGTTTGCGGGATGCGTGGGCGCCGTTGCAGAGGATGGAGACGGGGATTACGTTTTTCGGGCACACGCATATTCAGGGCGGATTTGCGCAGACCGGGGCGCGGTGGCAGGAGGTGCGGCCACGGTTTCGGAGCCGGAACGAGGCGGAGACGAGGACGCTTTCGCTGGTGGAGGGGACGCGGCATTTGATCAATCCGGGGTCGGTGGGACAGCCGCGCGATGGGGATTGGAGGGCGGCGTTTCTGATCTATGACAGCGACCGTGGGGAGATCGAGTTTCACCGTGTGCCGTACGATGTGACGGCGTCGCAGGGGCGGATTTTGATGGCGGGGTTGCCGGAGCGGCTGGCGGAGCGGCTGCGGGAGGGGCGGTAGGGTGGGGGTGTTTCTGGCCAGTTTTCGGTGATCAGTGGTCAGTGTTAGCGCGGAGCAGGATCCTCTGCGGGTCTGTCCGCTTTGGTCGAGATGACAGGTCAGGCGCGTTGTTCTTCGAGTTCCATGCCCAGGTCTTCCCACTCGGCGAGGAGGAGTTCGTGTTTGCGGCGGAGGTCGGCCAGGGCCTTGGCGGCGCGTTGGGAATCTTCGGCGGTGCGGAAGGTGCCGGCGCTTGCCTCGGCGAAGCTGATGAGGCCTTCGAGGCGGGGGATCTCTTCTTCGACGGTGCGGACGCGGTCTTCCATCTGTTTGAGTTTGATGGGATTGAGGCGTTTGGCTGGGGTTTTCTCGACCGCGGTGTCGGGGGTGGGGACGATGGTGGCGCTGACGGTGGGGGCGGGGTGGCTGATGGCTTCGACGACTTTTGCGGGGCCGCCGGATTTGCGCCAGAGGTAGTCCTCGTAGTTGCCGGGGTAGATGTGGACGCGACGGTCTTCGACCTCGAAGACGCGGGTGGCGAGGCCGTCGATGAAGTAGCGGTCGTGGGAGACGAAGAGGACGGTTCCGGAGAAGTTGCGGATGGCGTCGAGGAGGACGTCTTTGGCGCGGAGGTCCAGGTGGTTGGTGGGCTCGTCGAGGAGGAGCATGTTGGCCGGGGAGACGAGCATTTTGGCCATGGCGTAGCGGTTGCGTTCGCCGCCTGAGAGGACGCCCAGTTTTTTGAAGACGTCGTCGCCCGAGAACATGAAGCAGCCGAGGAGGTTGCGGAGTTCGACGACGGCGACTTTGGGCGAGGAGCCGGAGATGTCATCGAGCATGCCGGCGGCGGGGTCGAGGACTTTGTATTGATCCTGGGCGAAGTAGTCGGCGAGGACGTTGTGGCCGAGTTTGACTTCGCCGGAGGTGGGGGGTTCGAGCGAGGAGAGCATGCGGATGAGGGTGGATTTGCCGGCTCCGTTGGCGCCGACGAGGGCGATGCGGTCGCCGCGCTCGATGGTGAAGGAGACGTCTTCGAGGATGGTTTTTTGGCCCTGTCCGTCGCGTGTGGGGTAGACCTTGGTGAGGTGCTGGACGTCGATGACGGTGCGTCCGCTGCTGGGGGGCTGCGGGAAGCTGAAGTGGATGGTGGCTTCTTCTTCGGGGACTTCGATGCGCTCGATTTTGTCGAGCTCCTTGATGCGGCTCTGGACCTGTTTGGCTTTGGTGGCCTGGTAGCGGAAGCGGTTGATGAAGGCTTCGAGGTCTTCGATGCGGTCGCGCTGATTTTTGTAGGCGTTGAGGATCTGGGTGCGACGTTCCTCTTTTTGGGTGACGTATTTTTCGTAGCCGCCGACGTAGAAGTGGGCGCGTTTGTTCCAGATTTCGGCGATTTTGCCCACGGTGACGTCGAGGAAGTAGCGGTCGTGGGAGATGAGGACGAAGGCTCGGGGGTAGTTGCGGAGGTAGTCTTCGAGCCAGTTGCGGGTTTCGAGATCGAGGTGGTTGGTGGGTTCGTCGAGAAGGAGGAGGGAGGGTTTTTCGAGCAGGAGTTTGGCGAGGGCGATGCGCATCTGCCAGCCGCCGGAGAACTCTTCGGTGCGGCGGTCCCAGTCTTCCTTGGGGAAGCCGAGGCCGCCGAGGACGGTGCCGACCTGGGAGTCGAGGGTGTAGATGTCGTGCGCGTGCATGAGTTCGGCGATGTGCGAGTAGCGGTCGGCGGCGGCGGCGTATTCGGGGCTGTCGGTGGGGTGTTCGGAGAGCTGGGCGGAGAGGGTTTCAGCTTCGGTTTCGAGGCCGCGGAGGTCGTCGAAGACGGAGAGGCACTCTTCGAAGACGGTTTTGCCGCGCATGGTGAGGCCGTCCTGGGGGAGGTAGCCGAGGGTCATGCCTTTGGTGCGGGAGACGGTGCCGTAGTCGAGCGATTCGAGGCCGGCGAGGACTTTGAGGAGGGTGGATTTGCCGGTGCCGTTGCCGCCGACGAGGCCGGTGCGTTCTTCGGGTCCGATGAGCCAGTTGAGGTCTTCGAAGAGCAGTTTTTGGCCGAAGCGCTTTCCGGCGGAAGAGAGTTGGAGCATATGTCTTTTATGATCGCATTTTGCGGATTTTGGCGGGTTCAGGGACTGAAGCCCCCCTCTGCTGGGGAGACGGTGTGGCACGGCTGAAGCCGTGCCCTTAACAGGGCTGACAACTGGAAAAAGCCGGTGCCCCGGTTGGGAAATACACTCTGTATTGAGGGGCGGTTGATGGAGGCGGAGTTTGCGGGTTTCCTTGTTTATCACTTGCTACAACGACACTTTGTTTCCGGAGACGGGGCGGGCGGTGGTGCGGGTGCTGGAGCGGCTGGGGCATGCGGTGGAGTTCCCTCGGGGCCAGACCTGCTGCGGGCAGATGCATGTGAACACGGGGTATCGGGAAGAGGCGCTGCCTTTGGTGGCCCGATTTGTGGAGCAGTTTCGGGACGCGGAGGCGGTGGTGATTCCGTCGTCGAGCTGCGTGACGACGATGCGCGAGCAGTACCCGGGGATGGCGAGCGATCTGGAGCGCGGCGGTGGGCGGCATCGGGGATTGCGCGCCGGGGTCGAGCAGCTTTTGCCCCGGGTGTTTGAGTTTTCGGAGTTTCTATCGCGGCGTCTCGGCGTGGTGGATGTCGGTGCGTACTATCCTCATCGGGTGACGTACCACGCGAGCTGCCACGGTCTACGGGCGCTGGCTCTGGGGGATGGACCGGAGCGGCTCTTGCGCGGCGTGCGCGGTCTGGAGTTGACGGCCTTGCCGAATGTGGAGCGCTGCTGTGGATTTGGGGGGACGTTTGCGGTGAAGAACGTCGCTGTGTCGAGCGCGATGCTGGCGGAGAAGGTCCGGGACGTTCTGAACGCGCGGTCGGAGGTGTGCACGGCCTGCGACAACAGCTGCCTGATGCATATCGGCGGCGCTCTGCATCGGCAGCAGGCGGGTGTGCGTACGGTACATCTGGCGGAGATCCTGGCGGGTGAGGAGGGTGGGGGCCGGTGAGCGGAGGGACGGGTTTGAATCCACGCACCGCCGCGCCGTTTCCGGTGATTGCTTCCGATCTTGTGCGGGACACGCAGATGCGCGCGAATGTGCGGCATGCGACGGAGGTGATCCAGCGCAAGCGCGCGCGGGTGGTGGGGGAGAAGGCGGATTGGGAGGCGTTGCGGGAGGCGGGCAAGCGCATTCGAGAGCATGCGATCGCGCACATGGATACGTATCTCGAGCAGTTTGAGCGGAGGTGCACGGAGGCGGGTGGCGTGGTGCACTGGGCGCGGGATGCGGCGGAGGCGTGCGCGCTGGTGGCGGGGCTGGCGCGGGAGGCGATCGAGCGAGGACGGACGGCGGCGGAGATCTTTGGACACGGAGCGGGAGATGTCGATGGGACGAGGCCGGGGCTGGGCGAGGTCTTGAAGATCAAGTCGATGACGACGGAGGAGATCGGTCTGAATCGGGCGCTGGAGGCGGCGGGGATTCATCCGTATGAGACCGATCTTGCGGAGTTGATTCTTCAGCTGGGACGGGAGGAGCCGTCGCATATCGTGGTGCCGGCGCTGCACAAGAATCGGCGGCAGATCTGCGAGATTTTTAGGCGGGAGATGGATTTGCCGGAACTTGGCGAGAGTCCGGCGGAACTGGCGGAGGCGGCGCGGCGGTTTCTTCGCGAGAAGTTTTTGCGGGTGCAGACGGCGATCTCGGGCGCGAACTTCCTGATCGCGGAGACGGGCGGCGTGTGCGTGGTGGAGAGCGAAGGCAACGGGCGGATGTGCCTGACTTTGGCGAAGACGCTGATCACGGTTGCGGGGATCGACAAGGTGATTGCGCGATTTCGCGATCTGGAGGTGCTGTTGCAGACGCTGCCGCGGAGTGCGACGGGGGAGCGGATGAATCCGTACAACTCGATCTGGACGGGGGTTCGGCCGGGGGATGGACCGGAGGTGTTCCATGTGGTGCTGCTGGACAACGGACGGACGGATGTGCTGGCGGACGAGATTGGGCGGCAGACGCTGCACTGCGTTCGGTGCGGCGCGTGCCAGAACGCTTGCCCGGTGTACCGGGAGACGGGCGGACATGCGTATGGGAGTGTGTACGCCGGTCCGATCGGGGCGATTCTGACGCCGCAGATGCTCGGGATGCGACATGCGCACAGCCTGCCGTTTGCGAGTTCGCTATGCGGCGCGTGCTATGAGGTATGCCCGGTGAAGATCAACATTCCGGAGGTGCTGATTCACCTGCGGCAGCGGGTGGTGCGGGAGCGGACGCGCGGCGTGGCTGGATGGCTGGACGGGGAGGCGATGGCGATGCGGACGGCGGGGAGGATCTTTCGGAGCGAGCGGAGGTTTCGGGCGGCGCAGCGTCTGGGGCGGATGGCTGTGGGCGCTTTGGCGCGCGACGATGGGACGGGAGCGCAGTGGGTGCGCCGGCTGCCCGGGATGATGGCGGGATGGACCGGTGTGCGGGATCTGCGGGCGTTGCCGGCGCAGACGTTTCGCGAGTGGTGGGAGAGTCGGGAGGCGGGGCGTGGACCGGCTCAGGGGGATGGTTTGGCGGGGACGGCGGAGACGTCTGAGAGATCTGAGGAATTCAGGGCGGAGGTCTTGTGAGCGGATCTCGGGTTGGGAGG
>CAXSGC010000001.1:32377-197411 GCA_964236945.1 uncultured Acidobacteriaceae bacterium | reverse complement strand
CTTTGCTGCGGTCGAGATGTTGCCATTTAGATCTGCTTTTGGCGTCGAGTTTCAGACCGGCGCTCTCCGTCGGTGCAAAACGCCGGACAGCTCGCGGGTATTATCAGACGCAAGCAGAAGTGCACCTCCGCAGCAGACTTTTGGCGATTCCAGAGTTTCGGCCCTCCGTAGATCCACGCATGTATCTCAGCTTCGCGAGGCACCTCCCCCATGGCTCCCAAGAAGACGTCCCGTTTTTCTCCCGACAATCGCGTTGCTCTTCCCGGTACAGAACGCGCGCCCGTCCGTGGCAGAGCTTTGCCGCCGCCGACGGGACGCGTCACGGTGACGGTCGTCGTGCGCCGCAAGTCGCCGCTCGATCCGGCGGAGCTTGCGGCGGGCCACCGCCTGACGCGAGCGCAGTATCGCGCGGCGCACGCTGCCGATCCGGCCGCGGTGAAGCTCGTGCGCGCCTTTGCGGCGGAGTATGGCCTCACGGTGGAAAAGGACACGCCCAGGCCGGAGCGTCGCGCGGTGATGCTTTCGGGCTCGATTGCGGCTTTGAGCAAGGCTTTCGGCGCGACCCTGAGCACGAGCGAGATCGATGGCTGCCCGTATCGCACGCGCGCGGGCGAGATCCATCTTCCGGCGGAGCTTTCGGGGGCCGTTGAGGCGGTCTTCGGGCTGGACGACCGGCCGCAGGCAAAGCCGCACTTTCGCGTGGGCAAGAGCGCGCCCGCGGCCTTGTCGGCGGGAGGGACCTTTCTGCCGCATGCGGGTGCGGGCACATCGTACACTCCGGTCCAGGTCGCGCGGCTTTACGGCTTGCCGGCGGGCGCGAGTGCCTCGGGACAGACCATCGGCATCATCGAGCTGGGCGGCGGGTATCGCGCGGCGGACATCACGGCGTACTTCAAATCGCTGGGCCAGACGGCGCCCTCGGTGACGGCGGTTTCGGTGGATAAGGGCAAGAACAAGCCAACGACGGCGAACAGCGCGGACGGCGAGGTGATGCTGGACATCGAGGTGGCGGGGGCGGTGGCTCCGGGGGCGAAGATTGTCGTTTACTTTGCGCCGAATACGGACCAGGGGTTTATCGATGCGATCTCGACGGCCGTGCACGATACGGTGAACAAGCCGTCGGTGATCTCGATCAGCTGGGGCGCTCCTGAGACGAGCTGGACGCAGCAGGCGATGACGGCGCTGGACCAGGCTTGCCAGTCGGCGGCGGTGCTCGGAGTCACCATCGCCGTGGCGTCGGGCGATAACGGATCGAGCGATGGGACGACCGACGGCCAGAACACGGTCGACTTTCCGGCGTCGAGCCCGCACGTGCTTGCGTGCGGCGGAACGAAGCTGCTGGCCAACGGGACGACGATCGCGTCGGAGGTGGTGTGGAACGAGATTGCCGCGAACGAGGGCGCGACGGGCGGCGGCGTGTCGGCGATCTTTCCCCTGCCAGTTTGGCAGAAGAACGCCCACGTTCCGGCGCCGACCAGTCAGGCCGGCGGGCGAGGCGTTCCGGACGTTGCCGGAGATGCCGATCCGGTGACCGGGTATACGGTGCGCGTCGATGGCCAGACGATGGTGTTCGGTGGCACAAGCGCGGTCTCCCCGCTGTGGGCCGGTCTGATCGCGGTGGCGAACAAGCAGAATGGAAGGTCGGCCGGCTTCATCAATCCGGCGATTTACGCGGCGAAGACGGGATTTCGGGACATCACTCAGGGCAACAACGGAGCGTTTCAGGCTGGTCCTGGATGGGACGCCTGCACCGGCCTCGGATCGCCGGCGGTCCCGGCGCTGATTTCGGTGCTGGCCCCGGCGAAGTCGAGTGGCGGCACGAAATCGACGGGGAAGAAGGCGGTGAAGAAGGCGGCCGGGAAGGCCTAGGAGCTTGTTGAAAAACAAAGATTGGAAGGCGAAAGCGGTACCTCAGCGGCTAAAGCCGCACGGCATCGATTTGCACTGACGGCACGGCTGAAGCCGTGCCCTTAAGCAAAACGGAGTATTTCAGCAAGCTCCTGGCGCGGGGACTAGAGCCCGAGCATCTTCAGGCCGGCGGCCTTGTAGATTGCGGTCATTGCCTGCATGTCTTTGAGGCCCTCTTCGCCGGAGGTCTTCGGGGTCTGGTTGTTGAGGATGCACTCGGCCATGTGGTCTGCTTCCCACATGAATTGCGTGGGGTCTTTGTAGGTGGTGGCTTTCTCGATCGGCTCGTTCTGGCCATCGAACTTTGCGCGCAGCTTCAGGCCTTCGTAGGAGAACGCCGGCTCCATCGCCAGCCAGCCTTTGGAGCCGTGCACCTTGAAAAAGCCTTCCATCTGGGCGCCGTAGGTGGTGCTGCAACTCGCCAGGATGCCGGAAGGAAAGCGCATCGTCCAGGTGTCGGTCTCTTCGACCTCGTTGAAGCGTCCGTCGTGGTCGCGTGTTGCGGCAAACGCGCGGAACTCCGCGGGCTCTTCGCCGGTGAGATAGCGGGTTGCGTTGAGGCTGTAGATGCCTACGTCGACGAGTGGGCCGCCGCCGCCCAGCTTTTTGTTGAGCCGCCAGACGCCCGGCTTGGAGTCGAAGCCGAACGCGCTCTCGATGGCCTGCACCTCGCCGATCCGGCCGTTGCGGATGTAGCCGATGGCCTCCTGGGTGAGCGGGTCGTAGTGCATCCGGTAGGCGATCATCAGCTTGACGTTGGCCGCCCGGCACGCGGCGATCATCTGCTCGGCCTCCTTGACGGAGACCGACATGGGCTTCTCGCAGAGGACGTGCTTGCCGGCTTTGGCGGAGCGGAGGGTGAACTCGGCGTGCATGCTGTTGGGAAGGGCGACGTAGACGGCGTCGACGGATTTGTTGTCGCGGATGCGATCGAAGTCCTCGTAGGTGTAGATGGATTCCTTGGGAACTCCGTAGTCGGCGGCGACGCGCTCGGCTTTTGCGCGGTCGCCGCTGACGAGGGCGGTGACCTGCGAGTGCTGGGATTGCCGGCAACCGGCCATGAAGTGATTGGCGATTTCGCCGAGGCCGATGATGGCGTAGCCGATGCGTCGGCCTCCGGCTTGCGTACCTGTTTGTGCGCTCTGTGCCCACATGTTGCGCGAGAGGCCCGCGGCCGCCGCGCCCATCGCTCCCAGCCGCGCAAACTCTCGCCGACTCAGACCAAGCTCATTCCAACCCATGACATCCTCCCCTGCTTACAACACAGACGGAGAGTTGGATGCAAAAGGACAGCGCCATCCCACGCGCGTGGAGGTCGCGGTTTCGTTTTATCGCATTCCCGAAGCGAACTTTCCTCGAGGCGAACGGCTCCTGATCTCTCCGGTTTGCCGTTATGCTTAGGGAAACATCCGCAGAATGACCTCCGCCCCCCAGATCGTCGGAAACCAGATCGTCGGCAACCAGATCGTCGGCACATCGCCCCCTCGGAAGGAAGGGGCTGCCAAGGTTCTGGGGCAGGCGCTGTATGTCGACGACTTGACGCTGCCCAGCATGTGGTTTGGAGCGACGGTTCGATCGTCGGTGGCGCGCGGCCGCATCGTTTCGATCGCGTTCGATCCGGAGATCCCGTGGCACGAGTACACGGTCGTCACGGCTCGCGACATCCCGGGAGAGAACTGCATCGTGCACCTCGGCAAGGATCATCCTTGTCTGGCCGACACGCTGGTGAATCATCCTGACGAGCCGATCGTTCTGCTGGCGCACCCGCACAAGCCTGCTCTGCTGGCGGCTGTGGCAGCGGTGCACATCACCTACGAGGAGCGGCCTGCTGTTTTCACGATCGAAGAGTCCGAGGCGGCGATTCTGAGCGGCGACCCTGAGCGCGTGATCTGGAGCCAACCCGGGCCGGAAGGATCAGACGGATCTGACAGGGCTCATAGGTCAGACAGGTCTGACAAATCGAAGGCGCACCCGAACACGTTCAAGACCTACACGATGACCTCCGGCTCCGAGCGCGCGTCGGAAGCCGCGCATGAGGCTGCGATCGCGGAGGCGTTCCGGACGGCGGACTATGTGGTGGAAGAGACCTACCGTACCGGAGCTCAGGAGCAGCTTTACATTGAAAACAACGGGGTGATCGCCGAGTGCTTTCGCGCGCCGGATGGATCGGTCGGCTCGGTGACCGTGCGGGGATCGATGCAGTGTCCGTTTTACGTTGTGCACGCGCTTGAGCTCGTCTTCGACCTGCCCGCCGAGCGCTGCCGCGTGTTGCAGACGGAGACGGGCGGGGCGTTCGGCGGCAAGGAAGATTTTCCCTCGGTGATCGGCGCGCACGCGGCGCTCTTGGCGATGAAGTCCGGGCATCCCGTGAAGATTACCTACGACCGGGCGGAGGATATGGCGGCGACGACGAAGCGGCACCCGAGCCGCACGCGGCACCGGACGGCCGTCTCCAAAGAGGGCAAGCTGCTGGCCGGTGAGATTGAGTTTACGATCGACGGCGGAGCGTACGCCACGTTATCGCCGGTGGTGCTTTCGCGCGGCACGATCCACGCTCCGGGACCGTACCACTGGCCGCATCTGACGGTGCGGGCCAAGGCGCTCGCGACGAATTTGCCGCCGCACGGAGCGTTTCGCGGCTTTGGCGCGCCGCAGTCGCTCTTTGCGCTGGAGCGGCACATGGACAGGATCGCGGCCGTGGTCGGGCTCACGCCGGAGGAGCTGCGGCGGCGCAACTTCTTGTCGACCGGCGACCGCACCGCCACGGGGCAACTGCTGACCGATCCCGTCGACATGCAGGGGCTGCTGACGCGAGCGCTGGCGGAGTCGGACTATTACAGCAAGCGCGCCGAGTTCGACCGGACCAATCCGAGCAGCTCTGTGAAGCGCGGGATTGGATTTGCGACGTTTTTTCACGGCGCCGGTTTTACCGGATCGGGGGAGCGGCGGTTGAACTCTGTGGTTGAGATCGAACTTGCGTCTGAGCACGATGCGCGGCCGCGGTTGCTGGTCTCCTCGACGGAGTTTGGGCAGGGAACCAACACGATTCTTGCGCAGGTTGCGGCGCAGACGTTGCGCCTGCCGTACGACGATATCCTGATCGCGCCGGTGGATACGGCCAATGTTCCGAACTCCGGACCGACGGTTGCGAGCCGCACCGCGATGATTGTCGGCAAGCTGGTGGAAGAGGCGGCTGGGAAGCTCTGCGCTGCGCTGGTCGGCAGCGGGCATCTGCCTCAGGAGTACACCGCTGCAGACTTCCGGGCCGGGGCAAAGAAGTATCTTGCCGAGGTCGGACCGCTGCGCACCAGCGCCCGGTACCATCTGCCGGCGGACGCTCCGCCGATCTTCTGGGACGACGATCAGTACCGCGGCGACGCCTACCCGGCGTATGCCTGGGCCGTGTATGTGGCGGAGGTTGCGGTCGACACGCGCACCTATGCGGCGACGGTGACCGACTTTCACGCGCTGCAGGAGGTTGGTCGCGTCTTGCACCCGACGCTTGCGCGCGGCCAGATTGAAGGTGGCGTTGCGCAGGGCATCGGATACGCCCTGTACGAGAAGTGCGTCTGGGAGCGCGGCCATCTCGCGAACAATCAGATGACCAACTACATTATGCCGACCTCGGCCGATCTGCCGCCGATCCATGTCTCCTTTGAAGAGACGCCGTCGATCCACGGAGCGTTCGGCGCCAAGGGGATTGGGGAGCTGCCGATGGACGGACCTGCGCCGGCTATTTTGAACGCGATCGAGCACGCGACCGGCATCAGCTTTACCGAGATTCCTCTGCTTCCGGAGGACATCTTCGAGCGCATGACGAGGACTCCCGATGCGGGCAGCGAGGCTCTCAATCCAGCGCTGGCGGGACCTTACTTCAGCCTCGAAGGTGAGGTCGTTCCGGTCTCGTCGAACCAGACAACAACGAGCGGGCAGACCGCATGAGCCTGGTCCATGCACGCTTCGGTGCGATGTTTGCGGTTCTGGTGTTTGCTCTTTGCACGGCGGTTGTCGTCGACCCGATCCGCATGACCAACGTGATCCTTCGCCGCGAGGTGGCCCGGCCCGGCGACCTCACCTTCACGCTGGCCTACCGTGCCTTCGGTCTGCTCGGAGCGCTTGTCTCGTTCTTCATTCTGGTCGAGGACCTATGGCAGCTAGCGCACCGCCGGTAACTGTTACGTGCACCATCAACGGTGCAGCGACAACCGTTCAGGCGCCCGCGATGAAGCGCCTGCTCGACGTCCTGCGCGAGGATCTGCATCTGACCGGAACGAAGGAGGGCTGCGGCGAAGGCGAGTGCGGATCCTGCTCCGTTCTGCTCGACGGCGACCTGGTCAACTCCTGCCTCGTCCCCGTGCTTCAGGCCGAAGGCAGCACGATTACCACGATCGAGGGCATCGCAATCGGCCAGACGCTCGCGCCGGTCCAGCAATGCTTTCTTTCGGCGGGCGGAGCGCAGTGCGGCATCTGCACGCCGGGCATGATCCTGGCGACGCACCACCTGCTTGCGAAGCATCCGCAACCGACTCGGTTACAAATACAGGAGGGTCTGGCCGGCAATCTGTGCCGATGCACCGGATATATGCGGATCTTCGAAGCAGTCGAACTGGCGGCAAAAGCCGCAGAATAGAACAAAGGAAGGGCAAGGAAACGAAGAAGTAGAACATCGACTGACCATTGAAAGTATGCGCTCCGACCCAGCAAACTACACGCTCGCGGCACCGCCCACGCTTTCGGACCTGCTCGCCACCTTGCGCGACCACCCCGGGCAACACACGCTGCTGGCCGGCGGCACCGAACTGATGGTCGCGCTCAACACCGGGCGACTTCCAGTCAAGCCGCTGCTGAGCATGCACCAGCTCCGCGAGTTGCGCTTCATTGAAGTCGCCGCCGACACGATTACGCTGGGCGCCGGGACTACCTTCACCGACATCCGCCGGGACACGGACGTGGCGGCCGACCTGCCCCTTCTGGCGCAGGCGGCGAACTGGACCGGATCGATCGCGAACCAGAATCGCGGCACCCTGGGGGGCAACATCGCGAACGCCTCGCCCGCGGCCGACAGCCCCCCGGCGCTGCTGGTGTACGACGCAACGCTGACGCTACTCTCGGCGGCGCGCGGACCGCGTACGGTGCCTTATACGAGCTTCCATCTCGGCTACAAGCGCACCGCGATCGAGCCTGATGAGATCATCCATTCCATTGAAATAAAACGTAACTGGAACGGATACAAAAGCTACATCCGCAAGGTCGGCACGCGCAATGCGCAGGCCATCTCCAAGGTGGCGCTCGCGGCGGTTGCCAACGTCGCGAAAGAGAATGGCACAACGATGGTTACAGATATCCGCATCGCCGCTGCATCGCTCGCGGATCGCCCGCTTCGCTCGACCGCCACGGAGCAGGCCCTGCTCAACCGCCCGCTTACCCCGGAGACCATCGCGGCGGCTCGCGAGGCACTGCAGGCAGAAGCGAGGCCGATTGACGATATCCGATCCACGGCCAAGTATCGGGCCGCCGTGGCCGCCAACCTGCTTGAAGACTTTCTCCGCCAGCTTTAAAGCGCGGCAACTATGGCGGTCAGCGCTCGCTATCCAGATGCGTCATCGCCTGCTTGTCGTAGCGTGTGCCCATTACTTTTTCCGCCGGCAGCGCGACCTCGAGGCTCGCAAGCTCGTCGACCGATAACTGCAACTCCAGCGCCTGGAACGCCTCTTCGACCTGCTTCACTGTTCGGGCGCCGATGAGCGGAACGATGTCCGATCCACGCCCGAGCGCCCATGCTACGGCCATCTGCACGGCCGAGGCCCCACGCTCCGCCGCGACCGCTTTGAGGGACTCCACCAACGTCTGGTTCGCCGCGAGATTTGCTCCGGCGTACCTCGGCAGGAATCGCCGAAAATCTCCCTTTGCGGCCGGCACCGACCCGCTCAGCAAACCCCGCCCAAGGACGCCATAGGCGGTCACGCCGACGCCCATGGAACGCAGTCCTGGAAGGACCTTTGCCTCCATGCCGCGCGTCGCCAGACCGTACTCCAGCTGCACATCGCAGATGGGCGTCACCGCGGCGGCACGGCGCGTGGTCTCCACCCCCACCTCGCTGAGGCCGACATGCCGCGCATACCCCTGCTTCACCATTTCGGCGCATGCGCCCACCGTCTCCTCGATGGGCACCTTGTCATCCAGGCGCGCGGGCCGATAGACATCGACGTATGGCACACCGAGGCGCACGAGACTGTAGGCCAGGCGATCCTTCACCGAAGCCGGGCGGCCATCAAAGCCGGACCACGCACCGCTCGGTGTCCGCTGTGCGCCGAATTTTACACTGAGCACCACCTGATCCCGCGCGGCAGAGCCCATCTCGCGCAAGGCCCGGGCAATCAGGAACTCGTTATGGCCCATGCCATAAAAGTCTCCGGTATCCAGCAGCAGCCGAGCCCCCGTCGACGCGGCCTTTTCGACGGCGAGCCGAATCGCGCGCACACTCTCGTTGTCGTCCGACGGCCCATACATTCCGCTCATGCCCATGCACCCCAGGCCGAGCGCGTACACCTCCGGCCCCACCACTCCGAGACGCCGTGCCACGATTCCGTAGACCGCCATTCCGTTCACCTCACACCTGATGCGATGCGAGGCCCGAACTCCCCGGTCTGCTTCCTCAATTCAGGCCACAGGGATTGTAGAAACTATGAGTGCAGCCTGTTCGCAGGGCCAACAAGGATAGGTGTGTTTAAACAAAAAAGGCGCCAGCCGAAGCCAGCGCCTTCCCAGGTTAAGCAACTTAGAAGAGGATCTTCCCTCCCAGCGTAATCAACCGCGGAAAGTTGATGGCACTGGTCGAAACCTGGCCGAACGACGTTGCGCCCAAGGCGAGATTCCCGTTCGGTATCACGAACTGCGGCGTGTTCGTCGCGTTCAGGAACTCCGCACGGAACTGTAGGGTCGCTCGCTCGACGGCAAAGTCCTTGAACACCGAAGCATCCACATTCCGGTAAGCCGGCGACGAGCATCCGGGCAACGTTCGCGGGGCGTCTCCATCCTGGCCAACGCCGGGGGCCACAAACGCGGCCGCGTTCAGGTAGGGCTTCCGCCCACCTTGCCCGAGCCTATCTTGCACCGTGCCCGATGTGCAGGTGTTCACGCCCAGCACCAGATTTGGCCGCTGCACTCCTGTTCCAACGGTGCTGTTGTCGTTGGTGCTCAGCCGAACCGCAATCGGGCCGCCGGACTGAGCGATGAGGGTCGAGTTCAGATTCCATCCGCCGATGGCCAGATCCAGCCAGCGATTTCCCGATAGAAATGCCCGACCGCGGCCAAAGGGAAGCTGGTAGGTCCCACCGAACGTGAACCGCTGTGGGATATTGTTGATCGCTCGCGCGTACTCCTGATTGAGGTGGTAGACATCCTGCGGCCCATTCTGGCCCGGGTTGAGCGAACTTGTAGTTCCGAAGTTCGAATCCCAGTTCGAGGACCACGTGTATCCCACCACGAAATCCAGACCATGCGCCATCTGCTTCTGGACCTTTACGATGAGGGAGTTATAGAGGGACTTAGCCGAGCTGGGCTGGACGTTGACTGAGGCGAACTCTGGAAATGGCTTGCAGAGTTGCGCATTGGAAATATTTGAACTCGCAATGACACCGACTCCGCCCTTGTTGCGGTAGGGATTCGGGCTGGTCGCCGTCAGAAATTTCCCAATTGGCAAGTTAGCTGAGTTAGCGGGACAGGTTCCGACGCCATAGGGAATTGCACCTACATTGACCTGGTCGATATTGTAAGTCGTGCCGTTTCCAGGAAGGAGATTTTTACCCTTGGATCCGACATACCCAATCTGCAGCGCGACGCCATACGGCATCTCGCGTTCGATATCGAGTGAGTACTGCTGCACATAGGGCGAACGCCGACCCTGGTCGATGGTTGTGAGTGAGTCGCCCAGCCCCTGTTTCAGGCCCAGGCTGTTCCCGACCGGCTGGTTCAAACCGGCCGGGTAAGGGTTCGATAGGTTGTTGGCGGGCGTGTTGAAGTTGTTGTTGGAAGGCACGTAGGTGGTGGTTGCGACGTAACCTGGAGCCAGACTTGCGCTGGTCGAGTAGTAGATGGGCGCGAAGAAGAGTCCGTATCCTCCCCGCACTACACTCTTCTGGTCAAGTGCGTAGACCACGCCGAACCGGGGCGCAAACTTGGTATCGCTGTTGTTGCAGCATTTGGTTGGATAGCCGTTCTGCCCTGCAAACATGATGCCGCCGCTGGTAGTTACACCCGACGTTGCGGAGATCGGGTTGGTAACAGTTCGGTCGAAGCCTACGGCATAGCGGTTATTGCGCTCGTGAATACCGGGCTCATACTCGTACCTGACACCGGCGTTGATTGTGAGTCGGCTGGTAAGACGGTAGTCGTCCTGGATATAACCGGCGTTGTATGGAACATTCAGAGCCAGCCGCGTCGCAACCTGCACCTGACCGCTGGTTGGAACTCCAAGGAGAAGATCGGCTACATCGGCTCCTGTGGCTACCCCCGCTACCGTTTTTGCATTCGCATTCACGGCGCTGAAAGTGTTATTGAATGTAAAGAACCCGTTGCCGTTACTGATGTTGGTGAAATCTACGCTGATCGACCGATACACGTAGCCGATGCTAATCGCCTGTTTGCCGAGACTCTTAGAAAGTCCGACAACGAAGTTACGTGAGTAAAAGACGGCAGGTCCCGAGTTATTGGTTCCGACCTGTGTGCCGATCTGCGATAGGGTGAGTCTTGGGAAGGCCTTTTTCTGGAGGCCGTTCACGTACGACGCAGGCAGACCTAGCTGCGTCTGGTCGTAGTTCGAGGTGAGATCCAGCGTGTTGTTGGGAAAGCGATTGAATCCGAAACCCACAGTGGCAACCGTCGAGGGATTGATGGTGATTACGCTGTTTGCGGTCGTCGCATCCACCTTGCGAAACAGCAGGTAGGAGTTAGCATCTCCGGCGAATGAGCCAAGCGGATCTCCGCCCGGTTCTTTGGAGCCGTAGTGCATGTAGGAGACGTTGGCCTGCCACCATTTGGTGATCTGGTGGTCCACCTTCGCAATAAATTCATCTGCGCGGTCGCCGAGAGAATCGGTTGGATGGAAGTTTGCAGAACCATACGTCTGGCCGGGCGTGCAGCCGGTTCCGCAGGTTGGCATTGCCGTCAACATTGCCTGACCCACGGGAGACAGCCGTCCCGCGGGAATGATGTTGCCGGCAAACGGCTTCCGGTTGCCGGAGCTATCGGTCGTAGATGGGTCATAGATCGTTAAGAGTTTGCCGGGAGCGATATAGGTCTGCGAGAAATTACCCGCTCGCTCCAAGGCGGAGGGAAGATAGTAGTTTCCACCGAGTGGTGATCTCTGCCGATAGCCCTCCTCCGTCATCCAGAAGAAGGTCTTATCGCGGCCATTATAGACCTTGGGAATCCAGATCGGGCCGCCGATCGAACCTTCGTAGGTGTACTGCGTAATATTTGGGCGGCCTCTACCCGAGTAGTTATTGTTCCAGGTATTGGCAGACCAGTCCGTCTGCCGCGTGGTTCCAAGAAGATTTCCGTGCAGTGTATTCGATCCGCTCTTGAGCAAGGTGTTGAAGTTGCCTCCGCCCGTTCGACCCATCTCCGCGTTGTAGGTATTCGTCTGAATCTTCATCTCCGCGACGGCGTCGACGGAAGGGATAATTACGGCACGGTTGGAAAGATCGGTAATAGGAACGCCATCGATTTCATAGTTATTTCCGTTGATGGGTCCGCCGGAGACAGAGATGGCCGACGATCCTGACTGGTCCTGGAATCGATTGAACCTTGGGTCGCCTGTGGCTGTTACATTGGTGCTTAGTTTGACCAGGAGAAATGGGTTGCGGCCCAGGTTCGGTAGATCTTCAAGCTGCTGCGCATCAAACACCTGTCCATTGGACGCTGTCGAGTCGTCGATCAAGGGGGTGGCTGCGCTGACCTCTACGGTCTGGCTGGTGGACCCAACTTCAAGCTTCACATCGGTCGTCACTGTCTGTTGTGTGGCAACGACAATCCCGCGTTCTTCATAGGTTTTGAAGTTTGCGGAGGTAACTGTAACGGTGAAGGTTCCTGGGTCGATCGCGCTGAACACGTATTCCCCTGAGCCGTTGGTGACTGCTCTGCGGCTGATGGTGGTCGCCTGGTCGGTCAGGGTGACGGGAGCGCCACCGATAGCGGCGCCCTGGGAGTCGGTCACCAATCCCTTCAAGGTTCCATAATAAGACTGACCGAAGCTGTGGACGCTCTCGAAACCTAGCAGCGCCAGAACCAAAACTACTTTGAACCAACCCTTATGCACCTGTGTCATGTACGTTTGGTCTCCAGAGATAAGTCGGACAGCTAAGTCAAGACGGACGGAAAAGAAAGCCATCCGTTTCTGTGATTGAGGTGTATTCGACGACACTTCGGCCGGAGAAGGAGCGGGATGGATCCGGCCTCCGGGAACAGGGGAAATTGGATTTTCGATAATGAAGCCGAGCGTAGACAAGGGGGTGCGGGAAGTCAACGCGTTTTTTTCTATCACGGTCCGGCGATAAATCAATCAAGCCCGATGGTGGTTGTAGATCCGGCAAGGCCGATAGAAGAATTTAGGGGCGTTCCCATAAAAGCTTCTCTCTTAAAGCTTGAAATGTGAGGTACAGTTTGTCTTATCAGCGACACGTCCAGATTTGTAAGTTCACTCAGAGAACCGCAATTCTTTCGCAAGCCCAGAATTTAGTTATTCCACCTCACACATCCCTAACAGGAGCCCTCATGGATCTCGCAAAGGAAGTTTCTCCCGTCTCTCGCCGCTCCTTTATGCGCATGGCCTCGGTCGCCGCCGCCTCCATGCCCATCCTTACCGAAGCTCATTTTGCGCTTGCCGCCCAGCAGACGGCGCCGAAAGCCGGATCGATGGCTGCCGCGGCGCAGACGGGCGCCACCACACGTCGCGCCCGCACCGCCATGCCTCCGGGGGCGGTCTTGATCAACGCCAACGAGAACCCGCTCGGGCCGTGTAGAGCCGCATGCGAGGCTATTGCGTCGATCGCTCCGAAGGGTGGCCGGTACGACATTGACGGTGAGACGGACAAGTTGACCAAGACGCTTTCCACCCAGCTCGGCGTTCCTGAGGACCACATCAGCATCTATGCCGGATCGTCCGAACCGCTGCATTACACGGTGCTGGCGTTTACCTCGCCGGACCGCGGTCTGGTGGTTCCCGATCCGACGTTTGAAGCTGCCGAACGCGGCGCAAAGGTGACGGGAGCGAAGGTCTCGAAGATTCCGCTTACCGCGACCTATGCTCACGACGTCAAAGCACTGGTTGCGGCGAACCCCAACGCCGGCCTCATCTACATCTGCAATCCCAACAATCCCACAGGCACACTGACACCCCGAGAAGACATCCTGTTTGCACTGGAGAACAAGCCCAAGGGATCGATCCTTCTGGTTGACGAGGCGTATATCCACCTGTCCGACGCGCCGACCGTCATCGACCAGGTAGCGGCCGGCAAGGACCTGATCGTCATACGGACGTTCTCGAAGATCTACGGTATGGCGGGCATCCGCTGCGGATACGCCGTGGGCCGTCCGGATCTGCTGGCCAAGCTGCAGCCCTACGGCCAGAATGCCATGCCGATCACCGGCTCGATCGCAGCCAACGTGAGTCTGCTCGATCCGCAGCTGATCCCAACGCGCAAGAAGATTATCGGCGACATTCGCACCGAGACGATCGCGTGGCTGCAGCAGAACAACTACAAGGTGCTGCCTGGATCGCAGTCGAACTGTTTCATGATCGACACGGGACGCAACGGACGGCAGTTCATGAAGGACATGCAGGCGAGGAACGTCTACATCGGCCGCACCTGGGCGATCTGGCCGAACACGGTGCGGATCACGGTCGGAACGGCGAACGAGATGGCGCAGTTCCGAACGGCCTTCAAGGAGACGATGGACGCCGGGCCGACGACGGCCTCGCTCCACAGCTCGATCGTCGAACCGGCTTATCTGTCGTAAGCGGCGATGCAGCTAAAATCAAAGGCCCCGGAGCGGATCTCCGGGGCCTTGACCTTTTTATTCTGTTGCTCGAAAGCGCCGAGTTTACGGCCAGACCTACTTGCTGCGTACGGCGATGACTTCAATCTCCAACAGAGCCCACGGAGCGGCCAGAGCGGCTACCTGAAACGCACTTCGCGCCGGCTTGTTCGGCTGTGCCGCGGTGCCGAAGTATTTCACATACTCGCCTTGCATCGCGGCGAAATCGAGCTTGCCGGTTTTTGGGTCGGGTCCCAGGAACACCGTCATTTTGACGACATCCTTCATGTCCAGGCCCTGATCCTGCAGGAGCTTCTGGATCTTGGGAAAGATGCTGGCTGCCTGCGCCCTGGTGTCGCCGTAGTCGGCAGAGGTTCCCTTGGTCGTGTCTGCCGGGGTGATCGGACTTGCCAGCTGCCCGCTGAGGTAGAACGTATCTCCGGCCCAGACGCCGGTCGCGATGGGCGACTTGTCGGTCTGGATGTGCTTCACCGTCACCTGGCCTTGCGCCGCACAGGCACCGGCGAACATCGCCGAGACCGCCACAAACTTTGCGAACTTCATCATCAGCACAGCCTCCAAAGAAAAGTACCTGTTTCTGTTACGTTTAGGCTGAGACTCCGGCGCCAACCGCGGAACCGAGCCGAGCTGCTTTGACGCGGTCGCCGATCAGACCGATGGCGCGTAGGGAACTGAGGGCTGCGCCTTCCTGCCAGCCGACGATATGGCTGGCGTGGTCGCCGCAGAAGTAGATCGGACCGTCTGCCTGGATGATGGCTTCGTATCCGGCGTTGGTCTGCGTGCGCGAGGCGGTGGGGTGGGCGTTCTGTCCGGTTTGCGGCCGAACCCGCATTCCCGGCCCCGTGATCTCGCCCGGAACGTAGCTGCGAATCCACGATCCCTGGTTGTGCGGCACCTTGCCCCAACCGACGTACATGGGCTTTTCGAGTTCCTTGCCATACCCGGGATGCAGGCGTTCCATGGATTTGCGGCTTTCGTCGAACTTCTGCTGCATGGCGAGCTTGCCAAACGGCGTCGACCGCTCGTCGGTATAGCCGCTGACGGCGATGCCGCGGTCGGTGAAGAGACCCCAGGAGGGAAACCAGATGGGACTACAACCGGTGTGGACGAACTCGAGGCCGCCGTAGATGTTTTGGTCCTGCTCCCAGAAGCGCCGGCTCTCCCACGCCACTTTGTAGGCGTACGAGTAGGAGCAATCGTCGATCACTTTTTTATGCGCGGCGTCGAAGTCGTTGGGCGTCTTCTTGAGGATGGTGAGCGGCATGGCGCAGATACAGTAGTCCGCCTCGATCGTCGCCGGAGCGCCGTTCTTTGTGTAACCGACACGGACACCTTTTGCAGTTTTGCGGATCTCGGTGACGGGCGCGTTGTACTGGACGATGTCGCCGAGCGACTTTGCAAAGGCATACGGGATGCGGTCCATGCCTCCGACCGGTTGGAACATGGTGGCCTGCATGTCGAACTGTTCGTCGAACAGGATGCCCTGCCAGAATTCGGCCGCGAGCAGCGTCTTCATGTCGATCGGCTCGCTGAGCACGCCCGCATCGTTGCCGGCGCCGGCCGTCTTCGCATAGCCTGCTCGATCGCTGCCGTTGTACTTGCCGGCTTCATCGAGCGAACCGTACATGCGGAGGAAGTCCAACATGCGGGTGCGGTCTTCCCCGGTGAACTCCGCGTCGAGGCCGCCGGAGCTGACGCACTTGCTGAGAAGTTCGCTGACATGGCCGCGGGTATCGTTGACGACCTGTCGCATCACGGCCGGCTTGCCGCCCATGACGGCATCGTTTTGCAGGTGCGCGGACCGGCTCATGTTGACCTCGACCTGCAGCTCGACGCCGAGCTTGCGGCAGTAGCCGAGGATGGTCGGGTGGATGGAAGGGAGGCGTGCCGGGCCGAAGTTCTGGTAGTGGCCGGGGTCCCATTGGCAGGTCTGGACGGTGCCGTCATCGAGGACGATCTTGTCGCCGGGACGAACGGTCCAGTTGCGACCGCCGGGACGTTCGCGGGCTTCGAGCAGGGTGACCTGATAGCCCAGCGCGCGCATCTCATAGGCTGCCACGAGGCCGGCGATGCCGCCGCCGAGCACCACCACCTTGACGCCTTTGCCCGAGCCCGGCGCTGCCTGGAGCGGAGCTGCCGCGATGGCTCGCTCCGGCATCAGACCGATGCCCTGCATTGCCACAAACGCGGCGCTGTACCCGCCCGCCTGCCCGACCCGCGCTAAAAAGTCACGCCTGGAAATCCCCATCGTCAATCACACCTCACGAGATTCTGAAGAAACGTTTGCCGCGGCTGTAGAACGGAGAAGAAGAAGAACAGGGAACAAAGAGGAACCCGGAAACAAAGAGGAACAAAGAGCGAAAGAGGATCACCCGCCGTGGCCGCAGCGGCGGGTGGAAAGACGTCCAGCGGAGAAAAATTGACAGTTAGTTCCTCCAATCTACCCGACACTTCGCCCCTGAGGCTAATCAAAAGGGTCGGCGTCCCCCATCAGATTTATTTATCACGTTCTGTTCCGGTGGCGCCGGGACCCGGTCGTTCCCGGTGTGGCTCGCTACAATAGGCACGGGCTCTCGATAGAGTGACCTGAACGGACGGGGGAGAGGGATGTCGACAACGCAAGGCAGCACGTCTCCGGTTGGCGTTGGGTCGGCGGAAGGGCCGCGCGGTCGGCGGCCGCTGCGCATTCTCCACATCAACCACTTGCTGGATCTTGGCGGCTCCGAGGTGATGATGCTCGATCTTGCGCGCGAGCAGAAGCGAGCGGGCCACGACGTGCACATCGGCTCCATGTACGGGGAGGGGGCTCTCGACGGCAAGGCGCGAGGGTGGGATCTTCCGGTGCATCACCTGCGCAGCGGACCTTCGCTCGGGGCGCAGGTGGCGGCGCTGCGGGCTCACCTCAGGGCGCACCCGGTCGATATTCTGCATTCACACTGGGGCGTCTGGCTGCCGGCGTCGCTGGCGGCTTTCAGCACGCGCACGCCGCTGGTTCATACGCATCATGCGAACCAGATGCGGCGGCTGTTTCCAAAACATCGCGTCGCGACGCTGTTTACGCGGCGCGTGGTGGTTGTTACGCCCGAGATCGACGAGTACATCGCAAAGTGGGTGAACGTCCCGCGACGGAAGATCCGGTGTATCCCGAACGGCATTGATCTTTCGCGTCTCCTGGGCGCTCACGCGGTCGAGATTGAGGGAATTCCGAGCGGAGCGACGGTGGTGGGCATGGTGGCGCGGCTTTCTCCGCCGAAGGACCAGATCACCTTTATCCGGGCTGCGAAGCTGCTGGAGGCGAAGTTTCCGGACGTGCATTTCATTGCGGTCGGGGACGGGAAAAATCGACCGTTGCTGGAGGGGGAACTAGCGTCGTTGCCGGCGGCGAATGTTCACCTTCTCGGCGATCGCCTCGACGTGCCGGACCTGCTGCGGCGCATGACGATCAAGGTGCTGGCGACGCGCAACGAGGGTCTGCCGATCTCGTTGCTGGAGGCGATGGCGAGTGGATGCGCCTGCGTTGCGACGGACATTCCGCCGAACCGGTTTGCGTTGCAGAACGGCGAGGCAGGCGTGCTGGTTCCGGGCGCCGATCCTGCTGCGTTGGCCGCGGCGATCGAGCGTCTGCTGAACGATCCGGATGAGCGCGGGAGGCTCGCGGCGGCAGGCAAGGCTTTCGCTGAGACGCTGACTTCGGAGCGCATGGCGGGCACTTATCTTGAGCTGTATCGAACGCTGGTTCCTGCAAGTAAGTTGCCCGGGCGAGAGGTTGGGTTCAGGCCGGAAGCGTGAGGCGAAAGACGTGGGCGGGCAGCACCTCGGGGCGGAGGGCGACGTAGTTGGATCGGTCGCGCCAGGTGTAGTGCGTTCCGGTGAGCAGGTCTTCGACGTCGAAGTTCTGGTGGTACGGGACGCCGAGGTGTTTGAGGTCGAGCTCGATCCAGCCGCCCTGCTCCTGGGTGGGGTCGAGGTTGATGGCGACGAGGATGATGTTGGAGCCGTCGGCGGTCGACTTGGAGTAGCAGAGCAGGTGCGGGTTGTCGACGGGATGGAAGTGGAGACGATCGTTCGATTGGAGGGCAGGGTTGGTGTGGCGGATCTGGTTGATGCGCGTGACCAGGGGAGCGATGGTGTGTGGGGCGGTGCGATCCCACTCGCGGATCTCGTACTTTTCGCTGTGGAGGTACTCTTCGGCGCCCGGCTTCATGGGGGCGTTTTCGCCGAGCTCGTAGGCGGGGCCGTAGATGCCGTAGTTGGCGGTGAGGGTCGCGGCGAGGATGAGGCGCTGCATGAAGGCGGGGCGGCCGCCGGTCTGGAGCGCGGCGTGGAGGATGTCGGGGGTGTTGGGCCAAAAGTTTGGGCGAAAGAAGTCGGACACTGGAGGCTGCGTGATCTCTTCGAGGTACCGCTGGATCTCGGCCTTTTCGGTGCGCCAGGTGAAGTACGTATAGGACTGGGTATATCCGCCCTTGGCGAGCGAGTACATGACGTGCGGCCGGGTGAATGCTTCGGCGAGGAAGAGGACGCCAGGGTGTTTCGAGTGGACGACGGCGATGACCCACTCCCAGAAGAACAGGGCCTTGGTGTGCGGGTTGTCGACGCGGAAGACCTCGACGCCGTGGCCGATCCAGAACTCGAAAACGGAGAGGAGTTCGTCCCATAGGCCGTGCCAGTCGGCGGTTTCAAAGTTGAGCGGGTAGATGTCCTGGTATTTTTTTGGTGGGTTTTCGGCGTACTGGATGGAGCCGTCGGGGCGGTGCTGGAACCAGTCTGGATGTTCGGTCACCCAGGGGTGGTCCGGCGAGCACTGAAAGGCGATATCCATCGCGAGTTCCATGCCGTGAGCGCGCGCGGCGGCGACGAGGTGGTCGAGGTCGTCGAGGGTTCCGAGGTCGGGGTGGACAGCCTTGTGGCCGCCGGTTGCGGCGCCGATCGCCCATGGGCTGCCGTGATCGCCGGGCTGGGCCTCGACGTTGTTGTTGGGTCCTTTGCGGAAGGCGGTGCCGATCGGGTGGATGGGCGGGAGATAGAGGATGTCGAAGCCCATGGCCTGGATGTCGGGCAGAAGCCGTTCGACATCGGCGAGGGTGCCGTGCCGGCCGGGGACGGTGGAGGTGGAGCGGGGAAAGAGTTCGTACCAGGTGGAGAAGCGGGCGCGTTCGCGGTCGACCCAGAGGGGAAGCTCGGACGGGTAGAGGGTGCTGAGGTTGAGGTCCGGGTGGCGGCCGGCCGCGGCGATGATCTGGTCGGTGATGGGGTTCTGGTAGACGGAGTGTTTTTTGGCGGCTAAGTCGCGCAGATCGGCGGCAGTTTGTTGGAGCAACTGCTGGTCGGGTTTGTTATCGGCGGTGCCGGCCCGGGCGGCCGCGGCGTCGAGAAGGAGCGCACCGGACTGAAAGGCGAGCGGGATATTTTGCGGCGTGACTGGAGTGTTTTGCGGCGTGACTGAGATGTTTTGCGGCGTGACTGAGATGTTTTGCGGCGCAGCCGGAGTGTTTTGCGGCGTGGCTGGAGTGTCGGGGTGGAGCGTGTCGGGCTGCGCGACGATTTGGGCGGCGATGCGTTTGGTGAGGTCTGAAGCCCAGGTGTCGAAGTGATCGACCCAGCCTTCGACGGTGAAGACCCAGGCGCCGTCCTGGTCGACGGGGAAGGAGCCGGTCCAAAGGTCGTTGGGCAGCGCGGACATCGATGTTGTGCGCCAGCTGCCTTCCGAGGTGCGTTTGTAGAGGAGGCGCGCCGCGACGTGATCGTGGCCGTCCGAGAAGATCGCTGCCGAGACTTCAACGGTGTCGCCGAGGACGCGTTTCACGGCGTGACGACCGTGGTCGACGGCGGGCGCGACCTCTTCAATGATGACTCTTCTGCGACCTTCGGGAGGTTTCATCGGATCCAAACCTGGCAGGTTCTGTTGATTCTGTTGAGAAGGAATCGTGGGGCTCTGATCGAGCATCACACGCCTAATCGTTTCTACACGCGTGTGCATACGGTGTACAGATGCACCGGGCGGCGAGGGCGGTTGCTGTGCCGTGCGGCGATCGCGCGCGAGGTGAAGGGCAGACGGAATCTGGACAACGAAGGGAGGTCGGCGAGAACGATGGCACAACACAAAGTGGTGGCGCAAAAGCGGGTGAAGAAGGCGGAGACGGGTCCGCTCCATGGGTCGCGGATCGAGGATTACGCGATGATCGGCGACTGCCGGACGGCGGCTCTGGTTTCCAGGGAGGGTTCGATCGACTGGCTCTGCTGGCCGAATTTTTCCTCGGTCGCGTGTTTCGCCTCGTTGTTGGGAACCAAGGATCACGGGTATTGGAGCTTGTCGCCGAAGGCCAAGGTGAAAAAGCGGGTGCGTCAGTACCGGCGGCAGACGATGGTGCTCGAGACGGAGGTGGAAACGTCCGGGGGCAAGGTGCGTGTGACGGACTTCATGCCCCCGGGTCGAAGCCACTCGCATGTGATTCGTACGGTGGAGGGCCTGGAGGGCGAGGTGGGGATGCGCATGGAGCTGGCCATCCGGTTCGATTATGGGCGGACGGTGCCGTGGGTGACTCGACAGGACAAGATGTTGCGAGCGGTTGCGGGCGACAACATGGTGGTGCTGCGATCGAGCGGTCTGTCCGGCCGTGAGATTGAGCTGAAGGCAGAGAAGATGACGACGATCGCGGAGTTTGCTGTCCACAAGGGCGAGAAGGTGTCGTTTGTCTTGACGTACATGTCGTCGCTTGAAGAGGTTCCCAAAGCTCCGGCGGAGGCGCGCGCGCTGGTGGAGACGGAGCGGTTCTGGAAGTCCTGGATGGCTCAGGGCAGCACCTACCAGGGGCCGCACCGTGAGATGGTGGAGCGGTCGCTTTTGACATTGAAGGCGTTGACGTACACCCGATCCGGCGGAATTGTAGCCGCGGTGACGGCGGGCCTGCCGGAGATGATCGGCGGTGTGCGGAACTGGGATTACCGGTACTGCTGGTTGCGCGATACGGCGTTTACGCTGCTGGTTTTGATCCAGGCCGGGTTTGATCAAGAGGCGGAGTCGTGGCGGCATTGGCTGCGGCGCGCGATCGCGGGGGCGCCGGACCAGGTACAGACGATGTACGGGATCAACGGCGAACGCCAGCTGCCGGAATGGGACGCGACCTGGCTTCCGGGGTATGAACGATCGACGCCGGTGCGCATCGGCAATGCGGCGGCGGACCAGTTCCAGCTGGATGTCTTTGGCGAGGTGATGACGGCGCTGGTGGAGACGCCGGTCGCGGAAAAGGACACTCGCGTGGATGCGGCGTCGATGCAGGCAGCCGTGTGCGACTATCTTTGCGATATCTGGAAGGAGCCGGACGAGGGAATCTGGGAGTCGCGCGGAGGGCAGCTGCACTATACGTACTCCAAGGTGATGGCGTGGGCGGCTTTCGATCGCGCGATCAAGAACTCGGCCAAACTTGGCGGCCACGGCGATGTGAAGCGATGGATCAAGAATCGCGATGAGATTCACAAGCAGGTATGCGAAAAGGGTTTCAACAAGAAGCTGAACAGTTTTGTGCAGAGCTATGGATCGGACGAGTTGGACGCTTCGTGTCTGAGGATTGCGATCGTCGGTTTCCTTCCGCCGGACGATCCGCGCATTCGCGGCACGGTGGAGGCGATCGAGCGGAAGCTGATGCCGGACGGTCTGGTCGAGCGCTACGATACCGGCCCGGGTTCGGACGGTCTGCCGGGCAAGGAGGGGGCATTTCTGACGTGCTCGTTCTGGATGGTGATCAATCTTTTTCTGATCGGGCGTGAGGCCGATGCGAAGGCCATGCTGGATCGTCTGCTGGCTTTGGCAAACGATGTGGGCCTGATCTCCGAGGAGTACGACCCCAAGGCGAAGCGGATGCTCGGCAACTTCCCTCAGGCGCTTTCGCACATCTCGGTGGTGCATGCCGCGTTTACGGTGGGCGGTCTGTGGAAGCCGGAGGGCGTCGCACAGACCTGAGGCAGGGCGCCTGTGTGCAACCTCGCCGATGGGGATCGCACCTAAATGCATCTCGCAACTTTTTGCGCTGTTTTGACGTCTCGGGTGCGAGCCAGCACCTTGACCAGAGCTGACCTGATTCGAATTTGAGGAGTGATGCGACGTATTCCTGGATCCACCTACCGCCTGCAGCTGCACAAGGGCTTCACGTTTGACGATGCGGCATCGATCGCGGAGTATCTCCACGATCTGGGCGTGACGCATGTGTACAGTTCGCCGTACCTGCAGGCGGCGCCGGGGAGCATGCATGGCTACGACGTGGTGGACCACCATCGTGTGAATGAGGAACTGGGCGGAGCTCGGGCGCACGATCGATTTTGCAAGCGTCTGGGCGAGGTTGGGCTGGGGCAGGTACTCGACATTGTGCCGAACCACATGTCGCTGGGACAGGAGAATCACTACTGGTGGGACGTGATCGAGAACGGAGTTTCGAGCCGGTATGCGTCGTTCTTCGACATCGACTGGCAGCCGCAGGAGGAGCGTCTGCGCGACAAGGTGCTGGTGCCGATTCTGGCCGATCAGTACGGTCGCGTCTTGCAGGATGGCGGCATCTGTGTGACGCGCGCCGGGGCCCGATTTCAGGTCGAGGCCGCGGGGCAGAGGCTGCCGGTGTCGCCCACATCGTTGCCGGCGATTCTGGCGCGGGCGGCGGAGTATGCGCACTCCGACACCTTGAGTTTTCTGGGAGCTTCGTTCAGCCGTCTGCCCTCGCCGGAGATGTGGGACCGACGGGTGATCTTGGCGCGCAACCGCGACAAGGGTGTGCTGCTGCGGTTGCTGGATCGGCTGTGCGCGGAGGAGCAGGGGGTGTGCGAGGCGATCGACCGATCGGTGAAGGAGTTGAACAAGAACCACGATGCGCTTGATGACTTTTTGAGCCAGCAGCACTACCGTCTGGCGTACTGGAAGACGGCCGACCAGCAGCTGGGGTACCGTCGATTCTTCGATGTCAACACGTTGATTGGTCTGCGGATGGAAGAGGAACACGTCTTCGAGGAGACGCATGCGCTCCTGATCGAGTGGCTGCGTCAGGGTGTGCTGGACGGCGTTCGGGTGGACCATCCGGACGGTCTGCGCGATCCTCTGGAGTACTTCCGGCGCCTGCGCGAGCATGTTCCGGATGGCTGGATTATCGGCGAAAAGATTCTCGAGCCGGGGGAGTTTTTGCGCGGGAGCTGGCCGATCGACGGGACCAGCGGATACGACTTCCTGAATGTCGCCGGCAATCTTCTGGTATCGCCGGAGGGCATGGCCGAGTTGAACCGGAGGTACGGCGAGTTTACCGGCCAGCCCACGGACTTCCCGGTGATTGCGCACGACAAGAAGATCTCGGTCACCGAGCAGGCGCTGGGCAGCGATGTGAATCGTCTGACGAGCCTGTTTGTGGAGATCTGCGAGTGCAACCGGAACTACCGCGACTTTACCCGGGCGGAGATCAGGCGCGCGCTTCGCGAGGTAGCGTCGTGCTTTGGGATCTACCGGACGTATGTCGTGCCGGAGCGCGCGGAGATCACGGATGAGGATCGGAAGTACATCGAGCGGGCGACGAATTGCGCGAAGGGCAACCGTCTGGATATCGATCCGACGCTGTTCGACTTTATGCACGACGTCCTGACGATGGCGGTCAAGGGCAAAAAGGAGACCGAGTTTGTGCTTCGGTTTCAGCAGTTCACGAGTCCGGTGATGGCGAAGGGTGTGGAGGACACGGCGTTTTACACCTACAACCGGCAGACCGGCATGAACGAGGTTGGGGGCGATCCGGGGCGCGACGGCATCGGGATCGAGGACTTCCACGAGTATCAGAGGACGATGCAGAAGACGCATCCGCAGACGATGACGACGCTTTCGACGCACGACACCAAGCGGTCGGACGACGTGCGCGCGCGTCTGGCGGTGTTGTCGGAGATTGCGGGGGAGTTTGCGGAGACGGTGGAGCGCTGGTCGGAGTTGAACGGCGAGTTCCGGCGCGGGGAGTATCCGGATCGAAACACCGAGTGGTTCTATTACCAGACGCTGATCGGCGCCTGGCCGATCGGTCCCGAGCGGATCGAGACGTACATGGAAAAGGCCATGCGCGAGGCCAAGCAGCAGACCTCGTGGGTGGCCAACAACAAGGAGTACGAGGATGCTCTGCGCAGTTTTATCGAACGGACGCTCGATTCGGGGCGCTTTGTGTCCGAGGTGGAGGCGTTTGTCGCGCGCGTGAATGCGGCGGGGCGGTCGAACTCACTGGCGCAGACGCTGATGAAGCACACGTCGCCGGGGGTGCCCGATTTGTATCAGGGATCGGAGCTGTGGGATCACAGCCTGGTCGATCCGGACAATCGACGGCCAGTGGACTACGATCTGCGCGGTCGTCTGTTGGGCGAGATTCGGGCCGGGATGACGGTGGCCGAGGTGATGCAAAGGTCGGAGGAGGGTCTGCCGAAGCTGTGGACCATCCACCACGCGCTCGTTCTGCGCAAGGAGCGCTCGGAGTGCTTTGGGCCGGAGGCGGAGTACAGTCCGCTGCTGGCGTCGGGGGCCAAGCGCGAGCATGCCGTGGCGTACATGCGATCGCGAAAGGTGGCGACGGTGGCGCCGAGGCTCCCTCTGACGCTGGCCGGAGCCTGGGAAGACACGACAATTACGCTGCCCCGGGGGCGTTGGGTCAACTGTCTGCTGGGCGGATCGGCGGAGGCAGAGATCGAGGGCGGAATGGTGTATCTGCGCGACCTGCTCGGGGCGTTTCCGGTGGCGCTTCTGGTGAGAAAGGACAAGAGCGATGCATGAGTTCAAGGTGTGGGCGCCGTTTCGGAAGCAGATGGCGGTCGAGGTTGCGGGCGAGCGGCATCCGATGCGGGGGCCGGACAAGGAGGGAATGTGGCGAGCGGACGTGGAGGCCGGTCCCGGGACGGAATACGCGTTTGTGGTCGACAGCGACCCGACGCCCTACCCCGACCCGCGCGGCATGCGCATGGCGTCGGACGTGCATGGGCCGTCGCAGATCTACGACCAGAAGGCGTTTGAGTGGCACGACCAGCACTGGCAGGCGCCACCGTTGGGCAGCGCCGTGATCTACGAGATGCATGTGGGCACATTTACCGAGGGAGGGACGTTTGACAGTGCGATCGAGCGGCTCGACTACCTGCGGGACCTCGGCATCACCCACGTGGAGCCGCTGCCGATCGCGGCGTTTCCCGGCGGCTTTGGCTGGGGGTACGACGGCGTCGCGCTGTTTGCGGTGCAGGAGGCCTACGGTGGACCGGACGGTCTGAAGCGGTTTGTGGATGCCTGCCACGCCCGTTCGATCGCGGTAGTGCTGGATGTGGTCTACAACCACTTTGGACCTGTGGGCAACTATGCCGGCAAGTTTGGACCGTACCTGACCAGGAGTCATCGCACGCCGTGGGGCGACGCGGTGAACTTTGAAGAGGGCGGAAGCGACGAGGTCCGGCGATTCTTCGTCGACAACGCAAAGATGTGGCTGCGGGACTACCATGTCGATGGCCTGCGGCTGGATGCGGTGCACGAGTACAACGACCGGTCGGCGGTGCACTTCATGGAGCAGCTCTCGGCCGAGGTGGAGGTCTTGTCGGCGATGCTTGGCCGGCGGCTGGTGCTGATTGCCGAGAGCGACCTGAACGACCCGAAGCTGGTGCGGCCGAGGGAGGCGGGCGGGTACGGCATGGATGCGCAGTGGAGCGATGACTTTCATCACTCGCTGTTTACGGTGCTGCATAAGGGGGAATCGGGCCGGGGATACTACGACGACTTCGGTTCGTTGGCGGATCTGGCCAAGTCGCTGAATCGTATCTTTGTCTACGATGGCTGCATTTCCAAGTACCGGATGCGCCGGCACGGGCGACCGGTGGATAACCTTTCGGCGCATCATTTTCTTGGGTACATCCAGAACCACGATCAGATCGGAAACCGTGCGATCGGTGACCGGATCGAGCATATTGTCGGTCTGCCCCTCGCAAAGGTGGCCGCGGGGCTGGTGCTGATGTCGCCGTTTGTGCCGATGCTGTTTCAGGGTGAGGAGTTTGCGGCTTCGACTCCGTTTCAGTACTTCGCGCATCACGACGACCCGGAGATGGCCAAGGCGGTGTCGGAGGGTCGTAAGCGGGACTTTGCGGCGTTTGGTTGGAACTCGGACGAGATCCCCGACCCCGAAAGCCCGGAGACGTTTCAGCGATCCAAGCTGAATTGGAGCGAGGTGCATGAGGGTCAGCATGCGGAGATGCTGGAGTGGACGAAGCAGCTGATCCGGTTCCGGCGAAGTTCGCCGTCGCTCAACGATGGCGATACGGGGCACCTGCGCGTGCGCTTCGATGAGCAGAAGCGGTGGCTGAGCATGCAGAGGAGTGGTGTGATCGTGCTGGCGAACCTGGGCATGGAGCCGGCCGTTCTGGAGAGTCCTGAGAACTTCCGTCTGGTGCTGGAGAGTGTGGACGGAATCAAGAGTTCGCAAGGAGAGGTGACGCTTCCACCTCGCAGTCTGGCCGTGCTGACGTGCGAGACGGACTAGATCGGCGCCCCGACGGATCTGCCAGTTCCGAGCGAAACAAATAGCCGATCGACAGGCGCGAAACTTATCGCGCATCGAGGACGTCTTCCGGGTGTGTCGCCTTCTGTTTTGGGCGGGCGTGTCGGCCTGTTTCGGGCAGGCGTGCCCGGGGCCAGACGTGTGGCTCGCGTAGGTTGGCCGGAGCGGTTACCATAGTTATGCACTCAGTTCTTCCCCCCTCCAGCCGCGCTGTTCCGTAGGGACGCCGATCGGATCTCTGCGGACGACGATGTTTCAGCGAAGGATCTTTACTATGCTTTTTGGGCTTTCTCGCTCGTGGCGGCCACTTCTCGTCAGCCTTGCGGTGTCGGCAGCGCTCCTGAGCGGAGTTCCCGGTTTGCGGGCTCAAAGCGCTCCCGCGGGTGCGACGGCAGCGGCTCCCCTGGCGCGTCAGATCGGAACGGTGAAGCGCATCGAGGGATCGACGTTGACGCTGACGACCGACGCCGGCCAGGGTGTCACGGTAGACGTGCCGGCCGCGGCGCGTGTGCTTCAACTGGCGCCGGGCAGCAAGGACCTGAAGTCGGCGCAGCCGGGCAGCTTCACGGATATCGCGGTAGGCGATCGTGTGCTGGCGACGGGAAGCGCGAATGGCGCCGGATTTTCTGCCGTGCGCGTGATTCTGATGCGCTCGTCGGACATCGATCAGAAGCGACAGGGGGAGGCGGCGGATTGGCAGAGGCGCGGGAGCGGAGGTCTGGTGAGCGCGGTCGACCCGGCGACGGGAACGATTACGGTGACATCCGGGACGCGCAAAACAGAGGTTTTGACCACTGACAAGACGATCTTTCGCCGGTACGCGGGAGATTCGGTGCGCTTTGAAGACGCCAAGCCTGGGACCCTGGCCGAGATCCATGTGGGCGATCAGATTCGCGTCCGTGGAAGGCGGTCCGATGCCGGCCCGCAGCAGGCGGAGGAGCAGGCAGAGGAGATCGTCAGTGGATCGTTTCGCAACGTTTCGGGAACGCTCCTCAGCGTGGACGCGACGGGCTCGGCAATCTCGCTTAAGGATCTGACGACCAAGCGGAACGTCGCGGTCAAGATTACGCCCAACACGGCGATTCATATGCTTTCGCCGGAGCAGGCTGCGGGGTTTGCGGCGCGGCAACACCCGGATGCGTCCCCAAATGGTAGTCAGGACGGAAGGCAGGGTGGTGGAGCTCGTGTAGGCGGAACTGTTGGAGGGGCTGGACGTTCCGGAGCCGGGGCTACGGGCGCTTCTGCTCCAGCATCCGGCGGAGCTTCCGCAGGGTCCGGTGCAGGCGGTGTTCAGGGAGGCGAGCCGGGCGGATCCGGCGGTGCGCGGCCCGGGGGCGGCCGGCCTGGAGGTGGAAGATCGGCGGGAGGAGATCTCTCGCAGATGGTTGCCCGCCTGCCGGCTCTGCCGGTTTCAAGTCTGCACACGGGCGATGCGGTGATGATTGTCGCCTCGCAGGCGTCGCCGGCCGACCCGATGACGGCGATCACCGTGCTCTCGGGGGTAGGTCCGATTCTGGCGGCAGCGCCGAGCGGGTCCGAGGCCATGGTTCTCTCGCCGTGGAGTGTCGGCGGCGGAGCTCCCGAGGGCGGCACGCAGTGATCTGGCATTCCGCGTAGCCAGGCTGGGGGATGCAATCAGCGGTGACGAACCTCCGATGACATCGGTGCTGACTTCTTTGTTGCAGGCCTAAAGTTTCTGAATGAACAGCCGATATATGAGGGTAGGAGTTCTGATGTCTCTTCGCGCAGGTCTACTTTTGTGGTTGATGTCCTTGTCTCTGCTTGTGTCGCGTCCCGGGTTCGCGCAGGGAGGAGCCGGCGCGACCGTGCGCGGAACGGTGACGGACCCGGACGATGCGCTGATTCCTGGAGCGACGGCGACTCTGACGCCGGCGGCGGGACGGGCGCTGACGGTGATGTCCGGCTCCGATGGCACCTATCTCTTCAATGCAGTGCCCCCCGGGACCTACTCGCTCACCGTCACGATGAAAGGTTTCGCGAGCTATGTAAAACAGGGTTTGCGGATAGGCGCGGGGCAGGCTGTGACTCTGGATACAAAGATGGCGATTTCGACCACAAACCAGGAGATTCAGGTCACGGCGCAGGGGACGCAGCTCAGCGTCGATCAGGACAACAACGCGAGCTCGACGGTGATCAAGGGCAAGGATCTGGACGCTCTGTCGGACGACCCGGACGAGCTTTCGTCGGAGCTGACGGCACTTGCGGGCCCGGCAGCCGGACCTAATGGCGGGCAGATCTATGTGGACGGATTTACGGGTGGGCAACTTCCGCCGAAGTCTTCGATCCGCGAGATCCGCGTGAATCAGAACCCGTTTTCGGCGCAGTACGATCGTCTGGGATTCGGTCGTGTGGAGGTATTTACCAAGCCGGGAACCGACAAATTTCACGGAAGCTACCAGATCAATGGAAACGATTCCAGCTTCAACACCGGCAATCCGGTCCTGAATCAGTACCTGTCTCCCGGGCAGGTCGCCATCGCCCAGCCGCCGTACCACACGATCTTCATGTTTGGCAGCATCACCGGTCCGATCACATCGAAGTCGTCCTTCACCATGTCCGGGTCGCATCGCAACATTCAGGACAACGCGATCTTCAACGGGACGGTTCTGACGCCGGCCAGCGACTCTACAGGCAACGGCTCGGCAACGCTCTGCCCGCCCGGATCGGCGTCCGCAACCTGCGTCATCCAGCAGCTGCAGAATGCTACGACGTTTCCGCAGACGCGTACAGAACTCAGCCCGCGGCTGGACTTTGCACTAAGCAACACAAACACGCTTACGGCGCGATTTCAGTACACGCAGAACAGCAGCACCAACAATGGTCTGGGCAGCTTCAATCTGCCGTCGACTGCGTACAACACCGATTCCAACGAAGCGGAGATCCAGATCAGCGACTCGCAGATCGTGAGCTCGCGCATCATCAACGAGACGCGCTTCGAGTTTCAGCGCAACCGGTCGACCCAGAGCGCGCAGAGCTACGCACCTACGATCAACGTGCAAAGCTCGTTCATCTCCGGCGGGTCGAGTGGAGGCGCGAACTCGGATCATCAGGAGCACATCGAAGTCCAGAACTACACCTCCGTGCAGCTGGCGAAGAACTTCATTCGATTCGGCGGCCGCCTGCGGACGACGCGCGAGGCGACCAATACAAACGCCGGCACCAACGGCATCTTCAGCTACGCGAGCCTGGACGCTTACCAGAACAACAATGTCCAGAACTTCAGCTTCACACGCGTGAATGTTCCAACGGTCCGGGCACGCCTGACGGACCTCGGTATCTATGCGGAGAGCGATTGGAAGCCACGGCCGAATCTGACGTTCAGCTATGGCTTCCGCTATGAGACGCAGAACCAGATCAGCGATCACCACGACTTCGCTCCGCGTGTCTCGTTTGCGTATGGTTTGGGATCGGCGAAGGGCTCGCCGAGGACAGTGGTCCGCGGCGGCTTCGGCATCTTTTATGACCGGTTCAACCTGGGCAACGTCCTCACGACCTTTCGCGAGAATGGTGTGAACCAGACGCAGTACACTCTCTCGAACGTCGGAAACAGCGCGCCCGGATGCGCCCCGAGTGATGTTGCAGCTTGTCTTGCGGCCGTTTCGGCGGTGGGCAACACCACGTACACGATCGCGCCGCACCTTCGAAGTCCGTACACGATGCAGACCGCATTTGGCATCGACCAGCAGCTGTTTCGTGGGGCAACCGTCAGCGTGAACTACCTGAACGCGCGTGGTGTCCATCAGTTTCTCAGCCAGAACACGGCGGCGATCGGGCGCCCCTACTCTGCGTTGAACACAGGTCTTCCGGTCACCGACCAGTACCAGTCCGAGGGCGTCTTCCGGCAGAACCAGCTCAATACGAACTTCAATATCCGGACTCGACGTATAACGCTTTTCGGCTACTACGGCCTGAACTTCGCGCACGCGGACACCTCTGGACCGAACTACTTTCCTTCGATCCCGGGCAACATCGGCGCGGACTACGGACGTGCCGCCTTTGACGTGCGCAGTCGGCTGTTTCTCGGTGGCAACGTCACTCTGCCGCACTTTATCTCCCTCAGTCCGTTTGTTCTGGCGCAGTCCGGCCAGCCGTACAACATTACCTCCGGCGAGGATACGAACGGGGACAGCATCGTCAACGATCGGCCCACGTTTCTCGCGGGACAGACCTCCGCCAGATGCACGGACGCAAACACCTTCTCAATCCCGGCGTTTGGGACGAGCTATGCGCCGATTCCGATCAACTACTGCACGGGACCAGCGCTGTTCACCATGAATCTGCGGGCGACGAAGACCTTTGGCTTTGGGCGGAGGAACTCGGAAGGAGCAGACCGAGGGAGCGGGCAGGGCGGACCTGCGCAGGGCGGCCCCGGAGGTCCCGGTGGACCGGGTGGACGTGGCGGCGGCGGTGGCGGTCGTGGAGGTCCCGGGGTCGGTATGGGCGGAGGCGGAACCAGCACCGGCAAGCGCTACAACCTGACGCTTGGGGCGCAGTTGCAGAACGTCTTCAACAAGGAGAACCTGACGGTTCCGGTCGGCACTCTGACGTCGCGCAACTTCGGCCAGTCCCTGCAGCTCTCGGGTCCGCCGTACACATCGAGTGCCGCGGTCCAGCGACTGCAGTTGCAGGCTTCGTTCAGCTTCTGAATCCGATCTCATGCCCGATTGCTGTTTTTACCGGGCGGAGCTTCTTGAAGGTGAAGGCGAAGATGGCGGCGCGCCGATCACGACTGTTTTTGCGTTCATGAACTCACGCATGCCGAAGGCCGAGAGTTCGCGGCCGAAACCGGAGTGTTTGACCCCGCCGAACGGCAGGCGCGGGTCGCTCACGACGATCGTGTTCAGAAACACCATGCCGCATTCGAGCTCCGCAATCAGACGCTGCTGTTCGGCGGGATCGCGCGTCCAGACCGAGGCGCCCAGGCCGAACGGGGTGTCGTTCGCGATCGCGATCGCTTCGTCGAGATCCCGGACGCGAAAGAGCATGGCCACCGGCCCAAACAGCTCTTCGCGGTAGACGGGCGAGGTGCGCGGAACGCCCTCGAGAACGGTGGGCTGGAAGAAGTTTCCCTCTCCCTTGGCGTCCTCGGGCCCGTCCGTTGTAAGACCGCGGATGCGGTGGCCGCCCGTCAGCACGCGTGCACCGGCTTTGACGGCAGCGCCGACCTGCAATTCGAGGTCGTCGAGCAGACGTTTTGTCGCGAGCGGGCCCACGTCCGTGTTGCTGTTCAACGGATCGCCGACGACCATCTCGCGCATGCCGGCGACAAAGCGTTCGGTGAAGCGATCGTAGATTTCGGCTGCGAGCAGAAAGCGTTTGGCCGCGATGCAGGATTGCCCGCTGTTGATCAGGCGCGATCGAACCGCCATCTCGGAGGCACGATCGAGGTCGGCGGAGCTCATCACGATGAAGGGGTCGCTGCCACCGAGCTCCATCACCGACTTCTTGATCAGCCAACCCGCCTGCGCGCCGATCGCTCGGCCGGCGGCCTCGCTTCCGGTGACGGTGACCGCGACAACGCGATCGTCGGCGAGCACGGATTCGACGGCTTGGACATCGATGAGCAGCGCCTGAAATGTTCCAGGGGGAAAGCCCGATCGGCGGACCAGACTTTCGATCGCGAGCGCGCACTGCGGCACGTTGGAAGCGTGTTTCAGAAGAACGACGTTGCCGGCCATCAGTGCCGGAACGAGGCAGCGGAAGACCTGCCAGAAGGGAAAGTTCCACGGCATCACCGCCAGCAAGACGCCGAGCGGATCCCATCGGACGTAGCTATGAGCGGCCTCGGTGGCGATCGACTCGGGCGCCAACATGCGCGCGGCCTCTTCCGCGTAGAAGAGACACGTGCCGGCACATTTCAGGATCTCCTGCCGCGCCGCCGCAATGGGTTTGCCCATCTCGATCGTAATGGTGCGCGCGAGATCTTCGGCTTCGCTGTCCAGGATCGACGCCAGCTTGCGCATGCAGAGCGCGCGATGTTCGATCGGCACGTGCCCGTAAGCGCGAAAGGCGACATGCGCGCGCGCCACTTTCTCGCGGAGGGTCGTCGCATCGATGGGATCGAAGCGGCGCAAGAGCTTTCCATTGGCGGGATTGATTGACTCCAGGGCCATGCGATAGGGAGGTGCGGACGCTACACCGATGCTAGCTTAGCAAGCGCGAGCGCCAGAACGCGGGTGCCGAGCGCGATGTCTTCAGGGCTGGCGTACTCTTCGGGACGATGGCTGATGCCCCCCCGGCAGGGGATAAAGAGCATGCCGATGGGGGCGATGCGGGCCAGAAAGAGCGAGTCGTGGTACGCGCGGCTGACCATCCGGCGAGACGGAGCTCCGATCGCGTCCGCGGAGCTTTCGAGCAGATCGATGAGCTCGGTCGAGCAGGCGGCGGGCTGGTCGGCGTTGACGAATTGCTCGGTGATGTGGACGCCGCGCTTCGATGCGATCTCGGCGATGTCGCCGCGGATGGCGGCGATGACTTCATCGCGGCGTCCTGGATCCGTGTCGCGCAGATCGAGTTCAAGCCCGACGCGGCTCGGAACGCTGTTGACCGCGCCGGGGTGGACCTGGCAGGTGCCGACGGTCGCGACGGTGTCGATGGCGCCGGTTTCGAGCGTCCGTCGCTCGACCGAGAGGATCACCTCGGCGGCGGCGCAGAGCGCGTCCCTCCGGTCGGGCATCAGGAGGGCGCCGGCGTGGCCGCCGAGACCCATGATCTCGAAGCGATATCCGGCGGGCGCGGCGATGCCGGTGACGATGCCGAGCGGAAGGCCTTCGCGTTCGAGCAGCGGCCCCTGTTCGATGTGCAGTTCGAGCCAAGCGCTGTAGTGACCTTGAGAAAGTGGTACGGCGGAGATTGGTCCGTGGAAGCCGGCGGCTTCGCGAAGCTGATCCAGGGTAGCGCCGTCCGGGTCGCGCAGGGTGGCTGCGCGCTCAGGGGTGAGGACACCCGCGAGCAGACGGCTTCCCAGACAGCCGATGCCGAAGCGGGTAGGCTCCTCGGAGGTGAAGAGGACCAGATCGATCGAGCGCCGCGGCCGGAAGCCGCTTCGCCGCAGCGCCCGGATGGCCTCCAGACCGCCGAGCACGCCGACGGTTCCGTCGTACATGCCCGCGTGCGGGATGGCGTCGATGTGCGATCCGGTGGCGACCGCGGGCAGATACGGATCGGTTCCGGACCAGCGGAAGAAGGTATTGCCGACCGCGTCCTCGCGTGTATCGAGACCGGCGTCCGAGGCGAGATGTTTCAGCCATGCGCGCGCCCGACGATCCTGCTCGGAGAAGACGATGCGCGTGACGGCGGTACCTGCAGGCGCGGCTGGAGCGTCGCTGAAGTTGGCGAGTTCGGCGAGTTCGGCGCTGAGCTTCGCTGCATCAATTTGTATCGGGTCGGCGTCGGGGAAGCCGACCTGCGAGCCATCCGGAAGTTCAGTGGTGTCCAGCATGTGCGTCCTTGTATTTAGGTCGTCCGGCGCTTCTATCCGATCGGATGCCGGTTCCAATCCTTGTAGATGAGATACTTCGCGGGCGTCTTTCCCAGGGCCCCGAACCACTGCGGACAGAACGGCGCCATCCAGATGAAATCGCCTGCCCGGACGGGAGACCATCTGCTGCCGAGACGATAGATGCCGCCGCCTTCGAGCATCAGGAGGCCGTGCTCCATGACGTGGACCTCGACCATGCTGAGCGAAGCTCCAGGGTCGTAGGTCATCGTGTTGACGGCGAAGCGGACGCCAATGTTTTCGGGAAGGAGCGATCGCACCTGGATGCTCGGGTCGTCCAGAAGCGCGGAGGGAGGGATTTCCGGCTCGTGGCCGATCAGGAACGAGGGTTCGGATTCGACTGCGCCGGCGGCCCCTGGTTCCGTCTCCGAAGTCCGAGGCGGAAGCTCGAAGACGACGGCGCGAGCGCGGCCGAGAGCGCTGAACCGATGCGTCTGCGTGGCCGGCAGATAGGCGAAGCTGCCTTTGCGCAGAAGGTGCTGCTGCTCCGCGAGGTGGAGCGTAAGCTCGCCTTCGAGAACGTAAACAAAGCGCTCGAAGCCGGAGCTTCGCATCAGGCCCGCCGCTTCGAACTCGACCGTGTACTGGGCAAAGGCGGCACCCCCGGCCGGTGCAATGTGGACGATCGCGACCGCGCGATCGAGGCATGGAAGCGGCGTCCGCACAAACGTGTCCGGCGTCTGCAGGAGGTGATCGCGGCTGCTGTGGCTGCGCGTGCTGCCGGTGTTATGCATGGGCATCAGGACCATTCCCGCCCAAGATATCAGGCGAGCCGAGTGCGCCGGTTTGGCCGAACCTATGGACGAACGCTGTGAGGGTGCGGAGCGCGGCGGCGGCGTCGTCATGGAGCACAGCTTCTTCCGGATGATGGCTGATGCCGCCGGGGCTGCGAACGAAGAGCATCGCCGAGGGAACGCTCCGGGCCAGGATCATGGCGTCGTGGCCGGCACCGCTCGGCATCGTCCGGACAGGAGATCCAAGCGCTTCTTCAGCCGCGGAGCAGAGCTGGCGGACGAGACCGGGATGCATCGGCACGGAGCTCTGTTCGGTCTCAAGTCTGGCGTCCACCGTAAGGCCACGGCGCGCGGCGATCTCGCGGGCGGTGTCGATCGCGGATCGGGCGAAGTTCTCTCGCGTTACATCCATCTCATGCCGAACGTCGAGGGTCGCCTCGACCGCGCCCGCGATGACGTTGACGGCTCCGGGGTGGGCGCGGAGGTGGCCGGTCGTGGCGACGAGGCCGGAGACGTCGCTCGCCAAACGTTCGATCGCGACGATCCACTCCGCGGCGGCGACGACGGGGTCGCGGCGCAGGTGCATGGGCGTCGTGCCGGCGTGGTTGGCTTGTCCGCGGAAGTGAAACAGCAGGCGCAACTGGCCGACGATCGACGTCACAACCGCGATCGACTCGCCTGCGGTGTCGAGGACCGGACCCTGTTCGATGTGCACCTCGATGTAGGCGGCGGTGTTCGCGGCGAGCCGGGCGTCGGAGAGGTCGTCCGGGTTGAGGCCGAAGCGGCGAAGTCGCTCGGCGACGGTGACGCCATGCCGATCCGACCGCGCCAGCGTTGCCGGGTCGATCTGGCCGACGACGGCCAGGCTGCCGAGAAACGGCTTGCCGAAGCAGACGCCCTCCTCCTCCGAGAAGCCGATGACTTCGATCTCGTACGGCAGCGACACGTCTCCAAGCGCTTCGACCGCGGCGACGGCGAGCACGACCCCGAAGACGCCGTCGAACGCTCCGGCATCGGGAACGGTATCGAGGTGCGATCCGAGCAGAAGCCGCGGCGACCCAGGGGTGGACGTGCGGCGCAGACCCCGCAGGTTGCCCGCGGCGTCCAGGCGAACCTCCATGCCGGCCGAGCTCATCCACTCGCGTAAGAGCCGATGCACCGCGTGCATGGGCTCGGACAGATATCCGCGCGTGATGGTGCCGGGGACCTCCGTGCATCGGCTGATCTCGCGGCAGCGATGGAGGATGTCCACGGCGCGCGCGGTGTCGCTCATCGGCCCGAGCTCCTTAGCGCGCACGCTGGACACGCGCCTCGATGTATCCATGCGGCTCGTCCGTAGGCACAAAGATCTGGTTCGGATTGGTCTGCCCGAAGCGCGCGAGATCGACCAGCAGAGCGTGCTTGTTGGGCATCGCAATCTCGATCTCATCGATCTCCGGCGTGCGATCGAGCGCTGCCGCCGCCATCGCAAAGAGCGTCTCCTGCACGGATCGACTCCTGTGGTTGGCAAACGTCGCGAGCAGGCTCTCGCGCACCTGATCGCGAACGGTGTTGAAGTCGAGATCCTCGCGCAGATACGGCCAGCGTGCGCGCATGGAAGTGCCGAGAAGACGGTCGTCCGTCTCCGGCAGAGTGGTCAAGGAATCCCGAATAAAGCCTGAAAATCCAGAGTCGGCGGTCTTCATCAGCGTGAGGTCGTCGAGGCCGGAGGTGATCTGAAAAGGGCCGCTCTGCGTCTGCCCGACCACCGTGGTCTGCCGCTCGGCGCTGCCGCGCATGAAGCTCGACGGATGCGGCCTGCCGTCGACCGTGAGGCGCTTCCAGAGCGCGCTTTCGACCGTGACTTCGGCCGATCCGACCTGCGGATTGCGGTCGAGGATGAAGCCGATGAGTTCCTTTGCGTAGGCCTCCATCGAGTCGGCCAAGCTCGATCGAGCGACCGAGTAGACCGTGTTCTTCATGGTGTCGGTTGCGAGGATCTTGCTGTTGTCCCCTGCGGTGTGTGCCGCTTCGAAGTCGCCGCGGAGGAGCACCTGCACGGTCCACTCGGAGAGATTGTGCTCGTCGAGGTTACGTGTGACTTTGAGCAGACGAACGCGCGATTTTCCGTAACGATTTGCGGTGAGCCGATGCATGCCGATCTAGCTTCCTCGATACGTGGTGTAGCTGTTCGCGCTCAGGAGCAGCGGGATGTGAAAGTGGGCGGCCGGGTCGGGGACCTCGAAGACGATCTCGACGTAAGGATAGAGGCTCCGCGAGCCGAGGCGCCCGAAGTAGACGGACGTCTCGAAGCGCAGGCGGTAGATGCCGGATGCGATCGAGGTGTCGACTGAGAGGAGGTCTTTGCAGCGGCCGTCGCGGTCGGTCTCTCGATGCGCGATCGTGGTCCAATGTTCGCGCTCAAGACGCGCGAGCGAGACTGGGACCGCCGCGGCCGGACGGCCTAGGGAGGTGTCGAGGATGTGGGTCGAGATGCCCATCCGCTACGCTCCCCCGAGCCAGCGTTCGAGCCGCAAAGCCGTGATGCGCTCCTGCTCGGCTCGGGCGACCGTCTGCTCGGTTTCGGGGTCGTTGAGCATACGGGCGTTCAGGATCGCGAGGATCTCCGACCTGCTCCTGCCGGCGGCGCAGACCAGGAAGATCTGGCCGAAGCGCGCCTCGTACGCCCGGTTGCCTTCCCGCAGCAGGTGCGCGACATGTTCGTTGTCAGCGTCGGCGGAGCTCTGCTCAGCCCGGCTCCACGCGAGTGATCGGCCGGTCGCCTCGCCCGCCGCGTGCTGCTCGCCGATGCGCGGGTGGCTCTCAAAAGCCGCCGTCCAATCTCGCGAAGTGAGGCCGGCGAAGGCTGCACGACTGGCCGCGAGCAGATCTGCGTGGTCCTCCAGAGGCCGCCGCTCCGCGACACCGCGCGCCCAGATTTCGGAGCCGCAGCAGGCAGGATCTCCTGTGCGGCCTCGGCCATGTCGAGTTGATTCCACAGATCGAGAACGGAGGTCGTCATCTCTGCGGCGATCATACCGTGACCTCGCGGCCGCGCGGCTGAGCCTCAAACGTCGCGCCGTCCCACACCGGATCTCCGCGCAGGTACGTCGCCGTGACAACGCCCAGGAGCGTCTCTCCGACGTAAGGCGAGATCGGATGGCGAAAGTGCAGGTGCTCCGGAGTGACGACAAACTCAGCTTCGGGATCGAAGACGACGAAGTTCGCCTCGCGCCCCGGCCCGAGCGCGCCCGCGACGTGGCCGATCCCCGCCAGCTGTGCCGGCGCCTGGCTCATCCAGCGAGCGATGTCGGACAGCTTGAAACCGCGCCGACAAGCCTCGGTATGGACGACCGGGAGCGCGAGCGAGAGGCTGGCGATGCCTCCCCAGGCCTGGTCGAAACGTCCGCTCGCCAGCTCTTTCATCTCTGGCGGACAGGGCGAGTGGTCGGTCGCGATCAGGTCGATGGTTCCGTCCCGGAGCGCGTCCCACAGAGCTTCGCGGTTCGCTCTTCCACGCAGCGGAGGCGCGCACTTCAGCAGCGTCGCTCCGTCGCGGATCTCTTCGGCCGCGAAGTGGAGGTAGTGCGGGCAGGTCTCAATCGTAATGGCCAAGCCCTCGGCCCGCGCCTCGCGCAGCAGCGGCAGCGCCAGCGCGGTCGAAAGGTGGACGATGTGCAGGTGAAATCGATGGGTGCGGCAGAGATCGATCAGGCACCGGATGGCGTCGATCTCGGCCGTGTCCGGGCGCGAGGCGAGATACGTTGCGTAGCTCCTCCAGTCGCTCTGCGCCAGTGCTTCCGTCGCGCGCTCGATGGGTCCGGCGAGCTCGGCATGCACCAGCAGCGGGAGTCCCGAACGCCTGATCTGCGGAAGCGCCTCTTCCAGATCGCTCAGGCTGATCATCGTGAAACCGTCGCATCCGGGGTAGAGCAGAAAGCACTTGTATCCGCGAACGCCGGCCCCTGCGAGCGGCAGCAGATGCCCCTGGTTGCCGGTCACCGCGCCGCCCCACGCCGCCCAGTCCACAAAGGTTTGCCCATGCGCGGCGGCGCGCTTGGCGTCGAGCGCCTCGACCGTCGTGGTCTCGGGCAGGCAGTTCAGCGGCATGTCGACCAGCGTCGTATATCCTCCCGCGGCGGCCGCGCGCGTGCCGGTCCAGAAGCCCTCCCATTCGGTGCGCCCCGGCTCGTTCAGGTGAACGTGCGTGTCGACCAGACCGGGCAGGATCGCGCTCCGTCCGCAATCGATGCGGTCTGCGTCGGCGGGTACCTCGGACGCCGCGCAGAGACTGACGATCCGTCCGTCCTCGACCAGGAGAGCGCCGTCGCGGATCCCGTCCTCGGTGACGATCCTGTCTGACAAGAAAGCCTGTGCCATAATCGACATTATCCCGCACGGATCTCGATCTCCAGCACCCTCCAGAGAAGGACAGGCAAGCCGCATGCACGAGAATCCGGCTTTCATGCAACAGGCCATCGCGCTCGCAGTTGAAAATGTGCGCGCGGGTCGAGGTGGTCCGTTCGGCGCCGTCATCGTGCGCGGCGACGACGTGATCGCGACCGGAGCGAACCGGGTGACGGCGAGCAACGATCCGACCGCGCACGCGGAGGTGACCGCCATCCGCAACGCCTGCGCCGCGCTCCGGAGCTTTGAGCTGCGCGGATGCGCGATCTACACCAGCTGCGAGCCATGCCCGATGTGCCTGGCCGCGATCTACTGGTCTCGTCTGGACGCGATCTTCTACGGAAGCTCGGCTCTCGATGCGGCCGCCGCCGGCTTCGACGACCGCTTGCTCTACGATGAGATCAGAAAGCCCATCGCAGACCGGCTGATCCCCAGCAAGGCTCTGCTGGGCAAAGAAGCGCAAGCCGGCTTCGACGCCTGGATGGCAAGCTCCAACCGCATCCCGTACTAGAGCTGCAGGCGAGCGGATGTGCGAGATCGCCGAGGAGAGACCGTGACAACAGCAGACCCCCGAGCAAGACCGACCGCATCACCAACGACGCGGGTTGCCATCCTCGGCTTCGGCACCGTGGGCCAGTCGGTCGCGCGTCTGCTCGCCGCGCAAAACTTCGCGCGCATTGATCTGGCCTACATCTTCAACCGGGGCATCGATCGCAAGCGCGCGTCTGAAGCTGCTGCGACCGTCCCGAAGACTGCAGTCTGGACCGACAAGATTGAGGACGTTCTCGGCTCGGACGTGGATGTGGTGGTCGAGACGATCGGCGGCCTCGACCCGATGGACGAGTGGCTGCGCGCGGCGATGCGGTCGGGCAAGTCGGTCGTCACCGCGAACAAACAGCTGATCGCCTACCGCGGTGCCGCGCTGACCGGCCTGGCTCGCGAGCACGGCGTGCAGCTGCGCTACAACGCCTCGGTCGCGGGCGGCGTCCCGGTCATTCCGGCGACGCTGGACGGCTTGCAGGGCGACCGCATCACGCGTCTCTCCGGCATCGTGAACGGGACGTGCAACTTCATCCTGAGCCACATGGAGGCTGGCGCCGAGTACGTCGAATCGCTGCGGCAGGCGCAGGCAGCCGGGTACGCCGAGGCCGATCCGCGCGCCGACGTGGATGGCCTGGACGCGCGCGCCAAGCTCTGCATCCTTTCACGCATCGCTCTCCATGCGGAGCTCAATCCGGATCAGGTTGCGACGCAGAGCATATCGTCCGTCGCGGCCATCGATTTTCAGTACGCGCGCGAGCTGGGGTGCACCATCCGGCAAGTGTCGCGGGCGCAGCTGCCCACGGCGGGGGCCGCACCGCCGGCCAACGGCAATGCCGTGCGCGCGCGCGTCGCGCCCATGCTGGTTCCGCTCGCATCGCCCATTGCGTGGTCGCACGGAACGCAGAACATGGTGGTCACGACGGGCGAGTTTGGCGGCGATGTCGTCTTCTCCGGGCACGGCGCGGGCGGCAACCCGACGGCGGTCGCGATCGTCAGCGATCTGCTCTCGGTGGCGCAGGGCTGCTCGGAGGTCTCGCTTCCGGTGACGGCGATGGAGGTGACCGGCGAATTCTTCGCGCCGCACTATCTCCGCTTCATGGTCAGCGACAAACCCGGCATCGTTTCTGCGATCTCGGGCGCCTTGGCCACAGTCGGCGCGAACATCGATTCGCTCCTGCAACGACCAGGATTTCCCAAGGATCACCTGCCGTTTGTGGTCACGACGGAGCCGTGCCTGACCTCGACGATCAGCCGCGCCGTCGCAACCATCGCGCAGTTTGAATGCATGCTGGAGCCGCCGCTCTCGATGCAGATGCTGACGATCGACGACAAGGCAGAGGACTAGAGCGGCTTCACGGAACCGCCGCCTTAATATTTCGCCATCGACGGGTCGATCTTGTCGGCCCACGCCAGGATGCCGCCCGTGAGGTTCGAGACATGAGTAAAGCCCGCGTTCTTGAGGATGGTCGCGGCCTTCTGGCTGCGCGCGCCGGACCTGCAGTGCACCACGATCTCGTCCTCCTTGTGCTCGGCGAGTTCGCGTAAACGGCGCTCGACTTCGCCGACCGGGATCAACGGCGCACCGAGATTCGCGATCGGGTACTCGTGCGGCTCGCGCACATCCAGCACAAAAATGTTTTCCTTTTGGTCGAGCTTGCGCTTGAGCTCCTCGACGGTGATCTGCGGGATGCCGTCGACGATCGGCGCGGGTCCAACCGCCTGGTCGCGCGCGACCTCGAGAGGCCCGACGGCTGCCGGCTTCGGGATGCCGCAGAACTGGTCGTAGTCGATCAGCTCGGTGACAGTGGGGTGCGTTCCACAAGCCGGGCAGTCCGGATTTTTGCGCAGCTTGAGCGTGCGAAAGCTCATCGCGAGCGCGTCAACAAGTAAGAGACGCCCGACGAGCGGCTCGCCGATGCCGAGGATCAGCTTGATGGTCTCGGTCGCCTGAATAACGCCGACGAGCCCGGGAAGAATGCCGAGCACGCCACCTTCGGCGCACGATGGAACGAGGCCCGGCGGCGGCGGCTCGGGGTAGAGGCAGCGATAGCACGGGCCTTCAGGCAGGCCGAAGACGCTGGCCTGACCCTCAAAGCGAAAGATCGATCCGTAGGCGTTCGGCTTGCCGGAGAGGACGCAGGCATCGTTGACCAGATACCGCGTCTGAAAATTGTCGGTGCCGTCCGCGATCACGTCGTAGTCGCGAAAGATCTCCATCGCGTTCGCGCTGGTAAGCATGGTGTTGTGCTTGACGATCTTTGTGTTTTTGTTCAGGCCGTTGAGCATGATCTCGGCCGAGTCCACCTTCAGTTTGCCGACCGTTGCTTGCGAGTGAATGATCTGCCGCTGCAGGTTGGATTCGTCGACCACATCGAAGTCGACCAGGCCCAGCGTTCCGACGCCCGCGGCCGCGAGATACATGGCGAGCGGAGCTCCGAGACCGCCGGTTCCGACGCAGAGCACCTTCGCGGCCTTCAGCTTCTGCTGCCCTTCGAGACCCACCTCAGGCAGGATTAGATGTCGCGAATAGCGCGCGATCTCCTCGTTGGTCAGCTTCGGAAGTTCGGCGGTTGTGAGGTCGGGGATGAGGGTCTCTGTTGCCATGGTGCGTACTCCTTTTCGCCCGGATCGAGCAGGACGGAAGTGTCACGGGGGGCGAACCCAAACGTTTGTAACGGTGCATGTTACAAGGTCAAAAACCGCGAACATTCACGGTTACAAATAATTCAGCGAGCCGCCCGCGATCGATGGAATGATCGTCAGTTCGTCGTCCGGGCCGGTTCCTGTCGCCTCTTTGGCGGGCAGATACCGGATGTCGTCGTCGTTCAGGTAGACGTTGACAAACGACCGCAGCTTGTTGTCTTCGGTGAAGAGGTGCTTGCGCAACTCGGGCGCGCTCATCGTAAGCGCATCGAGAGCGCCTTGCACCGACATTGCGCCGACTTCAACGGTTTCCTGGCCGCCGGCGTACGCCCGCAGCGGTGTCGGAATGTGAATCTTCATCTGATTTCTCCCTCTAGAACCTGTATGCTCTGCTCGGCGGCGAGCTTCGCGTCGCGGTCGTCCACGCCGGTGACGTCGATCTCGAGCGCCTCGTCCACGAAGACCTTGCTCTCTTCGTCGGAGCCCTGCAGTAAAAACGAATTTGTAACCGTCGCATGGCCTTTTTCAACGGCCGTGATGACATTTTCAACGGACGTGATGACATTTTCAACGGCCGTGATGACATAGGAGCAGCCGATCCAGTGCGCCTCGGCAAAATCGGTCGCCGACCACTGAGCGGGGTGGTCCGGATGCGAGTGGTAGAAGCCGACGATGTCGAGGCCGTCGCGGCGACCTTCTCGCTGCGCTCGCACCAGCTCCTCGGGAGCGATGTGGTAACGATTGTGAGCCGAATCGGTGCGCGTGTTGCCCGCGCGCAGGACGCGTCGGACCACATTGCCGCCCGCACCCGGGGCGCTCGCCGTGGGCTCATTCCCCGCCGCGTGCGTTCCGAGAAGAATCCCGCAGCACTCGTGCGGATAGGTCTCTTCGCCATGGGCGCGGATCGCCTGGTAGTCCGCGTAGCTCAAGGAGAGCATCGGCCTACACCTCCGTCCAGAAGCGTTCACTCATGTACTTCTCGGCGGAGTCGCAGAGGACCGTGACGACCACCGCCTCGCGTCCGGCGCGGGCCTCGCGTTCGGCGACCTGGAGCGAAGCCGCCACAGCCGCGGCGGCAGAGACCCCGACCAGCAGACCCTCGGAATGCGCCAGCCGCTTCGCCATCACGTAAGCTTTCTCGGTCTCCATCTCGATGTTCTCGTCGGCCAGCGCGGGATCGTAAATTCCGGGAACGATCGCCGTCGACATATGCTTCAGGCCTTCAAGGCCGTTGAACGGCGAATCGGGCTGCATGGAGATGCAACGGATCGCCGGGTTCAGTTCGCGCAGCCGCCGCGTGGTTCCCATAAACGTTCCGCTGGTGCCCAGGCCGGCGAGGAAGTGCGTGATCTGCCCCTCCGTCTGCCGCCAGATCTCGTCGCCCGTGGCGCGGTAGTGCTCCTTCCAGTTCTGCTCGTTGTTGTACTGGTCGGCGTAGAAGTAGAGCTCGGGCTCAGCTTCGGCGAGCGCCCGCGCCTTGCGAATCGCGCCATCGGAGCCGGCCCCGGGATCGGTCCACAAGATCTCCGCACCGTAGGCGGCAAGGTACTTCTTCCGCTCCGGCGAAACGTTGGACGGCATGCACAGCGTCACCGGGAAGCCGAGCGCCGCGCCCAGCATGGCGTACGCGATGCCGGTGTTGCCGCTGGTGGCGTCGAGCAGGGCCCGTCCCCTTGCCGAGCCCGCACGCCGGCCAAACCGCAGCTCGCCCCGGCGTTCCGCATCGAGAACGATGGCCGAGGCCGCACGATCCTTCACCGATCCGCCCGGATTGGCCCACTCGGCCTTGCCCAGAATCTGCACTCCGGGCATGTGGGCGGTCAGCGTGCCCAGACGCACCAGCGGCGTGTTGCCGATGCGACCGAGTATGCTCGTGCCCAGCTCCCCGATGCTCGTGCCCAGCGATTTTTCGACAGCCACCATCCGCTCAGTCCCTGGCTCAACTCTGTCTCGACCGCCCCCTGAGCCTCAGGGATGGTCTCGGCCGGCCGCTTGCGCGTTGATGCGCCGGGGCCGATGTGCGACAGTAAACGTGAGTCTAACTTATGGCCAAAAAGGTCCACCAGCGAAGTTTCAACGACATTCTCTCCGCCCTCGGCACACATCGATTTGATGTCGCGCCGGCGCAAGGGGGTGCAAAACGCACCGCGGCCGCTTTTCAGGTGCGCAAGTACGGATGCGCGGCGGAGATTGGGGCCGGCCCCGGCGACACGGTTGAGATGCTGGCGCATCCAGGGTGGCTCCTGAACGGCGAGATCAGCGTCATTCTGGACCGCGGCTACCAGAAATTCCTCAAGACGAACCGTCTTGAGATCCCCGCCACCGCCGACAAGCTGCGTGCCATCCACAGCTTCGCCGAGGAGCTGAAGGAGGCGACCGGCGGCCTTTCGCTCTACAACGAGAGCCTCGGCACGACGTCGGACGTGTATGTCTACGATCGCGTCAAAGGGCGCGAAAGTACCGTTCGCCAGCGTCTGCACGCGGAGACGGGAAAGATCTCCGGAGGCCCGCTGGACTGACCGAAGTATCCGGAATACCGCCATCCAGCCACCCACCCTCAGCGCGATCGGCTCCTCTGCCACTCCCGGTAGGCCTCGCTTTTGCCCATGCCGCGATCCCGGGCCACCTGCTTTAGAGCGTCCTTCTCGTCGGTGCCCGCCTGAACCAAACGCCTGACCGCCTCGGCGACCGAGACTGTCTCACCCACGCCGGCAGCCACGGTGCCCTCGATCAGAAGCACCATCTCGCCGCGCACGACGTCTCGCTGCGCCAGCACCCCGCGCACCTCGCGGACCGTCCCGCGCAAGAACTCTTCGTGCATCTTTGTAAGCTCGCGGGCGATCGCGATCCGGTGCCCGGCGCCAAACACCGCCTCGACGTCTGCGAGCGCCTCGACGATGCGGTGCGGCGTCTCGTAGAAGACCTCCACCGGGGCTGGCCCGATGGCGGGTTCGGCTGCCCGCAGGCGAGCATGCAAGGCCTCGAGAACGTTCCGTCGATCTCCGCCCTTGGACGGCAGAAATCCGCGAAAGGCGAAGCCGCCGTCGGTCGCAAGTCCGCTCGCGATCACGGCCGCAACCACAGCATTCGCTCCGGGAACGGGAACAACAGGCACGCCGGCAGCGATGGCAGCCGCAACCAGCTCGCCGCCCGGGTCCGCGATACCCGGCGTGCCCGCGTCGCTGACGACCGCGATGCGAGCGCCGGCGGTGAGCTCGGCAATCAGCTCCGCCGTCCTGGCCAGCTCGTTGTGCTTGTGGTAGCTCACGGTCGGCCTGTGGATGCCGAAATGGTGCAGCAGCCTGGCGGTCTGCCGGGTATCTTCGCACGCGATCCGGTCGGCGGACCTGAGCACGCGCAGGCCGCGCAACGTCATATCCTCGAGGTTGCCGATCGGGGTCGCCACCAGGTAGAGCCCGGGCGCCAGCGGCCGGGGAGGTCCGGGCGCGATCTCTGCCGCTTCCTCCGCCGGAGGAGGATCGTCCTGGCGGCTCACAAGTCTGGGCCGCTCACGATACCTGGGCCGCTCACGATACCTGACGCCGCAGTCTTCGCCCTCGGTCCAGCAGACGCATGGACTGCGACAGATTTTGCGGTGTCAGGATGCCGACGATGCGATCGCCGTCGAGCACCGGCACCAGCTGCACACCGCGCCCAAGCATGATGCGCCCCAGCGTCTTCATCAGGGCGTCGCCGGGCTGGGCGGTGGCAAAGGACCTCGTCATTACGCCCTGGATGTAGCCGTTGCCGTGGGTCTGCAGGGCTTCGAGGATGCCTTGCCGCGACACCGCGCCGACCATGCTTCCGCGTCGCACCACAGGAAAGACGTCCTGCAGCGAGTGCACGGAACGATCGAGCGCATCCTCGAGCGTATCCGACGCCGAAAGGGTATTGAAGTCGACCAGCATGACGTCGCTGATGCGCACGGGTTCCTTCTCCGTGCCGGCGTCCGTCGCGGCGGGATCGGAGCCCTGATCGAGAGGTCCGGTAAAGACAAGAAACGCGCCCAAGGTGGTCAGCCACGGATTGCGCAGCGCCAGACCCACGGCGGCTATGGCCACGGAGATGAGGCGGCCGAGGCTGCGAAATGCGCTTCGGCTCCTCAGGCCGGCCGGCATACCCTGCAGGCCGAGGCGAAAGAGCTCTCCGCCATCGAGCGGCGCCACCGGAAGCAGGTTCACAGCGCCCAGGAGCAGGTTCATCCAGACGGCGGCTCGAAGCAGGTGCGCGGGCGTGATCCACGGCAGATCTGTGAGCTGAACGAGCGGGCTGAAGGCCAGGATCAGAGATCCGAGAACCAGCCCCGTGCCGATGTTGGTAAGCGGCCCAAGCAGGGCCAGCCGCCGGATCACCTCGGGCCGATGCGCCCGTTCATTCGCCTCCGCCGTCCCGTAGCGGAGCACGCTGCCGGTCGGCAGGAGCAGCATCCCGCTCAGATCGAGCGACATCGCCGCCACCGCGATCGCTCGCGCCGTCTCGCGCAAAAGCAACGCCAGGAGGAGAAAGGCACACAAACCCAGGCCGCGTCCGGCCGTCCCCGTCAGCGTCACCGAGTAGCTCATCGCGAGCCCCAGCAGAAGCAAAAAGGAGACGTGCACCCGAAGCTCTACGCCCAGCAGGGTTCCAATCGGAAAGCTCCATTCGCGCATAGGTCTATTCTAGATTGCTTTGACACGGGGCGTGGCGAGTTCGCGTCCCCGCATCCTCGCGGGTGCCCGCGATCCATTTACGATAAGCCCCATGCGTGTGATCGCCGGGACCTTTCGCTCGCGAGCGCTCCGTGCCCCCGCCGGCCTCCTGACCCGGCCCACCAGCGACCGTCTACGCGAGACCGTCTTCAACATCCTGGCCCCACGGATCGCCGGCGCGCGCTTTCTCGATCTCTTCGCCGGCACCGGCGCGGTTGGCATCGAGGCCCTGAGCCGGGGCGCGGCGTACGTGCTCTTCGCCGAAGCGGCCCGGCCCGCAGCGGGGACCATCCGCCTCAATCTCCACGCGCTCGGCGTCACTGCCGGTTGGACCCTCGAAGAGCGCAAGGTGGAGGCGGTGCTCGATCGCCTCCTGCATCAGGCTGGCCCTGGCAACAACGCGGGAAATGCCACCGGGTTCGATCTCGTCTACCTCGATCCGCCGTACACCGACAACCTCGCCTACAGCTCCACGCTGGGCCTGCTCGGAAGCGCTCGCGGCGTCGCCGCCCTGCTCGCCCCGGGAGCCCTCGTCGTCGCCGAGCATGGGAGCAAGCTCCCACTCCCGGGCAGCTTCGGCGCGCTCCAGCAGACACGCACGCTCAAGCAGGGGGACGCGGCCCTGAGCTTCTACGCCGTCCCACCCGCGGCAGGGACCGATCCGTAATCGCTGGGATCACAGGCGGTAGCCTCCGCCGGTGTGCTTGCCCGTCCGGAGATCGAGCGCAAACGGAATTTCCTTGTCCGAGCGAATGTCCCATCCAGAGCCCCCGAGTGTCCATCCCTCGACCTCGCCGACGCTGACGCCCTCCCAGCTCAGCCTGTCGCTCAACCATCGCATCCCCTCCGCGCCCCACGCCGCGATCGCATGGAAGCCGACAAACAGCAGCAAACCGACCTCCGGCAACGGTCTGACCTCGACCACCGGCTTTAGCGGAACGGTCGCCGCCCGCGCCGGATCGGTTGTGTCGAGAACATACGCGTACCCTCCGGCGAGCGCGCACAGATCGTCCGGCCCAGGGCACGCGAAGACCGCCGATGGGAGCGAAGCGCTCTCAAATCCAAGCGCACACGTCGCCAGAAAGCTCCCACCCACTCGCGGCCGAACGTCGACGAGAAGCGCCCCGCGCGCCAGAGCCTCGTCTTCCCCCGGCACGCGCACCGGGTAGGTAAACTGCCGGGCCGGCGCAATCATCGGCGGCGCCGGGAGCACATCCGCCCTCCACGTCCGCTCAAAAACGGCGTCCTCGAAACCGCCCTCAACCCGGCTGTCGCTCAACCGATCTGGTCCAGCACCTGAGCCATGTCGTCGATCAGGTCCTCCACCGCCTCGCAGCCCGCGCTCATGCGGATAAATCCGGGAGCGACGGCGTCGTGACCCCAACGTCCGCGCCGCTCGGCCGTCGTGGTAATCCCTCCGAAACTGGTCGCCTCCGTGATCAGCCGCGCCGACGCCAGAAACTGTTCGGCCGCGGCCTGGTCGCGCAATTCAAAGCTGAGCACCGGTCCAAAGTGCTGCATCTGCCCCGCTGCGATCGTGTGGCCCGGGTGGCCCGCCACCCCCGGGTAGAGCACACGGTGGACCTCCGGCCGGGTCAGCAGAAATTGCGCAATCGCGAGCGCGTTCTCGGAACTCCGCTCCAGGCGCAACGGAAGTGTGCCGATCGAACGCAGGGCCAGCCAAGCCTCCATCGGCCCCGGCACGGCTCCGGTCATCGTGCGCCACCGCTCGAGGAGGTTGTGGAGATCGCCGTCCCTCGTCGCCACATGCCCCAGCAGAAGATCGCTGTGCCCCGTCATCAGCTTGGTATCGGAGACGACGCTGAGATCGGCCCCAAGCTCCAGCACGCGCTGGCCAAGCGGCGTGACGGTCGAGTTGTCGGCAGCCACCAGCACACCCAACCTGTGCGCCGCGTCGCACAGCGCACGGATGTCGCAGATCTCCATCCCCGGGTTGCTGGGCGACTCGATCCAGAGCAGCTTCGCTCCCGCCAGACAGCCTTCCTGCGCGTTGCCGGCGGTGGGCGCCAGCCGGAGCTCGATGCCGATCGGCGCGAAGTATTCCTCGATCAACATGCGCGCGGTAAAGTAGCCGCCGGCGGGCATCACCACAGCATCGCCGGGACGCAGAAGCGAGCCGAAGACCGCCGTACACGCCGCCATGCCCGACCCAAACACCAGAGCCTTCACCCCAGACCCGGGCCCCGAGCCGGACCCGCACCCGGACCCCGCCCCCGACCCGGACTCCATCGCCGCAATCGCGCCTTCAAGCGCCGTCCAGGTCGGATTGCCGGATCGACCGTAGCTGTACCGTACCTCCGCCGGATCGCCGGGAACGTGGAAGGGCGCGGCAAACACCGGTCCAGCGTGCATCGGCTCGCCTGCGCGCGGCTCGGTCAAGGTCGATCGAATTACCTCCGTGCTGTCCCGCATCTTTGGCGTAAACCCCGGCCCCCAAATGCTATCAGCCCTATCAGCTGCTATCAGCCGGAAGCCCTGGACCATCGGAGATGGGATGCGCTCAAAATTCGTCCCGGGCCTTGTTACAGGCGTTCACGGTTTCGAGGAGTTCACGATCGGAAGTGCTCCCAACCTCCCGGCGGGATCGGCACCGGTCGGCCGTCCGGGTCGACGCCCGTAATCCAGACCTTTTGGCCTCGGCTCGCGCGAGGCGGACGCTCGGTCACGCGTCCGATCTCCGTGATCGCTACCCCTCCAACCCGCCGCGGAACTCTCGCGCTCGACTTCGCCGTAAACAGCAGCTCGTAGTCTTCGCCGCCATCGAGCATCGCCCGCCGAGCCTCCCCCTCGCCCTTCAGGCCGAGAGCGAAGGTGTGAATCGGCAAGGCCGAGAGGTCGATCCAAGCGCATACCCCCGAGGCTCGGCAGAGATGCGTCAGGTCGGTCGACAAGCCGTCGCTCACGTCGATACACGCGGTCGCCAGACGTCGCCGACGGAGCTCCCGCCCCGCCCCCAGTCTGGGCTCCGGAAAGCTCTGCGGCCCACGCCGCCGAGCATCGGACCGCCCGGGTCGAGAGAGCATTCCTTGCAGTTCAGCTGCCGCCCCTCCCAAGGCTCCGGTCACGTAAATTCGGTCGCCCGGCCGAGCCCCACTCCGGCCGAGCGCCGTCCCCCGCGGAGCCGATCCCAGAACACAGATATCTGCCATCAGGAGCGCACCCGCGGTCTCGCCCGTATCGCCCCCGGCGAGCGGCGTTCCGGTCCGCTCCGCCAGCGCGTGCATGCCGTCCAGAAAGCGCCCAAACCACCGCCGCCCCTGTGCCGTTTCCAGGCTCTCTCGGGGCAGGGCCAGAGAAAGAAAGGCCGCCATCGGATCGCCTCCCATCGCGGCAATGTCGCTCAAACCTCGCGCCAGCGTCCGATGCCCGGCAGACTCCGCCGAATGGAGATCCCGGCGAAAGTGCCGCCCCTCGTGCGACATGTCGGTCGTGACCAGGATCTCCGACCCCGGCGGAGCACGGAGCACAGCGCAATCATCGCCGATGCCAAGCGCGACCCTGGGGCTCCCGATCCCGCGAAACCGATCGCGGATCTGCCCGATCAGATCGAGCTCGCCTCCCGTCCTGCCCTTGTCTCGCATACGCTAAGCAGCATAGCCCACCGGATCGCGACATAGTTGTATTGTCCCGGTCGGTTTGTTAAGATAGTGGAACGCCCCGTGAGCTCCGCAGATTGCGAATGACGAGTCTCAAATGCCATTCTGCTCTGCAGCTTCGCAAATGCTCTCCGTGCCGCCCTTCTGGTCGGACAAAACCCCGGGCACAGGTCCTCCCCCTTTGATCTCCATGATCTCGAAGAAGCGGTACTACATCCTCCTTGTCAGCCGCGGCGCCGACGGTTCGCTCAGCAAGGTGCCGATCCCCCTCCACTACGCGTACATGTTTGTGGCCGTCGCCGTTGTGGGTCTGTTTACGATCACGGGACTCACCGGCTCCTACTCGCGGATGCTCATCAAGACCTCCCGCTTTAACGACCTGCGCCGCGACCACATCAATCTCCAGAACGACTACGCCCACCTGGCCGAGACGGCGCATGAGCGCGACATTCAGGCCGCCAGCCTCGGATCGCTTGCCACCGAGATCTCCGCGCTTTACGGCATGACCACCTCGAAGCTGGCTCTGGCGACCGCGCATGCGCCCCAGACCGCGGCCGCGACCGCCCCTCTGGCCGGCGACAGCGCCTCTTTCTCCAACGCGAGCTACTACAAATCGCTCGACACCTTCTACGCCCTGCGAACGTCCGCGATCTCGGGAACGGCGACGCGGTTCCTCGACAACAGCGCCCCTGTCGTCGCTCCGGCCCCGCAGCTTCGCAACAGTTTGAACCGCATCCCCGGCGTCGACACGACGCTAGACGCCTCGATCGCGCCCAGTCTGTGGCCGGTCATGGGTCCCATCACCTCCGGCTTCGGCCAGCGGGAAGATCCAGTACTCGGCACCGGTGAAGGCGAGTTCCACAAAGGCGTCGACATCTCGGCGCCCCTGGGCACACCGATTCGCGCCACCGCCGACGGTATGGTCGTCACGGCCGGTGTCGTCAACGGCTACGGCAGAGAGGTCGTCATCGACCACGGCCATGGCCTCAAGACCTGCTACGGCCACATGTCCGGCTTCAACGTGCTCTCCGGTCAGACCGTCTTCAAGGGACAGATCATCGGCTACGTCGGCCACTCCGGCCGCACCACGGGCAACCATGTGCACTACGAGGTCCGCATCCACGACCTCGCCGTCAACCCGCACCCGTATCTCCGGGGCACGATCGCCGATCTGGGCGGATCAGCCGCCATCGCCTCCCGATAGACCGTTTGTGCTTCGACTGCCAGCACTGTCGTATGCAGTCGAGTTGCCAAACATGCTACTTCGAAGCCCGAAGCCCGAAGCCCGAAGCCCGAAGCCCAAAGCCCAAAGCCGCGGCAGCGAAGCGAGTGCCGGCCTCGGGGTAGGGAAGTCCCCCGCGTGGAATGCGTAAGCGCTCCAGCGATCGCAGCTGGCAAAAGAAAGACGACCCCGGAGGGCCGCCTTCTGGTTTCGAACCGACACGGCGATCTAGCGATTCGATGCCTGACTTCCCGTGTAGCTCACGTGCCAGACGCTCTTTGTGCCATCGTCGGTGACGAACAGCGAACCGTCCTTGGCAACCGTGACGCCCACCGGCCTGCCCCAGACCTGCCCCTCCGGCGTCACAAAGCCGGTCAGAAAGTCTTCGTACTCGCCGGTCGCGTGACCATCCCGCATGGGAACGCGGATCACCTCGTAGCCGGCGCGTTTCGCCTTGTTCCACGAGCCGTGTTCGGCGGCAAAGGCGTCGCCCTTGTAGTTGGCAGGGAACTGGCTGCCCTCGTAAAAGGTCAGCTCAAGCGAAGCGAAGTGCGGCTGCAGCAAAACATCCGGCGTCAGCACCTTGGCTTGCAGCTCGGGGTGTTTGCCCTGGTGCCGCGGATCCTGGTGCCCACCCATGTAGTACCACGGCCAGCCGTAGAAGCCGTCTTCCTGCACGCTCGTGATGTAGTCCGGAACGAGGTTGTCGCCCAGCCGATCGCGCTCGTTGGTCGAGCACCACAGCTGCCCCGTAACCGGGTTGATCGCCTCCCCCACACAGTTCCGAATGCCGCTCGCATACACCTTGATGAATTTACCTTCCGGCGTGTATTCCAGGACATCGGCCCGATGGAACTCATTCGGGTGCGTATCCGGGTCGTCCACGTTTGAGGCCGAGCCCACCGAGATCAGCATGTGTTTGCCATCCGGCGTAAACACAACATCGCGCGTCCAGTGCCCGCCGCCGCGCAGCTGCGCAAATCCGGGAAGCTCCTTGACGACCACCTCGGCCGGTCCGCTGGCGTGCAGATCGCCCGTCTTATACGGGAACCGGACAACATTGACGGTGTTCGCCACGTACACCCACTTCGGATTGTTCGCGGGATAAAAATTGATGCCGAACGGCAGCGACTTGCCGTTCGGGTCCACCAGCGTCGTGTAGACCTCTTTCTGCTGCACCTTGCCGTCAGGGCCGACGCCGCGCAGCACCCAGATCTTGTCGGCGTGCGAATCGGCAAGGAACAAGTCGCCATTCGGTGCGGTGCGGATCAGTCGCGGCTCGGTAAAGCCCTGCGCATAAAGCTCGACCTTGAAGCCGGCCGGCGCCTGTGGCCAGGCACCCTCGGGACGCGGAACAACGCTCGGGCCGTTGTCGACCGACGTGTCCTCCATCGGCTGCGGAAGGTCCGCGACCGTGATCCGGCGGCGAACGCCCGGATGCTCCTGCGAGTAGTCGGTAAAGGCCGCCTTGCCGGTAATCGTCTGTCCCGTGCCTGGGGCATTTGCCTGTCCGCTTGCCGGCGCAGTCGCCTGCCCATACAGCGCCGCGGAGCTGAACACCAGACCGGAGCAACCCACAACAACGGCGGTCGCCCATCCACATTTTCTCTGAAACATCATCTCTGACATCTGTATCGGCATAAAACTCCTAAACTTTAGTCCTCTCTGCGAGATTTCTCAGGGTACTCCTCTAAGATGCCGCTCGCTCGCCGAGGTTACCGCCATCCAGGCCCTATCGTCGGGTAGAATCCGTCGGCGCTCCCGCCATCTGCCGCAGAAGTTCCACCGGAACCGCCGCCGTAAGGACCGCGCGATCCTTGTGCTGCTCCACCTTCACGGAGGCAAGTGCCTCTCTCAGCGCCGGATCCTCGGACCCGCCCGTCACGCCCGCCCGAGCCATCTCAAACTGACCCACAAGCGCCAGCAGGCTTCGCAGGGTCTCGGCCGTCCGAGCCGCCTCCGTCTCGCTTGGCGCAAGCTCCTCCACCCGCAGCCGAACGGAGCCGATATACCGCACGCTCGCAACAAACGTCGTGTCCTCCGCAAGCGGCAGCTGAAGGCCGAACACCGAGATCCGGCCGCGCTCCGAAAACGGCAGACCGACGTGCCCGATGGCCCACGCGCTCGAAAGCAGAGGCACGTCGCCGTAGCGCGCCGCCAGGAGAGACGATCCGGAAAACGGCAGCGCCGCCGATCGATGCCGATCCAGAATCAGATGAATCTGCTCCGCCGTCGGCGTGTTCGACGCAGCGATCGTGTCATACCCGAGCTGCACCACGCGCAGCTGCCGACGCCGCCCCTCGACCGCCTCCCCGACCGGAATAGTAAAGATGTCATGGCCGGCGTACGGCTCCACCTGCGTCGCGATGGAGCGAAGATACTGCCGCAGCCGATCGCCGTCGAACCGTCCCTCGAACACCTCCGAGTACGCGACCGAACCGTTGGGCCCGTTCGGGTCGTCCATGCGCTGCAAGGCAAAGGCGACCGCGTCCAGATCCCGTTCGGGAACGATTCCCGTGGCGGCGATAAACTGCGCGTACTCCGCGCTGCGCTCCACCGGCGTCCGATCGAAGTGCGTCGCCGACCGCAGAGGTTTCAGATTGGCGTAGAGGATGGCGTCCGACTCCGGCAACAGCCGCGCCACCTCGGGCGGCGCCTGCTTGCGAAGCCAGACCGCCAGGGCAAGCCCCGCAAATAACAGAAAGGCAATCAGCAGAGAGTAGCGCGTTTGTCGGCTGAGTCTGGGAAATCGAAGGTCCACGGACTCCAGCATATCCGAGCGTCTCGTCGCCTCGCCTCCTCGTCGCGTCGTCGCCTCGTCTACTCGTTATAGTGCAGCAGGCTCAGGACGTCGTACTCGCTGAACCGTGCGCGTCCCTTCAGAAAGTCCAGCTCGATCGCAAATCCGAGCCCAACCACCTCGCCGCCCAGCTGACGCACCAGCTGCACGGTAGCCTCCATCGTTCCGCCGGTCGCCAAAAGATCGTCGACGATGACGACGCGCTGCCCCGGCTCGATCGCATCCAGGTGAATCTCAAGCGAATCGGTGCCGTACTCCAGGTCATAAGTCACCTTGGCCGCCGGTCCAGGCAGCTTCTTCGGCTTGCGCACGGGCACAAATCCGGCGTTCAGGCGATACGCAAGCGCCGGCCCAAAGATGAAACCGCGCGCCTCGATGCCCAGCACCAGGTCCACCTCCTTGCCGATGTAGTACGCCGCAAACGCGTCGATCAGCTGCGCAAATCCGCGCTTGTCCTTCAGCAGCGTCGTGATGTCGTAGAACAGGATTCCCGGCTTCGGAAAGTCCGGAATCGTCCGGATCAGGTCCTTCAGCGGCTCACAGTCGATCGGCTTTGCCATCGTCCTCTACCACGCCCCCTGAATCTCAAAGCTTTCAAGCCCCGCTGCCTGACTCTCGTCGAGCTCGTGTTCAACGATGGCATCGACCCGGCTTCCGCGCGAGCCTTTTTTGAGTGCCGTGCGCAGCTCGGCGAGCAGCTCCGGCGCGCCCGCAGCCACAATCTCGACACATCCGTCGTCCGTGTTGCGCACCCATCCGCGCAGAGCAAGCTCGGCCGCCTCGCGCTGAACAAACCAGCGAAACCCCACGCCCTGCACACGGCCTTTGACCAGAAAATGAGCAACCATGCCGTTAGTCTAAGTGGCTCTCATAGCGTAGTCGATAGAGTGCGTCTCTGCACTCAGCACCGCTGATGGTTGCCAAGCTGCGTCCAGCCTCTATGCCCGACTCATGTACGCGCCTTCCGCCGTATCGACCCGGATCTTCTCGCCCTCGTTGATAAACGGAGGCACCTGCACCACCAGGCCGGTCTCGGTCTTTGCCGGCTTGGTGACGCTCGACGCTGTGGCCGACTTGATCCCCGGCTCCGTCTCGACCACCGTCATCTCGACCACACCCGGAAGCTCAATCCCGACCGCCTTGCCATCGTGAAAACTGACGCTGATCGAGAGATTCGGCAGGAGGTACTCCACCGCATCGCCCAGCGTGTCGTGCGTCAGCATGGTCTGCTCGTACTTGTCGTCCATGAAGTAGTACTCGTCGCCATCGTTGTACAGGAACTCCATCTTGATCTCGTCGACGATCACCCGATCGATCGGGTCGGGCGATCGAAATCGCTCCACATACATCGCTCCCGTACGAACGTTGCGCAGCTTGGCCTGGATAAACGCGCGGAGGTTGCCGGGCGTTCTGTGCTCCACTGAAAACACCAGGTGAAGGTCGTCTTTGAACTTGATAATCATACCCGGGCGCATCTGCGTTGCGGGAATCGACATAACGAAAAGACCTCAGATCGTGTTGAAAGGAGTGGCAGCGGCAGACCCACTGTCCACGGGTCGCCGGGGCGCGGCGACAGCCTGATTGTAGCGCAGCAAACGCCTCCGAGACTCCCCCGGCACATCCCGCCGAGCACACCTCGCCGGTGCCTCACCCAGGGCGCAATCCTGCCGTCAGCCCGGAGTGTGCGCCACCGCCGAAGCCGAAAACTTCATCTCCGGCGCCCATCTATCCTTCATCCGCAAAAACGGCTTTTCATACCCATACCAGCTCAGAACGGCGACCCCCAGCGTCAACAAAAGCCCCGCACCCGATCGCACCACCGCCGGGCTCCCCTGCAGGTGCGAAAAACAAAATCCCAGCACCGCGGGATGAAAGACATACAGGCCATAGCTGATCCGGCCCAGAAAGCGCATCGGCGTCCAGGCAAGCCATCCTGTCAGCCACGTCCGCGAACTCAGCAGAAGCAGACCGATGCCCGAGGTAAACAGAGAGCTCACAAAGGTGTACTTGGTGACCTCAACCCAGGGCAGAGCGTCGCCGTGGTACAGCATCCCCTGCCATCCCACCAGCACAAACGCCACACCCCCCAACAGCATCAACAGGCCCCGCATCCGGTGGAGCACGCCACGATACTGATACACCGCCAGAAGCGCTCCACCGCACAGCCCATCCAGCCGCGTCAGCGTCAGGTAAAACACGTCCACGTGCGATCTGGTCACCAGAACAGCCCGGCAAAGGATGCCTCCCGCCAGCATCAGCCATAGCGCCTTCAGCAGGTGCCTGCGCGGCAGGAAGAGGACCAGAAACGGCCATAGGAGGTAAAACTGCTCCTCCACCGCAAGCGACCAGAAGTGGCCGGTCTCGCCCATCGGCGCGCCCATCGCGATCCGAAAATTCTGCAGGTACACCCAATACCATCCCGTCACACCGGCGCCCAGGATCGTCGCCACGATCAGGTACCCGTAGTACAGCGGAAAGATGCGCAGGCTGCGCCGGACGTAGAACTTCCGCACCTCGCTCCAATCCTCCGGGCGCGCCTTCAAAAGAATCGACGTGATCAGAAAACCGGAGAGCACAAAGAAGAGATCCACACCGCTCTGCCCAAAGCTGACCGGCCCGCGCAACGGGATGCCCATCTGCCCCATATGAAAAAAGATCACCATCATCGCCGCGATCGCACGCACACCGTCCAGCTCCGGGTAGTACGTGCGGGCAGCGGTCGAGGAGGGGGTGGTGGACATCGCTCCTTCAGCATAGCCGTCCCGGTTTTCCGGCGATCCACGGTCTCGCGGCACGGAAGTACCGAAGTACCGTGACGCTTCCCGGGCCTCTGCCGGGCGTCTACCCCCCGCCAAAGAGTCGGCGAAAGAACCGCCCGATCCGGTGCGCAATGTCGGTCGCCCCTGGAGGTGTCGGCGGTGAAGGAGGCGGAGCGACCGCCCGCACATCTCCAGATGTCTGCGGACCGCCAGCCGATGCCCCGGGAGCGGCCGCCGACGTCGCCGCGCTCGCACTGCCCGCCGACGCCCCCGGCGCCGGAGCAGAAGCACCGCTTCCAGCTCCCGCCCCCGGCCCAGATCCAGCCCCAGATCCCGCCCCGGCCCCGCCCCCAGCCGCGTCGTAGCTCAGCGTCGCCGCCACCGCCGCGTGCACCTCGCCCGGCTTCGCCTGAGGTACGCTCGCCCCGGCAGACTCCGCCGTCAGACCCTGACTCTCCGCCGCCGGAAACGGATGCTGTGCCGCCGCGCCCGAGCCCCGCTCACCCGGCGCCGCCACACGCTCGCCCGGCAGAGCCGACCTTCCACTCTCCGCCACCGACACCGCGGGCAACGGCGGCGGACACCCGCACGGCGACGTCTCGTGATCCACCACCTCGCGCAGGCTCGCATGCTCAAACAACACATGCTGCCCGGCGCGCAGCTCATAGCTCGCCGTCCCAAACTGGTCCACAATCTCAAGCGCCGGCGCCCGCCCGCCCACGCCCTCCACGCACGTGTCGCCGTTCTGCGTCACGCGCATCCGCAGGTCGAGCGGACCTCGCGCACGCACCGTAAACCGCAGGTCCGGCGTGATCACCACATCGCGCTCATCCACAACCGTTCGCAGCTCCATCGCCCCGCGCTCCAGAGCAAACAACAGAGGCGCCGGCACCCCCGGAGCGCTCGCGCCCGACGTCACATGGACCCTGCTAGTCGCGCACACCTCCACCACACCGCCGCGCTCCAGCCGCAGATCCGCCGTCTGCCCCTTTGCCGTAATCGTCGATCCGCCGCGCACCACCGCACGGTCGCCCGTCACCTCCATCGCGCCGGAGACGGTCGCATCCGAAAGCCGCAAGTCGCCGATCACGGCCGATCCCTGCTGCTGGGCAGCAACGCCCCCGCTCCCAAGCCCCGCAAAGCAGATCGCCGACAAAGCCCATCGCCCGATCCACCAGATTCGCAGCCTCTCCATATCCGTCCAGACTACATCGACAGAAAATTGCGGATCAGCTGCCGACCGTCCCGCGTCAGGACGCTCTCCGGATGAAACTGCACACCTTCGATCGGCAACGTTCGATGCCTGAGACCCATAATCAGCGTCTCTCCTGCATCATCGGGCTCGCTCCGCGCCGAGATCTCCAGATCCGCCGGCAGACCCTCCTCGCGCACAATCAACGAGTGATACCGCGTACACGTCATCGCCGACCCGATCCCGTCGAAGATCGTCCGACCGTCGTGCGCCACCTCGCTCGTCTTTCCGTGCATCAGCTTCGGTGCCCGCACCACCAGACCCCCAAACGCCGCCCCGATCGCCTGATGCCCCAGGCAGACACCCAGAATCGGCACCCTCCGCCCGGCGGACTTCCGCCCCTCCGCCTCGTCCCGCAGACCCATCTCCGCATAGTGCCGGATCAGGCCCACGCTGATCCCCGCCTCCGCCGGCGTACACGGCCCCGGCGAGATCACAATGCGCTCCGGACGCATCGCCTCCACCTCCTCCGGCGTCACCTCGTCGTTGCGACGGATCACCATCTCCGCGCCCAACTCGCCCATATACTGCACCAGGTTGTAGGTAAACGAGTCGTAGTTGTCGAGAACGAAGACCATGGGTGTCGCCTTGATTTTACGCGCGTTCCGTTCGCCCAGCGACCGTCCCCTCAAGCCTCCAGACGCACATCCCGACCGGCCGTCGACCTCGACGACCTGTAGTGTCCGACAGCCCCGACAGCACGCGGTCGCGCACCCCGCAACGCGAGATCCCTGCTCCGCAACTCGGCCGCGCCGACCGGCGGCAGAGCGCTCTGCCCAACCGCGCCCCACGCCTCCTCCGGCCCGAAGTCCCCTCCGGATTCCGTCTCAGACCCCGAGCAGATCCACACCTCCGGCCGCCCCGCGCACCGCATCACCACCTCGCGAAAGACCGCCAAAGCCTCGCTCCCGTTGCCTTCCGTCGACGCCAGACCGAGCGCAATCGGCGAAATCTCCTCCTCGAAACGCAGCATGGCTAAACCCGGAAACCCGGCCAGACCGACCGACTCCGCCACAATCGCCAGGCCCTCCCCCGCCGCCGCATAGGCCAGCACCACCGCGGTCGACTCCGGCGCCTCCACCACCCGCGGCGCGATTCCCCACGTCAGCAACAGCCGGCGAAGATGCGCCTGCTGCATCTGACCATCCTTGCCGCGCGACGCGATCAGGGGTGTCCGCCGCAGCTCCTCGACCGAGATGCTCCCGCGCGACGCGAGCGGGCTCCCCCGCGCCACCATCGCCACCAGAGGCTCCGCCCGAATCAGCTCAAACTTCACGCGCGGGATCGACATCTCCTCCACCATCAAAAGCGCATCGACCGAACCCTCCAGGAGCCGCAGCCTCTGCTGCTCGGTCGTCAGCTCCATCACCGCGAGCTCAAAGCTCGGAAACTCCGCCGCCAGGGTGCGAATCACCGCCGGCAGGAGCACCGTCTGCCCCAACGCACCGCAGCCCACCTTCAGCCGCAGTCTGGAATCCATGTCGCCCAGACGCGATCGCGCCTCTTTTACGGTCGCAAGAATCGTCTGCGCATACTCCCGAAACGCCACGCCGGCCGCCGTCAGCCGCACCTGCTGCCGGCTGCGCTCAAACAGCTTCGCCCCAAACGCCTCTTCGAGCGACTTGATCTGAAACGTGATCGTCGGCTGGCTCATGTACAGCACGCGCGCCGTCTTGCCGTAGTGCAAAAGGTCCGCAAGCGTCAGAAAACACTGCAGCTGCCTGATTCTGAAGTCCAAAGGAGAGCCTCGGTATCGTGAGAGAAACCTGTGCGTCTGCTACGGGCTGCCAAAGCAAGGGACAACGTCTAGGTTGTGGCAAGGGAGAGAGCTACGTCGAAATACAGCAATTTCCTGAAAATGAGTAGCGGTGTAGCCCAATATTCACAGCGCTCTCATCATTTGTCAACGGGAATCTAGCGGCCCGGCGCATCGGCGCTTCAACTTCCGGCGGCGGCGCACCTCAACCTTCCAAGCCCCAGACGCACACCGCCCCAACACCGCAATGGGCGAGATCCCAGAACCGACTTCATTTGACGCCGGAGAGCGTCCTTTGGAAATTGGCTGCGCTCAGCTCGGCACGCCATCGCAGATCCCACCCGCTCTTAGGAGTCTGTTGAAAGACTCCGTCTTGCTTAAGGGCACGGCTTCAGCTGTGCCGGAATGCTTTGCTTTGCGGTGCGGCTTTAGCCGCTGAGGTACGCCATTCGCCTTCCACTCTTGTTCTTAACAAGCTATTAGACTTACCGCCTGGCGTAGTACTGAAGGGACCCTAGATCGGCCACTTCCAGTCGCGCGTCTCCGGCCGGTCGATCCCGAACTCGTGTGCGTAGTTCACACTCTCGATGATCTGCCCGCGCAGCCACTCCTTGGTATGCGCCGCCGTCTGCCGCAGCTTCGGCACACGGTCGATCACATCGATCGCCAGTGTAAACCGGTCGGCCTGGTTGAGGATCGCCAGCTCCAGCGGCGTGTTGATGTTGCCCTTCTCCTTGTACCCATGCACGTGCATGTTCTCGTGATTGTTCCGCTGATACGTCATCTTGTGGATCAGCCACGGATAGCCGTGAAAGTTGAAGATTACCGGCTTGTCCAGCGTAAACAGCGAATCGAAGTCCCGATCCGTCAGGCCGTGCGGATGCTGGAGGTTCGACTGCAGCTTGAACAGATCGACCACATTTACAAACCGGATCTTCACCTCCGGGCAGCGCTCCCGCAGGATCGCCACCGCCGCCAGAGCCTCCGCCGTCATCACATCGCCGCAACTCGCCATCACCACGTCCGGCTCGTCGCCGCTGTCGTTGCTGGCAAAGTCCCAGATGCCGATGCCCTTGGTGCAATGCTCGATCGCGGCAGCCATGTCCAGATAGACCGGGTGCTCCTGCTTGTCCGCGACGATCACGTTGACGTAGTCCGTGCTGCGCAGGCAGTGGTCCCCGACACTCAACAAACAGTTCGCATCGGGCGGAAGATAGATGCGCGTTACCGAAGCGCTCTTGTTCGTCACCACATCCAGAAACCCAGGATCCTGGTGCGAAAACCCATTATGATCCTGCCGCCACACCACCGAGGAGATCAGGAGATTGATCGACGAAATCGGCGCTCGCCACTTCAGGTCCTTGCTCTTCTCCAGCCACTTCGCATGCTGGTTGAACATCGAGTCGATGATGTGAATAAACGCCTCATAGGTGTTCAAAAGGCCGTGCCGTCCCGTCAGCACATACCCCTCGAACCAGCCCTCCAACGTCGTCTCGCTCAGCATCTCCATCACACGCCCGTTGCGCGCCAGCTGGCTGCCGTCCTCGTCCGCCGGCAACTCCTCTTCCAGCCACGTCTTCTTGCTCACCTCGTAGATCGCCTGCAGCTTATTCGACGCCGTCTCGTCCGGCCCGAACACCCGGAAGCTCGTCATGTTCTGCCGCATCACATCGCGTAAAAACTTGGCCAGCGTCGCCGTCGGCGAGATCATCGTCTGGCCCGGCTTCTCCACCTTTACCGCGTAGTCGCGAAAGTCCGGAAGATCGAGCGGCTTGCGCAGCTTGCCCCCGTTCGCGTGCGGGTTCGCGCTGATCCGGCGCTCACCCTCGGGAGCCATCGCCGCATACTCCGCCTTCAAACGCCCGCTCTCGTCGAACAACTCCTCCGGACGGTAGCTTCGCAGCCACTCTTCCAATTGCTTGAACTCCTCGGGGTGCGTCCGTGGATCGGTCAACGGGATCTGGTGCGCCCGCCAGAAATTCTCCACCTTGTGCCCGTCCACATACTTCGGCCCCGTCCAACCCTTCGGACTGCGCAGGATAATCATCGGCCACTTCGCCCGCGGAGCATCGTTCGCCGGCTCCTTGCGCGCCGCGTCCTGGATCGACCGGATCTCCGTCACGCACTGCTCCACCACCTCCGCCATGCGCTGGTGCATCCGCTCCGGATCGTCGCCCTCGACGAAGTACGGCGTCCATCCGTAGCCCTTGAACAGCATCTCCAACTCTTCGCCGGGAAGGCGCGCCAGCAACGTCGGATTGGCGATCTTGTAGCCGTTCAGGTGCAGGATCGGCAGCACCGCGCCGTCGCGCGCCGCGTTCAGAAATTTGTTGGAGTGCCAGCTCGTCGCCAGAGGTCCGGTCTCCGCCTCGCCGTCGCCCACCATCACCGCAACGATCAGGTCCGGATTGTCGAACGCCGCCCCAAACGCATGCCCAACGCTGTATCCCAGCTCGCCGCCCTCGTGGATCGACCCCGGCGTCTCCGGCGTGCAGTGGCTTCCAATCCCCCCCGGAAACGAAAACTCCTTCAGGAACTTCTGCATCCCGGCGACGTCCCGGCTCTTCTCCGGATACACCTCCGAGTACACGCCCTCCAGATAGCTGTTCGACAGCGTCGCCGGCGCTCCGTGCCCCGGCCCCGCGATATAAATCATGTCGAGATCGAACTTCTTGATCACCCGGTTCAGGTGCACCCAGGTAAACGTCTGCCCGGGGTCCGTTCCCCAGTGCCCCAGCAGACGCTGCTTGATCTGCTCCACCTCCAGCGGCTCGCGCAGGAGCGGATTCTCCTGCAGATACAGCATCGCGCCGCACAGGTAATTGCACGCCCGCCAGTACCCATCCATGCGCCGCAACTCATCGGCGCCCAGCGTCTTCGGCCCCTCTGTCTGCGCCGAGGACGCACCGTTCTCTGCCCCTGCAGTCTTCTCTGCAGCCTGCCCCTGATTCGGCTCAATCGCCGGTACGGTCGATGCGCTCATCGGTGTCGATCTCCCTTGTGCTGCTCTTCCCAAATCCTCAAGCTAAATTTCTATGCTGCGCCGGGGATGTTACAGCCCGGTATCTCAACTACAGCCATCTCAACTACAGCCATCTCAACCACGTGCCATCTCAACTACAGCCATCTCAACCACGTGCCATCTCAACCACATGCCGGGCGATCGTCCCGTCCTCGTCGGCCGGCACCACCCATACCCTCGTCGCCGCGCCCTCCCGGCCAATCTCCCGGGGGCCGGAACCCCGCGCCAGATTGCGACCCTCCTCCAGTTCGATGCCCATTGCGCCCAACCCAGACAGAACTTCTTTCCGCGACCGAGCATCGTTCTCCCCAATGCCGCCCGCGAACACCATGCCATCCACACCGCCCATCAGCGCCACATAGCTCCCAATCGCCTTCCGCACGCTGCGCGTAAATACCTCGACAGCCATCCGCGCCCGATCGTCGCCGGCCTCGGCCGCCTCCCGCACCTTCTTCATATCGTTGCCCATGCCCGAAACCGCATGCACCCCCGCATCGTGATTCAGCATCCCCTCGACCGCATCCACCGCCGCGCCGACATCCCCCTTCTGCTGCCGCAACAGATACAGCACCACCCCCGGGTCGAGATCCCCCGGCCGCGTCCCCATCACCACGCCGCCCGTGGGCGTCAGACCCATCGTGTTCTCGACCGATCGCCCGTCCACGATCGCCGTCACACTGCATCCGCTCCCCAGGTGCGCCATCACCAGCCGCCGCGGCAGGATCCCCGCCTCCCGCATCTGCCAGACCACCGACTCGCACGAAAGCCCATGAAACCCGTACCTCCGCACCCCCGCCGCACGCAGCTCCTCCGGCAGCGCATACCGCTTCGCCGGCTCCGGCATCGTCTCGTGAAACACCGTGTCGAAACAAGCAAAGTGCCCCGCCTCAGGAAACCTCCGCTGCATCTCCTCGATCAGCCGCACCGCCGCCGGATCATGGAGCGGAGCGAACGCCGCCGCCGCCCGCAGATCGTCCAGCACCTCCGCCGTCACGCGTACATGCGCCGTCAGCTTGGCCCCAGGATGCACCACACGGTACCCCACCGCATCCACCCGCTCGTCGCCCGGCCGGCTCACCGCGTCCGCCACGGCGGCTGCCGCCTGCTCCGCCGTCGCCCCGGTTGCCAGCGTCGCGCCCCCGCTCACATCCGCGCCCGCCGCATCCCGAAACCGAAACTTCGCACCATCGGTCCCGATCCCGCTCGCCTCGCCCTCGGCCACCATCTCCGGCGCGCCGCCAGCCCCACCATCAGCCCCAGCGCCACCCGCCCGGTACACCGAAAACTTGATGGAAGACGATCCGCTATTGATCACCAGAATGCGCAAACATCACCCCGTACCTGACCCCTCACATGCTGAGGTGTGTCCTATGTGACGAACACCGCGATCCAGCCGTTGCTCTCGCCGCGTACGATCGCCCTTTCAGCTCGGTGAAAAACCTCCAGATTTCAACGGAGCCTCTGATACCTTCAAACCACCAACCATCGGCTATATCGCTCTCACCCCGCAACCTGGAGGACACAGGCCAGATGAATCGTCGTCTCTTCCTGCAGCAGGCAGGCGCCCTCGCCGGTGCGGGCGCCCTCGAATCCCTCGGCCTCGCCGGTTGCGCCTCCGCCCACAGGCCCCCGTCCGCAGCCGCCGCCCAGACCCTCGCCCAGACCGCTCCCAACCTCCCGTTCTACGACCTCCCCGGCCCCATCACCCCCATCCGCGCCGACCTCGACCGCATCTTCCGCATCACCGTCTGCCTCCGCCCCTTCCGCGCCGCCGGCCCCCGGCTCGACGTCGAACGCGTCGCCGACAAGATCGTCGTGCACAACTACGGCCACGGCGGCAGCGGTTGGTCGCTCTCCTGGGGCTCCGCCGACCTCGTCGTCCGCCGCGCCCTCGAAGCCACCTCCGGCGACGTTCGATCCTGCGCCGTCCTCGGCTGCGGCGCTCTCGGTCTCACAGCGGCGCTCACCGCCCAGCGGATGGGCCTGCGCGTCACCGTCTACGCCCGTGAACGCCCACCCTACGTGCGCTCCGCCCGCGCCACCGGCTCCTGGACCCCCGACTCCCGCATCGCCCTCACCTCCGCCGCCCCGCCCGGCTTCGCCGCCGAGTGGGAGCGCATGGCCCGCAGCTCCTTCTCCCTCTACCAAAGCTATCTCGGCTCGCCCGGCACACCCATCGAGTGGACCGACCGCTACTCCCTCAGCGACAACCCGCCCTCCGACTCGCCCTCCGGCCCTGCCTCAACTCCCGCCGACTCAGGCGACAGCCACGGCTTCATCCGCCTCCGCGACCGCATCCGCGACCTCACGCCGCGCCCCCAGGAGATGCCCCCCGGCTCCACGCCCTTTCCCACCCGCTCCGTCCGCCGCTCCTCCACCCTCACCTTCAACATCGCCGGCTACGCGCGCGCTCTCGTCGAGGAGTTCCAGATCGCCGGCGGACGCATCGAAACCCGCGAATTCCACACCCCCGCCGACCTCGCCGCACTGCCCGAAACACTCATCCTCAACTGCACCGGCTACGGCGCCCGCGCGCTCTGGAGCGACGAAAGCATCGTCCCCGTGCGCGGCCAGATCGCCTGGCTCATCCCGCAGGACGGCGTCAACTACAGCCTGCTCTACAAAGATCTCAACGTCGTCGCCCGCCGCGACGGCATCGTCGTCCAGCCCAGCCCGCAAGGCGACGACACCGGCTGGAACGACATCAACGAACAACCCGACCGCCCCGAAGCCGAAGCCGGCGTCCGCACCCTCCAGGAGCTCTACAACCGCATGCGGCCGTCCTTGGGTGCCCCATCCTCCACGACAGCTTCACCGTCATGAAGGGTGGGGTATTCGCGCGGACACGCGCGAACCGCTTTCGCCCAAACCCACAACCCTTGTCATCTCGCTCCGAGCGGAGCAAGCAGACCGGAGCAGAGAAACCGGATCTCGCTTATCGCGTCTTTCGCATATCCTGAACCTCACATGAATCTTCTTCGCCTCACCGGCGCCCTCGCCCTCACCGCCCTCGTCCTCTCCGGCTGCAAATCGGCCTCCGCGCCCACGCCTGAAAACTTCACCAAAGGCATCGCAAAGTACCTCGTCGACCACCCCGACTGCCTCTACCAGACCGCCCTCCGCTTCCCCTACGAGACCTCCAACCCCGCCGAAATCAAGCAGCTCGACACCCTCGTCGGCTCCAAACTCCTCAACCACGAGACCGAGCCCGCCATCCACGTCACCCGCTACACCGTCTCCGACTACGGAAAAAAATCCGCCCCGCGCTTCTGCTACGGCTTCCGCCGCATCGCCGGCATCGACGGCTCCACACCGCCCGCCAAAGCCCCCGACGGCTTCAACGAGAGCAAGGTCACCTACCGTTACACGCTCGTAGACGTCCCCGTCTGGGCCAAATCCCCCGACGTGCAGAAGGCCTTCCCCGAGGCCGCCAAGAACATCGACGCGCCCACCCCCGCAACCCTCACCCTCGCCCAGACCGGCGTGGGCTGGCAGGTCCCGGAGTAGCCTGGCAGGTCCCGGAGTAGCCTGGCAGGTCCCGGAGTAGCCCGGCAGGTTCCGGAGTAGCCTGGCAAGTTCCGGAGTAGCCTGGCAGGTTCCGGAGTAGCCTGGGCTCTCGCCGCAACAAAACCCGGCAGCCCGGAGCCGCCTCAACCAACACCAAACCCCGCAATCGCGCCATCCCCATATTCGGGCATTGCAGACCCGACCTCTCGGGGTACGATATCTCCGAGCAACCCGGATCTCCCATCCGAGCCGCAAGGAGACCTCAAAACCCATGGCACGCGTCCTCATCACCGGTATCGCCGGCTTCATCGGATCCTCGCTCGCCCGCGCTCTTCTGGCGGAAGGCGCCGAGGTCCGCGGCATCGACAACCTGTCCACCGGATCGCTCGAAAACATCAGCGAGATCCGCCGCGCGATCGACTTCCGCCACGCCGACATCCTCGATCGCGACGACCTCCGCTCCGCCGCTCAGGGCGTCGACTACATCTTCCACGAAGCCGCCATCCCCTCCGTCCCCAAGTCGGTCGAAGACCCCATCGGCACCAACGCCCCCAACCTCGACGGCACCCTCCACGTCCTTGAAGCCAGCCGCCACGCCGGGGTCCGCCGCGTCCTCTACGCCGCCTCCTCGGCCGCGTACGGCGACAGCCCCGAACTCCCCAAATCCGAGAGCATGGCCCCCTCGCCCATCTCCGCCTACGCCGTCCAGAAGCTCGCCGGCGAGCACTACCTGGCCGCCTACACCCGCATGTTCGGCCTCGAAACCGTCGCTCTCCGCTACTTCAACATCTTCGGACCGCGTCAGGACCCGACGAGCCAATACTCCGGCGTGCTCGCCCGCTTCATCTCGCAGATGCTCGCCGGCGACACCCCCACCGTCTTCGGCGACGGCCTCACCAGCCGCGACTTCACCTACATCGACAACGTCGTCAGCGCCAATCTCCTCGCCGCCAAAAGCTCCGGCCCGGTCTCCGGTCGCGTCTTCAACATCGCCACCGGCCAGCGCACCACCCTCGTCGACGCCTTCCGCGAAATCAAGCGCATCACCGGCTACACTGGCAACCTCAACTTCGCGCCCGAGCGCGCCGGCGACATCAAACACTCCGTCGCCGACATCTCGCTCGCCGAGCAGACCTTCGGCTACAAGCCCACCGCCGACCTCGCCTTCGGCCTCGACAAAACCATCCGCTGGGCGCGAGAAAGCAGCTCCATCCCCGCGTAGAAAACTGTAGTTAGAGCGGTCCTTCGATGCCCGTAGCTCCTCGTCTTGCGGGCTGAAGGCCCGGGCATATACCAGCCTGGGGCGAAGCCCTAGGTAAAAGACGGGAAACTCGGAAGAGGGCTGAAGGCCCGCCACAAGGGTCGGCTCTATCGACAGGGAATCTGCCCTAAAACTCCGGCACCCGCGGAGCCTTCCGCAGCCCAAGCACATTGAAATTGCTCAACCGGCTCTTCAGCACATAGATCAGCTTGTTGTTGCCGTTCGGGTCGGTCGGCATCATAAAAAATCCGCTGCCCAGCACATGGTCGTGCGTGTTGCTGATGATGCCTTCGATCGTCTCGCTATCGTTGAAGCACACCCGCACCCACAGACCTTCCATGATGGGCGTGTTCTCGTGAAAATGCAGCGGACGATGCCGCGTGTCGCCGTCAAACGTCTTCACAAAGAAGATCGCCTTGGCCTCCCGCGTGTCCACCTGCTCCGTCGTCTCGCCGTCGAGCATCTGCAGCCGGATCGACTCCAGGGGATGCTGCGGATCGTTGCGCAGCATCTGCTCGATCGATCCCAGATCGCTCGCTCGCGCAAACCCGCGAACCGCATGATCCTCAAACCGGATGACGACGCGGTACAACACTTCACCCACCGGGAGCCGCTGTGCTACACCCGGCTGGGCGGAGACAAGTCGTACTGCTTGATCTTGTAAAGCAGAGCCTTGTAGCTGATCTGCAGATCGTTTGCTGCCGCCTTGCGGTTCCATCCAACCTCCTCCAACACCTGCTGTATGGCCGTGGCTTCCGCCTCGCCTTTCAGGCTGCGCACCATCTGCTTCAGGCCGCCGCCGCTCGCCCCGGGCGCTTCCGCCCCGCCGCCGCCGCCGCCGGCCGACACAGGCGCCGTCGCCCGGATCTCCACGGCAAGGTCGTCGAGAATCGACCGCTCATCCCCCAGCACCAGATACCGGTTGATCACGTTCTGCAGCTCCCGAATATTGCCCGGCCAAGGATACTCGGTCAAAGCTTCCATCAGCGCCGCCGAAAAGTACAGCGGCTCCCGACCGTACCTCTGCGCCGCCTTGCGCATGAAAAACTGCGACAGAACAGGGATCTCCTCGCGCCGATGCCGGAGCGCCGGAATGCTCAACGTAAATCCATTCAGGCGATAGTAAAGATCCTCGCGAAACGTCTTCTGCGCCATCGCCTCCTTCATATTGATGTTGGTCGCCGCAATCACACGCACGTCCACCTTCATCGGCGACCGGCTGCCCAGCCGCGAAAACGTCCCATCCTGCAGCACCTGCAACAGCTTCGCCTGCAAGATGGCCGGCATCTCGCCGATCTCGTCCAGAAAGATCGTTCCCCCCGTACAAATCTCGAACTTGCCCGGCTTCGTCTTTACCGCTCCCGTAAACGCTCCCTGCTCGTAGCCGAACAGCTCGCTTTCGAGCAGATCCGCCGGCACCGCGGCACAGTTCACCTTCAGAAATGTGTGCTGGCTGCGCGCCGACATCTTGTGCGTAAACAGCGCCAACACTTCCTTGCCGGTCCCGCTTTCCCCCAGAATCAGCACCGGGATATCCGCCCGCGCCACCAGCGAAGCCTGCGCCTCCAACTCCCGCATCCGCTTGCTCGATCGCACAAACGAGTACGTCTCCGTCAGCTGGATCTCCTTGGGATCGTCCAGGAGAGGCCGCCGGTCCAGAAGAGCCAGATGCTCCTCGATCGCCGCCTCCACGTCCGAGCCGAGAAACGGCTTCATCACAATCCCGCGCACCCCCAGACGGATCACCGCCTCCAGATCCCTCAGTTCGGCCGAGCACGACAGCACAATGATCGGCAGCTGCGGACACGCCGACCGGATCTTGCCCAGCAAAGGCACGGGGTTCTCATGGGTCTGCTGCGCCAGCAGGAGCATGTCCAGACCCGCTCCCCTCCCCAGCGCGGCAACCAGATCCTCGGGTTCGGAGAAAGGCTCGAGAGCGTATTTTGTGAGGGTCGAACGCAGATACTCCAAGACGTCCGCATCCGGTTCAAGAATGCCGATGCGCGATTTGGGAGCTGCGGGTCTTGCGGCAGAGATCGAGTACGACAAAGATGCGGACATTCGAAAAAACCCCTGATTTGTAGGCTCGGGATCATCGTCCCAAAGGCCTTGACACATTCACGCGATCGACGATTCGCCCCCAAAATTGCCAGGTCGAACCGTCCGGACAGAGAGCGGGGAGAGCAATCCGCACCGTACGGGAACTGAGCAGGATTCTAGATGCTCCGACGGCAATTGCACAGGAAAATTGTTAAAATGTTTGCCGATAAAGGGATAAAACTTTTCCTCTTTCGTAACTCCCCCATCCGCCTTCCAGTCACTTACCCAGCCCCGCCTCCCCCGAGCCGCTCCTCCGAGCCCACAGCCCGCAGCTCCAATGACCGCGCACACCGACAGTTTTTCCCCGGTCGAACCCGGCTGCGGCCTACTCAAGTACACTGCTCCAACACCACCTTCTCTTCACTCCCCGGCTCCCTCGTCAGATTGGACCGAAACGTGCTACCTCCACTCGTACTGCAGCCCTTTCCGTGTTCCACTGCGCATCTCCGATAGGACAACCGCCTTGCTCTCCACTTCCGATCCCGGCCCTCTCCCCAATCTCCCGCCCTCCAATCTCCCGCTCTCCAATCTCCCGCCCAATCTCCCGCCCAATCTCCCGCCCAATCTCCCGCCCAATCTCCCGCCCCTGGACATCCTCTTCGGCAGAACACCTGCCATGCTGTCCGTTCGCACCAAGCTCGAACGCGTCGCCGAGACCGACGTCCCCGTCCTCCTCCAGGGCGAAAGTGGAACCGGAAAGGAGCTCTGCGTCCACCTGCTCCATGCCTTGTCGCGCCGTGGCCGAGGCTCCCTCATCAAGGTCAGCTGCCCCGCCATCCCGCACACCCTGCTCGAAACCGAGCTCTTCGGCTATGAAAAAGGAGCCTTCACCGGCGCCCACGCCACCAAGCTCGGACGCGTCGAACAGGCCCACCTCGGAACCCTCTTCCTCGATGAGGTCGGCAGCCTCGACCTCGCCGTGCAGTCCAAGCTCCTCCAGGTACTCCAGGACGGCACCTTTACCCGGGTCGGCGGCCACGAGCCCCGCTCCATCACCACCCGGCTCGTCTCGGTGGCCAACGGGGACCTCCGATCGGAGGTCGAAGCCGGCACGTTTCGCCTCGACTTCCTCTTCCGCATCAACGCCGTCACCATCAACCTCCCGCCGCTGCGCCAGCGCCTCGCCGACCTCCCCGTCCTCGTCGACTACTTTATCGACCACTACGCCCGCGCCTTCCATCACACCCCGGAGCTGCTCTCGAAGAGCGCCGTCCGCCTCATGCAGGGGTACCACTGGCCAGGCAACATCCGCCAGCTCGAAAACCTCATCCGCTCCTACGTCCTCATCGGCAGCGAAGATGCGCTCGTCAGCGAACTCATGCCCGAAGATCCAAAAAACGGCATCACCACCGACATCGACCTCAGCGAACCCGTCTCGCTCAAGCACATCACCAAAAAAGCGACGCAGGATCTGGAACGCCAGATCATCCTCAAGGTGCTCCAGGCCAACAGCTGGAACCGGCAGAAGACCGCCAAGTGGCTCAAAATCAGCTACCGCTCGCTGCTCTACAAACTCAGCGAAGTCGGTATGCCGCAGGTCCCGCCGCGTCCCCTCCGCCTCACGCCGGTCCCCAGAAAAACCTCCGACCCAGCGCTCCGTCCGACGCTCTCCCGCCCCCGCGCGTTCTAAAAAATGCGCCCTGATCCCAGCCCGCCGTCGGCGCACTACCTCCCCGGCCCCGGCCGCTCCAGAACTCCCTCCACGATCCCGAACACGTCCTCCGCCACATCCGTCCATCCGCGGCTGTGCCTCCGGCTGATCTCTGCCGCATCCCACGCGCGATTGAGCACCGCTCGGATCGCCTCCCCGAGCGCCGAGACATCCCTCGCCGGCACCATCCTTCCCGTGCTCTCGCTCATCAGCTCCGGAATCCCGCCCACGTCGCTCGCCACCACCGGCCGGCCACACGCCAGCGCCTCCACAATCACGTTGGGGCAGCCCTCCCGGTAGCTCGGCAGAGCCACCAGGTCCGACGCCGCCATCCACTGCGCCACGCCCGTCGAAGAGCACGGCGGCACCATCCGCACCGCCTCCCCCGCCCCATGACTCGCGACCAACTCCCGGATTCCCGGCTCATCCGGCCCGTCTCCCACCAGATAACATCGCAGCCCGGGCCGCTCCCGCCGCAGCCCCGCCACCGCCTCCACCAGCTCGCGCAGGCCCTTCGCCACATCGATGCGACCGATATACGTCACAATCTCCGCCCCGGCCTCCAACCCGAGCGCCTCTCGCGCCTCCGCCCGATCCCGCGGATAGAAGATCGAAGTATCGCATCCGTTCAGCACCGCCCGGCTGCGCTCCGGCCGCGCCCCCATCGCCAGCGCCTTCCTCCGCAACGCATCGCTGACCGTCACGACAGAGTCGGCCTCCCGCAGCACACGCCGCGTCAGCGCCCCGCACACGGGATCGCTGATCTGGTTCAGGTCCGATCCGATCGCCGTCACTACCACCGGCACGTCGAGCTCCCGCCCAAGACGCAACGCCGCAAACCCGTCCGGATACACCACATAGTTCAGGAGCACGTCCGGCCGAAACGCCCGCACCTCCGGCAGGAGCTTGCGCGCCGCCACCCACCCGTTCAGCGGCCGCGAAACGAGCGGCAGCGCCGGGTACGGGATGTACTCGACATCGACGCCACCGGGGCGAAACTCCGGGTCCAACGCGTCATGCGTTCGGCTCCGCGGCCGAAGCCGCTCCGGATACCGCGACTCCATATAGAACACCTTCAACGCCCACCGGTCCGCCAGCAACCGCAGCGTCTGGTACGCCGAGTGCCCCGCCCACGGATGAAACGAGGTCGGAAAATACCGTGTCACCACCGCCACCCGGGTCACTCCTGCGTCTCCCGCCCGGCCCCGGCCCCGGCCGCCACCCGGGTCAGAAGCTCTCCGTACCGCTCCGCAACCGCTCGCCGGTGAAACCTCGCAATCTCCTCGAAGTCCGGCCCCGGCAGACCCTCCTCCGAGGCCGCTCCACTCAAGACCTCCACCAGCATGCGCCCGATCGCGCCGACGTCGCCCGCATCGCTCCACCATCCCGCGCGCGTCCGCTCCAGCAACCGCCGCACATCGCCCTCCGGGTGCACCGCCGCAACCATGCGCTTGCCGGAGCCGAGATAGTCGTAGAACTTCGCCGCGACGTTGATCCGATCATGCGTAATCAGGAGCAGGTACGTCGTGTCGTCGATCGCCCGCAGCGCCTCCGCCTGCGGCACAAACCCGCGCAGCTCCAGCGTCTCGCCCAGCCGAAGCAACGACGCTCGCAACGCCGGCGTCTCCACATGCCCGATATACCGCACCCGCAGCCGCGCCCGCAACTCCCCCGGCAGCCCGAGCACCGCCTCCACAAACGTCCCCGGATCGGTCGACCCGTACACCGTCCCAAGATAGGTCAACACCACCGTCTCGCCGCTCCCAGCCCTCGCCGGCGTCTCGCGAGGCAGCACCCCGTCGAACCCGTTCGGTAGATAGACAAACTTCGCCTCCGGCTGCTCCGGGTACCGTCCCGCAATCTCCCCGCGCGCAGCCTCGGTCACCGCCACCACCGCCGTCGCGTCCCGCACCGCCTCCGCCTCGGCCTTCTCCGCCACCCGCCGCGCCCGCTCATTGTTGTTGAAGCTCACCAGAGGCATCGTCGTCGTCAGCCACTCATCCCGGAAGTCCAGAACGATCGGCAGCCGGGGGAACTGCCGTCGGAGCATCGTCACGAGCCGAACCGTCGAAAACGGCGGCACCGTAATCAGCACCACGTCGATCGCCCGTTCGCGAACGATCCTCCGCGCCGCCCGAAACGCAAACGGCAGCCATCCCACCTGCGGGTCCGGCAGCAACAAATTCCCGACCAGCGCCTTCAGCGGATTGCTCCCGCGCTCGGCCGCCACGCTCCCCGCCGCCGACGAGCCTTTCTTCCCAACCCTGCCCCCCGACACCACTCGTTTGATCGCCTTCCGCACCCCAAACGGCAGATCCGGCGTCCACGTCTGGTGCACCGTCACCTCCGCCGGAACCTGCCGGAGCAGGGAAGTGTCCGTCCCCACCGCCGGCGCGTTCTTCGCCGTCAACACATCCAACCGAACCCCAAACTCCGGCAGATACTTTGCCAGGCTCAACGCCCGCAACACCCCCACACCGCCCGCCGGTGGAAACGAAAACGTGACCAGCAAGACGTTCAAGCCGAGCGACCTCCGCCCGGCGCAAGCACCGCCTCATCCTGCTCCGCACCCTTCGCCCCCGCCGCCCCAGCTCCCGTCAGCCCCTCCACCGCCCGAAACATCTCAAACGCACTCACCCACCGCACCTCCATCCCGCGCCTGGCCGCCGCCTCCGCCAGCCATCCGTACATCCGCAGCAGCCCGCCGTCGCCCGCGCCCGAACCCCCTCCCGAACCCAGCAGCGCCGCCGCGTTATCCTCGCGCGCCCCATGGGTGTACAGCTTCAAAAACGCATCCTCCCCCACCCGCGGCGCCAACGCCAGCCACCGCTCCACGCGATCCCGGGTCGGCGGATCGTACGCCGCCAGCTCGCCCGTTTCCATCCGGGGCATCAGACGTCCGCGAAACCGCAGCCCCAGCGGCCCCTGGATCATCAGCATCGCGCCCCGTTCCCCACCCCCCGGAGCCGCCTCAACCCCCTGATCGAACGACCGCGGCCGATCCATCCGACCCGTCGACCAATAGATCTGGTTCACAATCCGCGCTTGCGTCGGGCTCGGGCACGACGGCATCGTAAAGTCCGCATAACACCCCAGCTCCCGCAGGATCCCGATCTCCCCCGTCAACCCGCACCAACGTCCGTCCGGCCGCGAGTTGTCGAGCGCCCAGTTGCCGTGGATAAACCCAAACACCGTCCGCCCGCCATACTCCCGCAACAAACCATGGTCGTCCCGCAGCTGCCGGCAAAACTCCCCGACCTTCGCCCGAAATCCGTCCGCCGTCTCCCGGTCGTGATGCAGGTGCACCTCCACATCGCCAATGCCGGCCCGCGTCATCTCCGCCAGCGGCTCCAGCAACTCCGGGACGTACTCCTCCTGCGGGTAAAAGAAGCTGTAGCACGGCCGCCGTCCCGCACCATCCCTCGGCGCCCGCTCCGCGATCTCCGGCCACATCCTCTGCCACCGCTCCACCCGCTCCACCGCCGTCGCACGCGAAACCTGACCTCCCATCGGCTCGTAGTGATCCGTGATCGCCACCCACAGCCGCTTGGGCGAGCTCCGATCGAGCCAGCGCCGCCCTCGGTCGCGCACGTACCCCTCCAACCAAAGCTCCGCATTGCGCGGCAAGTTCAAACTTCTCCTCCAAACATCATCCCGGACCCTCCAAACGTCATCTCAGACCCTCCAAACATCATCCCGGAGCCCCGATCCCCTGAGCTCCACCGTAACTCTACCGTCTTTCGGCCCCAAATCGAGTGTCACTTCGCACCCTCGGCCTACCACCAAAGAGGTAAGCTGAACTCCTCAAGTTCCGTCCGCCGCAGCCGATAATGAGTGGAGGAGTCCAAAGCCGCCGCAAAAGGAGCGATACCAAAACTCCACCTATGAAGATCGTCCACGTCATCTACAGCATGGAGATGGGCGGCGCCGAATCGCTCGTCGCGCAGCTCTCCCGGGTGCAGCGTGCCGCCGGCCACGACGTCTCCATCTTCGCCCAGACCAACGTCGGCGCGCTCGGCGAAGTGCTCCAGACCGAAGGCTTCCAGGTCGATGTCCTCGGCACCGGCAACCCCGTCCGCACCTTGCCGACCTACCTCCGCGCCTTCCAGCAGCTTCGTCCAGAGGTCGTCCACTGCCACAACGCCGCACCCACCCTCCAGGCCGCGCTCGCCGCCCGCCTCGCCGGTGCAACCTCCATCGTTTCAACGCGCCACAGCCTCGTCGCACCGCCCTACAACCTCAGAGAAGAGCGGCTCTACGGCGCTGTCTCCCGCCTCTGCGACCACGTCGTCGGCATCTGCGACGCCACCTGCGCCAACCTCCGCCGCGCCCCCTGGTCCGACCCCCGCCGCATCTCCCGCGTCTACAACGGCATCGTCCCGCTCACGCCGGTGCCCGCCCCCGACCGGCCCCCAAAATCCGGCTTCACCCTCCTCTTCGTCGGCCGCCTCGCCCCCGTCAAGAACCTCTCCACCCTCATCCGCGCCACCGCCATCGCCGCACGCGATCTCCCCGATCTCCACCTCTGGATCGTCGGCGACGGTCACGAGCGCCAATCCCTCGAACACCTCGCCCGCGATGTCGCCCCTCCAGGCACCGTCACCTTCTGGGGCGAGCAACACCAGGTCGCCCCCTTCTACTCCGCCGCCGACGTCTTCACCATGTCGTCCACCTCCGAGGGCCTGCCCGTCTCCCTCCTCCAGGCCATGTCCATCGGACTCCCAGCGCTCGTCACCGACGTCGGCGGCATGGCCGAGGTCGTCCGGAACACCGGCGCCGGCCTCCGCACCCCGGTCGGCGACCCCGACTCGATGAGCCCCGAGATCCTCCGCCTCGCCCGCGACCCGCATCTCCGCCAAACCCTCGGCAACGCCGGCAAATCGGCCTTCGCCCAGCACTTCACCCTCAGCCAGATGGCCGAAACCTACATGCGCCTCTACCGGAGCCGCGCCCCACACCCAGCCGCCTACACCGCCGAACCCCCCACCCCCGAAGCCCCCAACCCCAAAGCCAAGGAGGACCTCGCCATCTCACGCTGACCCAGCCCGCTCCCGCTGTCCACAGCATCGCGAACCCCTATGGCCCTCTTCTTCACACTGCTCTACGTCCTCACCGCGTACCTCAGCCCCGCCGTGCTCTTCGGCGCGCTCGCCGAGTTCCGCATCGAACTCATCCTCGCCGCCCTCGCTCTCCTCACCTCCGTCTTCGCCCTTCAGGGCTCCAGCCTCTCCCGCGTCCCGCAAGCCTTTGCCATCCTCGGCATCTGCGCCGCCGTCTTTATCTCCATCATCTTCAGCGGCTGGCTCGGCCACGCTCCCTTCGCTCTCATCTCCTTTCTCCCCCAGGCGCTCATCTTCTTCCTCGTCTTCATCAACGTCCGCACGCGCAAACACATCCTCCTGCTCGTCGGCGTCCTCTCCGTCGCCTGCTTTTACACCATTCTTCGCGCCTGGTTCGCCCTCCATCAGGGCTCGCTCACCGACCCCTACCTCTTCACGCAGATGACCGAAGGCGACATCCCCATCTTCCGCATCCAGGGCCTCGGCGAAATCAACGACCCCAACGACCTGGCGCAGGCGCTCGTCAGCCTCACCCCACTCCTCTTCCTCTTCTGGCAAAAAGGCAGCGCGCTGCGGAACTTCTTCCTCGTCCTGCTCCCCGTCGGCCTCCTCACCTTCGGCCTCTTCCTGACACACTCCCGCGGCGGCATCGTCGGCATGCTCGCGGTCGGCATCCTCGCCAGCCGACGAAAACTCGGCACCATCCCCTCCCTCATCGGAGCCGCCGTCGCCTTCGCCGCCTCCATGGCCATCGGCTGGACCGGCGGCCGCGAGATCTCCGTCGAAGCCGGCTCCGACCGCCTCGAAGCCTGGTCCACCGGCCTGCAACTCATCCGCTCGCACCCCGTCTTCGGCGTCGGCTTCCAGCGCTTCGGCGAGTACTTCTACATCACCGCTCACAACTCAGTGGTCGTCTGCGCCGCCGAACTCGGCCTCTTCGGCCTCTTCTTCTGGGTGCTCTTCCTCCTTACCTCCCTTCGCGACCTCCGCGTCGCCCAAAAGGCCGGCCTCGCAACTCCTGACTCCATCCAGGACGCGCCCGCCAACCCCTACCTCAGCATGCGCTCCCCGCAACCTGCCGTGGCCCACGCGCGTCTCGCTCCCGCCGGGGCCGGCGGCCTCCTCCTCGCCGAAGCAGAGGACGATGACGAGCTCCAAAATCTGGTGCCCGCGCCAATCCCGCCGCAACCCCCACCCCATCTCGCCAGCCTCGCCGAACCCGCCCAACTCTCCGCCGAGCAGATCCGCGGCATGGCGCGACTCTCCCTGCTCAGCCTCGCCGGTTTCCTCATCACCGGATGGTTTCTCTCGCGCGCCTACGTCATGCTGCTCTTCCTCTACGGCGGCCTCGCGCAGGTCATCTACCAGATGGCGCTCAACCGCGGCCTCGTCCCAGCACGCATGCGCATGGGCCGCGCGGCCCGGCTCTCCTTCATGAGCTCCATCGGCCTCATCCTGGTCGTCTACATCATCCTTCGCCTGCAGAACATGTTCGCCCACTGAAGCAAATTACCTGAAGGGATACATCTGATCTTTCTCTTCGTTTTGTCATTCCCAAAGGGGATCTGCGGCTTTGGCCGTACAACAGCAGGTCTTCCACTAAGGCTGCGCCGCCGGCAAGATGACACCTTACGGCTAGGAAGTTGTTGAAACTACTCCGTTTCTCTTAAGGGCACGGCTTCAGCCGTGCCCTTAACGCTTTGTTTGCAGCGCGGCTTTAGCCGCTGAGGTACGGCCTCCGCCTTCCAATCTTGATTTCAACAAGCTCCTAGAGCAGTTCTCTTGCAGGTGTACCCCGGAACGGAAGGCCATGGCCGTTTTCCTCAATCAAAACGGCACTCCTATACTCCATCCAGCTCACAGGACCAGGAGATCCGCTCTATGAGAGTTTTGCCCTATCCGGCCTCTATCTCAGCCATGCCTGGGCGCCCACCCTGAGCTCCCTGCACAGCCCAGCTCTTCCAAAGCGGCCCGTCCGAAAACAAAAAGCGCCATAATCCCGCAACCGCCGCAGCGTTCAGCACCAGAAGCGCTCCCCCCGCCGCCGCATACCGCTGTACCAACGGCAGCCGAACTCGCAGCGCCAGCAAAGCCGACAGCAACCCAGCCCACTCCAGCCCCGCAACCAGCCTCCATCCACCCGAGAACCGGCCCAGCCAGCTCGCGCTCACCAACATCCCCACAAAGCAGTACGGCACAACCAGCCGCAACAGCTTGTGCGAAACGAGCTGAAACAGCACGCGGTTTTGAAAGCTCAGCGTCCACGGCGCCAGCCACACCAGCTCAAAGTTGCCGGCCAGCGTCCGCACCTTCCGCTGAAACTCGCCCGCCACCTTGCCCGGCCACGCGTCCAGCACCACCGCCTCGCGATCCAGCACACTCCGGTACCCCTGCCGAACGATCGACAGCGGCTGAAACATATCGTCGAGAACAATCCCCGGCGGGAACGGCGAAAGCAAAGCCCGGCGCGCCGCATAAAACCCGCCATACACCCCGACCGGCGAGTCAAAAGCCGCCTCGCAGTTCCGAATCCACTGCTCGTACCTCCAGTAAACCCCACTTACGGCCGAGGCCGCCGCGTCCAGACCCGAGCTGTCCAGCACCAGCTCCCCGGCAACACAACCGACCGTCGGATCGGCAAAACTGCTCATCAATCGCTCGATCGCACCCTCGGCCACTCGCGGCCGGATGTCGATAAACAAGACAATTTCGCTTGTCACCGTCCCCATCCCCGCGTTCAAGGCCGAAGCCTTGCCCACGCGCTCCGGCAGGAGGATCGATCGCAGACGCGATCCCCGCGCCTCGGTCAGAACCTCCGCCGTTCCATCGGTCGACCCATCCGAGACAACGATCACCTCGCGAACATAGCTCTCCGGCAGCGACAGAAGATGCTCGATCTGGCCCCCGAGCAGGTGCGCTCCGTTATGCACCGCCATCACCACGCTGACCGATCGAGGCTCAACCACCCGTCGCCAGGGCCGCGGCCGCACCCGCGCCAGCACAGCCATCACCGCCGGATACCCCGCATAGGTGTACGCGACGACCCCAAACGAAGCCCAGAAGACCCAGCTCACTGCGCCCCGCGGCGCCGCAGGATCGTCTTGATCGTCTCAAACATGATCAAGAGGTCCAGCCCCAGCGACATGTGCTTGATGTAGTACAGGTCGTACTCCAGCTTCTCGCGCGCCTCGGCCAGGGTCGACCCGTAGCCGTACCGAACCTGCGCCCATCCCGTCAGCCCCGGCCGGATCATGTGCCGCAGGTCGAAGTACGGAATCTGCTCGGAAAGCCACGGAACAAACTCCGGACGCTCCGGTCGCGGACCCACAAACCCCATATCGCCCCGCAGCACATTCCAGAGCTGCGGAATCTCATCCAGGCGCGTCTTGCGCATAAACATCCCCACCCGGGTCACGCGCGGGTCGTTCTTGGTGGCCCATTTGGCGCCCGCCACCTCGGCATCCTGCCGCATCGTCCGAAACTTGTACACCGAGAACGGTCGCCCGCCCAGGCCCACCCGCGTCTGCTTGAAAAAGATCGGCCCCGGCGACGAGATCCGCACCATCAGCATCACCACGGGCAAAAAAGGCAGAAACAGCAGAAGCCCAGTCGCCGCCGCCATCGTCGAAACCAGACGCCGCGCAATCTGCTGCGACGGCTTCACCCGAAAACCCTCGCTATAAATGAAGTTGCTCGGACGCAGACCGTCCAGCTGCAACTTTCCGGAGAGCCGCTCCAGCAACATCCCCGCGTCCTCGATCGCCACGCCGTCAAACCGCAGCTTCAGGAGCTCCCGAACCGGAAGCGCCCCGCGCCGGTCCTCCATCGCCACAATCACCCGATCGACCTTCGGTTTGCTCCCTCGAAACGAATCCAGGACATCGCCAAACGCCGCCCGCGAATCCACCCCGGGAGGCAGCGCCGCGTCCCATCCCACCACTTCCATCCCCGCATCCGGACGCGATCGCAACATGCGCAGGATCGTCTGGGCGCGCTCCCCCGCCCCCAGGATGTACACCCGCTCGCGAAACACCTCGCGCCCGATAATCCACTCGTACGCGCTCCTCCACGCGACCAGCGCTGCCGTCAAAAAGGCGAGCCCCAGCAGCAGAACGGAATGCGCAATGTCCACCGCGGGAAACACATAGGTGATCGCGGACAAGAGAAACGACAGAAATCCCAGCACCAAAAGGAGCCGAAAATAGATCTCCCACCGCTCTGAAATGCGCTGCGGCTCGTACAGATCGAAGTAGTACGAGCACAACAGCGTCACAATCGTCAGACCAAGAATCTTGAGCGCACCATACTCATAGTTCAAAACCAGAAACGTATCCTGGCCGAGCACCATCGCAGTCGCAAGCAGGAAAGACCCGCTCACAATCAGAGCCTCGCACCCAAGAAGAACGATCGTGCGGGTCGGATAGTAGACCTTGAACAGCCGAATCATCAGGTCGTTCCTCTCGGCCCCTTACGCTTTCTCTCGGTCATACCCGTAATACGTGCCCAGCTGTGGCGCCTTCACCACAGCATTCAACACGAATCCGAGCAGATTCGATGCTTTCAACTCACTCTGCGCCCGCTGCGCCGTTGTCAGATCGGTCACGCCGCCGCGCGCCACCAGCAGCACACCATCGCAAGCCCGCGCCAGATTGACGGCATCCGAAACCGGCAAAACCGGAGACGAATCAACCACGATCCAGTCAAACATCGGTGAAACGGCTTGAATCAGCTCCTCGAATCGGTGATTTCCAGACAGATCCGCCGCCTTGTCCCCACCATTTCCACCAGCGATAAAGGTGATCGCAGGAAATCCCGCCTTCCGCATCCCCGACCCATTTGTCATCCCGGCCTGGGACAGGTCCGGTCGCTGCATCACCTCCGTGACCGTCGCCTTTCCGGCCAGATACTCCGACAGCCCCGGCTCGGAGTCGCAGCCCAACAGCTGGTGCAGCGTGTACCGCCGCATATCTCCGTCGATCAGCAAGACCTTGGCATGCTTGTTGCGAGCCAGGCTGATCGCCAGATTCGCCGCCACAAAACTCTTTCCCTCCTGCGGCAAACCGCTGCTGATCAGGATGGACTTCAGCGGTTTCAAATCCCGCATCTCCTGAATCCGCGCCCGCAAGCTCCGAAACTGTTCCACACCCTGCCCCCGCTCCATCAGCGCGGGAAGCTGCCTGAGCGAAGGCGCCCACGGCCGCGCCGGAACCGCGCTCAGGTCGACAGCCCCGGACGCCCGTCCATTCACCGCGGCCGCAAACCCGCCCAACGGCATCTCGGGCACGTCCGCCGGCCGTGCCGGGTGCAGCTCCGCAACCGCCGCCCGGGCGTACTTCAGCTCCTGCTTCGGCTCCGCGATCGCGACAGCCCCGCTGCCCTTCTCGGACTCCGCTTTTTGCAACGCATCATAGATTCGGCTCATCGATCTCGCCTCCCGGATGACTCCACGCTCAGCTCTGGCCCAAACTCCGACAGGTTCGAAACGTCCGTCAGACCTCCCGCAGCAGCACCGGCCGGCGCCCGCGAGGCACTCGCCCCACCCAGGTTCATCGCCGAGTGCGAGATCAGAAACGGCTGCACGTCCAGCTCCAGCTCGCCCGCAACCCCATCCACCACAGCCGCCGAAATCTGCCGGATCTGCTCGACATATCCCACAATCAAGGCGTGTTCACACAACAGATTGATCACGCGCGGGATGCCCCGGCTATACCGGTGCACAGCGTCCAAAGCAGCCTCCGAAAACAGCGGCGTCGTCGCACCCGCGATCCGAAGCCGTTCCGCGACATACGCGTGCGTCTGCGCCTCCGTCAGAGCCTGCGTCCGACACCACAAGGACACCCTCTGCCGAAGCTGCCGGACACTCGGGTGCCGCAGCTTCTCGTCGAGCTCCGGCTGACCGGACAACACAATCTGCAAGAGCTTCTCGGACGAAGTCTCGAGGTTCGTCAGCAACCGAATCTCCTCCAGCAGATCCCACGAAAGATTCTGCGCCTCATCGACTACAACGACGCAGGTCTCCTCCATCCGGTACCGCTCAATCAACCATCGGTTCAGCTGCAAGAGCATCCCCGACTTTGTCCGGGTCGCCGGCGCAATCCCGAAGTCCGTCAGGACAAACTCCAGGAAATCAAGCACATCAAGCCGTGGATTGAAGACAAAGGCAGTCGACACACGGCGCCCGTGGAACGAACCCAGAGCCCTCCGCAGAAGCGTCGTCTTGCCCGTCCCCACCTCGCCCGTCAGCACCGTGAAGCCCTTTCGAGCCGAAATCCCATACTCCAGGCACGCCAGCGCCTCCCGTGTGTGAGGCATCATGTAGAGAAACCGCGGGTCCGGACTTGTACCGAACGGACTGCTCTGTAACTGATAGAAACTGTTATACATAAGGGTCACCCACCAACATTCAGCGGCTTCGGGAGAACGGCCGCGTTTCGTCGCCTGCCGAAGATTCTTGGTCGGCCCTGCTTTTGAACCGCCAGGGGCTCTTCCATCAGCGAGATCACGCCCAGGGTCGGCAGCTTCGTAAACGCCCAGACATCCCGTTCACTCCGAAGAACCGTATCGCGGTACTCCAGGAGGCCGGAGATCCCCAGACCCAGTAGCAAACCGGCTGCCAAACCGCCCATCGCGTAAACATTTCGCCGCGGAAAGGTCGGAGCATCTGGCAGATTCGGTTCATCCATCACGCGAAACTGCTCGCCCTGCTGCCTCCGCTCGAGATCGGTCGCCATCTTCGACTGCGTCTTCTTGGCCAGGAGATCGTCGTACGACTTCTGCGCGTTCTGGTAGTCCCGCGTCATGTTCTTGAACTCTTCTTCCACTTTGGGGCTCGAATGGAGCTTCTCCTGGTACCCCCGCATCTGCCCGGAGATCGACATCTGGTCCTGCTTCTTCTGCGCGATCGCCTGCTCCTGCGCCCGCAACTGCGCCCGCAACTGCTGCACGCTCGGCGATTCGGGACGGTTGGACCGCGGTGCCGCCTCGCGCGACGGGCTCGGTGCAACGGGAGCCGCCATCTGCCGCCGAAGCTCCGCTTCCTGGCGCCGAATCGCCACAACGTCCGGATAATCCGGCGTGTAGCGCGCCGTCAGCTCTGCCTCCTGCGCCTGCAACTGCCGCAACTCCGTCTGCTGCGCCCCAGGAGCCGCCGCCGGCCGGTCGCCCGTCTCCGCCAGGCTCTGATCGTGCACCTGCTGGGCGAGGAGCGCCTGCATATACGTACGGTCCTGCTCCATCCGGCTCAGCGCCTGCGTCGCCGCATCCAGCTGCGTGCCCAAACTCGCCAGCATGTTCGAGTTCGTTCCGTCGTCGCCCGGCAGACGTCCCATGTACGTCATCTTGAACTCCGCCAGCTTTGCGTCCTGATCGTCCAGAACGCGCTTGGCCTGATTCAACTGCTGGGTCAGAAAGTCCGTCGTCCCCTCAGCCGATTGCTCCCTCTGATGGAGGCTTTCGGTCACAAACAACGACGTAATGTCGCCGCAAACCAGCTGCGCTGTCTTCGGCTCCGAGGCCCGGAAGCTGATATAAAATCCCGGAACGCCTCCGGTGCGCGAACCGATCGGCTTGATCCCGATATCCTTGCGCACCAGATCCAGACGGTCGTCCATCGTCTGCTTCTTGTTCCCATACAGGTTGTACTTCTCGATGATCGGCTCCAGCCTCGACCGGCTCATGATCTGCTCGCTCATCGAGGCTAGCCGCGAGTTCAGGTCTTCAGTGAGGACCGGCCGAACGTAGTCCTCCGGCACCTTCTGCTGCTCCACCAACACCAAAGTCTGTGAGACATACTGCGGCGGAACCAGATAACTCGCTGCATACGCAAGCATCGGCAGCAGCAGCGCCGGAATCGCGACGATCCACCAGCGCCGCCTCAGCATCGTGCCGTAATCTTCCATCGTCAAAACGCGGTGGCCTAACATAAAGCTCCTTAAAAGAACCCAAGATGGGTCTGGCGTGGAGAGTACGAAATCCCCAACGCAAAAGATTGCACAGTACCGTTCAAGGTCGCCTGCGTTGTCAATGCATTGCTCAAACTCTGCGTCAGCGCCGTATAGCTGCCCGTCGCCGAAATCGACCGGGAGATCCGGCGCGATGCCTGCACGCCCCCGTAAAATCCGCTGATCGAACCATTGTTCGCGATCCCAAGCACAGCCACATTGGCGGCCGTCGGCGTGGACGCCAAACCCTGCGATCGCGTAAACCCGGCGTTCAACGAGGTCGACCAGCTCGGCCCAAAGCTTCGCGAAAGCGACCCCGTCAAGCTGTCGGAGATCGATCCCGTCTGCACGCCCGAACCCGCATTCACGCCGCGCGAGTACGCAATCTGCGTCACAAAGATCCGCTTGGCATAGTTGGCTGCGACCGATGCTCCCCACGTCAGTCGCGACCGAATCGCGAGTTGATCCGAGCTGTTGACCCACTGCGGCCCGCCCGAGGCCGAAACCCCCAAAGCCCGCGTCACCTGCCGCTGCGCTCCGACACTGACACCGCGCGTCGTAAACGATGTGTGCCCAGCCAGGTCATAGCGAAATATGCCGTAGCTCACACCGACGTTGGCAGACGTCCGCGGGTCAAACTGGTGATTCAGGCCGGCACTCGCCGAGATCTGCGTATTATCGATCCCCGTATCGCCGAAAAAGTGCAAAAGTCCGTAAGCGGCGCTTCCACTTACCGAATCCCGTCCAGAAAGCCGCCGGCCAACGCTTGCGCTCACCGTGTTGCTGACCCGCGTCGAATTGGTCGTCAAGACATCCTGCGCCGGTTCACTCCCAATCCCCACCGGCGTCAGCCCAAGATCGCCCGTGCCCGGAATGCCCGAAAGCCCCACCGTCGGCGACTGCGGAAGGTAGCTGACCACGTCCGTCACACCCACGCTCCAACTCTTGATCAGGAGGCTCTGCGACAGCGCCAGGCTTTGAAAGTAGTTCGTCGAAATGTCGCTCTGTTCCGGGATCTGAACCCCGCCCGTATACACCAGGCTGAACGGCCCCGTCTCGCTCTTGGTCGAGAACGCCAGGTTGCCCGAGACGCTGGCCTGCTTGGACACACCGCCCCCACCGTAGTACCCCGTCTGAAACATCTGCGATGCGTTCAAGCCATACTGCAGACCGCCGTTCAGCCACGGGATGTTCAAACCGGTCCGCGGCCCGGACGACGGAACCGCCGTCGGGGCCGCCTGCCCAACCGCAAACCGGAGAGACAGAACCAGCAAGCCACAGATTGGGAAACTTCGCATCGTCGATCTCATGGCACAACAATCGTGTCCCCAGGATGCAGCGTCACGCCCTGGCTGTTATCGCCCTTGAGTGCCTTCTTATAGTCGAACGGAATCTTCTGCTGCGCCGGCCCCGTCCCGCGCAAGATATAGATATGCTTCTTATTTGCATACGGACTCAACCCGCCCGCCGTCGCAATCGCCTGCAACGGCGACATGCCCGGCAGGAGGCTGAGCGGACCGACGTGTCCCACCTCGCCCACCATAAATATGCGCTGGCTTGGGACCGAGTTCACCACAACCGAAACGATCGGATTCTGCACCAGCTTCTTCAATCGATCCGTAATGTCGGCCGACAGCTGCATGGGCGTATATCCGGCCGCCCTTACATCGTTCAACAGCACCATGGAGATCATCCCGTCCGGTCGCACGAGATACGATCCTGAAAGCTGCGGCTCCTTCCAGACAGTCACCTGCAAGCTGTCCTCGGCGCCAATGACATAGGTCTCATTGTTGACGCCCGGAATCCCCCCGCTCGCCGGCGCCGCAGTGCTGCTCTGAGCCGGCGCAGGCCCCAACGCCGCGCCTCCAGGCGGTGGAGCAGTGTCCGGAGCCGCCGTCGTCTGCCCTTGAGTTGATGTTCCCGGAGACGTCGGCCCAGCCTGCGCCGCCGGAGCCGCTTGTCCGGATGGAGTCGAACTCGTGCCCGGCGCCGGCGAACTCACCCCATTCGACGAGGTCTGCGCCAGCGTCAGCTTTCCAGAGAAACCCACTGGCCCTAACCCGAAAAACCACAGCAGCAGCAGTGTCACGGAAACAGACGCGGGCCTCCGTCCAAAATTTCCAGAACGCCCGGAAAACCAGCCAGAATTCCCGAAAATGCCAATAGAAGAGCAGAAAAGCCGTAAACTCCGCGGCCGAACCCCCCGGCGCAACTTGCCCCCGAGCTCCTCTTCCGTGCCGTGACTCGCCAGCGTCTTCATGCGTCCCGCTCTTCCTCCCCTATACAGACCCGAAACTCCACAAAAAAGTGCGTTCGCCTCCCTGTTGCGTTACAAGCAGAGGCACATCCGTGCTGGAAACACTCCCGGTCAGGTCCCAAGTATAGGCGACGTAGCTCCCAAACACGATCACAATTCGCCCCGCCTCGTACAACTAAAGTGCGACAGTCGCCGTCATCTCCCGCGAAATTGTCCTCCCCCGGGGGGTATACTCCCAGTGCAAGCGCTCCCTGAACTCCGGTGCGACCGGAACGGCAGGCGGCCAAACAGAAGCAGAAGTCCTCGGAGGAAACAGCTTTGGAGCAGAATGCACTGAACATGACCGCTGCTCCCAGCGTTCAGACCGAGCCCTATGCCGCGGTGCTCTCGCCGGCCTCACCCCGGTCTTCCGTCCCCAATCTGAATTCAGACCTCAGTCCAGACCGCAGCCCAGACCTCGATCCAGACCTCGATCCAGACCGCAACCCGGCTCCGGATCCCATCCGCTCGTCCAAACTCACGCCCTCCACCTGGGCCGCCCTCGCTCTCATCGCCCTCCTCCTCGTCGCCATCTACTTCCGCATCGCGGTCAAGCTCGTCACCGACTGGTACAACATCCCCGACTTCTCGCACGGCTTTATCGTGCCCTTCTTCTCCCTCTTTCTGCTCTGGGATAAGCGCTCAGCCATCCGCAACACCCCCGTCCGCCCCTCCTGGGCAGGCCTCAGCCTCCTCCTTCTCGGCATCCTCTTTGTCATCTTCGGCGTCTTCGGCGCGGAACTCTTCCTCTCCCGCACCTCCTTTGTCCTCATCCTCGCCGGCATCGTCTGGACCTTCTTCGGCTCCGCCATGCTCCGCGAAGTACGCTTTCCCCTGGCCGTCCTCCTGCTCGCTATCCCCTTTCCTTCCATCATCTTCAACCAGATCACCTTCCCCCTCCAGCTCCTTGCCTCCGAACTCGCCAGCTTTCTCCTCCCGTTCCTCGGCGTTCCGGTCTACCGCGAAGGCAACGTCATCCAGCTGCCCATCATGCGTCTCGAGGTCGCCGAAGCCTGCAGCGGCATCCGCTCGCTCATGAGCCTCTTCACCCTCGCCGTCTTCTACGGATACTTCCTCGAAAAAACCACGGCTCGCCGATGGATCCTCGCTCTCGCCAGCATCCCCATCGCCGTCGCCGCCAATACCGCCCGCATCGTCGGAACCGGACTCTGCGTGCAATATTGGGACCCCTCCAAAGCAGTCGGCTTCTTTCACGAGTTCTCAGGCTGGGTCATGTTCGTTATCTCATTGATATGCCTTTACTTCCTCCACCGCCTCATGCAGGTGGTCTACCGTTCCCGACCGGAGGCACAAGCATGAAAACCTCCCGCTTCTGGGTTGTCGTCCTCCTCCTCGCAGCCACCGCCCTGCTTCTCCATCGCCGCGGCGACGCCGACCGCGTCCCCCGGAGCGAACCCGTCAGCGCCATGCCGTTGGACATCGGACCCTGGTCCGGACAGGACATCCCCATGGACGACGCCGTGCTCGGCGTCCTCGGCAAGGGCGACTTCCTCAATCGGGTCTACACCGATCCCGCCGCCGCTCGCACACCACCCGTCGGCCTCTTTATCGGATACTTCGCCACCCAGCGAACCGGACAGACCATCCACTCCCCCCAGCACTGCCTCCCCGGCGCCGGATGGACCTTTGAGTCGTCCCGCTACACCGACCTTCAGGACACGCACGGCAAAACCTACCGCGTCGGCCAGTACGTCATCTCCAACGGCGAGTCCCGCCAGTTCGTCCTCTACTGGTATCAGGCCCACGGCCGCAGCATCGCCAACGAGTACATCTCCAAGGCCTACATGATCGCCGATGCCATGCGCCTCAATCGCACCGACGGCGCACTCGTCCGCGTCATCACCCCTATCGCCCCCAATGAGAGCGTCGACGCCGCCAAAGATCGCGTCCTGAAATTTACCGGTCTGATGGCCCCGCAACTCTCCCGCTTTATCCCCGTCTGATGCTGAAAAAGAGGTCGCCTCCCCAACGATTCAGAGGACCGGCCTGGCACCAGACGCACGATCGAGCACAATATTTCTCTCGGGCCCTAAAGTTTTCGGCAGATGCTGCCGATAAGGACATAAGAAACACAATGAAAACCTTCCCCCCCGCCTCCCGTCTCCACACCTCCGCCGCCTTTGCTCTCGTTCTCGCCCTGGGCGCCACCACCGGCTGCCATCACGACCCCAACGTCCAAAAGCGCAAGTACCTCGAAAGCGGCAAACGATACGCCGCTGAAGGCAAGTACAAGGAAGCCTCGATCCAGTTCTCCAACGCCCTCAAGGTCGATCACAACTTCGCGGACGCCCACTACCAGCTCGCCACCACCTACCTCAAAATGGGTTCGCCGCTGCCCGCCTACGCCGAACTCAGCCGCACCGTCGCCCTCCAGCCGGACAACGTCCAGGCCCGCATCGATCTCGGAAATATCCTCCTCGCCGGCAAACAAGCCGATCGCGCCACCGAGCAGGCCAACGCCGTCCTCGCCCTCAACAGCAACAACGCCGACGCCTACGCCCTCCTCGCCAGCATCGCCGCCTCCAAAGGAAACCGCCCCGAGGCCCTCGCGCAGATCCAGCACGCCCTCGTCATCGACCCCAACCGGTCCGCCTTTCACACCGCCCTCGGCCTCCTCCAGGGCTCCGATCCCGCAACCTCCGGCTCCGCCGAACAGCAGCTCCGCCAGGCCGTCTCCCTCGACCCCAAAAACCTCACCGCCCACCTTGTCCTCGCGTCCATGCTCGAGCGCAAGGGCGATCTCTCCGCCGCCCTCGAACAGCAGAAGGCCGCCGTAGCCGCCGACCCCAAAAACCTCATGGCCCGCGCCAGCCTGGCCCAGCTCTATCTCCGCCAGGGCGACAAAGCCAAAGCCGAAGACACCCTTCGGCAGGCCACAGAAGATCTCTCCGACAACATCCAGGGCGCGCAGATGCTCGAAAACTACTATCTCCACACCGGCCAGCTCGATCGCGGGGTCTCGGTCTACGCCGACCTGGTGTCGAAGCACCCCAAGAATGCCCCCCTCAAGATCGCCTACGCCCGCCTCCTCTTCGCGAACAAGGACTTCGCCAAAGCCAAATCCGTCGCCGCCGACCTCGAAAAATCCAACAGCAGCGATCCCGACGTAGCCGTGCTCGAAAGCCTCGTCCAGATGAACGAGGGCAAGTCGAACGAAGCCTTCGAAACCCTCCAGAAGGCAGAGAAAAATAACCCCGAAAACCTCCAGGTCAAACTTCTGCTCGGCCGCGCCGCCTTGGCCAAGGGAGACCTCAACACCGCCCAGCAGACCTTTACCGACGCCGCCAAAATGAACGCGTCCAGCTTGGAAGCCGCCGAGGGCCTCGCCCAGGTAGCCCTCACCCGCCGCGACGTCAATCTCCTTACCCGCGCCGCCGATCTCGCGATCGCCAACCATCCCGACAATCCCTTCGGATATCTCTGGCGCGGCATGGCCGAGGGCTCGCAACAACAGCTCGACCGCGCCGACGCCGACTTCAAACAAGCCCTCAAGATCGACCCCAGAAACTGGCAGGCCGACATGGAACTCGGTCAGCTCAAACTCGCCCAAAAGAAGCCGGCCGAAGCCCGCGCCCTGCTCGAACAGGCCCTCGCCATCAATCCCGCCTCCGCCCGCACCGTCGCCATCCTGGTCTCGATGGACCTCGCCGACAAACAGCCGCAAAAAGCCCTCGCCCGCGTCGAAGCCCAGGCCGCCAAAGTCCCCAACAACGCCGACCTCCAGACCGAACTCTCCATCCTCCAGATGCAGGCCGGCAACACCGACGCCGCCGTCGCCTCCGCCTCCAGGGCAATGCAGCTCAATCCCTCCGATGCCGGCGCCGTCATGGCCTACTCCCGCGCCCAGATCGCTCACGGCGACCCCGGCAAAGCCATCGACTCCTGGCAGAACTGGCTCAAGTCGCACCCCAATGACGCCCAGGCCAACGCCATCCTCGGAACCCTCGAACAGGCGCGCGGCGACAAGGACGCCGCCCAGAATTACTACAAGGCCGCCCTCAAAATCCAGCCCGACCAACCCATCGCCGCCAACAATCTGGCCTACCTGATGATCGACAGCAACAGCAACCTCGACGTCGCTCTGTCGCTCGCCCAGACCGCCCACAGAAGCATGCCCAACAACCCCAGCACCACCGACACGCTCGCCTGGGTGTACTACGCCAAAGGCGTCTACGGCTCCGCCCGCGATCTCCTCGAAGAGGCCGTCAAAGCCGCTCCCGAAGATGCCTCCATCCAGTACCACCTCGGCATGACCTACAGCAAGCTCGCCGACAACTCGGACGCCATCATCCACCTCAAAAAAGCCGCCGCGCTCGCCCCCGAGTCGCCCACCGGCAAGGACGCACAAAAAGCCCTCCAAAGCATCAGCTAGAGCAAATTCCTGTCCGAAGCCGTCCCCATCTCAATCTCAAGCTCAAAGTCCGCGTGAACAGCAAAACCATCGCCCGCAACACAGTCTGGTACGGCCTCGAAAACGCCATCAGCGTCGTCGCGTCGCTCGTCACCTCCATCGCCGTCGCACGCACGCTCGGGCCCTCCCGCATGGGCTACATCGTCTACGTCAGCTGGATCGTCACCATGACCAGCAGCCTCGGCAGCGTCGGCCTCCCCGCCACCACCCGCAAATACATGGCCGAGTTCCTCGGCGCCGGCGACCACGCGACCGCTCGCTCCATCTATCTCCGCACCCTCCTCGTCCAGGTCGCCGTCGCCACCCTGGCCACCCTCGCCGCCGTCCTCTGGGTCCTCCGCGAGTCCCCCCCTGACTACCGCGTCGCCGCCCTCCTCCTCGTGCTCAGCATCTGGCCCGCCATGGTCAACTTCATCTCCGCCCAGGCCAACGTCGCCGCCGAACGCCTCGACGCCAATCTCCCCGCCTCCGCCGCCTCCTCCATCACCTTCTTCATCATGACCGGCCTCGCCGTCATCCTCCACTGGGGCGTCATCGGCATCACCGCCGCCATGCTCGGCATGCGCCTGGTCGACTTCGCCGTCCGCATCGTCCCCACCTTCCGCCGCGTCTGGATCGAAGTCCCCACCTCAAACCCGCCCCCAAACCCGCCCTCCGACCTCGCCCCCCGCATGCTCCGCTTCGCCTTCCAAAGCCTCACCGGCATGCTCCTCACCCTCATCGTCTGGGACCGCTCCGAGATCTTCCTCCTCAAACACCTCTCGCCCGACATCCGCCAACTCGCCTTCTACTCCGTCGCCCTCGGCGTCGCAGAGCGCCTCCTCGTCTTTCCCTCCGTCTTCGGCTCCGCCATCGGCGCCAGCATCTTCGCCCAGTTCGGCCGCGACCGCTCCAAACTCCCCGCCATGACCGCAGCCTCGGTCCGCTACCTCGCGCTCAGCTCCATCCCCGTCCACCTCATCGCCACCCCCTTTGTCGCCACCGCGCTCGTCGTCGTCTACGGAAAGCAGTACGCCGGCGCTATCCTGGTCGCCACCTTCGCCCCCATCCTCTGCCTCCCGAAGGCCTTCCTCGGCCCCATCCAGAACCTCTTTGAAAGCAACGACGCCCAGAAGTTCTTCCTCATCACCACCGTCTTCGCCTCCTTCGTCGACCTCGGCGTCGCCTGGCTCCTCATCCCCTCACTCGGAGCTCTCGGCGCCTGCATCGGCTCGGGCGTCGCCCAGACCATCGCCGTCGGCCTCATGTGGATCATCGGCATCCGGCTCTACCACATCCAGCTTCCCTGGCGCTTCATCACCAAAGTCTCGCTCCTGAGCCTCGCCACCGCCGCCCTCGCCTACCTCGTCGTCCACCGCCTCCCAAACCTCTTCGGCCTCCTCCTCGGCATGCTCGTCGCCGCCGTCGTCTTCTTTTCCCTCGCCTACCTCTTCCGCCTGCTCGAGCCCGAAGACCTCGCCCGCGTCCAAAACCTCTCCACCATGCTCCCCCACTTCATCGCCCGTCCCGTCAATCGCGCCTTCGGCCTCTTTCACCGTCGCCCCGAGCCGCGCTCCACAGTCGCCTAGATCCCCAAATAGCCCAGCCCAAATCCAGCCCAGCTCCAGATCTAGCCCGTCATAAACTCCACATACCTCTGCGCCGTATGCTCGATTCGGTGCTCCCGAAGCACAGTCTCGAGACCCGCCGCCCCCATCCTCCGCCGCAAGTCCGCATCGCCGACCAGACGTCCCAACGCCGCGCAGATTGCATCGCTGTCGCCCACCGGTACCAGCAAACCAGACCCCCCCTCCATCACAAGTTCCCGCAACCCGCCCGTGTCGCTCACCACCACCGGCAATTTCAGCGACATTGCTTCCAGCACGGCAAGTCCGCTCGCCTCCTGCCAGACCGACGGTTGGCAGTACACATCGCTCGCGTCAAACACACCCATCTCCGTCGGATTGTGCAGCAAACCCGTAAACGTGACGGCGCCATCGATCCCAAGCTCGGCCGCAAGCCTCCGGTAGGTCCCGAGCTCCGGACCATCTCCAACAAACAGAAAGCGAACCCCTCCGTGTTTGCGCAGCAGCATCTCCGCGGCGCGCAGCATCGCCGCAACGCCCTTCACCTCAACCATCCAGCAGACCTGCGTCACCACCAGATCTCCCGCCCCAAGTCCCCAACGTTGCCGGAACGCGGCACGCCGGCCCGGATCGAAATCCCGAACCTCCACACCGTTCGGCACCACCACCACCCGAGGGGCGGAGCTCAGGCCCAGCACCTCGCCGCTCCTGCGCGTAAACGCCGAAACGCTGCAGATTCCCGTAAGCGGAAATGTCAGACATCGCCCGATCCATCGCTTGGGAAGACTCAGCGGCGCCGCAACCTGCCCCGGAGGTCGCGACGAATGGTCGTTGAAGTAGATACGGCGGCAACCCGAAAATCTCGCCAACCAGGGAAAGCAGCGCATGACCCCGTGAAACGCATAAACGAAACTCTGCGGCTTGTACCTCCGCAGAAGCTTCCACAACCGGCCCGCGCAGGCCATCCCAAGATCGCCTTGGTGGTCGAGCGACTCCACACGGACAAAGGGAAATCCAACATACTCCACAAACTCCGGCGAAATCTCGCCGTCAAAGCAAAGCACCGTATCCCACCCGGCCGCATCGAGCGCAACGACAAAGTACCGCAGAAACTTCTCCAACCCACCGATCTTCTGCGGCGCCAGCCCCAGAACGAACATCAGCGTCGGACGTCTACGGGCCACTGTCTCTCGGTTCACGCGGCAATCTCCGCTCCGAACGTATCACGCCGAGACCGCCCGCGCGTTCAGTCCGCAAACGCGAGCGCGCCCGAGCGCCGGATCCGGCTCCATAAAGCCGACTCCAGCCACCCGGGCGAATCCCGTCACAGTTCAGCCTCGCGTCCCCCTCAGCGACAGAGCGAGTAGCGCGTGATGAGAGTCTTGCGAGTCGGTGAACTCGACATTTGCATCGATGTTGCCGTCTGCGCCACCGTGTCGGTCGCACCCGCATTCATCGTCGAACTCCGAGGAACCGCGTAGCCCAGACTCGGAAGATACGCAAACCGGGCTGGCATCTGGCATACCGCCATCGGAAGCTGCGTCTGCTGTGCCTGCGGAGCCTGCAACAGCCAAGTCGTGCCGTCGAAGGGAATCGAGGTCGCCGTCGAGATGCTCGGACTCGCAAATCCCGTCACATGCAGACCCAGGTCCGGCGCATTCTGGTACGCGTTCGGATTCGGGTCCGCGTTCCATCCATCGCCAACTCCCCCCGTCTTCGTGTTCGCTCCCCAGTTCGCCGGCAGCAGGTTGTTCCCGGCGTTGCCGATAAACGCATCGAAGTTGTTCCATTGGAAGTACGGCCGTGTCGGGTCGTCCATCCAGATCACGTTGTTGAACGCCTGCACCGTCGGATACTCGGTCTGCGGAACATAAGATCCGCCACCCTCGCTCCCGTCAAACAACGTCCACTTCTGTCCCGTACACACCGGGCACAAAAGCTCATGAAACGTATTGTTGTACCAGTACAGATTGCCCTTGCGCGCCGGCTCCGCTCCCGAGTGGTCATACGCAAAGTGAATCGCCACCGCCGAAGAGCTGTTCAGATAAATGTTTCCGTACGCAAAGTGAGAGTTCCACGCCTCCTGCCACGCCGCCAGCTGGTCCGCCGGGTACCGGTTCCCTACAGGATTCCCATACGCCCAGGCAAAGTCGCTGAACGACATAAACTGCGTCGCGTCCTGCACATCGACCAGGTCCATGTCCCGCGATACGCCGTCGCCGAAGTAGTTATACCGAATCACATCCAGAATGCCGCGCGACTTGAGGTTCGTCCCCAGAGCTCCGCTCGTAAATCCATCCATGCGGTTGAACTGCACCACCTCACGCCATCCCTGCAAGTACATCTGGTGTTCCGTGTAGGCGTTCGGATTGCCGCTTCCATGGATGTGGTTGCCCTCCCAAAGCAGGTCCAGCGTCGATCCGCCCCAGTCGCTGCTCGCATTCCAAAGGCTGAAGATCCCATTGCCGCAGTTCTCCACGTCGTTGCCCACAACCGCGATATTGTGCCCCTCGGCGACCCGAATCCCCGCCGAATACGTCTGCCAGGTCGCCGCCGATCCGTTCGCCGTCGTAAATGGAACGCCGTTCTTTGCGTTGCGAAGGTGGATCCCCTCAATCACCGTGTACTCCGCTCCGTTGAAGTACGGATACACCGTCCACACCGAGCTGGTGTGCAGCGTAATCAAACCGTACCCGTACGCATACTGGCTGGTATCCGGTCGCCCCGTCGCATTCGTCCCGTCCATCACCGGCAGATTGCCCGCCGCGTCCGGCACACCGCACATCCGGATCGGCTGCCCCGCCGTCCCCTTCTGAGACATCTGCACGTACTCGTGATACTCCGTCGGGTGCTGGCCCGTCGTGTCCTCGTTATGCAGCCGAACCGTCGATCCCGCGGTTATCGTCGGAAATGGAACGTCCTGCAAGCGCCGAAACGCCTGCGACGGTCCCACCTCATACACACGTCCCAGCATCGCCGGATCCGCCGTGCAATCCACCGGCTCCGACAGGCTGCGCGTCACCTTATACGGCATCTGGTGCCCCGTCACATACATCGTCGCCGACGCGGTCTGCCGCCCATCCGCCATGCTCGTCGCCGTCAATACATACCGCCCTGGAACCGTCGCCGTAAACACCGTGTCGCGCAGCGTACTGTCCCCGAGCTGCCCATCTCCTCCCACAGGCGCCGACGTAATCGCCCATTGCACCAGTTGATTCGTGCTTCCCGTCACCAGACTCTGCACATCCGCCGCCTGGTTCGCATACAGCGTCCGATAAAACGGCACCACCGACACCTGCACCGGCGGATTGCACACGTTGAACTTGATCACCGAAGTCTTGCTCGGGTCATCGATCGACATCGCCTGCAACGCAAACTGCGTCGCCGACGTCACCGCATATCCGCCCGTCGCCTGCGTAAACGCGCACGAACTTCCGCTCGTCGGAGCCGTCACATCGATCCACGATCCCGCGTTCGACGAAATCGTCGCCGACCCGGAAACCACGCTCCACTGCACGCGGTTCGTCGACCCGTTCGTCACCGTCGCAAATACACGACGCGTCGCGCCCGGAAGCACGTTGAACCCAAACTGCGGCTGGCCGATCGAGATCCCGACCGACGATCCGGAGACCGGACCCACAGCATTCATCTGTGTGTTGGGAGAAAAAGGGCTAACAAAAAGTACAGAAAGCAGCAGGGCAAAGACGTTCAAAGCTATCTCCTTTAGGCGTGAAGCGCGTAAGGGAGAGTCTGCTCCGGGTTCCCTGTGCACCATGAGTGGGTCGATCTTCCTCACGGAAGCGTCTTATGAGTTATGTTGTAAAGCCAGTCTATCGCAGCAAAATTTACGCCCTGGTCCGAAAAAATGACCTGAATCGTGAAATTGTCGCGCTCTGACCTTGCACCAAACCCGGACGCTCCCAAAAATAGAATCGCCATCCCATGCCGACGGTCGCTCCGTTCAGCTCTCCTCTTGAAACAAAGCCTAAGAGACCCCGCCAACGAACGAAATCGCTCATTCGTCCGGACGCATCGCTCAAAAGTCCGGCCCGCCACCCGCAAGTGTTAGCAGCCGCCTTCCGACGGGAGGAAGAAATCCCTCTATCGATCCTTCAGAACGTCGAAACCCTGAAATTCTTTCCCACCCCGCCCATCCCCACCTTGCCTATCCGCAAATCTCGCTTTACTCTCGCTCCAGCCCCTTCACGAAACCCACCACCTTTGATCTCCACCCTCATCCTCACCCGCAACGAAGCTCGCGACCTCCCCGACTGCCTCCGCTCCGTCCGCTGGTGCGACGACATCCACGTCTTCGACTCCCACTCCACCGACCAAACCGTCGAAATCGCCCAGGCCGCCGGAGCCACCGTCACCGAGCGCCTCTTCGACGACTACGCCCGCCACCGCAACGCCGCCCTCCACACCCTCCGCTTCCGCCACCCCTGGGTCTTCCTCCTCGACGCCGACGAGCGCCCCACACCCGAGCTCTCCGCCGAAATGCAACGCGCCGTCCTCACCTGCCCGCCCGAAACCGCCGCCTTCCAGCTCCGCCGCCGCGACTTCCTCTTCGGCACCTGGCTCCAGCACGCCCAGATCTCACCCTTCTACATCCGCCTCGTCCGCCCCGATCGCGCCCACTACACCCGCGCCATCAACGAAGTCCTCGAAATCGCCGGCCCCATCCGCCAGCTCCACCACCCGCTCGACCACTTCCCCTTCTCCAAAGGCATCGGCCACTGGATCGAGAAACACAACCTCTACTCCACCATGGAAGCCGACCTCATCACCCGCCGCGAAGGCCTCCAGAATCCCTCCCTCCGCACCGCCCTCCGCAGCCCCGACTTTCACGAGCGCCGCCTCCACCAGAAGGCCCTCTTCTACCGGCTCCCCGCCCGCCCCGTCTTCAAATGGCTCTACATGCTCCTCATCCGCGGAGCCATCCTCGATGGCCGCGCCGGCCTCACCTACAGCACCCTCCAAGCCTTCTACGAGTACCTCATCGTGCTCAAAACACAGGAAAGCCGACGCGGCGGCGCATAGCTCCGCCAACCCTCATCCCGAGAAATCGAAACACACACCCAAAAATCCGCAAAAAAGAAAGATGGTGCGCCCGAGAAGATTCGAACTTCTGACCTACAGCTTCGGAGGCTGCCGCTCTATCCAGCTGAGCTACGGGCGCACACCTTAAAAGCCTAGCACGCCCGCCGCTCCCCCAAACGGAACACAACTGACAACTGACAACCGATCCCAGACAACTGAACACTGACAACTGAACACTGACAACTGATCACTGATAACTGATAACTGAACAGAAACACCACCGAAACCAAGGCCGGAAAGCAACCTCCAACGTCACCGTACCCTCGACCTCTCCAGGTCGAAAGCATCCATCCCCTTCAGAGACCACCGCAAACCGCTACACTGAAACCTCTCCACCAACGCACCGCAGAAAGAGACCCGCACCCACATGTCCGCACGCCTCAAGCTCAGCCTCATCCTCGCCCCCGCCCTCCTCGCCTCCAGCCTCCTCGCCCAGGGCACCCCCACCCCCGGCGGCCAGCAGACCCCACCCTCCAACGGCGGCCACATGAAAATGGATCAACCCACCGGCAAGGAGCGTCTGCTCAGCCCAGCCGTCACCATCACCACCAAACTCGACGGCAAAACCCTCACCGTCCACTACAACGCACCCTCCGTCCGCGGCCGCAAAGTCATCGGCGGCGAAGTCGTCCCCTTCGGCAAAGTCTGGCGCACCGGAGCCAACCCCGCCACCACCTTCATCACCGCCGCCAACCTCAAGGTCGGCACCCTCTCCGTCCCCGCCGGCACCTACACCCTCTACACCCTCCCCGACGCCGGCACATGGATGCTCATCGTCAACAAGCAAACCGGCCAGTGGGGCACCGTGTACCACCAGGACCAGGACCTCGGCCGCACCCCCATGATCGGCAACCCCCTCGCCCGCCCCCAGGAGGTCATGTCCATCTCCTTCGAAAACACCCACAAAAACACCACCGAACTCCACATCCGCTGGGAAAACACCGACCGCTACGTCACCATCACCGCCCAATAGACGTTGCCCGCCCACGCCACCAAGGAAACAGATCGCTCGCTACCAGATGCAACGCATCCATAAGGTAAACCACGCCGGACCAAGCTACCTTCGGCTGGTCCTTCAGATCCTGCTGTGCCTTGATGATCGTAAGAGCATGGCTGAGTCGCTTGTTCTCAACGATCGCAGTGTGGCTGACTCGCTGATCCTTGCTGAACACGCGGTAGGGAAGCGTGCGACCTTTCGATCGGACTTCGAGCGTGCCGTCCGGGAACTCGTAGAGATCGACGTACTTGCCACCCAGACCTTCCGAGAGCTCGCTCCGCTCCAGGATGATCTGCTTCCTGTCATAGGCCATGGTGAGTTGATCACTCACATAGCGCTGCTCACGATGGCACAGGATGTCGTTCAGTCGATCAGCCTTGATGCTGAGAGGCCGATGCAGGTTCTCAGGCTTGCAGCATGCAGCGCGAACCGTTCGTTGAAGCGCTTGAGGAACCCGGGCAGGAACATGTTGCCGGTGTCCATGTCGCATACGTTCTCCAGCCGCAACTCCTTTACGAGCCGATCCTGCAGCGTGCGATTCGCTCGCTCCACGCGACCCTTGGCCTGGCTGGAGTTCGCGCAGATGATCTCGATGTTCAGTTCGGCCAGCGCGCGGCCCATCTGCGTCATACTTGAGCCGCCCTTCGCATCAGGCTTGTTGACCCGGAAGACGGAGTGCTTGTCCGAGTAAAAGGCCACCGGGCACCCGTGGGTGGAAAGATATCCCTGCAACGCTTCGAAGTAAGAGCCTGTGCTCTCACTCGGAACGAAGCGCAGCTGCATCAAGCTGCTGGTGGCATCGTCGATGAACACCAGCAACGTGCAGGGTTCGCCCCGGCCTTCGAACCAGCGATGTTCGCTGCCATCGATCTGCACCAGCTCACCCCGGCACTCGCGTCGCAGCCTTGGCTGATGGAAGCTCCTGCGCTGCTTGCGGGACAGCCAAACGCCGGCCTCGACCATCCACTTGCGCAGGGTCTCGCGTGACACCTCGACTCCGTGGCGCTCCAGCAGAACCTCCGCTGCAAGGGTGGGCCCGAAGTCACGGTAGTTCTGACGAACGAGTTCCAGGACCAGCTCACGAACGCCTTGGCCCAACTTGTTGCTTGCCGGCCGACCGCGGCTCTTGTGGATCAGGGCTCCGCCGCCGCCATCCCGGTACCTGGCCACAAGCCGCTGCGCCTGCCGCACGCTCACGCCCAACACGCCTGCTGCCGACTCCGTCGTCCGCTGACCAGCCAGTACCTCGGTCAAGACCTCAACCCGTCGTAACTCCTGCTTACTCATCTTCAGCCAACCCATCTGCCGCCTCCGACCCTAGACTCAGGATGGGGCAGCGACACTTTGGCTTTGCAGAGCTACGACATTATCGCTTTGCGCCTACATGAGAACTGTACAGAAAGAGGATTATCAGAACTGACAACTGAGAGCTGAAAACTGGCCAGGAAAAGGGTTATCGGAACTGACAACTGAAATGCGTCACTGTAGAGCAAATCCCCTGTCGGTGTATAGGGAGCCAGGGGTATCGACGCCGTTTTCTCCCAAGGAAAACGGCTCTGCACGAACATTCCCGCACCACACCGACAGGTAATTTGCTTTAGCCGAGCGGCGTCTGACCAGGACGATGATCAAAGGAGGTCGCCAATACCCTCAAAAATCTCCGCGAGATGGACATAGATCGCCGTCTCCGGCACCTCCATCCGCTCCGCCCCAATCCACCGCTCCCCCACGCACATCCGCCCACTGCGCGTCTCCGGGTCGATCACCCAAACCGTCTCCACACCCATCCGCCGGTAATCCTCGGCCCGCCGCTGCGTGTCCGAATAGCTGTCCAGAGGCGACAAAATTTCCACCACGAGCAGCGGCGGCAACGTCAGCACCTCGGGCTGCGGTCCTTGTCGGACCACCACGAGATCCGGCACCCTCACGCGATCCGACGAAACACGTATCCGTTGCTCCGTCGCAACATAAATTCCCCCACTCGGCTTCATGGTTCCCAAACCAGATCGCCAGCAAAGCTTGAACTCTCGCGTGCTCCCATTTCCCCACATTGCGCTCCCAGACCTCGCCATCCACATACTCGCGATCCGGCCGAAAGCTCGTCTGAAGATACTCCGTCAACGATAGGGCCGTGGCGTTCAGCATGGACATACCGTATCACTCCTTCCTTCGCCAGAAATCTGCAAGCAAAGTGGCGTAGTGACCCTCTCGCTTTCGTTACACTGGAAATAGCAGATCGGGCAAGGCACTCCGTCTGCCCGGGAACTGCCGGCCGCGTCGACAGAGACTCAAAAACCAGAGCGCCCAGCACCTGTTTCCAGGGGCAGGGAAGTGCGTGTTCGGAGCCCCGATACGAGCTGAGGCGGCCACATCGGCGTCCGAAACCTGCTGTAAGTTGTTGATTCTGGCTATTTTGGACGCAAACGTCTAATGTTCAATAAGTTACAGACACCATAGGAGCGCATCCGCTACATTCTAGAGGACTTATCCCAAGGCCACCCCCCCGGGTGGGGGGGTGGGGGAGACCCCCGGCTAGGCCGCAACCACGGGCGAGCACACCGCCCCGCAGTGCGTGCAAAATCGAGCGAAAGGCTCAACCACACCCCGGCACGCAGGACAGCTTAGAAGCCCGACCTGCATCGCCGCCGCCCCAGCCTGTCCCGCAAACGGGGCAGGGAAGCCGGCCGAAACCCGGTTCGCAATCAACGACGCTTCGAGAAAGTTGAAGCCGCGCACGCGCCCCGGCATCAGAAAGCACTCCACAAACCCGCACAAGGTCGGAACACCCGTCCAGAAAAACAGCGCATACAACACCCCCAGGCCATTCCGCCTAAGGTAGAAATGATGCGCCCCAAACGTCCCAAGAAAGAAGGCCAGCAACACCCCTAAAACCTCGTCCTTGCGATTCGCCGCATACTCCATCGCAAACCACGCGCGCTGCGCCGGGCTCATCCCAACCGTGTAAACCTCTTCACTCTGCAACATAAGAACTCACCTCGCCGCAAGATCTGGACCGAACAAGATCTGGACCGCACAGGATCATACGACCGCATCGGCCTCGCGGTTCCACGCGTCAGACCGCTCACAGCCCTACCACTCCTTCGCCGCCGTGTCCACGGTCAGAGGCGTCTGAGCCACAGGAGCCTTCCAACGCAACACCGGCTTCCGCGCCGCCGCCGTCTCGTCCAGACGTCTCAGCCGCGTCGAGTGCGGAGCCGACTTCACCAGCTCCGGATTCTCAGCCGCCTCGCGCGCAATCTGCCGCAACGCGTCGATCAGGAGATCGAGCTCCTCACGGCTCTCGCTCTCGGTCGGCTCGATCATCATCGCGCCGTTCACCACCAACGGAAAGCTGACCGTATACGCATGAAACCCGTAGTCGATCAGCCGCTTTCCCATGTCGCCCGTCCTGACGCCGTTCTTCGCCTGCAGCTTGTCCGAGAACACCACCTCATGCAGCGACCGCGTCTTGTACGGCAGGTCAAACGTCCCTTCCAGCTTCGCTCGGATGTAGTTGGCGTTCAACACCGCGTCCTCGGTCGTCTGCCGCAAGCCATCCGGACCGTTCGCCAGGATGTACGCGAGCGCCCGGACAAACATGCCGAAGTTCCCGTAAAACATCCGAACGCGCCCAACCGTCTCCGGCCGATCGTAGTCGAGCGTCAGCGTCCCATCCGCCTTGCTCGCGACCACCGGAGTCGGCAAGAACGGCTCCAGAATCCGCTTGCACGCAACCGGTCCCGAACCTGGACCACCACCGCCATGCGGCGTCGAAAAGGTCTTATGCAGATTCAGGTGCATCACATCCACGCCGAAGTCGCCCGGTCGAGCCTTGCCGACCAGAGCATTCATATTCGCCCCATCCATGTACAGGAGAGCACCCTTCGCATGGAGGATCTCGGCGATCTTGGCAATGTCCGACTCAAACACACCGATCGTCGAGGGATTGGTCAGCATCAGCGCCGCCGTGTCCTCGTCCACCATCCGCTCCAGTTCCGCAAGGTCCACCATGCCCTGAGCGTTCGACTTCAGGTTCGCCACCTCGTACCCGCAAACCGCCGCGGTCGCCGGGTTCGTCCCGTGCGCCGAGTCCGGGATAATGATCTTGCGCCGCGGATTGCCGCGCGACTGGTGATACGCCCGAACCAGCAGAATCCCCGTAAACTCCCCATGCGCGCCCGCCGCGGGCTGCAAGGTGATCGCGTCCATCCCCGTAATCTCGATCAACGCATCCGACAGCACCTGCATGATCTCCAGCACACCCTGCGACAGCGACTCCGGCTGATACGGATGCGCCTCCGCGATCCCCTCCATCCGCGCGACGAGTTCGTTCACGCGACCGTTGTACTTCATCGTGCACGACCCAAGCGGATACATCCCGAGGTCGATCGCGTAGTTCCACGTCGAAAGCCGCGTAAAGTGCCGCAGGATCTCGATCTCGCTCAGCTCCGGCATCACCCCTAGATCGGTCCGCACCTGATCCCCCAGAAGCCTGGCCGCATCGACCGCCGGAACGTCCATCTCGGCCAACCGATACCCCTTCTTTCCCGCAGAACTCTTCTCAAAGATCAAGCCTTCATTCTGGTTGACATGCGTCGTCGCCTTCTTCGGCGTGCCAACGAACTTCTCTGTCGATCCAGCTTCCTGCACCGCGTCCATTACCGATCCTGTCGTCGCCATCGCATCCACCTTTCAGAACTCCACCTGATCTGCCGCCGTTCCTGTCGCCGAGTACATCCCGGCTTCCGGACCGTCCAGATCTTCCTCACGCAGGCTCAGCGCCAGCACTGTCCCGTTCTCCAGCTTCAGCGTCAAAGCGTCGTCCTCTTCAAGCACCGCCTCTTCCACCTTCTCGCCGATCTGCGCGCACAACGCGTTCCTGTACTCAGGTTCGCCGAACGCCACCGAGAAGTCGCTCAAGAGCACCGCAGGCCACGCGTACAGCGTCAGCGACGGCGTCTCAAACCGCAGCTGCAGGTAGTCCAGAACGAACTCGACCGCGGTCAGCTCCTCGCCCTCGATCGCCGCGATGTCCACGCTTACTTGGCCGCTCCAACCGCAAGCTGGGCAAGCTCCACCTCGTGCGACACAGCCGCCGCGAGCGCTTCGGCTGCCGCCTCCATCTGCCCACGCGTCGTCACCTCGGTCGCGCACCACAGACTCGCGCCTTCGCCCAGCTCCGGATACCACTTGGCCAGCGGCAAACCACCGATGATCTTCCGATCGAGCAGGGAAGCGTTTGTCCGCTCTGCCCCTTCCGAGAGATTGAGGACGAACTCGTGGAAGCGCGGCGCACCGTCGAACAGCACCTTCGCTCCCGCAGCCTCAGCCAGTGTGCGCCGGGCAAAGTCCGCCTTGGCCAGGTTCTGCTCAGCCAGTTCCCGCAGACCCTCCTTGCCGTACACCGTCAGAAACACCGTCACCATCAGCGCCACCAGCGCCTGGTTGGTGCAGATGTTCGAGGTCGCCTTCTCGCGCCGGATGTGCTGCTCGCGCGTCGACAGCGTCAGGACAAACCCTCGCTTGCCATCCGCATCCTTGGTCTCGCCCACCAGCCGCCCTGGCATCTGCCGCAAGAACCTCTCCTTGCACGCAATCACGCCGCAATAAGGTCCTCCATAGCTCAGGGCCACGCCAAAGCTCTGCGCCTCCAGCGAGACGATGTCCGCCTCGCTCGGCGGCTTCACGATCCCCAGCGAGATCGCCTCCGCGATCGAAACGATCAGCAGAGCGCCCTTGGCGTGGGCGATCCCCGCGACGGCCGCAACGTCCTCAATCGTGCCGAAGAAGTTCGGCGACTGGATCAGCACACACGCCGTGTCAGACGTGATCGCCGCATCGAGAGCCGCAAGATCGACCCGCCCGTTGCTGCCATACGAGACCTCGGTCATCGGAATCTGCTGGTGCTGCGCATACGTCCGGATCACCTCGCGATACTCCGGATGCACGGTCCGGGCCACCACCGCGCCCGATCGCCCAGTCACCCGCACCGCCATCATCACCGCTTCCGCCGCACCGGTCGATCCGTCATACATCGACGCGTTCGCAATCTCCATGCCGGTCAGCTCGCAGATCATGGTCTGAAACTCAAACATCGCCTGCAGCGTTCCCTGCGAAATCTCCGCCTGATACGGCGTGTAGCTCGTCAGGAACTCGCCCCTCTGCACAATGGCGTCGATCAGCACAGGCTTGTAGTGCCTGTACACACCAGCCCCGAGAAAGCTCGCAAACCCGACAGCGTTCTTGGCGGCAAACTCACGGAAGCGATCGACAATCTCGGACTCGCCGTGTTGCCGCGGAACATGGAGATCACGCCGCAGATAGAACTCACTCGGGATCGTCGAGAAGAGCTCATCGATCGACTCGACGCCGATCTCGGCCAGCATTTCGGTGCGTTCACCCGGTGATTTCGGAAGGTATCGCATGGTCGTCAGTGCCCAGTCTCTTCCTTGATAAAGCCCTCATACTCCGAAGCACTGAGCAAACTCTGCGCTTCCATGACATCCGTCATCTCCACCTTCACCAGCCAGGTCGAGTTCGCATCCGCGTTGATCGTCTCCGGCGCCGAAGCGAGCGCCTCATTCACCTCGAGCACCGTTCCGGTCACCGGCGCAAACAGGTCGCTCACAGCCTTGACGCTCTCCACCGAACCGAACGTCGACCCCGCCTGGATCTCCGAACCGACCCGCGGCAGATCCACAAACACAATATCCCCCAGCGAATCCTGGGCATAATCCGTGATGCCGATCGTCCCAATCTCGCCCGAGACCTCGATCCACTCGTGCTCTTTCGTATACCGGTACTGCTCAGGGTAGGACATGCGTCCGTGCTTACCTCCGTCTCTATAGATTGTAGTGCTCCGACCGGTTCGCCCCGACAGCAGACTACGCCGTCTTCTTTGCTCGTTTGTAGAACGGTAAAGCGACCACCTTGGCTTTCACCGGAAGTCCCCTGACCTCGACCGCAAGCTCTGTTCCCAACTCGGCGAAGCCTTTGCCGACATAGGCCATCGCAATGTTCTTCTTGAGATACGGCGCCGGCGACCCACTCGTCACCGCCCCGACCTTGGCCCCCTGCAAGGACAACACGGGATACCCATCGCGCCCAATCCCGCGCTCCACCATCTCGAGCCCGATCAGCTTGCGCTCCGGACCTCCTGCCGCCTGCACGCCGAGCAAAGCGTCTTTGCCCACAAACGACGACTTTTCGAGCTTCGCATACCGACCGAGACCGGCCTCGAACACGTTGATCTCGTCCGAAATCTCGTGCCCGTAGAGCGCCATCGCTGCCTCCATCCGCAAGGTGTTGCGGGCGCCCAGGCCGCAAGGCAAAATCCCAAACTCCCGCCCCGCCTCCAGCACCTCCGTCCAGACGCGCGCGCTCGTCGGCTCATCGCTCGGCACATAAATCTCAAATCCGTCCTCGCCCGTATACCCCGTCCGGGCGATCAAAACATTGTGCAAACCGCACACCTGACCCCACGTAAACCAGTAATTCCTGATCCCGCTCAGATCCACCGGCGTCAGCTTCTGCAACGTCTCCTGCGCCCGCGGCCCCTGGATCGCCAACTGCGTGTAGAAGTCGCTGAAATCATTCACATGGACACCCGGCATACGTCCGATCCGCGACCGCACCCACGCCACATCCTTCTCGCGCGTCCCCGCATTGATGACGATCAGGTAGTCGTTGTCGCTCAACTTGTGAACGACCACATCGTCCACAAATGTTCCGGCCGGCGTCAGCATCGCCGAGTACTGGGCCTGCCCGACCGCCAGCTTGGACGCATCGTTCATGCACAGCTCGTTGATCGCCGCCAACGACCCCGGCCCGCGCAGCTGAATGTCCCCCATATGCGACACATCGAAGACGCCCGCCGCGGTCCGCACCGCCATGTGCTCCGCGATCAGCCCGGAGTACTCGACCGGCATATCCCATCCGCCAAAATCGACCATCTTGGCCTTTGCCGCTCGATGCATCCCGTTCAGCGCCGTCTTGCGAAGGGTCGTTGCTGTTTCAGCCATACTCTATCTACCCCGATACCTCGAAGTGACGCAGGTGGTGCCCATACACCGCGGCGACTTCCAACATTCAACGATAGCATCGCCGCTGACCTTCTTCCGGCAACCCTACTGCCTCCTTACCCTGGTTATCGGCAAAACAGGCCTTTGACTTCAAGACTGTCCTGTTGTGCAACAGTTCCCACGCGCAAGTCACACGTCCGGAAATCTTCCGTCAAGCAACACAACGCCGCCTCGCAACATCCCGGTTTGACAAGCTCCAAGGCCCGGCGATACGCTAAAACTCGCATGAGCGTCTTTCTGCACCACCTCCATCGGTCGCATTCCAGCCACGCGCACTCTGTGCTGGCGGCTTACCCGTCCGATGTGATCCAGTAACGAAACACTCACATCAAAGGTTCGGACCACGGCCCGCCAGCGTACACAGATCGCAGCGGGCCCTTCTATTGCGCGTAAGAAACAAACAACACCTCAAACCCAGGCTAGAGGAAACGAGACTCGACCATGCAGGATCCCAAGATCGATTTCGCTAAGATGGACGGCCTCGTTCCGGGAATCGTCCAGGACGCAAAGTCCGGCGAGCTCCTGATGCTCGGTTTTCTCAACGAAGTCAGCTACCGGAAGTCGCTCGAAACAGGCTTCGTCACCTTTTGGAGCCGAACCCGCCAGAAGCTGTGGATGAAAGGCGAGACCAGCGGCAATCGGCTGCGCATCCTCGAAGCTTCCGCCGACTGCGATAACGACGCTCTCCTATTCAAAGTGGAGGTGGAAGGCGATGGCCTCGTCTGCCACGAAGGAACCGTAAGCTGCTTCACGAAACCCGTCCCACTGGCGATCGAGACGACGCTCGCGCCTTAAAAGAAGCAACGCAAACACCCGGACGAAAGAGAGTACATGCCAGACAAGCTCAAGCTCGGAATTCCCAAGGGAAGCCTGCAGGACGCCACCCTCGCCCTCTTTGAGCGCGCGGGCTGGCGCATCTTCGCCAACGGCCGCTCCTACTTCCCCACGATCGACGACGATGAGATCGAGTGCATGCTCGTCCGCGCGCAAGAGATGGCCCGCTACGTCGAGCACGGCGCGCTCGATGCCGGTCTCACCGGCAACGACTGGATCCTCGAAAACCAGAGCGATGTCGAACGCATCACGTCGCTCACCTACTCCAAACAAAGCCGCTCCGCCGTCAAGTGGGTCCTCGCCGTCCCGGAGGACTCGCCCTTTCAACGCCCCGAAGATCTCGCCGGCAAGACCATCGCCACCGAACTCGTCGAGTTCACCAAACGCTACTTCGCGGCCAAGAAAATCGACGTGAAAGTTGAGTTCAGCTGGGGTGCGACCGAAGTCAAACCGCCAACCCTCGCCGACGCCATCGTCGAGGTCACCGAGACCGGCTCCTCCCTCCACGCCAACCGCCTTCGCATCATCGAAACCCTCATGGAAAGCGAGACCCAGCTCATCGCCAACAAGCTCGCTTTCAGCAACCCATGGAAGCGGGAGAAGATCGAAAATCTCTCGCTCATGCTCAACGCCGCCATCGCCGCACAGAACCGCGTCGGCCTTATGCTCAACGCCCACAAGTCTGATCAGGCAACCATCCTCGGCGTTCTTCCCGCTCTCAACTCCCCCACCGTCAGCCAGCTCAGCGACCCCGACTGGGTGGCCATGAACACCATCCTCGAAGAGCATCAGGTACGCGACGTCATCCCCCGCCTGAAAGCGGCTGGAGCGACCGGTATCGTCGAGTACCCACTGAGCAAAGTCGTCCTCTAACCTCCGGCCAATCATGAAGCTTCTGAAAACCTCCGGTCCCGACGCCGCCGCCACCGAGAAGCTTCTCGCCAGTCTGGAGCAGCGCGGCGCCGTGAACACAGCCAAGGTCGAAAACACAGTCCGCACCATCCTCGCCGACGTCCATCAGGGCCGTGACACAGCCGTAACCGAGTACGCCGGTCGCTTCGACGGCCTCGGCGCCGATCAGCCGATGCGCGTCTCGGCGGAAGCGATGCGCTCAGCCTGGATCGAGACCGCCCCGGCTCTCCAACAGGCCATGCAGACCGCGCAGAAGAACATCCGCGCCTTCGCCACCGCGCAGCTTCCCGAGCCGTGGACCGCGGAGCATACCCCCGGCGTCCAGACCGGCCAGATCGTCCGCCCACTCTGCAGCGTCGGCTGCTACGTCCCCGGCGGCCGCTACCCTCTGCCATCCACCCTCCTGATGACCGTCACCCCGGCCCAGGTCGCCCGAGTCCCCCGCATCGTCGTCTGCTCCCCTCGGCCCGCGCGCGAGACTCTCGCCGCTGCCCACCTAGCCGGCGTCGCCGAGTTCTACCGCATCGGCGGCGCCCAGGCCATCGCCGCACTCGCCTACGGCACCGAAACCATCCAGCCTGTCGATAAGATCGTCGGCCCCGGCAATCTCTACGTCACCGCCGCCAAGACGATCGTGCAGAACGTCTGCGGCATCGACATGCCCGCCGGCCCAACCGAAATCGTCGTCACCAGCCAGACCGGTTCGCCCGCCCTGATCGCTGCCGATCTCGTCGCCCAGGCCGAACACGACCCCGAAGCCCTCGCCATCCTCATCACCGCCAACCAGACGCTCGCCGACGATGTCCTAGCCGAGACCAAACGGCAATCCGCCGGCAACGAGATCGCCCAGGAATCGCTCGCCGCCCAGGGTTACGTCTTTGTAACCGAATCGGTTACAACGGCTCACGCCCTCACCAACCGGCTCGCCCCCGAGCACCTCACCGTCGACACCGCCGCCGACCTCGACTGGATCCAGAACGCCGGCAGCGTCTTCGTCGGCCCGCACTCCGCGCAGTCGATGGGCGATTACATCTCCGGCCCCAACCACGTCCTCCCCACCGGCCGCGCCGGACGCATCCGCGGCGGCCTTTCGGTGCTCGATTTCGTCAAAGTCATCACCGTCCAGATCTACACTCGCGCCGGCCTTCAGGCGCTCGGACCGCACGCCATCGCCCTGGCCGAAGCTGAAGGCCTCACGGCACACGCCGAAAGTGTTCGCACCCGCATGGAGACACCATGAGCACCTCCGTCACACCCACCAGCCTCGAAGCCAACCTCGGCACCAATGTGGAAGTCGAGCTCGAACGCGCCCACACCACACCCCGCCCAGCTGCCGGCGCACCCCAGCCCCGAGCCCGCGTCCTCGCCATGCCCGAGTACCACCCGCCGCTCGCCAGTCGCGCCATGCTTCGCCTCGACTTCAACGAAAACACCTTCGCCCCGTCGCCGCGCGTCCTCAGTCAGATCCGCGCCCTCTCCGCCGAATCCCTCACCATCTACCCCGAGCGCGAGCACGCCGAAATCAGCACCGCGGCCCACTTCCACCTCCAACCCGACCAACTCCTCCTCACCAACGGCGTCGACGAAGCCATCCACCTCCTCGCGCTCGCCTTCCTCGAACCCGACGACGAAGTCCTCTTCAACACACCGTCCTTCTTCATGTACGACGTCAGCGCAAGCATGATGACCGCCCATCTCCGCCGCGTGCAGTCCGACAGCACGCTCAGCTTCCCGCTCGCCGGCATGCTCGCCGCGATTACGCCTCGCACCAAACTCATCCTCATCGCCTCGCCCAACAACCCCACCGGCGCCGTCGTCTCCCGCGAACACATCTCTGAGATCGCCGCGGCCGCCCCGCACGCCGTCGTCTTCGTCGACGAGGCCTACTTCCACTTCCATGGCGACACGGCCCTCCCTGACATCGGTCGCATCCCCAATCTCGTCGTCGGCCGCACCTTCTCAAAGGCATACGGCCTCGCCAACCTGCGCCTTGGCATGCTCGCCGGCGACGCCCAGCTCATCGATTACGTCCGCAAAGTCGCCTCCCCGTACAACGTCAACGGCATCGCGCTCACTGTACTCCCGGCAGCCCTCGCGGACGCCGACTACTTAGCCTGGTACGTCAGCCAGGTTCACGCCGGCCGCAACCGCATCATGGCCGCCCTCGACCAGCTCAACGTCCGCTACTGGCCAAGCCAGGCAAACTTCGTCCTCTTCGAAGTCGGCCCACGCCACCAGGAGCTGGTCAGCCGCATGCGCGACCGAGGCGTCCTCCTCCGCGACCGCTCCTCCGACCCCGGTTGCCAGGGCTGCGTCCGCATCACCGTCGGCATCGAGTCGCACGTCACCGAAGGCATCGCCGCCCTCACCGAAACCCTCAGGGAGATGCAATGGACACGCCCCTAAACGCAACTCCAGAGAATGTAACCCCATCCGGTCTAATCTCAAACGTTGAGATTTCAGCAGAGACTGCGTCGTCGCAGGGCCATGCCGTAAACGTAACCTCAACGGCTACAAATCCTACCTCTACAATCCGAACTGCGACCATCGACCGAAAAACGACCGAGACCGAAATCCACCTCCGCCTCTCGATCGACGGTCAGGGCGCCTACACCGTCTCCACCGGCATCCGCTTCTTCGACCACATGCTCGAACTCTTCGCCCGTCACGGCGGCTTCGACCTCTCGCTCACCGTCAAGGGCGACCTCGACGTCGACCAGCACCACACCGTCGAAGACACCGGCATCGCCCTCGGCGAAGCCTTCGCCCAAGTCCTCGGCGACAAGCGCGGCATCCTCCGCGCCGGATACTTCGTCATGCCCATGGACGAGACCCTCGCCGTCGCCGCCGTCGACCTCTCCGGCCGCACCGCCTACGCCGTCGAAACCCTCGTCGACGTCCCCGTCGTCGGCGACCTCCAAACCGAACTCGTCACCGACTTCTTCGAAGGCTTCGCCCGCGGCGCCCGCTGCAACGTCCACATCAAAGTCCTCTACGGCCGCTCCAACCACCACAAAATCGAAGCGAGCTTCAAAGCCTTCGCCCGAGCCCTCCGCGGAGCCACCTCCCGCGACGAACGCATGCGCGAACTCCTCCCCAGCACCAAAGGCCTGCTGTGACCACATTCCGCGATCGTCGCCCCCTGCTGGGCACGGTTGCTTGTGTAAGCGGTGCAAGTGTTTTCGCTCTGAATGCTTCCGGAGTCTTAGTCCTACTCGCGTACTACCCACGTATGCCTTGGTGGTCGAAACCATGGTTTCTCGTAATGGTGGCATCGTTCGCCCTGATTCCAGCTAATCTGGTTCTCTCACTGTTGGGATTGGGCTGGAGGCGCGTTCTGGGAACGCTCTTAACCCTTGCCGCATTCTTCGCACTGATGTGGGAAGGCTCGGCAGGCTGACGACTTCGCGCAGGTAAATGTAATTTTTGGTCCTACAGCATCCAAGAGGGCCAAAGGCCCGATCACATACCAGCCTAGGCCGAAGGCCTAGGTCCTAATCCACGCCAACAACAAGGGCTGAAAGCCCGCCCCATACCCCCACCCATCAACACCCATGATCGCCATCATCGACTACAAAGCCGGAAACCTCACCAGCGTCGTCAAGACCCTGCGCTACCTCGGCCCGTCCTCCGGCACCGCCGGACGCTTCCTGATTACAAAGGGCCAAAGGCCCGACAACATAACAGCCTAGGCCGAAGGCCTAGGTCCTAACCCACGCCAACAACAAGGGCTGAAAGCCCGCCCCATACCCCCACCCACCAAACCCATGATCGCCATCATCGACTACAAAGCCGGAAACCTCACCAGCGTCGTCAAGGCCCTGCGCTACCTCGGCGCATCCGACATCACGATCACCCAGGACCCCGAAGTCGTCCGCAAAGCCGACAAGATCGTCCTCCCGGGCGTAGGCCACTTCCGCTCCACCCAGCTCCTCCACGACCTCCAACTCACCCAAGCCACCCGCGACAGCATAGCCCGTGGAACCCCCTTCCTCGGCATCTGCGTCGGCCTCCAATGGCTCTACGAAGGCTCAACCGAAGCCGAATCCACCGACGGCCTTTGCCACCTCAGCTCACGCTGCGAGCGCTTCCCTGAGGTCTTCGAAAACACAGCCCTCAAGTCCCCGCACGTCGGCTGGAACTCCCTCGACAACCTCCGCCCCGGCTCCAAACTCCTCGCCGGCATCGCCCCCGGCTCCTTCGTCTACTACACCCACTCCTGGCGCGCGCCCGTCAGCGAAGATACCGCCTCCACCACCGACTACGGCGGCCCCTTCACCGCCGCCGTCGAGCGCGACAACGTCATGGGCGTCCAGTTCCACCCCGAAAAATCCGCCGAAACCGGCCTCCGCATCCTGAAGAACTTCCTCAGCCTCTAACATCACATACAGAGGAGATCCCAGCCCATGACCACCGCCACCGAAGTCGTCCCGAGCGAAATGGAGGGAACGGTCGAGATGGTCCGCCCCCAGGAAGCCGCCAACTGGACCGGCATGGACCTCATCCCCTTCGAAACCATCGCCGAGCGCTTTCTCGATCTAGACCATGAAGGCCACCAGGCCACGCTGACCGTCTCCTTCGGCAAGCCGTTTCCCGTCGAAGCCCGCGGCTGGGCCTGCCCCTACCGCATCTCCGCCCTGGGCCGCGACCACGTCACCCCCGCCGGCGGAGCGGACTCGGTCCACGCCCTCCAGATGGCCATGCACATGGTCCACAACGAGCTCGCCGCCATGAGCCGCCACCACAAAATCTCCTTCCTCGGCGCCGACGACCTCGGCTTCGGCCGCGTAGGCGCCAGCCCCGCCGCAGACCCAGCCGCCAAATGCCCCGTCGTAGGCGTGGGCATGAGCGCCAGTTCCTAGAGCAGCTTCCTTCTAACCGTATCCATCCTTTGCGGGCCAAAGGCTCGCTCTACACCAGCCTGGGCCAACGGCCCAGGTTGCGAACAAATGCAAGACCCAGGGCTGAAAGCCCGACGTATACACCTTCACGAAAGGCCATTCGCCGCAACCGAAAGACTCGCAGCCCGTGCTGACTAAACGCATCATCGCCTGCCTCGACGTCCGCTCCGGACGCGTCGTCAAAGGCGTCCAGTTCGTCGATATCATCGACGCCGGAGACCCCGCCGAGCTCGCCCACCGCCACGCCGCCGCCGGCGCCGACGAGATCGTCCTGCTCGACATCACCGCCACCCATGAAGGCCGCGGCACCCTCCTCGACACCGTCCGTCGCACCGCCGAAAAACTCTTCGTCCCCTTCGCCGTCGGCGGCGGCATCCGCTCCCCCGAGGACGCCGCGGCCGTCTTCAACGCCGGCGCCGACAAGGTCTCCATCAACTCCTCCGCCATCGCCCGCCCCGAGCTTATCTCCGAGATCGGCTCCTCCTTCGGCGCCCAGGCCGTCATCGTGGCCATCGACGCCCGCCGCAACCCCGCCTCCACAGACCCCATCGCCGAAGCCGAAGTCTACGTCTCCGGCGGCCGCAAACCCACCGGCCGCCGCCTCCTCGACTGGGCCCGTGAGGCCGAAGATCGCGGCGCCGGAGAGATCCTCCTCACCTCCATGGACGCCGACGGCACCCGCGCCGGCTTCGACTGCGAACTCACCGCCGCCGTCTCCCAAGCCGTCCAGATCCCGGTCATCGCCTCCGGCGGAGCCGGCTCTGCGCAGCACTTTGCTGACGTCTTCAGCCACGCACCCGGAGGCGGCAAAGCCGACGCCGCCCTCGCCGCCAGCATCTTCCACTTCGGCATCACCAGCTCCCGCGCCCTCAAAGCCGAACTCCAACACGCCGGGATACCCGTCCGCCTGCCCTGCTAACCCCCTCCCTTTTTGCACAGTTCAAGGTGCATCCAACACGTCGGAGCATACCCATGCCGACACCCGCCAAGCCCTGTCAGGAATCTGCCACCACGGCAGCGCGTCCCGGCCTGCCATCCGCCTACCATCGCCTCTACGCGCTTCTCCACACCCTTCGTCATCTCGGCGCGCAGCAGGACCACATCTGCACCCTCCTGGCCGAAATCCAGCGCACAGGAAAGCTCAACGCTACGCTTCGACGCGAGCTCACCGCTCTCCTCCACGACCTCCCCACGGCCAGTCTCGACTCCGAGGTCCAGGCCGTCTTCACCGCACTCGATCGCTAAAGCAAATTACCTCTCGATGTATAGGGAGCCACAGGGTCCCAACGCCGTTTTCTCCCAAGGAAAACGGCTCTGCACAGGTATTCCGGCTCCATAGCAACACCCGCAGGAGATCTGCTCTAGCGCAAGAACCGAACAAATCAGCTAGGAGCTAAAAGGCTAAATGCTCATCCCCTCCATCGACCTCCTCGGCGGCCAGATCGTCCAACTCGTTCAGGGCGAGACCCTCAAGCTAGCCTTCGACGACTTCGATCCCTGGATCGAGCGCTTCTCCAAATACCCCCTCGTCCAGCTCATCGACCTCGACGCCGCCAAGCGCCAGGGCTCAAATCAGGCGCTCATGGAGCGCATCTGCAAACAACTCCCCTGCCAGGTCGGCGGTGGCCTCCGCTCCGCAGCCGATGCGCAAGAACTCCTCGACGCCGGCGCCCAACGCGTCATCTTCGGGTCCTCTCTCTTCTCCGCCGACGGCATCAACAAGGCATTCGCCGCCGACCTCAAGCAGCAACTCGGCGAAGACCGCCTCGTCTTCTCCGTGGACACCAAAGACGGCCGCGTCGCCGTCCGCGGCTGGAAAGATACCGTCAGCCTCACCCCCGAAGTCGCCATCACCTGGCTCGAAGACTTCTGCGGCGCCTTCCTCTACACGCACGTCGACACCGAGGGCACCATGTCCGGTTTCCCCTTCGATGTGGCCGCCACCCTGCGCGCCACCACCGCCCGCCAGCTCATCGTCGCCGGTGGCATCCGCTCCCAATCCGAAATCGACGCTCTCGATCAGATCGGCGTCGACGCGGTCGCCGGCATGGCCATCTACACCGGCGCCCTCAGAGCCTGACCCCCCCCAACACAGAATCCCACGATCCCGCCTAATCCTTGTCAGCCGCATCCCCCGCCAACGCGTAGTAGCCTCGCCGAGTCTGCACCTTCAAACCCTTTCCGCAGGTAATTTCGAGCTTCCGAAAGCCGCCGTCCAGCTTCAGATTCGTCGGCGTGTAGCTCGCCAGATACTGCGTTCGCAACTCGTCCTGAATCTGCTGGAACGCCTCTTCCAGCCGTTTGCCGTTGTTTCCGACGTTGATCACCCGCCCGCCCGTGTCCGTCGCCAGCTTTTCCATGTCGCGGTCGCCCGTGTACCCCAGCGACATCCCACCGTAAAAACCACTGTCCGCAATCAGGATCACGTACACGATCGCATTCGCCTTCTGTGCCGCCTCGGTCGCCGTCTTCAACGTCTCTTGCGAGCCCTGGTCGCCACCGTCCGTCAGCATCACCACGATCTTGCGCCCAGCCTCCTGTCGCAGCTTGTCGTGCGCGGCCAGGTACACCGCGTCGTACAGCAGAGTTCCCCGCGGCCGCCCATTTCCCGTGACTGAACCGGTTCCTGCGCCGGTGTTGATCGTTAGCTTATCGAGCGCCCGCTTCAGCTCGCGAGGCGAGTTCGTATAGTCGGCCCGAAGGTCCACATTGATATCGAACGAGATCAGAAAGGCCTCGTCCTTCGGCGTCAATACGCTCCTCAAAAATGTCGCACCGGACTCCTGCTCGAGCGGCAGCACGTTCATCTGCGACCCGCTCGTATCCAGCAAAATCCCGATCGTCAGCGGCAGGTTCTTCTCCTGCGTAAAGTTCTTGGTCACCTGCGGCGCCTTGTCTTCAAAGATGGAGCAATCGTCTTTGTGCAAATTCGTAATGAACCCGTTCTTATCGCGAACGGAGAAGTACACGTTCACGAGATTCACATTCACCTTCAGCGTCTGCGTGTCGAGACCCTCGATCTCCTGCGGCTTGGCTGAGCTTTCAGGCGGTGGACCGCCGGGCATGGGCGCCTCCTGCGCTCGGAGAAAGAGAGGAAAGAGGGAAGTGAACAGGACGAGAGCTCGGGAAAAGGACCGCATAGGAGCTTAGACGATGGAGGTGTCCGGGAAGCGAGCGTCCCTTCATCTCCCACCTTCCGGCGCCGCTGTCAGCACCTTCGCTCAGGAGAGACAACCCGCGCTGGTAAGCTAGCAGAGGACCAACCCAGCGGGAGCATAGCTGGCGGGAGCTCTGCAACAGGTGCCAGGCAGGTGCCGGACAGGTGCCACACAGGCGCCAGACAGGTGGTTAGATCGGTGACAAGGCTCAGCATACTCGCAGGCACGTTCGCACTCCTCGCGCCAGCAATGGGGCAACAGCAGCAAACCTCCGCAGCCGTTCCCGACGCTCCATCTCCGCAGCAATCCGCGTCAGCTTCCCCGCAAGCCCAGATTCCCGACGCCCCGAGACCACAGACGACCCTGCCCGCCCCCGGCGCCATCGCCCCCGGCATCGGTACCGCCCCGCCCTCCGCCGCGCAGGACGCCCTTGACGCAAACTCTCTAGACCCGAACGCTCCCGGCACAAGCCTCGCCAACACTCCGCCCGCTACCCACGCCGACGACGGCGCCGCGCCCGACCTCCCCGTCGCCGGAGAAGGTACCAAGGCCTTCACCCTCAGCGTCGGAGTCAACTTCGTCGAAGTCCCCTTCACGGTCAAGAACAACAAGGGCCGCCTCGTCCCCGGCATCACCTGGCGCGACGTCCGCGTCTACGAGAACGGAACCCGCCAGCAGATGCGCCTGTTCACCGTCGACCCCTTCCCGCTCTCGGTCGCCCTCGTCATCGACCAGTCCGTCGCGTTCGACACCATGGCAAAGATCAACAATGCCCTCGGCGCCATCCAGGGAGCCTTCACCACCTACGACGAAGTCGCCGTCATCACCTACAACAACGGCCCCAAGCTGCAAAATCCGGACTTCCTCGCCGGCCAGAGCGCCCGCCTTCAGGCCGTCATCGATCGCTCCAAAACTTCAGGTCGTGAAGGAGCGATGAATTACACCTCGGGTCCCCTGTCACAAAATATCAACCTCAACAACGGCGCCCAGGATCACATCATGCCGAACGTCAACACGTCCCACGGCACCAGTCAGAGCAATCAGCTCAACGTCCCCAAAGAGGTCCACACCCTCAACGACGCCATCTTCGAAGCCGCCAAGCAGACCACGCGCGCTGGCCGCGGTCGTCGCCGCATCGTCTACGTCATCTCGGACGGAAAGGAATACGGCTCCACCGTCAAGCAGAAAGAACTCATCCGTTATCTCCAGACCAATCAGATCGCCGTCTACGCCACCCTCGTTCACGATCTGCCCACCATCCCCGGCACCGGCTTTATGAACAGCCTTCACCTTCCCTTCCAGATGCGCGACAACATCCTTCCCGTCTACGCCAATGCCACCGGCGGCCAGATCGATCCCGAGTTTCGCCAGAAGGGGATCGAAGAAAGCTTTGCTCGCATCACCGAAGAAGTCCGCACCCAGTACACCGTCGGCTACTACTCGCACGAGCCCTTTATCGACGGCAAGTACCGCACCATCGAGGTCAAAGTCCTCCGGCCCAACCTCGACGTGATCGCCAAGAAGGGCTACTACCCCGCCGTTCAGGACGTCCGCCCCGCCACGATCCAGACCGCACAGTAGCTCCATTCCGCCAAGTAGCTCCATTCCGCCAAGTAGCTCCGGTCCTCGCCTCCTCCGAAAGGTGGAGGCGTACCATCCGGAGCTTTCGCTACTATCTGTAGTGGCGCGCGCGCATGAGTTTTCTCGATCGCAAGCGTCGCTCCTTGCACCTTCGCCCGCAGCGTATGCCGCAGATCCCTCCTAAAATCGATCGCATCCGCCTCGCACAGACGCTGGCCGCTCTCTCCGCCGTAGCCGTCCTGCTCGCGTTCGTCCCATCGGCGGTCAAAGCGGGCAGCGCAACCGACGAGGCTGTCGCCAAACGCCATGCGTACAGCGAAAAGGTCGCCGAGAAGTACAACGATCACTTCGGTGAGAACGCCCACTTCCTCCCATCCAATCTCACCACCGACACCGGCGAGTTCCTCGACCCCAAAAGCTTTCCGACGGCGCAATACTGCGGCCACTGCCACCAGGAGTCCGAACATCAGTGGCGCCAGTCCGCCCACTCCAACGCCAATCGCGCCCCCTGGTATCTCCGCAACGTCGACCTTCTGAACAACGAGAAGGGCGTCGAGTTTTCCCGGCACTGCGAAGGCTGCCACGACCCCATCGCCGTCGTCGCCGGCAATCTCACCCAGGGCTCCACCAAGCGTCGTCCCTTTGACGCCGACGGAGTCACCTGCTCGGTCTGCCACTCCGTCCAGCAGATCGACACGCGCGGCACCGGATCGTACGTCCTCGGCACCCCGGCCGTGCTCCTGGACGAGGTCGGCAAACCCATCACCCGGCCGGTCTCGGACGGCGAGATCCTGGCCCACCTCGATCGCCACTCCGCCGCCGTCATGAAGCCCTTCTACCGCACGTCGGAGTTCTGCTCCACCTGCCACAAGGCCGCCATCCCCCGCCAGCTCAACGACTACAAGTGGCAGCGCGCCATCTCCCTCTACGACGAGTGGCAAAACTCCTCCTTCGCCAAGCAGTCGCCGCTGCCCTTCTACACCAAAGAAACAGTCTCCACCTGCGAGACCTGCCACATGCAACGCGAACCGGCCAGGCTCCCCGACCCCGGCGCCAAGCACGGCCAACTCGCCAGCCACCGCTGGCTCGGCGCCAACACCATCATCCCCAAGTTCTACGGCTTCGATGAGCAGGCCGAGCGCATCGTCAAGTTCCTCCAGGCCTCGGTCTTCAATGTGGACCTCTTCGCCATCGAGCACGGCGAAATGCCCGGCGGCGGCACGCTGCCCAACGTCAGCGCCCCCCTCGGCGACGTCGCCTACACCGTCAAGCCCGGCGAAACCATCACCGCCGATGTCGTCATCCAGAACAAGGGCATCGCCCACTCCCACGTGCCCGAGCAGCGCGACATGTACGAGTCTTGGGTCGACTTCACCGTCAAGGACGCCACCGGCAAAATCCTCAAAGAGTCCGGCTTCCTCAAACCGGACGGCGACCTCGACGACCGCGCCCACTCCTTCACCAACCGCCTCATCAACACCAAAGGCAGCCTCAACGCAGAGCATCAGGTCTGGAACACGCACATCGTGGCTTACACCAATACCGTGCAGTCCGGCCGATCGCAGCTCGTCCGCTACGCCTTCAAGATGCCCGCAAGCGGCCCCGTCACCATCACCGCCACGGTCAAATACCGTCGCTTCGACCAGCACTTCATGGACTTCGGCATGAACATGCCTGCCGGCAAGCACTACGACCAGCCCGTCATTGACATGGCGTCGAGCTCCCGGACCATCGCCGTAGGCGAAAACAAGCCCACCCCCCCACCCACCAGACCGGCCGATACCAAGTCCGCCCCAGCCCAGAACCCAACCCAGAACCCAGCCCAAATCCCAACCCAGATCCCCACCTGGATGCGATGGAACAACTACGGCATCGCCCTGCTCGACGCCCAGCAGTACGCCGCCTCCGTCCAGGCCTTCTCCGAGGTCGCCAAACTCCGTCCCGACTACGCCGACGCCTACACCAACATGGCCATCGTCGAGATCGCCTGGGAGAAATACGCCGACGCCCGTCCACACCTCGAAAAGAGCCTCAGCCTCGCCCCCGGCAACGCTCGCGCCCTCTACTACCGAGCCCTCGTGGAACGCAACGAAGGCGACCTCGACCGCGCCATCCTCGACCTCCAGGCCGTCGCCAAAGCCTTCCCGCGCTCCCGCGACGCCCACCGCGAACTCGGCTTCTCCTTCTACCAGCTGCACAGGTACGAGCAGGCCCGCGACGAGTATCTCCAGGTCCAATCCATCGACCCCGACGACCTCGCCGCACACTACAACCTGGCCATCCTCTACCGCCGCCTCGGCCTCAAAGACAAGGCTCGCGCCGAAGCCGCTACCTTCGCCGATCAGAAGGACGACCCCACCGCCTCCACCTACGCGCTCGAGTACCTCCGCAACCACACAGAAGTCGCCAACGAAAGCGTCGTCTGGCACGCCCATGAGCTCGACGCTCCCTCCGCCCGTCCCTCCGGCCCCCTTCCCACGGCCTTCAGCGCCACCCAGCAGTAATCTCGCTCACCGCCCGCGCACATGGGCATCCAAATAAATTCATGGCCCCTCGTCTTCGCAGCACAGCGCTCCTCCTCGCTCTCCTCTCGCCATCCGCCTTTCTCCTCCTGACCCCGCACGCACCCACCACCGTCCATGCGTCCTCGAAATCGGACCGCCGAGCCGGAGCCACCCTCTTCCACGAAAAAGGCTGCGAACACTGCCACGGCGTCAACCTCGCCGGCACCGACAAGGGCCCAAATCTCACCGGCGTCGGACGTCATCTCAAATCTGCTGAAATCGAGCGCCAGATCCACGACGGTGGCAACGGCATGCCACCCTTCGGCGATGTCCTCGCTCCCGACGAGGTCACGCATCTCGTAGACTTCCTCCGCACCCAGCGCAGCAAAGTCCGCCCGCCCGCACCAGCCCCGCCGCCGCCAGCAACCCCAGACCCGTCCGCCTAGAGCAAATTACCTGTAGCTCTCATAGAGAGCCTTCTTGTTGTTATTCCCAAAGAAAATCTGCGGTTGTTCTTGCTCTTGCCCGCTCCAGCTACAGCAGTTCTCCTGAAGGTGTATATCGAAGCCAACTCTGATGGCGCCAGTTTTTTCCAAGAAAACTGGCATTCCGCAACTTTGTCCTGAGCCACATCATCAGGAGAAATGCTCGAAGCCCGTCCGAGACAACGCCCGCCTGCGCTCCCGCCTCCAACCCACAAGAGGTCTCCCGTGCTCCCACTGTCTGCTCGCACGAAACACTTTGCCGCCATGGTCCTGATCGGCGATGGCATCATGGCCCTCGTCCATCCCGCTCGCGACGCCCGCGCCTGGCGCCAGGGCCCCGCACCGTGGCGCAAATTGATGCATTACCTCACCGACAAGCCCAACCTCACCCGCGTCATCGGCGCCACCCAGATCGCCGGAGGGATCTGGTGGGCTCTCCAACAGACCAGGCAAGAGTCTCCCGAGTAGACGCGTCAGCCCAGCCCCCTCCTACACCCGCTCACCCCATCCCCCGAGCTCGCTCAATCGCCCGTACCACCGCTAGCGCCTTGTTCCGGCTCTCCTCGTACTCGCTCTCCGGCACCGAATCCGCGACCACCCCGCCACCCGCCTGGATATACCCTCGTTCCCCATCCATAAACAACGTCCGGATCGCAATGCAGCTGTCCAGATTGCCGCTGAAGTCCGCATACAGGATCGATCCGCCATACACCCCGCGCCGCGCCGGCTCCAGCTCCTCAATAATCTCCATTGCGCGAATCTTCGGAGCTCCGCTCAGCGTCCCCGCCGGGAAACACGCTCGAAATGCATCGATCGCACCCAGGCCAACCTTCAACTCGCCCTCCAGCGCGCTCACCAGATGCATCACATGCGAGTACCGCTCGACAAACATCAGGTTCTTCACCTTTACCGAGCCAAACTCGCTCACTCTCCCCAGGTCGTTGCGACCCAGGTCGACCAGCATAATGTGCTCGGCCACTTCCTTTGCATCCGCCCGCAGCTCCGCTTCCAGCCGCTGATCCTCCGCCTCCTCCGCATGCCGCGGGCGTGTCCCCGCAATGGGCCGATACTCCACGCGCCGACCTTTCACCCGCACCAGAAGCTCCGGCGAAGACCCAACCAGGTGCGCCGTTCGAGCAGCCTCCTCTCCCTCTCCTGCACCCATCCCAAACCGCAGAAAATACAAGTACGGCGAAGGATTCACAATACGCAGCGCCCGATAGATCTCAAAAGCCTCCACCTCCGGAACGCAATCAAACCTCTGCGACAAGACACACTGAAAGATGTCCCCGCTGGCCACATACTCCTTCACCCGATCGATGGCCCGCAGATACTCCGGCTTGGGAGTTCGCGGCGTCAACTGCAGAGCGCCCAGGCCCGGCCCGCTTCGACCACGAGTCCCCGCCGGCAGGGCCCGCCGCAACCGCTCCTCCATCCGGTCCAACCGATCCACCGCCCGCCCATAAGCTCCGTCCATCTCCTCGCGCAAGAGATCCACCGTCGCGATGAGATAAATCTCCTTGCGCACATGGTCGAACGCCATCACCTGATCGAAAAACATCAGGTAAGCATCCGGCACACCCAGTTCATCGGCCGCCAGCTCCGGCAGACGCTCGATCTGCCGCACCACGTCGTAGCTGAAGAACCCAACCGCCCCCGCCGTAAACGGTGGCAGCCCTGGCAGCGTCGCCGGCCGATGCCCCCCCAGGGCCGCCTTCAACTCTTCAAAAATATCGCCGTCAAACCTCTGCGGCTCCGAGCTCCGGGCTCCACCTTTGGCGGCCACGGCTCCGCGTTCCGTGACCACGATCGACCGACCGCGCGCCACCATGCGCCGATACGGCTCGATCCCAATAAACGTGTATCGCCCGACCCGCTCGCCACCCTCCACCGACTCGAGCAGAAACGCCTCCGGCTCGCCCGTCGCAATCCGCAGAAATGCGCTCACCGGCGTCTCCAGGTCCGCCGTCACCGTCCGATACACCGGCACCAGAGTATAGACCTCCGCCAACCCCGTAAAATCCCGCTCCCCTGGCCGAGTCGTTGTAGACATCCCAAGAGGATAAATTGCCCTGTCTACTTCGTCGAAAGCTCGATCACCTGGACCGAGTACGGCGGCACGGTGTGCTCAAAGTGCGTTCCCGCTCCGCGCAGCTTCGTCGTCGAAGGCACGATCCGGGTGGGCGCGGTGATGGTGTTGGTCTCCTCCGGATTGCTGCCCGCCAGCGTCACCAGCGTCGCCTCGCGCGCAATGCGGTTCGCCCCAGTGAGACTGATCTCCATCGGCTGCGGTGTCGATCGCGTGTTGACCAGCTTCAGGTCGACCGTGCCCTTCGCCGGGTCATCCGTCACCGAATACGCGATGTGCCCGTCGCCGCCCGTCATCGTCGAGGTCGGCACCTCCGTCCCAAGGTACTGGGCAAACATCGACTGCGCATAAAAGCTCGGCGCACCGTAGCTCTGCATGGCGTTGTAGCCGATCAGGTCGGACTCCCACTGCATCCCACCCGGATTCACGTTGACAAACAGCGGGGCGTACGAGGCCATCACGATCAGGTCGCTGTTGCGCTCCATGCCCGTCATCCAGGCCGCGTCGCCGAGAGCCGCGCCCATATTCGTCGTCGGAGAGCCCTCCCGCGTCGCCCACTCGCCCACAAAAATCTTCGGTCCGCTGCGGTCGATCTTGTCGTAGTGCGCAAGGTCCAACAGAAACTCGTCCGTGCGCAGATAGTAGTGATCGTCGAGCACATCGGGCTTCATGCGCTTCAGAGGCGCCGTCGCAATCAGCTGCAGCTGCGGGTACTTGGCCTTGATCGCCTTGTAGAACTGCGCGTACCGGCCCTCGTAGCTGCCCGATTTGTCGAACCAGTCCTCATTGCCGATCTCGACATAGGTGAGCGGAAACGGCGCCGGATGCCCCAGCTTTGCGCGCACCGCGCCCCATTTCGTATTTGCAGCATCCCCGGTTACAAATTCAAGCTCGTCCATCACGTCGTCCACAAACGGCGTCAGCGCCGGTCCTGGCCGGATGTGGTCGCCCTTGAGCGAATATCCCGCATACACGGCGAGCACCGGTTGAATATTCAAATCCTCGGTCCACTCCAGAAACTCCAGCAGGCCCATGCCGTCCGACGACGTGTACTCCCACGGACTGCGATGCGTGGGTCGATCCACCAGCGGCCCGATCGTGTTCTTCCAGTCGAAGCGTTCGTCGATCTGGTCGCCCTCAAGATAGTTTCCGCCCGGAAGTCGCAGAAACCGCGGATGCATCTCCGCCAGCTTCTCCATGATGTCCACCCGATTGCCGTTTTCACGATTCTTGTAGGTCGGCGGAAACAAGGAGACGACATCGATCCAGAGCTTGCCCGGGTGCCCGACGGTCAGCATCAGGTGGTTGTCCGACGAAGCCTCCACCTTGCCCGTCCGCAGCGTAAATGTGTACCGCTTCCACTCCGTCCCGACCCCGTCTACCTTTGCCGTCGCAATCGACTTCCCGGTGTTGTTGCTCATCAACGCAACCGTGATCGGACCGATGTTGACGGAGTCCGCCTTCGCGTACATCGATCCGCGGTACTCGGTCCCCGGACGCACCGCCATACCCCAGTAGCCGCCGTTCAGCACGCCCGCCTGATTGGCCGGGTCGGCCTGCTTCACGTCGATCAGGAGGCTGTGATCGAGAGCCGCGCTCGGACCGTCCGTGAGATCCATCGCCATCGTCGCCGATGAGTTTCCCCCATGCACGATGTTCCAGTGCGCCACGCCGCCGAAGCCGTGGTCCTGAAACGTCCGGTTACGCACCATCTCGGCGTAGATACCGCCGTCGTAGGAGTAGTTGATCTCCTCCGTCATCAAGCCGTAGAGCATGGGACTGACCGTGTGGAGCGGCTTGCTGAGATCGATGTTTAGGTTCGCCGGCGTGCCTGTCTGTGCCCCCGCCACCATCGCCGATACTGCCGCCGCGCCCGCCACCAGATTCCGTACAGCGCCCATCATGCTCATCCATGTCTCCTGAATTTATCTGGCTCGCGTGCTTTGTCTCACTCACTCCCTGGGCCCCGAGAGCAGACGCCAGACTAGTCTCTCGGCACGAGTTCGAGCAACTGAATTTGCCGCCCCCGCCCCCCTGCTGTACCTTGAGCAGCACGTGAGGCGGGCGAGTACGTGTGGCCGCAAAAAACCGGACGAGCAGCCAGACGCGCAGCCAGACGAGCGGATGACGAGCAGCCAGACGAGCAGCCAGCTGAGCGGATGACGAGCAGCCAGACGCGCAGCCAGACGAGCAGCCAGACGAGCAGATGGAGGAGCAGACGGATGGCCGACCGCGAAGACCAGCTCAACCCGCCCTCACCTGTTGCCAGGGCGCCGCTCAGCCCGATCGCACCTCGGGTCCCCGGCCGCCGCTGGGGCATCGCCTGGCTGCTCGCTCTCGGCGTCCTCGTGAACTACTTCGACCGCGTCAATCTGTCCGTCTCCCAGGCCGCCCTGGTCGACACGTTTCATATCTCCTTCTTTACCTTCGGTCTCCTCTCGGCCGCCTACAACTGGACCTACGCCCTCTGTCAGCTGCCGGTCGGCGTTCTGCTCGATCGCTTCGGCGTCCGCCGCATCGGCCGCGTCAGCACCTTTCTGTGGAGCGTGGCATCCTTTGCGGCCGCCATCGCTCCCGGTCTCGGCGCCTTCTTCGGAGCGCGCCTTCTGCTGGGCGTCGGCGAGGCCCCTACATTTCCCGCCAACGCCAAAGCCATCGGCAAATGGTTCCCGCCGGGCGAACGCTCCTTCGCCACCTCCATCTTCGATTCCGCGGCGAAGTTCGCCTCCGCCATCGGCGTCCCTCTGATCGGCCTCCTCCTCCTCCGCGTGGGCTGGCGGTGGAGCTTCGCCGCCACCGGCCTCATCAGTCTGCTCTACTTCTTCTTATTCTTTCTCCTCTACCGCGATCCGGAGGAAGACCCAGGCCTCAGCCTCGCCGAGCGCCACTACATCCAGCCTCCGTCGCCACCTCTCGCTCCCTCCGGGAGTGACTCGCACCGTCCCACCCCACCCGACAAAGTTCCGCTCAGATCCTTGCTGCTCGAACCCAAAGTGCTCGGCCTGGCGATCGGCTTCGGCTCCTACAACTACATCTTCTATCTCCTGCTCACCTGGCTCCCCAGCTATCTTTCGCACACCTTCGGCATGGACCTTCGCCGCTCGTTTCTCTATACCGGCGTCCCATGGCTGTTTGCCACCGCCACCGACATGTTCGTCGGTGGCTGGCTGGCGGACTGGCTGATCAGGCAGGGCTACGACGCAAACCGCGTCCGGCAGACGATCCTGATCGGTGGCACGGCCTGCGGCCTCGGTCTCCTCGGAGCAGCCCACGCCCACACGCCCACCGTCGCTCTCCTCTGGATCAGCCTCTCGATCGGTGGTCTCGCGGCCGCGGCTCCCATCGGCTGGTCCATCCCCTCCCTCATCGCACCCAGCGGCAGCGTCGGCGCCGTCGGTGGGATCATCAACTTCTCAAACCAGATCTCCGGGATCGTCGCGCCGATCCTCACCGGCTACCTCATCGCCGTCACAGGGACCTTTGCATGGGCATTCGCAGTCGCCGCCGGGTACCTGCTCGTCGGCATCCTGAGCTACATCGTTCTTCTCGGCCGCATCGAACCCATCCCGCATTGAGCCCATTCCCAGAGGAATCTGGGTTGCCCTTTGGTTTGTCATTCCCGAAGGGAATCCGCGGTTGCTCTTTGGCTTGTCATTTCCGAAGGGAATCCGCGGTTGCTCTTGCTTGTTGTTTGTTCTTCACACCATCCCCTGATCCGCCCCAATCCCCCGGCCAACAAAATCGGCGCCCGCGTGGCGTACTTACTCGCCCAATTTTGTAAACTTGAAATAGAGGCAAGTTTACGTTCCGCCCGTCACGGACCGAAAAAAAGAGGAGGCCAACAAAATATTTGTGGGAAATTGTCCGTGGAGCTCCCGGAATAGAGCTAACTTGTTGATTCTGGCTATTTTGCGCGCAATGGGTTAAAGAATCAATCACTTACAGACACCCTAGGCCTGTAAGCCGTTGATTCTGAACCTGTTGTACCAAGGCAACCCCCCTACAAGGGGGGGGGTGGGGGGTACCCCGCGGCCGGCCCCGGTCTCAACCGCCCGCCCGCTCTATCGCGCCGCGGTCGCGGGCGCGATCGGATACCGCTTCGCCTCGCCGGTGCGTTCGTTCCGCATCGCAAAGCTGCCATCTCGCCCTGCGATCAACTCGAGAGAGTGCCCCGCGTCCGGCCCGGGAAGATTCGCGATGTACTCCGCTGCCCGGTTGTTCGCCGCTCCACCCTCGTCCGAGAAGTGCAGCTGCCACAAGGCCTCGAGCCCCGGCGCGCCCTTCAGAGTCTGAAACGTCGGGACGGATCCGCCCTTGGTCGCGCCGTTGTCCATCACGGCGACCCTCGCGCCGATCGCATCCACCAACGCGGGACTTGAACTCTGGTACCACCCATGGTGCGAGACGACGTAGACATCCACGCGCCCGAGCTTGTTGACCGGACACATCAGATCCCGCTCCTTGTCCCACGTCAGGTCGCCCAGATCCAGGATGCGGAAGTTGCCAAACGTAAGCTCGATCCCCAGCGATCGCGCGTTCTCGGTCTGGTCGGCGGGCTTGACCTCCGATGTGCCGCAGAACGTGTTCGCTCTGCCACCACCCGGCAGAGGGCTCCGAATCACAGCTCCATCTGCGCTGATGACCGTCGCCGTTACGTCCGGTCCGAGGCCAGGAAGAACGTCTCCGGGCTTGGCGATGACACGCTTGGCCGATCCGCCGGCGAGCACCGCCTGGTACGCCGCAAACCCACGCTCGGTCGCCCCCTTGTCGAGCTCGCGGTTGGCTCCGTGGTCGATAAACATACCGACAGGAATTCTCTGCACCAGCTGCGGCACGCCGCCGACGTGGTCGTCGTGAAAGTGCGTGATCAAGACGTCGTCGATGCGGCTCAGACCCGCGCTTTTGGCCGCTGCCACAATCCGGTCAGCGTCCCGGCCGCCGTTCCCGGGCCACCCCGTATCGACCAGAAGCGATCGACCGGCAGGCGTCACAAACAGCGTGGCTTGCCCACCCTCGACGTCGATGAAGAACACCCTCAACTTGCCGGCGGCGTCAGGCGAGGTGGATGCCTGCGAAAGCCCGCACACCGTTGCCAGCCCCAGGAGACACGCCACGAAAGAAGATCGAAGCCAACCTGTCTTGTCCCGTAGAGGCCAACCTGTCTTGCACCGAATTTGCATTTCTCAGACTCCTCTACGTCGTTTCGCTTCGCTCCGGCACCGTCGCCCGCGTCGCTCCGGTCGAGATCCCGCCGTCGACCAGCAACGTCTGACCGGTGATGTACCGGCTCTCTTCCGACGCCAGAAACACGATCGGACCGTCGAGGTCAGCCGCGCTTCCCGGCCGTTTCAACGGAATCCGATCCACCAAATACTCCACCCATTCCCGGTTTTCGTAAAGCACCGCATTCTGCGCCGTCTTGAACCACCCCGGAGCGAGGCAGTTTACCGTTATACCGTGGCGGCCCCAGTCGTCGGCGAGGCTCATCGTGAGCTGCCGCACCCCGCCGCGACTCGCTCCATAAGGCGCCAGCCCCGCGTACCCGAAGACGCTGGTAACCGACCCGATGTTGATGATGCGCCCATACCCATGCCGCATCATCCCCCGGGCGATCCCCTGCGCCACAAAGAAGCTGCCGCGCAAGTTGGTGTCCAGAACGAGGTTCCAGTCGTCCCACGTCACCTCGGCCGCGGGCTTGCGCACATTGCAACCGGCGTTGTTGACCAGGATGTGCACCTGCCCGCAGACGCGCTCGACCTCTGCCGTCATCCGGGCGATGCTGTCGCGGTCGCGCACATCGAGCTTGATCGCGACCGCTCGCCGCCCGATGCCCTCGACTTCAGCGACAAACCCGCCGAGGTCGCCGAGCTTGCGGCTGGTAACGATGAGATCCGCGCCCGCCCCGGCCAGCGCCCGCGCAAATCTCTGCCCCAGACCGCGGCTGGCGCCGGTAACCAGCGCCGTCTGCCCCAGAAGATCAAACATCATGCTCCCGCCGCCTCTGACACCTTGCCGTCCGGTCTGTCCAAAATCTCCCTCGGTCGAGGATCGAGCACCACCTTCATCACATTCGGCTCCCGTGCATGCAGCCTCCGAAACCACTCCGCCCCGTCGCTCAGCGGGGCTACGGCTGAGATCAGGGGCGCCACCTGGATCGCCCCCGACCCAAGCAGACGCATCGCCTCGGGATACTCGCCCGCCGATGCGCACGACCCCTGCAACCGGATCTGCCGAGTCACCACCTTTTGCAGCGGAATCAGGACCTCCCGTGCGATGTTGCCCACCAGCGTCACCACACCGCCTTTGCGCACGCAATCGACCGCCGCCGCCACCGTCTCCTCCCGACCCACGGCCTCAAAGACCACATCCACGCCCCGCCCACCGGTCAGCCGCCCCACTTCACCGGCCAGCTCCGCCCCCGACGCGAGAAGCGTCGCTTCCGCGCCCATCGCTGCCGCCAGCTCCAGCCGCGTCCGGTCCACATCCGCCACCAACACCCGCGAGCAACCCGCCGCACGCGCCGCCTGCAGCGTCAGCAAACCGATCATCCCCGCGCCCACAACGAGCGCCGTCTCCCCTCCCCGAAGCTCCGCCACACGCACCGCATGGAGCGCCACCGACACCGCCTCCAGCATCGCCGCCTCCGCAAACGAAAGCTCCTCCGGCAGGCGATAGACGATCCGCTCCGGCACAGCCACAAACTCGGCAAACGCTCCAGCGCGCCGGTACTCGCCGCAGGAGACGCCCACCACCTCCCGGTCGTCGCACAGGTTCACCTGGCCCCGCTCGCAAAACTCACACCGTCCACAAAAGACCGTCGAATCAAACGTCACTCGATCGCCAGAGGCAAAGCCGCTCACCCCCGGACCTACGGCAGCCACCGTGCCCGCAGCCTCGTGGCCCATGACAACCGGCGGTATGCGTCGCCCGGAAGAGCCGTCGTAGCCATGCACGTCGCTTCCGCAGATGCCGCACGCCGCCACCCGGATCAGCACCTCCCCGGCCGCTGCAACGGGTGTGGCGACATCGACCACCTCAAGGCGCCCATACTCCAAGAGCAGCAACGCATCCATCCAGAGCCCGCCCCTTTGTCGGTGTCCAAATGTACAACATGGCAAACAGAAATGGCTCCGGAGAGGAGCCTCCAAAGCCACTGAGCACAATCGGAAAAGACTGGTTGCGGGGGTAGGATTTGAACCTACGACCTTTGGGTTATGAGCCCAACGAGCTACCGGGCTGCTCCACCCCGCCTTATGAATATATCGCGACAAAACACTCGGGTCAAACGTGGATGCAGAAGGAGATGCTCGGTCCGGACCCCCGGGAACCGAAGCAATTGAACATCCCCTCTTCCGTTCTGCCAGCCGGGGTCTGGGAGCGACGGATCAAGAAGGCGACGAGACGAAGGACAAAGCTCGACGTCGACAAAGCGTAACTTTTTGCTCGAAAAGGCGTCTGCATACTTAGCCGGTTGGAGTCGACGCCTAAGCGACATCTCCGGGAACCAGGAGACCTGCCGTATGACCTTTCGGAAACACCTTGGCTACTTCGGTCCTCTCTCGTCCCGCACGGTCAGGGGCGCCGTTCTGGCCCTCGCGCTCGCGAGCCCGGCCTTTGCGCAAACGCGGACGGACGTTCCCGACGCCCAGGTTGAGTCCGACGTTCTCAAAGCCCTCGCCTCCACCCCGCAGCTTGCCGACCAGACCATCAGTACCACCACGGTCTACGGCACCGTGACCCTGAGCGGTTCAGTCCGCGACGAGAACTCCCGCAATCTCGCCGAAAATGTCGTCTCCCGCACCTCCGGCGTGAAAAAGGTAATCGACGAACTCACGGTCGGCGCTCCGAGCACCAGCTCGGCTCAGAACGGCGATCCCTCGGCCGGAACAAATCCGACGCTGCAGTCGGACGGTACGCTTGCGCCGCCGGAGGACAACTCTGCCCAGCAAAGCCCCGAGCGGCCTCAGGGAACTCAGGATACGCTGCAGGGAACTCAAGATCCGCCCCAGGGAACTCAGGATACGCCCCAGGGAACTCAGTATCCGCCCCAGGGGAATGGGGAGGCGAACGGTCAATCCGGCAACCCACCGTACACCGCCCAGGGCTATCCGGCTCCGCAGCAACAGCAGCCCTACCCCCAACAGCAAACCTATCCCGAGCAAGGACAACAGCCTTACCCACAACAGCAACCTTACCCCCAGCAGCAGCCCTACCCCCAGCAAGCGCAGCAGCCCTACCCCCAGCAGGGAGGCGCGTACCCAACCCCGGGCCAGACCTACCCTCAGCAGCCGCCGTATCCACCCGGCCAGCGGCCCTATCCGCAACAAGCGGGCCAGCAGACCTACGCTCGGCCGTATGGCGCACAGATCGGTGGGCAAGCCGTCGTCGTGCCCAACGGAGCCCTGCTCCGGGTCCGCCTCAACGAGGGTTTGGACAGCAAACACACGCAGCCGGGAACCCCCTTCGATGCCGTTGTCCTGAACGACGTCATCGCCGCCAATGAGGTCGCGATCCCGCGCGGTGCCGCCGTCCGCGGCGTCGTCGTCGACTCCGAGCACGCGGGAGCTCTCAAGGGCCAGGGCGAGCTCACCCTCCGGCTCACCCACGTCAACCTTGCCGGTCGCGCCTTCCCCATCAACTCGGACACCTGGTCGATCCACGGCCGCGACAAGACGGGCGGCACCGTTGGCAGCGCCGTCGGTCTCGGCGCCGTCGGCGCCATCATCGGAGCTGTGGCCGGCGGTGGCGCGGGCGCAGCCATCGGTGCCGGTGTCGGCGGCGCCGCCGGTCTCGGAGCTTCCGCCGCATCCGGCGGCGGACAGGCCATCATCCCCGCCGAAGCCATCCTCAGCTTCCACCTCTCCTCTCCTGCCGAGGTCACCACCGTCTCGCAGGAGGAGATCGATCGCCTCGGCTCCGGCGTTCAGAACGCGCAAAATCTGCGCCGCCGCCCCCCTTACCCCGTCTACGGCCCCGGCCCGTCGTACTATCCGCGCCCCTACCCGTACTATTACTCGCGCTACTGATAACCCGATAGAGGTCCGGCCCCGGGGGCAGGCCTACCTACTCCCCGTCACCATCGCTGATTTATACTTGTCTCCTGTCCTGCGACCGTTGTCCTCGCCTTTTCTTTGGCGCCCGCACGGTATGCAAAACCCCGGGCATGCGGCCGTCTCCTCTTCCCTCCAAATAGACGGCGTCCGCACGAAGTAGAAGAGGTCTCAAGCCAGGCATGATCCGTTTCCTGCAGCAGAATACCCGCGCCACCAAGATCATCTTCGCCGTCATCATCGGCCTCGCCGTCGTCACCATGGTCATCACGCTCATCCCTGGCATCTTCGATAATGCCAACCCCGGCGACAACAGCGGCGTCTATGCCACGGTGCACAATCCCGGACTTCTGGGCCGGCTTACCAGCGACACGTCCACCGTCAAACTCACGCAGGTCAACCAGCTCGCCCAACGTCAGCTGCAGCAGCAGCGTCTCCCCGAGATGCTCCTGCCGTATATGGCTGACCGCGCCGGACAGATTCTTGTGCAGCGCGAGATCCTCCGCCACGAAGCCGACCGGCTGCATCTTCAGGTGTCTGACGAAGATCTCCGCCGCGAGCTCCAGACCGGACCCTTCGCCCAATACCTCTTCCCCAACGGCAACTACATCGGTGCCGACGCCTACATCAACTTCGTCCAGTCCGCCTTCAATACCACCGTCACGGACTTCGAGTCGCAGGTAAAAAGCGACATGGAGCTCAACCGGCTTCAGGCGCTGATCACCGGCGGCGCCGCCGTCTCCGACAACGCCGTTCGTGACGCCTATAAACTCCAGGGCACAAAGGTCAAATTCGACTACGCCGTCATCTCGGCCGAAGATCTGCGCAAATCGATCAATCCATCTGAGGCGCAGCTCGAAGAGTTCTTCAAGCAGAACTCCGGACGCTACGCTACGGCCATCCCCGAGACCCGCAAAATCCAGTACGTCGCCTTCGACTCCTCCAACCTTCCCGGCGGCAAGCCGCAGGTCACCGACGCCGAGCTCCAGGCCTACTACAACGCCCACGTCGCCCAGTTCCAGGTCAAGGAGCAGGCGCGCGTCCGTCACATCCTGATCGCGGTCACCGACCCCCAAAACGACGCCGCGGCGAAAGCCAAGGCGGAAGACCTCCTCCGACAGATCCGCGGTGGGGCGAACTTCGCCGATCTCGCCGGCAAAAACTCCGACGACCCTGGAAGCAAAATGCAGGGCGGCGAACTCGGCTTCCTCGACCGCGGCAAGACGGTACCCGCCTTCGATCGGGTCGCCTTCACGCTCGCTCCCGGCCAGACCTCCGACCTCGTCAAGACCCAGTTCGGCTACCACATCATCCAGGTCGAGGAGAAACGCCCCGCCCACACTCGATCTCTCGCCGAGGTCAAGCCCGAAATCCTCCCCATCCTCGAGCAGCAAAGGTCCGGCGCCGCCATGCAGACGTTTGCGTCGCGGCTCGCCGAGGACGCCAAGAAAAACGGCCTCGAAAAGGCAGCCGCAGCCAAGGGCCTACACCTCCAGACCACCGACTACATCAGCAAGGAAGGCGTCGCTCCGGGGGTCTCCGACAGCTCCGGTCTGCTCACCAAGGCCTTCGCGGTCGTCAAGGGAACCGACCCTGAGGCCGTCTCCACCGGCGACGGATTTGCCGTCTTCCAGGTCGCCGATATCCGCGCCGCGCACGCGCCCATCTTTGCCGAGTATCGCCAGCACATCGAGGACGACTACCGCCAGCAGCAGGTTCCCCAGCTCTTGAACGCGCAGCTGATCAAGCTGGACGATCGCGCCAAGGTCCTCAACGATCTGCGCAAAGCCGCAGCCGAGATGAACATCCCCGTGAAGACCAGCGATCTGGTCGGCAAGGACGGCCAGGTTCCCGATCTCGGCGCCATGACCGGACCCGCCGATGTCGCGTTCTCGCTCCCCAAGGGCGCCGTCTCCGGACCCATCAACGCCGGTCGCGTCGGCGCCGTGCTCACCGTCATCGACAAGCAGGAACCCACCCCCGATGAGATCGCAAAAAACTTCGCGCAGACCCGCGAACAGCTCCTCGGCGAACAGCACGAAGAACTCTTCCGCGTCTTCCTCGGAAACCTGACTGAGATCTACCAGAAGTCCGGAGCCGTGCGTTACACCCGCAAGCAGACCACACCGGCCCTCCCCTTCGGCAGCTAAACTCCGGAGACACCACTCCATCCACGCAAAACCCAAACTTGCTCCCACCCCGGGGACAGCCTCACTTCACGGAGCAGCATGAACACCGAAGCCTCCCTTCGCAATCGCGTCTCCGGCATTCTTCTTCACGTCACGTCGTTGCCGTCCTACGGCGGCGTCGGAGACTTCGGTCCCGCCGCATACGCCTTCGTCGACTTCCTCGCCGCCGCGAAGCAGCGTCTCTGGCAGGTTCTTCCGCTCAGTCCCACCGGCTATGGCTCCTCGCCCTACTCGGCCCTCTCCGCATTTGCCGGCAACCCGTTTCTCATCAGTGTCGAGCGTCTGGTCGCCGACGGCTGGCTGACGCCGGATCGCATCGAGGGGCTCCCCGGCCACCGTGGTCCGGCCGACTTCGGCGGCGCCACCACCCTCAAGCTGCCCATCCTCGAAGAAGCCGCCCGTAACTTCCTCGACCGCGCCTCCCCCGAGCAGCGCGCACGCTTCCAGAAGTTCTGCCTGGAGAACATCGCCTGGCTGCCGGACTATGCGATGTTCAACGTCCTGCGCCGCAAGTACGACTACAAAAGCTGGATCGATTGGCCCGCAGACATCGCTCAGCGCAGTCACAACTCCATCACCTCTGTCCTCAACCAATATGGCCGCGAGATCGCCGTCGAACAGACGCTCCAGTTCTTCTTCAGCGAACAGTGGTGCGCCCTGCGCGCCTACTGTGCCGCGCACGACATCCGCATCCTCGGTGACGTCGCCATCTTCGTCAACTACGACTCGGCCGACGTCTGGACCAATCCAGACATCTTTGAGCTCGACGAGAACCGCCATCCCACCCGCGTCTCCGGCGTCCCCCCGGACTACTTCTCCGCCACCGGCCAGCGCTGGGGAAATCCGCTCTACAAGTGGGGCCTCCTCCAGGAGCGCGGCTTCGATTGGTGGATCGCCCGTGTTCGCCGCGCCCTCGCCCTCTACGACATGGTCCGGCTCGATCACTTCCGCGGCTTTGAAGCCTTCTGGTCCATCGCCGCCGACGAAAAAACCGCCATCAACGGACAGTGGGTCAAAGCTCCCGGACAAGCCCTCTTCCAGCGCCTCAAGGAGGTCCTCGGCAATCTCCCCTTCGTGGCCGAAGACCTCGGCCTCATCACCCCCGAAGTCGATGCCCTGCGCGAGCGCTTCGACATGCCCGGCATGCGCATCCTCCAGTTCGGCTTCGGCGACCGCGGCGGTCATCTCTACCTCCCTCATCGCTACACCACAAACACCGTCGCCTACACGGGAACGCACGACAACAACACCACCCTGGGATGGTGGCAGGACGACGCCACCAGTGTGGAACGAAACGCCGTCCAAAGCTATCTCGGCCGCATCGATCACGACACCGAGGTGGTGGGCAAGATGATCCGCGCCGCCGCGACCTCCGTCGCCAACGTCTGCATCTTCCCCTTGCAGGACGTGCTTAAGCTCGGCAGCGAAGCCCGCATGAACACGCCCGCCGCCGGGGCAGGGAACTGGACCTGGCGCTTCGATCCCGACGCCTTGCACCCCGACTACAGCCTTCAACTCGCGCGTCTGATGGAAAACACCGACCGCGACGGGTACGAGATTGCGATCGAAGGCGCGGATGCCGGCAAACCCACCGACCTCGCGTCCAAACGCGCCGACCTCGAAGCCCGTCCCTGAAGCCCCCTCCCTGAAGACGCGGCCTTCCCCAAAATCCATCGTCCAGGTCCACCGTTTAGACTGGAAAAACAGCACACACTCTTGCGTGTGCCAGACGACTTACAGGAGCCTTCATCCATGCCGCTCTCCGGCGAAGCGATTCGCACCATGAACTACGTCGACGACATCTCGGTCACCCTCCGCCGCATCCTCTCCGTCCTCCCCGCACTTACCGAAGACGAGAGAAAACGCGTGTCCGAACACATCAAGCAATCGGACCCAAGCTACGAGTCCGTCATCAACGCCGTCGCCGGCAAAAAGTGATCCCGGAAAGCCCGGCCCCGATTGCCATCCGCAACGTGGCGATCATCGGCGCCGGAAAGGCCGGCCGGAGCTTCGCCATCCGTTGCCTCCGCGCCGGCTTCAACGTCACCCTCGAAGACGTCATGCCCTCCAACCTCCGGCAGGCCAGGGCCGAGGCCGACTTCGAGTTGGACCGCATCGACCTCCCTCCGCACACCTTCGCGCTCGCGCTTACGGTCGAGGATGCGGTCCGCACCGCCGACCTTGCCGTCGACTTCGTCCCCGACGATCTCGAGTCCAAGCTCGAAATCTTCTCCATGCTCGACCGCATGGCGCCCCCCAAGACCATCCTCTGCACCCCCACCGAGACGCTCAGCATCACCGACCTCGCCTCCTGCGTGTACCGCCCGGACCGCTCGGTCGCCCTTCGCAATCTCCCCGCTCCCACAAGGATCGATGCGTGCACGCCAGCCCTGACCCTGCTCTATCCCCCCTCGGCCAGCCCCTCCACGCTCGACGCGATGGGTGTCTTCCTTGCCGCCCTCGGCCATCCCGTCACCTGCGAACAAGACCAAAGCACCCCCATGCTGGTCAAGAATCTTCGCTAGCGCAACCATCTCCGAATCGCTCGAGCCTCAGACCGCAACTGCGAACGCAGCTCCAGACCGCGTTCACGGAACCATCAACGTCCAACCCACGTACACCCCCATAAACCCATCGCATGCGCGCCCTTGTTGACATCTTCGCCCAGGTCTTCCGCTCCATCGGCGCGAACAAGCTCCGTTCGCTGCTCACCATGTTCGGCATCGCCTGGGGCGTCGCTTCTCTGCTTCTTCTCATCGGCCTCGGCGAGGGCTTCCGCTCCGGTCAGCGCCGCTCCCTCTCCCAGCTCGGCGACGACATCATCATGACCTGGGGCGGCACCGTCCCCGCGCTTCCCAATCAACACACCGGCATGCGTCCCTACAGGCTCACCGTCGGCGACATCGCCGCCATTCGCTCCGGTGCCACCCACGTTCGCAACATCACCGGCATCCTCAACCGCGGCGACCTCAAAGAGGTGAGCGAGTTCTCCTCCGCCTCCGGCCCGGTCTGGGGCATCGAAGCCAACTTCCCTCAGATCCGCAAGCTCCCCATTACCGAGGGTCGCGCCCTCGACGTCGAAGACCTCGCCCAGCATCGCAAAGTCGTCGTCCTGGGCAAGAAAAACAACGATCTGCTCTTCCCCGGACGACCCTCCGTCGGCGCCTTCATCACTATCAACGGCCACCGATTTCAGGTCATCGGCGTTGCCGGCAAGACCGGCCGCGGCAACAACAACAACGAGAACCAGCGCATCTACATCCCGCTGACGACGATGCTCGACAACTTCGCCATGACCGGCGACAAGCCCGTCCCTCCCGCCACCAATCCTCTCAACAACTTCGACAGCATTCCCCGCGACGCCATCTCCTCCATCAACTACCAGCCCCTCACCGAAGACCTCAACGAAACCGCGAAGTCTGACGTCCACCGCATCCTTGCCCAACGCCACGGCTTCGACCCCTCCCTCAAAGAAGCCTTTGAAGAGTGGGACACCATCAAATCCAGCCGCACCGTCGGCCTCATCTTCACTGCCATGGACGTCTTTCTCGGGGGCGTCGGCATCGTCACGCTGGCCCTCGGCGCCGTCGGCATCGTCAACATCATGCTCGTCACCGTCACCGAGCGCACCAAAGAGATCGGCCTCCGCAAGGCGCTTGGAGCCACCAAACGCTCGATCCTGGCGCAGTTCTTCCTCGAAGCCCTCATGCTCACCGGCCTCAGCGGTGTCATCGGCATCGTCGGCGCCGGCGCTCTCATGCTCGGCCTCGGAGCCGCCCTCGGCAACAACCAGATGGGCTTCGATCCGCCGCGTCTTGTGCCCTGGTCCGCTGCCATGGCGCTCGGCTCCCTGTCCCTCTGCGGCGTCCTCGCCGGCCTCTATCCCGCCCACAAAGCCGCCTCGCTTGAGCCCGTCGAAGCGCTCCGAAAGGAATAACAGCATGGCCTTGCAGATGCTCCGGGACACCTTCGGCCAGGCCTTCGAGGCCATGCGGCACAACGGCCGGCGCACCGCCATCACCGTCGTCGGCATGGCCTGGGGCATCGCCACCGTGGTTCTCCTGCTCGCCTACGGCGCCGGCTTCGGCCACGCCCTCGAGGCCATCTTCGCCCAGTTCGGCACCAACATGATCGGCATCTTCCCCGGCCGCACCTCCGAGCAGGCCGGCGGCTCCAAGGCCGGCGTCCAGGTCCGCCTCACCATGGAGGACGTCGAACGCATCCAGCAAACCGTCCCCGGCGTCCTCCTCGTCTCCCCTGGCGTCGAAAAAGATTCCGTCCCCGTCTCGGACGATCTCCACACCTTTACCTGGGAGGTCGACGGCGTCACGCCCGAGCTCCAATACATCCAGAACACCGATCTCAGCGAAGGCCGCTTCATCACCGCAGCCGATATCCAAAGCCGCGCCCACGTCGCCGTGCTCGGATCGGAGGCCAAAACCAAGCTGTTCTCCGGAGCCTACGCCCTCGGCGAACAGATCCGCATCAACGGCGTCGCCTTTGAAATCGTCGGCGTCAAAAAAGCCAAAATGCAGGAGGGCGACAACAACCTGAACCGCACCGTCAACGTCCCTCTGTCCACCATGAGCGACATCAAGGACACCCGGTACCTCGACAGCATCTGGTTCAGCTACACCGGCGACCACACCACCGTCGAACACGCTCTCAGAGCTTCCGTCGCCGCCGCCCACGGCTTCCGCCCCTCCGACCGCAACGCCATCTACGTCGCCGACATCATGGAGCAGCTCTCGCAGTTCCGCATCGTCTCCCTCGGCCTGCAGGCGCTCCTCCTGTTCATCGGCGTCCTCACCCTCGGCATCGCCGGCATCGGCCTCATGAACATCATGCTGGTCAGCGTGCAGCAGCGCACCAAAGAGATCGGCGTCGAAAAAGCACTAGGCGCCCGCAAACGCCACATCCTCCTCCAATTCCTCGCCGAAGCCATGGTCATCACCGGCGTCGGCGGCCTCGCCGGTGTCGCCCTGGCCTACGCCGTCGCTCGCGGCGTCGGCACCATCACCTTCTACAGCGCGCTTGCCACCAACGCCGAAGCCGCCGACATTCACCTTCTCGTCTCGCCCACCATCGTCCTCGTCGCGACCACGGTCCTGATTCTCGTCGGCACGGTCAGCGGCATGATCCCCGCCATCCAGGCCGCCAACCTCGACCCCATCGAAGCTCTGCGCTACGACTGATGCGTGCGAGATCCGATCTCCTGGCCGTATCATCCTGATATCGCAGGTTGTCGCAACCTGCCTGGAGACTGCCCGATCATGAACCGATTGCTGACCTTGAGTGCCGTCCTCTTCCTGGCCGAGTTGGGTGCGGCATGCCCCGCAACCTCCGCCCAGACACCATCGCCCGCAGCGTCCGGAACGTCGCAGGGAAGCGCACTCACGGCCGATCAGGAGACCATCCGCCACATGCAGGCGCAGCTGCAGGATTGGGCCAACCTGAAGCGCTATGCCGCCGAAAATGCCGCCCTGCCCGCATCCGGCTCCGATTCCGGTTCCGATTCAAATCCCAAAGTCCGTCGCGTCGTCTTCATGGGCGACTCCATCACCGACGGCTGGGGTCGCGCCCCCGGCACAGGTCCCTTCTTCCCCGGCAAGCCGTACATCAACCGCGGCATCAGCGGACAAACCACGCCGCAGATGCTCGTGCGCTTCTACCCTGACGTCGTCCGCCTCCATCCCGCCGTGGTCGTCATCCTCGCCGGAACCAACGACATCGCCGGCAACACCGGCCCCGAGACCCCCGAGACCATCAAGGGCAACCTCGCCGCCATGGCCGATATCGCCAAAAGCAACGGCATCCGCGTCGTTCTGGCTTCGATCACGCCCGCCTACATCTATCCGTGGAAGCCCGAAGTCCGCCCCACCGACGAAATTCGCGATCTCAACGCCTGGATGAAGACCTACTGCAGCACCCACGGCTGCGTCTACCTGAACTACTTCGACGCAATGGCCGACCCGAAAGGCGCCATGCTCCCCGGACTCTCCAGCGACGGCGTCCACCCGCTGGCAAAGGGCTACGCCATCATGGCGCCCCTCGCCGAGCACGCGATCTCCCAGGCAGAATCCAGGTAAGAACGGCACACCTGTCACGTAAGTGGCCGGCCCAAATGCCGACCCAGATCTAGTCTCGATAATTTGCTCTAAATCTAATTTCGCCGCTCAACCAGATACTGTGCAATCGCTTTCAGCGGTTTCGCCGCCTCGCCAAACGGATCGAGCGCCGCGAACGCATCCGCAATCAACGCCTGGGCGTCCGCGATCGAACGCTCCACGCCGAAGACCGCCGGCCACGTCGCCTTGGTCGTCGCGGCATCCTTGCCGGCCGTCTTGCCCAGCTGCTCCGAGTTCTCCGTCAGGTCGAGAACGTCGTCGACAATCTGAAACGCCAGCCCCGCGTTCTCTCCAAAGGTGCGCAGACGGTCGATCGTGTCGGCGCTCGCCCGCGCGAGGTTGCCCCCACTCACCAGCGAAACCGTGATCAGGGCCCCGGTCTTGCTGCGATGAATCTGCTCCACCAACGCTGCCGTAGGCTCCTTGCCCTCGGACTCGAGATCCAACACCTGACCTCCAATCATCCCCGGAGCCTGCCCCGGTCCGCGGTCGGGAGCGGGCCGCCGCCAGATGCTTCCGTCGCTCACCGGCAGGCCAGTGCCCGTGCCCACGGCACGCGCGACCTCGCGGAGAATCTCGACCGCCACCTCCGCCGGACACCCGAGTCGGGCAATCGTTTCAAACGCCAGCGTCTGCAGAGCGTCCCCCGCCAGGATCGCAATATCCTCCCCAAAAACCTTGTGACACGTCGGTTGTCCACGGCGAAAATCGTCGTCGTCCAGTGCCGGAAGATCGTCGTGAATCAGCGAGTACGTATGCAGCATCTCGATCGCCGCGCCCAGATTTGCCGCGCGCAAATTTTGCGCGTCCAAATTTTGCGCGCCCAGATCTTCCGCGCCGGTCTCCGCAGCCTCGCTCCGCGCCGCCATCCCAGAGCCGGCAAGGCGCCAGGCTTCATAGCAAAGAATCGGTCGCAAACGCTTGCCCCCCGCAAACACCGAATGCCGCATCGCGCGATGGAGCGACTGGGGCGCGGTCTCGGCAGCCGGCAACAGCCGTTCAAGAGCGCCGTCCGTGCGCTTTGCACCCGTGCTCAGCATGCTCTGGATGCTTGTGTCCATGAAGGTCCGAAAGTCGATCATAAATCAGGCCCTTGGCGACAGCGCTGCCGTCCCCTCTCTGCTCCGGCCTCGGCGCCTCACCCACACAAGCGCGAATAGAACCACAAGAGCAGCCACCGTGATGAGGTCGCCGATAATCCGGTCCGGCGTCTCGGCAAACGTAAGGTCGATGTGCGACGGTCCGGCCGGCACAGGAACCGTCAGCAAGCCGTCGTCGCGCGCAACCCGCTCAGGCACGATCTTGCCGTTGCGCGTGACGCGCCAGGCCGGATAGTCGCGCAGGTTCAGGATCAGATAGGCGGGGGTACGGAGGCTCAGATCGAGATGCCTGGGCGCCGGCTCGGAGCGCGAATGCTTCGGCACAGCCGCGTCGGGATCGCCCGAGATCCGATACGCCGGGTTATCCGGACGGAGATCGTCGTTGTCCGCCGGCTCCGGCGTGTACTCGTCCGTGGGCTCGGTTCCTCGGCCGGCGATCGAGGCGGCAAACAGCCTGACGGGTGCGTCGTCCACCTCACACGCCTGCTGAAATCCGCGGTACGCCGGATAGATAAGCGCCGCTGCCAGCGCACACACGCTCATCGCAAAAACGCTCGACGGCCAACCCAGCGGCTCTCGTCTACCCAGAGCAAGCGCCAGAAGCGTGCAGGAAGCCGGAGCGAGCAGCGCCAGGAGACGCCACGGGAACTGCAGAAACGCGAGCTCCGGAAGACCGTGCCACACCCCGAGACTAAGCGGCGTCAGCAGAAACAAAATCGCAACCACCAGCGCAAGCAGACATACCAGCTCCGCTCGCTCAAACGGGCGAGACGCTTCCGCCCTGCTCCCGCGCCCACGCCGCAAAGACTCACCCCCAAAGTTCGCTGCCAGAGCTGCCATCGCAAATGCCGCGATCAGCATCGCAACCGTGCTCACCCTATGGTTGACCGCGTCGTGAAACGGATCGCCGAAGTGGTGGAACAGCGTATTGTCCTCGATTCGCAGCCCCGGCAGCACCGCCATCTTGATCTCCACCCAGCGCCGCTCGTACGCCGCAGGAACGAGGTAGAAGCCGGCCATCCCAAGGCCAAGAAGCGTCCCGGCGCAGACCCGCACCGCAAAACGCACAGCCCGCCCCCGATCCGCCGGCCGCCAGGCCAGCATCGCCGCCCGAACAGCCGCCACCAGAGCCACCGCGTAGCATCCCATCACCGCCGCCGGAGCGTTGGTCAGCCAGAGCAGAGCGATCGCAACCCCGATCTTCGCAACCCCGACGCGGCTCTCCAGAACAGCTCCGAGCAGCAGTGGTAGCAGCGCCGCCGCAAGCAGCTCCGCAAACGCCGTACGCTCATACGCCGTAAACAGCGTGTATGGATTGGCAAGGTACAGCACCGCGACGAAGAGGCTGGCTCGGGGGCCGGCGTAACGACGCGCCACACGATGCATCCCGAAACCAGCTGCGGTCAGCGCGATCCACGTGTAAATCCCCGGCACAAAAGCAAACGCGCTCTCCGGGCCCACGTGCAGAGCACGAGCCGCGTGCTCCACCACCATCGTCAGAGCGCCGCCCATCGTCCAGGAGACCGGCGGGTAAAAAATAAAGCGCGGTTCGCCGGCGTTGTAGGCCGCCGCAGAGGCCCATCCCGGGTGCAGCTCCCCATGCGCAAAGCTCCGCGCCGCCTCCATCCACGAGAGGAGATGAAACCCAAGATCGTGCCCGCAGCTCGGTCCCACAATCCACAGCGGAAGCACCGCCAGCAACGCCACAAAAGGCAACACCACACGGTATGTTTTCGAGGACATGGCGCTCCGTCACCCGCTTCCGCCATCATAGAGGCGCTCCGAACTCCGAACTCCGAAGTCCGGGGCCGCCGCGCCCGCCGCTCTATCGCGGCAGGAGCAACAGACGGTGCGTCGTTGCGCTCGCGACGGCGCCCTCGCTGAACGGCAGATCGGCCGTCCGGTTGCCGTACCACATCGGCCACTGGTCCATGTACCAGGGGCTCACAGGATTGCCGGATTCCCCAAGCGTAAGGTTCAAGGTAGACCGGTCGAGATCGGCCATGTCCGCGGTAAATCGCTCCGACGGTCCCAACGCCGATCCGGGGCTCTTCCCCCCGGGATGGATCTGCTTCACCGTCGATGCGTCGCCGCTCAGATGCGTCGCCACCTCCCCGGTCGGCACCCCCAGCAGACGGCTCAGCAGCGCCGATTGCGAAAAGACCGGATGCTCGATCCGCAAAGGATGGTCTTCTCCATACCTCCAGGCTGCAAGTCGCTTCGGCGCATGCGCGTCCGCCATACCCTTCTCCACCGCCCCCGCCAAGAGGTCGTTCCAGTCGCTGTACCCCGGCGGCAGCCACCGCTCCGGCCCGTGAAGCACCATCGCTTCCTGCGCGAAGGCCTTCTCGCCCCAGGTATAAAGCGTCGCCGTGTCGCCCAGCTTCGGCGTCAGAACCATCTGCCAAAGCGCAGACCGCGTCGCCACGACAATGGCCGGTGCAGCCTCGCCCGCGGCAACCTCGCCGTTCCACGAACGCAGGAGATCGGCCGCCTCCCGCAGTCTCCCACTCACCGGTTTCGCCGTGTGATCGATCGCGTAGACCAGGCGATGCGCGATCGTCAGATCAAGATCGGAGTAAACATCCGTCTCGATCTTCAACATATCCCCGACCGAAAGTCCGGAGCGCCCGCTCAGCAACTTCCAGATGCGCTCGTTGCGGTAAGGATCGGGCCAGTCCAGCGTGATCGGAAACGGGTACCCGTCCGGAGTCACCCGCGCGTTGGCCGTCGCGAGCAAGCCTCGGGGCGGGTCGAAAGCTTTGGGCAGATCGCCAAACGGGATGTAGCCCACCCAGATCTGTGCCGGATCGAGCGCATCGACCGTCGTCGGGCTCAGAGCGCTGGGGCTCGTCACCGACCCGCGAATCGGAATTCGCCCCGCCGCGTGATACCCGATGTGACCTCCATCGTCCGCGTACACCACGTTCTGCGACGGTCCACCGAACCTGGCAAACGCCTCCGTAAACTGCTCCCAGTTGCTCGCCAAGTTCACCGCAAGAAACGGCGAAGTCGGTGTCGTCGGATCGTAAACCGTCCACCGCAGCGAGATCGGACGTCCCTCCGACGGGTAAAGATCCGAGATCAGCGGCGTCTCCATGCCGTCGTGCGCCGTCGACCGCACATCGACCGTGATGTCCCGAGCCCCTCGCACCCCAATGCGTTCCTGCCGGTGGAGCACGGGCCTCCATCCATCCGCCGTCTGAAACTCGGCCCCGGCGCCACCCCCGCGCAGATGCTCGAGCGCAACATCCTGCACCTCCGCGCCCAGGTTCGTGAAGCCCCAGCTGATGTGCGCATTGTGCCCGACAATGATGAACGGTGTGCCCGGCAGAGACACACCCGCAACGTGCATCTCCCCCGCCGGCGTCGGCGCCTGGAGATCGGCCGAGTACCAAAGATCCGGGGCAGACAACGACAGATGCATGTCGTTCGAAAGCAGAGGTGCGCCCGTCGCCGTGTGCGCTCCCGAGACCACCCAGTTGTTCGAGCCCTTGCGGCAGCCGTCGCACACCGCCTCCGGAGAGAGCAGCCGACGCAGGCTCAGAAGATCGGCGGTGCTGGCAAACGTCGGAGCCCGGCGCTCCGGTCCGCTCGGCCTCTCAGGGCCTTCATTCGGACTCCCAGGTCTTTCGTTCGGACTCCCAGGCCGACGCAACTTCACCTGCGACTCATCGAGCGGAATCTCCTCCATCTCCGGCCCGGGCGCGGAAAGGTCGACCGGTGGCTGCCCCGCCGGATGGTCGCGCCACGATCCCGTCGGATACAGATCCGCCGCCATCTCCGGCGTCAGCTTGGCCGTCACCGCCTCCCGTCCGAGCCGCGTCGGAAAGCTGGTCGAAAGATCCTGGTACATCGAAAGCGAAACCAGAAGTGTGTCGCGCGGCGTCCACGGTCGAGGCCTGTACCGCAAAACACGGAACTCGATCGGCAGATGATCGTGCGCCTGCTCCATCGCCGCGTTCACGCCCTCAGCGTACCTCTCCAACTGCCGCAGCTGGTCCGCCGGAAGCGCCGCAACGGCTCTGGTCGCAGCCACATCGAGGCTAAGAATCCGCTCCGTACGATCGTGCTCGACCAGCCTCTGCCCGAAGATCTCTGCCAGCTCGCCGGCTGCATGACGCCTGAGCAGATCCATCTGAAACAGACGATCCGTCGCGGTTACAAATCCCTGCGCCAGCACGAGATCGTCGGTCGTCGCGGCCTGAATGTGCGGCGTCCCGAGACGGTCGCGCCGAACCAGCACAGGCGCCGACAGCCCGGGCAGAGCGACGTTGCCATCCAGCTTCGGCAGCGAGCTCGTCGCGGCATGTCGCAGCCACAGACGTCCGCCCACAAGACTCAATACCACCAGCAACACGAGCGCCGAGGCCAGCAAAACCGCCCCGCGCGAACGCTTGCGCCACACTTCCCCGCGCGGAGTTGTCCTCGGGTCGCCGGAGCCCAGGCCGGAGCTCTCGGCCCTCGAACTCTGCCGCCGCGTCTGGAGATGCGGCTCGTCGTCGGACGCTTGCTGGTGTGTGCTGGTAGGCATCGTGTCGGGCTGAGACGGAATGCGCCACGCGGCGAAGTGGACCCTCTCAAATTTCAGTCTAAATCGCTTCGTCGCTCCCGGTCCCCGCCACCCGAACGGTCAATCTCGATCTCTCCCGCCGCAACAGGTCGAGCCCGCACTGTCAGAAGGATAGCAACGGCCAGCAAACCAAGCACAGGCAACACCGAGACGCTGCCCTCCGGCCCCGTCAGCCCCCCCGAAAACACCGGCCTGCCCACAGGGTGCGAGGCAAAAAGGTGAAATCGAACCATCAAGCCGCTGTCCGCGACGCCATACAAAAAAGACTGCGCCCAGTCCCACGCCATATGCGCGCCCACCGCCCACCACAGCGACCCCGTCCGCCACAAACTAAAACAGAACACCAGGCCCGCCGCGCCCGCCGCAAACAGCCCAATCGGAGATTCGCCCGGGTTTGTCCGGTGCCCCACCCCGAAGATGAACGAGAGAACAAAAGCAGCCGTCCAGAACCCCAGCGCCCGCGTCCCCGACCGCTTCCCCAACGCACTCTCGTACACCGCCGCAAGTCCGCGCGCGAGCGTGTACTGGAGATATCCGCGCAGGAAAAACTCCTCAAACAGAGCGACAAGAAGGAAGCCGACGGCCCACTCCCCGCCGTAACGTATCGCTCCGGCTCCCGAAAGCAGCTTGCCGTCAAAGACAAGCAAGCCCGACAGAACCAGGAGGAGCACCAGGATCGAAAGCGCGGTAAATCCCCAAAACACGCCGGAAAGGAAGTTCCCTGCACCATACCGCTGCCGGAGCTCGCCGAGGCCCAGGCCATAAACGCCCATGGGGCGGTGCTCGATCCAGCTCAGGATAAAGGTCGCGAGCACCACCGCCAGCAGCTGAAGTCCGTCCGCCCAGAAGAGGGTAACCGGCGCCACCTCCGTGTGCGGCCCGCGAGCTGCGACATGTACGCCGAGATGGCGGCTGAGCCCGTGTCCCAGAAACACGAATGCGATCCAGAGACCCAGAAACAGAAGCAGGCCCCAACCAGCCCGCAGCCCCGTATCGCCGAAGAAAATGCGCGACGGAAATCGCCTTAACGAGGTCGTCGGCTTCGGCGACAACTCCGGTGAGGAAGACAAATTCATCGTTGCCCGGACAAAGCCCCTCCAGAGACGAACTCAAAACTCAAACGAATAGATACTAAACCCGGCGCGACCCGCTCCCGACAGAACTTGACACAAAAATTCGCCCGACTATCCTTAGAGATTCGCTCCCGCGAGAGACCTGGAGGTCGCTGACACGGTGATATGCAAGGTGTTTCACCACGATCACTGCTTTGATGGCGCTTGCTCCGCCGCATTGTTCACCCGCTTCCACCGCGAGTGTGTCGGTCACGGCGCCTTTACGTATGAGTATGAAGGCCTGATGCACCGCGCCGGAGCGCTCTTCGACGAGACCCGCTTCTCGGGTGACGAGAACGCCATCGTCGACTTCAAATACTCCCCTTCACCGCGGTTGACATGGTGGTTCGATCATCATCTGAGCGCCTTCCTGACCCCGGAAGATCAGGCCGACTTCGATCGCGGCCAGGCCGACGGAACGCAAACCATGCGCAAGTTCTTCAATCCCAGCTACACCTCCTGCACAGGCTGGATCGCGCATGTGGCAAACACAAAATTCGGAATGGATACTGCCCCTCTTAGCGACCTGATCCACTGGGCCAACATCGTCGACGGAGCGCGCTACGAAAGCGCTACAGCGGCCATCGAACTTCAGGCGCCCGCGATGAGGCTCACCCTGGTCATCGAAAGCTCGACCGACGAAACCTTGATCAAGCGCCTGATCCCCCTCCTCACCGAACAGAGCCTCGACGATGTCCTCGCGCAGGAGTTCGTCCAGAAGGAACTTGGACCTCTGCTTGAGCAACACAGCCGCATGATCGAGCTCATCCGCGGTCGTTCGCGGGTCGAGGCCGGCGTCATCACCTTCGACATCACCGACCATACCACCGAGGCCTACAACAAGTTCATCCCCTACTCGCTCCATCCCGAGGCCACCTACAATGTAGGGCTCTCGCGGTCGAGCTTCCGAACCAAAGTCGCCGTCGGAACCAATCCATGGACGACGTTGCCGGGCAGCGACCTCATCAACCTCGCCGAAATCTGTGAACGCTACGGCGGCGGCGGCCACGCACGCGTAGGCGCCATCAGCTTCCCGCCCGATCGCGAAGAAGACGCCAGGCAAGCAGCATCCGAAATCATCGCAGAACTACGCGAAACCGGCGAAGCGGCTGGATAGGGCGTAGGTCCGGGCAGACGATACTCGGCAACCGGTAAAACGCTCAAGAGACGTTCAGGGCTTGAGCTTCCCGAAGATCCCCAGCTTGCTGATGTCGTTGATAATCACAAACGCGGCAAACACAACCAGACAGACAAACGCAACCTGGTACACCCGTTCCTTGATGCTCTGATCCACGTCCCGCCGAATCACCGATTCGATCACAAGGAACAGGATCATCCCGCCGTCGAGGATCGGCACTGGCAGAAGATTGAAGATGCCGAGGTTGACGCTGATCACCGCCATCAGCCGCAGCAGCGTCCATATACTGTCGCGCGCGGCCAGGCCAACCTCGTGCCCAATGCCGATCGGGCCCTGCAGGCTCTTCGGCGAGACGCGCCTCTGAAACATCCCCTTCAGGACGTCCCCGATCATGGATGCGCTCTTGAGATTCTCTCTCCACGACTCCCGGATCGCCGCGCCTAAAGAGAGTCGGTCGACATGCATCGGTGGAGGCAGAGGATGAAATCCGAGACGATACTCATGCGTCCCGCCCGCGCCCGGCGTCTCCTGCGGCGTCACAGGAATCGTGATCGTCTCCCCGGCTCGGACGACCGTAAGCTTGGCAGGCTTGCCACCCTTATCCTGCATATACGCCAGCAGCGACGGAACACTGTGTACCTCCGTCACATCGATCTGCCGGATCTGGTCGCCCTTGCGCAGCCCGGCCGCTTCGGCCGGCATGCCCGGCTCCACATCGACCACCGTCACAGGCATGTTCTGCGCACGCGGAACCAGACCGATGTGACGCAACAACGAGCTCACATCGCCGTCCGTCGCGTCCGCGTCCGTTGCCGAAACATTGATCGTCGTGTCCGTGCGCCGGCCGTCGTGCACAAACCCAAACGGGACGTCCCGGTGCATATTCAAAAGAGACCGAAGCGCCACCGCCTCCCAATCCGGGTTGTCGATCCGGTCGAAGCGAACGATCTTATCCCCCGGTTGAATGCCGGCTCGGGCCGCGGCGGAGTTGCCGAGCGTGTAGTCGTTGACCGCGGGTCCGGAAAGATAAACATCCACCTCGTGGTGGTACATCGCAACCACCGCAAGCAGGGCAATGGCAAGAATAAAGTTCGCAAACGGCCCGGCCAGAGCGACCAGCACACGCTGCCAGCGCGGGTGCGTTCCGAACTCACCCGGGTCGCCGGAGCGCTCCTCCCCAGGCTGCTCGCCCGTCATCTTCACATATCCGCCCAGCGGCAAAAGGCAGACGCGATAGTCCGTTCCGCCATGGTGAAATCCAAAAAGCCGCGGCCCAAAGCCGATCGAGAAAGCCTCGACACGGATGCCGCAAAGCTTGGCCACGATGAAGTGACCAAACTCATGGACAAGCACCATAATGCCAAGAACGACAAGAAGAAGGAGGATGGTCACAATCAAGAGAAAACCTCTGCGGTTTGAACGTCAGGCACCCATCGTCGCTGCTCCCGCGATCACTTCGCGCGCGGTCAGGCGGGCGGTCTGGTCAGCGGCCAGAACCTCTCCAATCGACGAGGGTGCCGCGGCTCCGGTCCGTTCAAGCACACTCTCGATTGTACGCGGGATGTCCATAAAACCTATGGTCCCTTCGAGGAATGCCGCAACCGCAACCTCGTCGGCAGCATTCAGCGCGATGCACGCCGACGCGCCGGCGCCCACCGCCTCGTAGGCCAGACGAAGGCAGGGAAAACGATCGAAGTCGGGCGGCGAAAAGCTCAGATCCGCCAGCTTTCCAAGATCAAACGTCATCCCCGTGACGTCGCCAGTGTCGACGCGCTCCGGATACGTCAGCGCATACAGGATCGGAAGACGCATGTCCGCCACCGAAATCTGCGCCAGGATCGATCCGTCGACAAACTCCACCAGCGAGTGCACCGTCGACTGCGGATGAACGGTGACGCGGACCCGCGCGGGCGCGAGATCAAACAGACGGCAGGCCTCAATCACCTCGAACCCCTTGTTCATCATGGTCGCCGAATCGATCGTGATCCTCTGCCCCATCACCCAGGTCGGGTGCTTCAGCGCCTGGGCCGGCGTGATGCGTTCAAAGTCGCGCGCCGGCGTGTCGCGAAACGGTCCGCCCGACGCCGTCAGCCACACCCGCCGCACCTCCGACCTCCTGCCACCGCGCATCGCCTGGTGGATCGCGTTGTGTTCCGAGTCGATCGGCAAGAGAAGCACATCCCGTTCCCGCGCAGCCGCCAGCAGAAGTTCGCCGGCCGCGACCATGCATTCCTTGTTCGCCAAACCGATCGTCTTGCCCGCCTCGATCGCAGCATAGGTCGCCTCGAGGCCAGCGACCCCAACAATGGCAGAAACCACGAAATCGGCCTCGCCAAGCGTCGCGCAGAAGATACTCCCGGCAGCGCCGTGAACCACCTCGACGCCCGTGACGCCGGCCATTTTCAAGCGCTCGGCGAGTTCGGCGGCAAGCTCCTCGGCCGCCATCGAGACGACCTCAGGACGCCATCGAACGCTCTGCTCAAACGCCGCGTCAACGTTATATCCGGCAGCCAGCGACACCGGTCGAAACCGGTCCGGAAAAGATTCGCAGAGGGAGAGCGTCGATTGTCCGATAGAACCGGTAGAACCAAGAATGGCGAGATGCTTCACACATACAATCTTCGCAGATCGGAGGCGGCCAGGCAGCTCCGAATCTCGCTTACTGTCGCGGCAGACGCGCCTCGATCGAAGCAAGACGCTCGCGAACGTCGCCCGCGTAGTCGAGCTTCTCGGAGAGATGACGAATCGCCGATGTAGCGTTTTCTAGGCCGAGGCGAATCGATTGCTCAAGCTTCTCATCTCGCAAAACCATCTCGGTACGTAGCGAGTCTACCGACACCTTCACGGCCCTCAGTTCAGGCACAAGGAGGTCCTGAACCACTTCGCGAAAGGATCCAACAGCGTTCTTGGCAGCGCTTGCTGTGCTCATCTTGTGCCTATCATACGGCATCTTGTTGCGCCACAACTCTGTTTTTAGAACCGTCCCAGACCGAAGGCATCCCGAATCTCGAGCACAAACCAAAGCACAGGCGCAGCCAGCAAAAGGGCGTCGATACGATCGAGAATGCCTCCGTGCCCCGGCAGCATCGTCCCCGAATCCTTCACACCGCAGCCCCGCTTGATCGCCGATTCCAGCAGATCCCCAAGCTGCGCCGCAACGTTCAGAACCACCGCCAGCAGCAGCGATTGCCAGACCGGCTCGCCGATATGCAGGAGGAGGTTGCCGCGCGCCGTAAGCTGCTCCGAAAGCACAAGAACCACACCCGCAGCCAGCAGACTCCCAACGACCGAGGCCACCGATCCCTCCCACGTCTTGCCCGGCGAGAGCCGCGGAGCCAGCTTCCGACGGCCAAACGCCCGCCCAACGTACAGAGCCGCAATATCCCCCGACCACACGCAAACCATCAGAAACAGCACCAGCGCGGGCCCATCCTCGCGCTTCCACAACAGAGGAATCAGGGTCAGCGGGTACGCAATCCAGATCAGCCCGAACAAACCCTGCGCCGTGTCCGGCAGCACCTGATTCAAAGGCGCGCGAAATCCGTTCCAGGTAAACAAAACCAGCGCCAGCGCCGAAAGCACAGGCAACTGCGCCTCGACCGGAAAATTCGGCAACGTGACCACAAACAGCAAGGCCGTCCCCAGCGCCATCCACCACGCCGGCAGCTGCACCTCGGCATTGTGCGACCGCGCCTCCACCGCCGCCAGCTGCAAAAACTCATACGCTGCAAGCTCGGCCACCACCGCCGCAAACAGCGTCATCATCCAAAGCTGACCAAAGAAAATCAGAGCAAGGACGACGGCGATGAGGACCAGAGCGGTGAGGATACGTTTCATCTAAGGGTCAGTGGCAAGAATACATTGCCGCGTCTGCGTGTCTGACGTCAGCATTGCCCACTATCCCCAGGGTCAGTCTTGAACATCAACACGAGCCGACTTGTCAGGGACCGATCTGATGGGCAGAACGAAAGGTTTGCTCATCTTTCTACTCTTGCTGCGAACTCCTCGATTGCCCTAAGCACCTCGGCACGGTTTGAGTCCTGAAGGCCGTGAGCTGCATGGGGCAACAGAACCACTTTCGCGTCCGGCTGAGCCTTGAAGAGCTTCAGACGTTGATCAACGAATTCCATGTCTTGCTTCTCGCGCTCAGCACGGTCAGCCCCGACTACGTTGCCGGGCAACTCATGGGGATACGCGAAAACGACAAGCAGAGGGCATTTGATATAGCTGTAGCGCTGTTCGCTATCGAGAATCGCTCGCTCAGCTCTTCCTTCCGGCGTACTTCTATCCGCTTCCTCCTTTGCTACCTCAGCAGCAGACATTGGTGCTGCTTGGGCAAGGGCATGCGAGTAAGCCTGCAACTCCTTCTCAAAGTCAGGAAGCTCCTTCAGAAAGGCATCCACGGCTCTCTTACCTTCGATCGGATTGATGTCGTCCAAGGCATGAGCCAGATACCGTCGCATCGAAATTATGTCGATCTGAAGATCGTTCAGACCCGGCCCGGAAAGGGCATATCGATAACCTGCGTCCAGGTACACGAGTCCAGCAACGCGGTCTGGCATTCGGCTGCCGATGGAACTCAGCTCCTCACCTGCGAGCGAATGACCCACAAGCAACGGCCTGCTCAGGTGAAGCTTATCCAACACGATGAGCACGTCATCCGCCAGACGATCGGCCGAATAATTTTCCGCCGTGGGAACGGGTGCGCTGGAACTTCCGTAGCCTCGCCTGGTGATCGCGTAGACGTGGAACTTCGCCCGAAGTGCGACGGCAAAGGAATCGAAGTCACTCCCCTTGCCGCCTAGCCCTGCCAGAAGAACAAGCGGCGGTCCTGAGCCGCCCCAGTCCAGCGCCTCAACCTTCACTCCTGGCTCGGTCTCAACTATAGAAGGTATGGGGTGCGCTGTTTGCGCAGCACCCAAGCCAGTCCCTATCACGAGTCCTAACGCAATTTTCGCTGGCAGTCTCTTGAGCAATCGCTTCCGAACCATAGCAGCAGCTTACGTTGTCTCGCGTGGGCACACGACAACAAGAGCGGCGCAGTCTGGGAAGTGGCGTGGATCGTCATTTACCCTTGATTTTGGGCACTCGGAGACAGGTTGTGAATATGGACGGAATTACCGCCGGCTCAGCGCCGATGCAGCAAGCGGCTCAAGCTCGTGCTTGATCTCCTCCGCTACCTGCTCGGCCGGCTCCAGATTATCCAGGTCCTCATCCGTAAAGCTCTCGCCCAACCCACCGAAACGGCGTTCGCGCCTCTGGTAGTTCTGGATCGCTTCCAGCAGATGCACGCCGCGGAAGTCCGGCCACAGACGGTCGGTCACCAGAATCTCCGCATAGGCGATCTGCCACAAGAGAAAGTTCGAAATCCGCTGTTCACCCGAGGTGCGAATAATCAGATCTGGATCGGGCATATGCGCCGTATACAGCGCGCGCGAGATACTCGCCTCTTCCAGAGCGTCCAGCGCGCCCGCGCCCAGCAGGTCCTCGACCGAGCAGCCCCGAGTATGCGCCTCCGTCGTCAAATCCGTCAGAATCGAGCGAACGGCGTCCACCATCTCGGACCGCGCTCCGTAGTTGAGCGCCAAGGTCAGCGTCGTTCCCGTGTTCTTCGCCGTCTGCTCGGCCGCCCATTCCATAGTGTCGCGCACCTCGCTCGGCAACTCGTGGGTGCGGCCGATATACCCCATCCGAACGTTGTTGTCGTTCATGCGCTTCACGTTGCCGATCAGATAGCTCTTCAACAGCTTCATCAGAAAGCTGACCTCGGACTTCGGCCGCCGCAAATTGTTTTCCAGCGAAAACGCGTACAGCGTCAGAAACGGAAGGTCGATCCGAGATGCCGTCTCCACCACAAACTGAACGCTTTCGGCGCCTTGCTGGTGCCCGAGAAACCGCTTCAAAGCCCGCTTTCCCGCCCACCTGCCATTGCCGTCCATAATGATGGCGATATGCTGCGGCATCCGCGCCGGATCAAGCACGCCGTACACCGCCTGCTCTTCGGCCGACAGCTCGTGCACGCGCAGCGAGCGCTTCTGACCCGGGCGGTGGAGCTCCGGCACGCGGCTGAACTTGGGTGCTGGCAAAAAGCGACCTCGCAAAGATTGACGCTAGCACACCGTGTAGGGCGACGCAATCAGGGCGAAGCTCGGCCAAAGTTCGCTCCCGCAAAAGACAATCCGTGTGCCCGAACGACGCTGAAAACCGTCGATTCGAGCACACGGAAGAAATGACCCCAAAATATCCTGGAGAGGAGGCCTCGGAGAGAGAAGGCTTGCGTTCAACAGACCCTCGACCTAGGCCGTACGTCGATGCCCCGAGGCAAGCTCCCGAACATGGTTCAGAAAAATCGACTTCTGCAGCGGATCCAGATGTGCAGTATGCTGCGCAATCTCCGCGAGAAACGGATCGTTCATCAGAACCGCCGTCTCGTCGCGATGCCGCCGGCTGGAATCCCGCAAAAGCACGGAAATATCCACCTGCAGGGCCCTCGCCAGGCGATCGAGCGAGGAAAGCGTCGGCATCGCCTTTCCATTCTCAATCTTCGAAATATAAGTGCGCGGAACACCCATGCGGCCGGCAAGCTGTCGCTGCGAGAGATTCCGCACGTGGCGAAGATCGCGAACCGCGCTTGCCACCTGCAGGTGACCCTCAGCCGCTACAGGCGCTGGAACCAAAGCAAGCGGTGCTGCGGCCGGTTCAGGCTCCTGCACCTCAAGCGACTTCTTGCAGCGCCGGCACAGGGCATTCACCGTTCGGAACTGCACCAGTTCGCAGTGGTCGCAGCGCAAGACCTCACGCTGTTCAACAGACGCCATCATGGTTGCCATAAATTGTGTATTGCGGACGGACCCAGAGCAAGGACCGGCGTCAAACGTCCGATAACGGATCGGATGACGTGCCTAGATTGACACCGGGGACCAGGAGAGTCAAGGGAAATCCCCAAGGAAAACCTAAACCCGCCGGAGAAACCCGAAAGTGGAATCAAAGTAGTAACGTGACGGGAGAGGGTCCCATGACCAGAGATTCAACCGAAAACCCGCAGCACACACCAGCCGCCGCGCAGGCGCTGCTCGAGGATTGGACAAAGGGTGACAGTCTGCGCAAACACGCCTTCGCCGTGGCCGCCTGCACCGAGGCCTACGGTCGCATCGAGGCCGAACGCCTGGGCCTTCAGGACGGGCAAGCGGAGCGCCTGGCCGACACCTACAGATGCGCCGGCCTGCTCCATGACATGGACTACGAGCGGCACCCCTCCACCGAGGAGCACCCCTTCGTCGCCGTCAGCTTCCTGCGCGAGCGGGGCTGGCCGGAAGAAATCCTCCACGCCATCCTGGCCCACGCGGATTACGCGGGCGTTCCACCGGAGACGCATCTCGATCGAGCGTTGTTTGCCTGCGATGAACTCGCGGGCTTCCTCACCGCCTGCGCCCTGCTCCATCGCCGACGTGGAGGTCGCGGGCGTAAAAAAGAAGATGAAAGACAAAGCCTTCGCTCGCGCCGTCAAACGCGAAGACATGACCACCGGTGCGGCTCTGCTCGGTGTGCCGATCGACGAGCACATCGGCGTCTGTCTCCAGGCAATGCAGGCGCATGCAGCCGATCTGGGTCTCGCCGGCGCCTAACTGCATCCGCGCAGAAGCACAAACCAGACGAGCGAGAGCACGACCGATCCGACAATGCCGAAAGCCACAAGCGAGCTCCCGGCCGACGTCGATCCCAAGCTGCGGTTGTTCTCCCGCGGGTTCAACGGATTGTAAGCAACCGGGATCCGCGTGTCCTGCGCAATCGCGGTCGGCGCCTCGAACTCGTCCGAGTAAAGCTGGCCGTGGGCATAATAGTCAAACGTGATCCGAAATTTCTGTCCCGTCTGAAAGCCCAGCGTCAGCGTGTTCATGCGCGCAAACTGGAAGCGGCAGCTCGTCACCGTCGCCGTGGTCTCGACCCAGCCCTCCCGGGAACTCACCGAGCGGCAGAGATCGCGTCCGTTCCAACACACGCGATGTTGTGCTCTGCAAAGAGCTCCTCTGTCCGCGCAACCGTTCCGGGCAAACCAACCGCCCGTGTAAGGTCCTCCACCACCACCACCTCAAAGCCAAGCTTCGCCGCCGCAACCGCGGAAAATCCAACGCAAAAGTCGTACGCCAGCCCCGCAAACAGGAGCCGCGTCAGCCCACGCTCCCGCAGGTAGCCGGCGAGCCCCGTCGCCGTTCTCCCGTCGTTCTCCGTAAACGCCGAGTAGCTATCGATGTCGCGCCGAAATCCCTTGCGCAGAATCAACTCAGCATGTGGGATGTCGAGCCCCGGAGCTAAGCCCGCGCCCCCGCTACCCTGCACGCAGTGCTCGGGCCAGAGCGCCTGCGTTCCGTAGCTCGCCTCGATCGTATCCGCGAACGGCCGCTTGCCGTGTGTGCTCGCAAACGAAATATGATCCGCCGGATGCCAGTCCTGCGTCAGGATCACGTGATCGAAACGCCGCGCCAGCCCGTTGATTCCCGCGATAATCTCATCGCCGCCACGCACCGCGAGTGGACCGCCCGGCATAAAATCGATCTGCATATCGATCACAAGAAGCGCGTCCGTGGGTCGAGGCTCAATCTGCATAGGGATCTCCAACTCCTGATCCTATCGCTGCAAGCCCGCTACTGCACCTTCGGTCCATACCTCCGGGCAATCTCCGCACTCGCCGCAACCAGCCCGTCCAGCGGCCGCAACTCCGGCACCGCCGCGCCCATCGACCGCAGCTCCGCCACCAGATCCTCCGTGGCAATGTTGCCGACCAAAGCATCCCCCGCAAACGGACATCCCCCCAGACCACCGATCGCCGCGTCAAACCGCCGGCAACCCGCGCCGTAAGCCGCCCGAATCCGAGCCCCCGCGTCGCCCGTCCGCGCATGGAGGTGCACCCCAATCTCCGCGCCATCCTGAGCCCGCACGACACTCCCGACTACCTCGGCAATCTGCTCCGGCGTCGCCAAACCCACGGTATCCGCCAACGAGATCCGCTGAACACCGGAGTCGGCCAGGAGATCGCACGCCGCCACCACCTCGTCCACATCCCACGCGTCGCCATACGGATTGCCGAACGCCATCGAAAGATACGCGACGACCTCCATCCCCGCCTTGTACGCCGCCTCACCAATCTCCTCGAGCGCGCTAAGCGCCTCTTCCGGCGTCTGCCGCTGATTGCGTCGCAAGAACTCGGGCGAGATCGAGTACGGAAATCCCACGGTCTGCACCGATCCAGTCTTCGCCGCGCGCTCGGCGCCCTTCGCGTTCACGACGATGCCCAGGATCTCGACATCATCCGGCGGGTCGAGGTACTCAAGCACCAACTCGGAGTCGGCCATCTGCGGCACAGCCTCCTTCGACACAAAGCTCACCGCATCGATGTGCTTGAAACCCGCCGCGATCAGAACCCGCAGGTAGTCCGCCTTCACCTCCGCGGGCATCTTGCCCGGCAGCCCCTGCCATGCATCGCGCGGGCATTCCACAATCTCGACTGCACCGGCTCCGTTCACGTCTGCAGCACCCCCGGATTGAACTTCGCCACCTCCGGGTTCAGCGCGCACGACTCCAGAGCCGTCATCAGCACCGATCGCGTCTCCGCCGGATCGATAATCGCATCCACCCACATCCGCGCCGCGCCGTAGCGTGGGTCGGCCTGCGCATCGTACGTCGCCTTGATCTCATCGTAGATCGCCTTCTTCTCCTCATCGGAAACTGTTTTCCCGGCGCGTTCCGTCTGCTTCACCCGCACTTCCACCAGCGTATTGGCCGCGCTCGCGCCGCTCATCACAGCGTACCGCGCCGTCGGCCACGCAAAGATGAATCGTGGGTCGTACGCCTTTCCGCACATCGCATAATGTCCCGCGCCAAACGATCCGCCGACAATCACCGTGATCTTCGGCACAACACTCGTCGACACCGCCGACACCATCTTTGCGCCCGCCCGTATGATCCCCGACCACTCCGCATCCTTGCCCACCATAAAGCCGTTCACATCGTGAAGAAACACGAGCGGGATCAGCGACTGGTTCGCGTCCATGATAAAGCGCGCCGCCTTCTGCGCCGACTCCGTATACAGCACGCCGCCGAACTCCGTCCGCTTCGTTCCCGCCTGCGGTCCAATCGCAACCGTCTGCGACTGATTCACCTTCTGATTGGCCACAATCGCCACCGCCCGTCCGCCGATCCGCGCGTACCCACACACCAGCGTCCGTCCGAAATCCTGCTTGTACTCGTCAAACTCCGACCGGTCCACAATCCGCGCGATTACCTCCCGCATGTCGTACACGCTGCTCGCGCCCGGCGATGGATCGATCAAACCGTACAACTCTTCAGCCGGATACCTCGGCGCATCCGCCACCGGGTCGTACCCCACCCGCGAAAACACCTCGCCCCCCGCCTCCCGCCGCGATCCCAACTTCCCCACCAGCGACCGCAGCCGCTCCACGCACGCCGCGTCGTCCGCCTCCTTGAAATCCACCGTCCCCGAGATCTCCGCGTGCATGCGCGCCCCGCCCAACTCCTCGGCATCCGTGCGCTGCCCAATCGCCGCCTGCACCAGCGACGGCCCCGCAAGAAACAGGCCGGAACCCTCCGTCATCAGCACCGTGTCCGTCATCACCGGCAGGTACGCTCCACCGGCGACACACATGCCCATGATGGCCGTAATCTGCGGCACCCCCAACGCACTCATCACAGCGTTATTGCGAAACACCCGGCCAAAATCGTCCTGATCCGGAAACACATCCTCCTGCAGCGGCAGAAAAACCCCGGACGAATCGACCAGGTAGATCGTCGGAACCCGGTTCTCGAGCGCGATCGTCTGCGCCCGCAAAACCTTCTTCGCCGTCATCGGGAAAAAGGCGCCCGCCTTCACCGTCGCGTCGTTGGCGACGATCATGCACATTCGCCCCGCCACCCGGCCCAGCCCCGTCACTACCCCCGCCCCCGGAGCCCCGCCAAACTCCGCGTACATCCCGTGCGCAGCCCACAATCCAAGCTCCAGCAGCTCCGTCCCAGCGTCAAGCAGCAGACCGAGGCGATCCCGCACCGTGAGCCGCCCCTTCGACCGCTGCGCCTCCGCAGCCTTCAGGCCGCCACCCAGAAAGATCCGATCCTCCTCCGACCGCATCTCCCGCAGCAGCTCTGCCACCGCCAGGCTGTTGCTCTTCTGCCGCCCCGCGCTCGCGTCCAGGCACGACACTATGCTCGACTTCCGCTCCGCCCCGTCGTTCACGTCCACTCTCTCACCACGGCCTCCACACTATCTCATCTTTGCGCCCGCTTCGGCTCATATCGACACCCGTCGCGTACATCCAGATCCACCAAATGAGCGAACAGGACGGAACCGCTCGTCTGGGAGCCCGTTGAAATACTCCGGTTCGCTTAAGGCCACGGCTTCAGCCGTGCCGTCGACGCTCTTGTTTGCAGCGGCGGCTTCAGCCGCTGAGGTACGGCTTTCGCCTTCCATGGGCTGTCTTTCAACAAGCGTCTAGTAAGCCTGCGCCCGATCGATCGGCAGCCGCACCTGAAAGCACGTCGATCCCGGCGCCGACTCCACCGAAATATAGCCGGAGTGCCGCGCGACAATCCGCTGCGCCACGTCGAGGCCGAGCCCCAGCCCCGCTCCTGGCGCTTTCGTCGTGAAAAACGGCTCAAAAATCCGGCTCGTCAGCGATGGATCGATCCCCGGCCCCGTGTCCCGGATCTCCACCGTCGCCAGCGGTCCGGTCACCTTGGTCCTCAGGCGCAAAGTGCCCGAGCCCCGCATCGCCTCCAGTGCATTCTCAATCAGCGCCGTCCACACCTGGTTCAACTCGGAGCCGTACGCGCTGATCGGGGGCAGGTTCGGATCGAAGTTCACCTCCACCTCGATTCCCGCCAGACGCGCCCCAAACATCACCAGCGTGTTCTGCAGCGACTGCGCCAGGTCGATATCCTGCACCGGCGCCTGATCCATATACGAGTAGTCCTTGATCGCCGAGATCAGGTCGAAGATGCGCAGCGTCGAGTCAAGCACCGTCTCGGCCATGCGCTCCACCCGCAGCGAACTCGTAAACGCGGTCAGCATCAGCGGCAGCAGATCGGGCGAGACAATCTCCGCGAGTTCGTCCAGCTGGTCGAACCCGATCGGGCTCTCCGCCAGGGTAGGCGCCAGCATCCAGGCATTCTCTATCCCATGACCCTCCAGCCAGGCCAGAATCGCGTCCTCGCGGTCGTTCAGGGCCAGCGGACTCACCCGCAAAAAACTCTGACTCGCATAAGCCGCCAGTCGTTCCCGGGTCGACCGGAACCACTCCTGAAATCGCTGGGTCTGTTCCCGATCCCTCGATAGAACCCCAAGCTCAAACGCCTGTTTGCCGTAGCCCTGCAGCTCTTGAAACATCGAAGCGGCGGAACGCTGGGCCGCCGAAGCCGGATTGTTCAGCTCATGCGCAAGATTGGCGGCCAGCTTGCCAAGAGCGTTCAGCTTCTCCGCCTGCTGCTCCATCCGCGTCACCTCGCGAACCCGATCGAGCAGCACCGACACACACCTCTGCGCCATCGACGGGATCGCCTCCAGCATCGCTGGAAAAAGATCCTTGTGGATGTCCAGAGCCCAGATGGGACCGATCGTCGTACCCTCGCCGCCATACGTCTTCATGCGCGAAAAGGGAAGCAGCCCAGTCATCTGCCCGGCCCGTCCGATCAACAGGGCCAGCGGACCCGAGTGGAGGCGCCGCACATGAATCTCGCCCTCCAGGATGAAGTTCAGATGCGAGGCAGGTTCGCCCTCGCGAAACACCAAAGCTCCATGCTCCCCCTTGCGCTCCTTGCCGTGCGATGCCAGCCACCCGTACTCGGCGTCCGAAAGGCCGTCCAGCGTGGAAATGGTGCGCAGCCCAGCCACAATATCAGGACACGGCGTCGGAACCGTGGGCGCAATCGGAAGAAGATAAGCCTCGGGCGCGGGTGCCGCCGAGAGCAGAAGATCGGGCGGCGCAGCCAGATCAGGTGAAGTTGCGGGAACGGTGGCCATCATCAAGGCTCCTGCTCCATGCTATCGCGATTGCCGCCCCCGAGTCGCTCACAATTGTGGGTGCCGCTGTGCATCCCCTCCCGCCGCCTCGCATCCGGTCGATGACATCAAGCATCTGTTAAATTCAACGACGTTCACTCGGGAGCGCATACAACCCCTCAGGCCTTCACCACCGCCCCATTCTCCACCTTCAGCGGATCCAGAAACGGCATCGCCTTACGCAGCTCGGCTCCAACCTTCTCGATCGGGTGCGCCCGTTCCTCCGCACGGTGCCGCTCAAACTGCTTCCGGCCCGTCTCGTTCTCTTCGATAAACTTCTTCGCAAACGAGCCGTCGCGAATGTCCGCCAGCAACAGTCGCATCGCGGCCTTCACCTCCGGCGTCACGATACGCGGTCCCGCCACATAGTCCCCCCACTCCGCCGTGTCCGAGATCGAAAACCGCATATACTCCAAGCCTCCGCGATACATCAGATCGACGATCAGCTTCAGCTCATGGAGCACCTCGAAGTAGGCAAGCTCCGGCTGATACCCGGCCTCGACCAGCGTCTCAAAACCCGCCTTCACCAGCGCCGCCGTACCCCCGCACAACACCGCCTGCTCGCCGAAGAGATCGGTCTCCGTCTCCTCCGTGAAAGTCGTTTGGAGCACCCCGGCACGCGTGCATCCAATGCCCTTTGCGTACGAAAGCGCCAGCGCCAGCGCCTTTCCCGACGCATCCTGCTCCACCGCAACCAGCGCCGGAACGCCACCGCCCTCCGTGAACACCTCACGCACGCGATGCCCCGGAGCCTTGGGCGCCACCAGGCTCACATCCACCCCCGCGGGAGGCGTGATCGTACGAAACCGGATGTTGAACCCATGCGCAAACATCAGCGTCACCTCCGGCTTCATGTTCGGCGCAATCTCCGCGTGATACACCTTGCTCGCCGTCTGGTCCGGCGTCAGATTCATAATCACGTCGGCCCACTTCGAAACCTCCGCCACCGATCCAACCTCCAGACCGGCGTTCCTCGCGCGCGCCGCGTTCGGCGAGCCCTCGCGCAGCCCAACCCGAACCTCCACGCCCGAGTCCTTCAAGTTAAGCGCATGAGCATGCCCCTGCGATCCGTAGCCGATGATGGCAACCTTTTTTGCCTGGATAAGAGCGAGGTCAGCGTCCTGGTCGTGGTAAGTCTTGGCCATAGGTGTGTCTTCAATTCCTTTGGGTATAGGTGTGAAGTTTAGCAGTGAACTCGGTGAGCCTGCTCCGTCCATCGACCAGGTCAAACGAGAGATCCCTCTCCCATCAAAATCATTCCAGCAACGGGTCCTCTTCCTCATGCACCTCGTCAAACTCGTTCGGCAAGATCTCTTCGCCGCCCGGCCGATCGGCATAGTCGGGAACCGGCTCCGCCGCCCCTGTCGCCGTCCCCAGCGCCTTCAACACGCGCGATGTGTGGTGCCCTCGACGCATCGCCATCCGGCCAGTCCGTGAAACCTCGAGAATATGAAATCCGGACTCGCGCAGCACCTGCAGCAGACCTTCAATCTTTGAGGCCGCACCCGTCATCTCAAGCATCACCGACTCCGGCGCAAGATCGACAACGCGAGCTCGAAAAACATCCGCAAGCTCAAAGATCTGCGATCGCGAGTGCTGGGCCTCCGGGTTCGCCGGCGGCGGCTTCGGACCGGCCGCCACCTTGATCAGGCAAAGCTCGCGAATCACCGCCTCCGACCGCCCAACCTCGTCCACATCCTCCGTAATCTCAAGCTTGTAAAGCGACGCCCGGATCCGATGCGCGGCGTTCTCCGGCGCCTCGCAGACGATCGTCATACGCGACGTCTCCGAACGCTCCGACTCGCCCACCGTCAGCGAAACAATGTTGATATTCAGCCGCCGAAACAGCGATGCGACGCGAGTCAAGACGCCGGGTTTATCCTGCACAAGCGCGACAAAGGTGTGGAGCATGGGTGTCCTCTGAGTCTATCCAAAGATCCGCAGATCCGCAGATCCGCTCGTCAGTACAGGGACCCGCAAGCCGTGAAGCCTCAGGCGAGCCGCCCCTCTTTCTACGACAACGAGCTTTCTTACGGCGGCGGAGGAGCGTGCTGATTTTCGTCCGAGTGCGGCAGGTAGGTGTTCGGTGGCTGCCCCGCGCTCGGAATATACGTCCGCGGAATCTCAAACAAGAGAAGTTCGCCCGGCTTCGGCGCCGGACGCGCGCTCGAACAAAGATTGCCCGTGGTAATCCCGGTCGAAAGAATGGTCGCGATCGGGTAGTCCGTGTACAACTCGCCGCGCGGCCGGCAATCGGCATACATATTCGAGAGAATGCGAATCGTGGTCGCCTGCCCCGTCTTGACCAGAATCGCGCCGTTCTTGTCGGTCGGCATCGCGACCGACCCAATCTGAGCGGCCGCCAGAGCAACATTCAGGCGCTCGTTGGTCACAGGCTTGTTGGTCTGAGCGTTCACAATGCGAATCGTAAGATGAGGCGTCTGATCCGCCGTCGTGGATTTCGGCGCTTGGGCGGTCCCGAGGGGAGGAGCAAGGGCGAGGAGGAGGCCGACGTAGGCCAAAGCCGAGCGTCTGGCGTGAGCCCGGAGTGTAAAAGCGTCGAGCATAGATACCTCCTACAAGAAGAGTGCTAGGTTGAAAGCGCCAACGGCGCGTTGCCATACCAGTCCCATACCAGCCAGTGGCATCGCGCCCCAGGTACGCCAGGTTGAAAGCGCCAAAGGCGCGGTTCCATACCAGTTCCATACCAGCCAGTGGCATCGCCCCAGGTACGCCAGGTTGAAAGCGCCAACGGCGCGGTTCCATACCAGTCCCATACCAGCCAGTGGCA
>CAXSGC010000001.1:0-32277 GCA_964236945.1 uncultured Acidobacteriaceae bacterium | reverse complement strand
CGCCCCAGGTACGCCAGGTTGAAAGCGCCAAAGGCGCGGTTCCATACCAGTTCCATACCAGCCAGTGGCATCGCCCCAGGTACGCTAGGTTGAAAGCGCCAACGGCGCGGTGCCATACCAGCCTGGGGCATCGCCCCAGGTACGCAGTTCGAGGGATGGCGAGGGCTGAAGGCCCGATCTATCGTGTTGCGATGCCCCAGTCGCTCGCGTTTGTTCTGGTCCATGTTGTCTTCAGCACGAAGAACCGCCAGCCCTTCCTGAACGAAACCGTCAGACCTCTGCTCTCTGCATACATGGCGACAGTCGTACGTGGAGCGAAGTGCGACTGTCTCCGCGTAGGCGGTGTAGCGAACCATGTTCATCTGGCGATCCGTCTTCACCCAACCAGGAGCATCGCAGAGCTTGTGGAGGAGGTGAAGACATCGTCCTCCAAGTGGCTCAAGACGCAGTCGCCGGAACTGGACCACTTCGCATGGCAGAAAGGATACGGCGCGTTCTCGGTGTCGCCATCGGACCACGGTGCGCTGGTCCGATACATCGCGCAGCAGGAGGCGCACCACCGAAGGCGAACTTTTGAAGACGAGATGCGCGCGTTTTTTACGAAGTATCATGTGCCGTTCGATGAGCGGTATCTTTGGACCTAAATTAAGGTGCATAGCATCATGCGTCCTCCGCCGTCTCCAGCAACGGATCCTGCTGCGGCCGCCGCACCATCTCATGCAAAGCCGCTCCAGGCGCAATCATCGGATAAACTCCATCCTCCTTCTCAACCTGAAAATTGATTAAAAACGGCCGCCCTCCCGTGCGCGATCGTGTAACCGTCGCGGTTACATCCTTGCGCTCGCTCACATGCGCCCCCTCGATCCCATGCGCCCCCGCCAGCATCACAAAGTCCGGCGACAAGATCGGGCTCGCCGAATAGTTCTTCTCGTAAAACGCCTCCTGCCACTGCCTCACCATGCCCAGAAAGCCGTTATTGATCACGGCAATATTGATCGCCAGCCCTTCCTGCACAATCGTCGAAAGCTCGGCCGCCGTCATCTGAAAGCCGCCGTCCCCCGCGATCACCCACACGTCCTTCTCGGGCTGCGCAACCTTGGCGCCAATCGCCGCCGGCAACGCAAAGCCCATCGTGCCCAGCCCCCCTGACGTAATCAGGCTCCGGCGAACCTCGTGCTTGAAGTACTGCGCCTCCCACATCTGGTGCTGTCCAACATCTGTAACAATGATCGTTTCTTTCTCCCGGCCGGCAGCGATCGCCTCGCGCCAGATATCGTTGATCACATGCGCTGCATAAAGATGGCCGTTATCCGGTAGATTCACAATATCGCGCACCGCCGCCGTTCCCTTGCTCCGATTGATCTGCTGGAGCCAATCGCCCGTTCCCGCCGGAGATCGACCGTCCGAACCATCGCTGAGCAACGGCGTCAGCTCCCCGAGTATCCGTTTCAAATCCCCGATCAGCGCAACATCCACCCGCACGTTCTTGTTGATCTCCGACGGGTCAATCTCAATATGAATCTTCTTCGCCTTCGGCGCATAGCTCAGCAGGTTTCCGGTCACGCGATCGTCAAACCGCATCCCAAACGCAAGCAGGAGGTCGGCCTCCTGGATTGCGTGATTCACCCAGCTCTCGCCGTGCATCCCCATCATCCCCAGCGAGAGCGCGTGCGCCGCTGGAAACGACCCCAGGCCGAGCAGCGTCGACGCGACCGGAATCCCATGCGCTTCGGCGAACTGAAGCACCTCGCGCTCAGCGCCCCGGCCCCCATCCGCCTGCGAGATGCCATGCCCCGCCAGGATCACCGGCCGCCTCGACGCGCCGATCAACTCAGCCGCCTCCGCCAGGCTGTTCGATGTGGTCGACCGCGGCGTCGATGACATCGGATGCTGCCGCGTCGGCGGCGCCACCGCAGCCTCAAACGAGAACGCCGCCGTCCCCTGCTGCGCGTCCTTGGTAATGTCGACCAGCACCGGCCCCGGCCGACCGCACTGCGCAATCTGAAACGCCATCCGCACCGTCGGCGCAATCTCCTCCGCGCGCGTCACAAGGAAGTTGTGCTTGGTGATCGGCAACGTGATGCCCGTAATATCGACCTCCTGAAACGCGTCCGAACCGAGCACCTTCGACGACACCTGCCCCGTAATCGCCACCATCGGAATCGAATCGAGCATCGCCGTCGCCAGGCCAGTCACCAGATTGGTCGCCCCCGGCCCCGACGTCGCCATACAAACACCCGTGCGCCCCGAAGCCCGCGCAAAGCCGTCCGCCATATGCGCCGCCCCCTGCTCATGACGCACAAGCACATGGTGAATCGTAGGAAACTTCCTCAACGCGTCATAGATCGGCAGAATCGCCCCGCCGGGATAGCCGAAGACAGTAGTCGTGCCTTCACCAGCCAGCGTAGCCCAAAGAATCTCAGCTCCGGTGAGGGTGGGATGTGTGTTATTCATTTTGTCTCCTCTGGTGGCTGAGGTGTCGTCTTGCGGAGGACTTCATAAGCGAGTTGAACCCTTTCAAGGGTCTTAGCGCTGGTTGGTTCTGCTCGCGTTGAGACGTGCGAGAGGTAGGTCTGTGCCTCGGGAGCCCAATCGAAATAGAGTCCAGAGTGATCGTCCCGCAAGGCGGCCGACTCATCCTTGGTAATCGGAAGATCACAGGAGAACAGTTTTATTGTCTGCTTCTCTCCTACGAGGTGTGCGAAGACCTCTAGTTTGTAATCGCCTACTTCATAGCGGAAAGAGTTCTCGTCTCGAGGCGTTAGGAAGTGATGATTGGTCGCAATTCCGCTCTCACCGACATAAAGTCCACTGCCTCGGCTAAGATCCTTTTCTCCGTAGACCCAAACGCTAAAGTTTTGCGTGCTCTCGTTTCTACGGAGCTTCACAAACATGCCTTCTACGACTCGGCCCCGCTTAGCTGTCGAATACAGCAAAGACCGGAAGTAAACCTTTGGCTTACGATCCGTAATCGGGCCAGCATCAGGACCAAGGAAGATGGTTGACGGTTTTGTCATTCGGACAGTGCCACGGCGAAGCAGTGTCAACCAAGCCGTTGCTATCGAAACGGAAAGAGCAACCGCCGAGATGAGAAGGGGAACGATCTGCATATGAGGGAGTCGGTGTGCGGGTTAGGTTACCGCTCCTTCGTTGGCACTGCTAACCGAGTTCGCATACTTCGCAAAAACCCCTCGCTTATACCGTGCCTCAGGCGCTCGCCAACCCGCCAACCGCGCCGCAATCTCCCCCTCCGCAACATCGAGCGTCAAGGTCCGCTCCGGAATATCAAACGTAATGCTGTCCCCCTCACGCACCGCCGCGATTGGTCCTCCCATCTGCGCCTCGGGCGCCACATGTCCCGCCATCAGACCTCGCGTCGCTCCCGAAAACCGCCCATCCGTCAGCAGAGCCACCGTCTCCGACAGCTCCGGTATCCCCTTGATCGCCGCCGTCACGGCCAGCATCTCGCGCATCCCCGGGCCGCCCCGCGGACCTTCGTAGCGGATCACCAGCACATCTCCCGGACGAATCTCCCCCGCCTCGACCGCCGCGTGACAGAGATCTTCCGACTCAAACACCCGCGCAGGCCCCGTATGCAGCAGACGCTCGTGACCCGCCACCTTGATCACACACCCCTCCGGCGCCAGATTGCCACGCAAGATTACCAGGCCGCCGGTCGCCTTCAGCGGCTCGGCCAGCGTGCGGATCACCGGCTGCCCGGGCGTCTCGTCCGCCAGCGCCGCCTCTTCCGCAAGCGTCTTTCTCGTCACCGTCATCTCGCCCTCCGCGATCAGCCCCGCCTCGATCAACCGCCGCGCCAGCACACGCGATCCACCCGCGTCCTGATAGTCCTTCGCCACATACCGGCCGCCCGGCGAAAGATCGCAGATCAGCGGCGTGCGTTCAGAGATCGGATTGAAATCGTCGATCGTCAGCGCGATCCCAAACTCCCGCGCAATCGCCAGCAGATGCAGCACCGCATTCGTCGATCCGCCCGACGCGCACACCGCCGTATAAGCGTTATCCAGCGCCGCCCGCGTCACAATCGCCGACGGCCGAAGATCCTCGCGCACAAGCTCCATCACCAGCCGTCCCGCCTCCCGGCTGGCCTCCGCCTTGTCCGCAGCCATCGCCGGAACGCCCGTCAGGTGCATCGGCGAGATACCCAGAAACTCGCCCGCCATCGCCATCGTGTTCGCCGTAAACTGCCCGCCGCACGCTCCCGGACCAGGGCAGGCCGCCGCCTCCAGCGCCTCAAGCTCCGCATCGCCGATCTTCCCCGCTGCGTGCGATCCCATGCCCTCAAACACGTTCAAAATCGTAATGTCTTTATGCGTGCCGTCCGCCTGCGCGAGCCGCCCCGGCGCAATCGACCCCCCATAAAGCATCAGCCCCGGGATGTCGAGCCGAGCCAGCGCCATGATCGCTCCCGGCATGTTCTTGTCGCACCCCGCGATACACACCAGGCCGTCAAACAGGTTGCCGCGGCTCACCAGTTCGATCGAGTCCGCGATCACCTCGCGCGAGATCAGGCTCGCCTTCATCCCCTCCGTCCCCATCGTGATGCCGTCCGAGATCGTCACCGTATTGAACTCCATCGGCGTGCCCCCAGCGTCGCGAACCCCCTGCTTCACAGCCTCGGCCACCTGCCGCAAATGAAAGTTGCAAGGCCCGATCTCGGTCCAGGTATTCGCAATCCCAATGATGGGTTTGCCCAAGTCTTCCTTCGAAAATCCAACGCCACGCAGATACGATCGAGCCGCCGCGCGAGACGGCCCCTCGGTAAGCGCGACGGAATTTCTCTTGCCAGATACGCTCATTGGTCGATCACCTTTGTACGCAAGTGAAAAAGACGGTTGTCGAATGTGCGACCGCGGGTGTTTGAGCAAGTGTGTCCCTTGCCGTTAGGAGAACCAACGAAAGGCAAGCCATGGAGGCGCGATCTTTCACTCATTCCTTCCTTTCGGTGCAAACCAATACTCCCCGTCATGGCGCCCCTCATACCGGTCAAGCTCCGCCCCGTGCCGCAGCGTCAACCCAATATCATCCAGCCCGTGCAGCAGGCACTCCTTGCGAAAAGGATCAATCTCAAAGTGCGCCCGGAAGCCGAGTTCGTCGGTCACCGTCTGCTCCGTCAGATTCAACGTAATCCGGTGCCCCGGATTGGCCGCCGAACGCGCCAGCAGCGTCTGCGTCTCCTCCTCCGTCAATCGCGCCGGCACAATCCCATTCTTGCCCGCGTTCGAATAAAAAATGTCCGCAAACGTCGGCGCGATCACAGCGCGAAATCCAAACTGATGCAACGCCCAAGCCGCATGTTCGCGCGAAGATCCGCAGCCAAAGTTGCGCTCCGCAATCAGGATCTCGGCGCCGCGATACTCCGGCTTGTTCAGGACAAAGTTCGGGTCCGGCTCCCCGACCTGCTCTTTCGCAACCGCCGGACCCTCCTGAATCCGGCGCCAGTCAAAAAACAGAAACTCCCCATATCCCGTGCGCTCAACCCGCTTCAGAAACTGCTTCGGAATGATCTGGTCCGTGTCGATATTCGGCAGCGGCAGCGGTGCAGCGTGGCTCGTCAGGATGTTGATCGGCGTCATTATCGCGAGCCTCCCTCAACCAGCATCTGCTTCAGATCAAGCGATCCCCCACCGCCCTCAGCGAGATCGTTCCTCATCTGCGCCGGCCACCTGCGAACATCCGTAAAATGCCCCGTAATCGCAGCCGCCGCCGCCATCGCCGGCGACACCAGGTGCGTCCGACCTCCGCGCCCCTGTCGCCCCTCAAAGTTGCGGTTCGAGGTCGACGCGCAGCGCTCACCCGGAGCCAGAATGTCCGGGTTCATGCCCAGGCACATCGAGCACCCCGGCTCACGCCAATCAAATCCCGCCGTCCGAAACACATCGTCCAGACCCTCGGCCTCCGCCTGCCGCTTCACCGCCTGCGACCCCGGCACGACCATCGCCCGCACCGTCGCGGCAACGTGGTGCCCTCGCACCACCTCGGCCGCAGCACGCAAATCCTCAATCCGCGCATTGGTGCACGAACCCAGAAACACCCGGTCGATCCGGATCTCCTCGATCCGCGTGCCGGGCGTCAGATCCATATATTCGAGCGCCCGCGCGAAGCTCTTCCGGTCCGCCTCGGTCAGCGCCGCCTCCGGGCTCGGCACCGTCGAATCGATCCCCGTCACCATGCCCGGCGACGTCCCCCACGTCACGCACGGCGCCAGCACACCGGCATCGATCGTCATCTCCCGATCGAAGATTGCTCCGTCATCGGTTACATACTGCTTCCATTGCGCCACCGCGTTCTCCCACGCCTCATCGTCAGTGTCGGCCGCCGCGATCGCTTCCGCGCGAATCACGCCCTCCGCCGCCGCTGAGGCGCCCATCGCCGAGACAGCATTGTGCATCTGCCCCGCAGGCGAAAATCGCCGGCCCTTCAAATACGCAAACGTCGTCTCGTCCGGAGCGATCATCCCCGCCCGCGCACCCGCCTCGATCGACATGTTGCACACCGTCATCCGGCCCTCCATCGAGAGCGCGCGAATCGCCGACCCCGCGTACTCCACCACATATCCGGTCGCTCCGTCCGTCCCGATGCGCCCGATAATCTCGAGAATAATGTCCTTCGCCGTGACGCCAAAAGGCAGCCCGCCTTCGACAGCGCCTGCGGCTCCTTCAATAGCGCCTGCGGCTCCTTCGACAGCGCCTGCGGCTCCTTCAATAGCGCCTGCGGCTCCTTCAATATTGATCCTGAAAGTCTTCGGCTTGTCCTGCGGTAACGTCTGCGTCGCCAAGACGTGCTCCACCTCGCTGGTCCCGATGCCAAACGCCAGAGCTCCAAACGCCCCGTGCGTCGACGTGTGCGAGTCGCCGCAGACCACCGTCATGCCCGGTTTCGTAGCGCCCAGCTCCGGCCCGATCATGTGCACAATCCCCTGCGCCCGGTCCTGCACGTCGAACATCTCAATCCCAAAATCCCGGCAGTTGCGCCGCAGCGCGTCCACCTGCGTCGAGGCAATCTGGTCCGCAATGAACAACCGGTCCTGAACGCTCGACGTCGGAACGTTGTGGTCGACCGTCGCCAACGTTCGGTCCGGTCGCCGAACCCATCGGCCCGCCAGGCGCAAACCCTCAAAGGCCTGCGGACTCGTCACCTCGTGCACCAGGTGCAGGTCGATGTAGAGCAGGGCCGGCTCCCCCGCCGGCTCCGCCACCAGGTGGTGCTGCCAGACCTTCTCAAACATGGTCCGAGGCGCGGTCGACTTCGCGCTGACGTTTGTGGATGTGCTTGTACTTGCAGATGTGCTCATGGATTCGCCTTGGGATTCGCCTTGGAATTCGTAGCTGCCGCCGCGTCCGTAGCGCCCAGCTTGCTCTGATCTGCCTCACTCTGCTCCGCCTTACTCTGCTCCGCACTCGCCTGCCCCGGCTCAGCTTCCGTCTGCGTCTCGGCCGCCATCGTGCCGCGAACGCCCATCGTACCCGGCGTCACCGGGTGCGGCGTTCCGTCCGGATCGACCAGAAAAACCCGCGTGATCTCCTGTGGATGCTCCGCCGTCCACCCCGACCTCGGATCGACACTCCACACCCCAATGCCGCTGACCAGCGCCGCCGGCAAGTGACGCGGATCGAGCGCGCGGCTCGCGAAGACCCACATCGCAAATGTCGCAGACTTGTCATCGGTCGCCCGGTTCTCGCTCACCCAGTCGACCGCGGCAAACACCACCAGCGGCATGGGCAGACCCGTGTCGATCCAGAGCAGGCCGCGGTTCGCTTCAAACTGCGGCATCGCCGCCGACACCGTGAGATATCGATTGTCCACCAGCCTCACCGTCCCGTCCACCCCCGAAAGAAACTGGCCCGCAACCTCGGGCAGCGGCCTCCTTCCACCCCCCCAGAAACTCTGCGGCGCCCGCAGATGCTGCTTCAAAAACGTCTCAAAGCGCGGGTCGGCGGCCAGACGCGACTCGTCGCCGGCGGGCGCGGGATCGATGTACTGAAACATCCAAGACACATCCTCCGCGTGCGCCTTTCTGTGCAGCGTCACCTGCGGCGAATGGATCTGCGCCGACCCGGCCGCGGCCGCGGTCAACAGAAACAGAGCGAAATGGAGAGGTCGGCAGGTCATCTCAGGCTCATACCGCATGCATCGCATGTCGGCGATCGATCGATTCGGCCAGCGCCTGATGCACCATCTGGCCCATCTGTTCCGTCGTCACCGTCTGCGTTCCGGCGCTTCCACGGCTGATGTCGGCAGTGCGGTGGCCGGCCTCCAGCACGCTCTCGACCGCCGCCTCGATCGCCTCCGCGTCCTGCTCTAGGCGCGCCGTGTGCCGCAAAATCATCGCCGCCGTCAGAATCGCGCCCAGCGGATTCGCCTTGCCCTGGCCGGCAATATCCGGAGCCGATCCGTGCACCGGCTCAAACAAATCGACCTTCCCCCCAACCGTCGCCGACGGAAGCATCCCCAGCGATCCCGTGATCACGCCCGCCTCGTCCGAGAGAATGTCGCCAAACAGATTCTCCGTCAGCACAACGTCGAAGTTGCGCGGCGTGTTCATCAGGTGCATCGCCATCGAGTCCACCAACTGATGCTCCAGCGTCACACCCGGATACTCCCGCGCAACCTCGTTCACCGTCGCGCGCCACATCTGCGACACCTCAAGCACGTTCGCCTTGTCGACCGAGGTCACCTTCCTCCGGCGCTTGGACGCCAGATCAAACGCAACGCGGGCGACCCGAACGATCTCGGCCTTGCTGTAAACCATCGTGTTGACCGCCCGGTCCGCACCTCTGTCCCATACCCGTGGCGTCCCGAAGTACAGCCCGCCCAACAACTCGCGGACAAACAGAATATCCACCCCATCGGTTACCTCAGGCCGCAGCGGTGAACTCGCCGCCAAAGCCTTATACGCGATCGAAGGCCGCAGATTCGCAAATCCGCCCAGCGCCTGCCGGATCTGCAACAGCCCCGCCTCCGGCCGCTGGTCCGGCGGCAACGCGTTGTAGCGATTGTCCCCCACCGCGCCCAGCAAAACAGCATCCGAGCCGAGCGCAAGATCCAGGGTTGCGCGCGGCAGAGGCGACCCAGTCTCCGCAATCGCAACGCCACCGATTAGAGCCGTGGGAAACGTAAAGTCGTGACCGCCAAACTCGGCCACAGCCCCCAAAATCTTCATCGCCTCCCGCGTCACCTCGGGACCAATTCCATCCCCGGGAAGCGTTGCAATTTGTAACTTCATAGCCGACTCCGGTAACCCCAAACCTCAAACACCGACGCAACGCAAACTCTGCCACGCATTTCCACTCGTTTACAAAACAGGAACCTGTGCGGACTCGCCCTTCAGCAACCCAATCAAATCCTGGTCATAAATCGTCTTCTTCCGATCCGCAAGCTCTGTGAATCGCCGATACACCTCATCCAGCTCCGCGCGCGACAGCGTGTGTCCCAACTCCACCATCCGGTGCTCCAGCGCCCGCCGCCCCGAGTGCTTGCCCAGCACCAGAGAGTTCCGCGGCACGCCCACTGACTCCGGCGTCATAATCTCATACGTCAGCGGATTCGCCATCACCCCATGCTGGTGAATTCCGGCCGCGTGCGCAAACGCATTCGCCCCAACGATCGCCTTGTTCGGCGCCGCGCCAAAAGAAATACAGCCGGCCAGCATCTGGCTCGTCGGAAACAGCTCCTTCATCACGATATTGTTGCCGAACGGCAGCTTGTCGCGCCGCACCGCAAGCACCGCCGCAATCTCTTCGAGCGCCGCATTCCCGGCCCGCTCGCCAATGCCATTCAGAGCGCACTCCACCTGCCGCGCCCCAGCCTCGATCGCCGCCAGCGTATTCGCGACCGCCAGCCCCAGGTCGTCATGGCAATGCGCCGAAAGCGTAATCCCATCGGCCCCCGCGACACGCTCGCGCACGGTCCGGAACATCGCCGCATACTCCTCGGGCACGCAATACCCCACCGTGTCCGGCAGATTCAGCGTCGTCGCTCCAGCCTCGATCGCGACCCGGCACACCTCTAGCAAAAATTCCGGGTCCGTCCGCGTCGCGTCCTCCGGCGAAAATTCGACATCCTCCGCGTACCTCCGGGCAAGCTCCACCATCGCGGCAATCTGGTCCAGCGCCTGCGCGCGCGTGATCTTCAACTTCGCCGCCAAGTGCAGATCCGAAGTCGAAAGAAACGTGTGAATCCGCGCCTTCGGTGCAGCTTCGATCGACCTCGCAGCCGCTTCAATATCCTCGCGCTTGCAACGCGCCAGCGACGCAATCACCGGCCCTCGCACCTCCCGGGCAATCGCTCGGATCGACTCGAAATCTCCGTCCGACGCAATCGCAAATCCAGCCTCCAGCACATCCACCCCCAGAGCCGCGATCTGGTGCGCCATGCGCAGCTTCTCCGCATGATGCATCGTGCATCCCGGGCTCTGCTCGCCATCGCGCAGCGTCGTGTCAAAGAAGCGAATCTGTTCAGGAGCGGGCATGTCGGTGGACCTTGCTGTCAGAAGCCTTTCCAGGAACTCGGTCCCTCTCTTTCCAGGAACTCTGTCCCTTCTCTTTTCAGGAACTCTGTCCCTCTGGTGATCCAGCATAATGCATACTTATGACACAGAGAAGCTGTATCAGCAGGATTGATACCGGCCACCGCTTCCGATGATATGGCAACACGACGCTGGCCCGACGGAGCACACCTTGGATCTGGTACAGATGGAGACGTTTCTCGCCGTCGCGGAGGAGCGGAGCTTCTCGCGGGCGGCCACGCGCCTCCATCGCACGCAGCCCGCCGTCAGCCAGGCCATCGCCAAGCTCGAAGGCGAACTCGGCGAGGTCCTGCTCGACCGCGCCGCGCGCGACGGAACCCTGACCGACGCCGGCGCCCTCCTCCGCGAGTACGCCGCCAAGCTCCTCAATCTCCGCGCAGAGGCCATCGGCGCCCTCGCCGAGCTGCGCGAACTCCACCACGGCCGCCTCAACCTCGCCGCCAACGAGTACACCTGTCTCTACCTCCTTCCCCTGCTCGACGAATTCCGCCGCGCCAACCCACGCATCAAACTCGCCGTCCAGCGCGCGCTCGCCAGCCGCATCGCCGACGAGGTCCTTCTCCACACCGTCGAACTCGGCGTCCTGTCCTTTCGCCCCGAAGACCCGCAGCTCCGCTCCATCGTCGTCTACCGCGACCAGCTGGCCTTCGTCGTCAACCCCGAGCACGCCCTCGCCCGCGCCGGCAGGGTCTCCATCCGCCAGCTCGCGGCCCAGAACTTCGTCGCGCACAACATCCCCTCGCCGCAGAGGCAAAAAGTCGTGGAGGCGTTTCGCCGCCACAAAACCCCCCTCCGCATGGGCGTCGAACTGCCTTCGCTCGAGGCCATCAAGCGCTTCGTCGAGATGGGCAACGGCGTCGCCCTGGTCCCCGGCCTCACCGTCGTCAAGGAACTCCAGGCCGGGTCGCTCGTGCAGGTCGAAGTTCCAGAGCTGCAGATCGAGCGAAAACTGCGCCTCGTCCATCGCCGCGAAGCCACCCTGTCCCACGCGGCAACCGCCTTCTTGAAGGTCGTGGAACTCCACGCCGCCCGCTCCGGCCAACCGTACTGCTTCCGCGCCGAAAAGGGCCGGTAACGAGCCCGAGCCCTGGTCGACCCGAGATCGCACACCTTTCTGCGTGGTTCCGGGTCAAACAGAGTAGAGAAAATCGCGCGGTATCGAATCAACCGGCGAGGAGATAGCAAGATGAAATTGCAAACGGAAATGACACGGTCGCGCATCGCGGCGGTTCTGGCCTGCGGCCTGCTCTGGGGCGGCGCGACGGCCGCAATGCACGCGCAGGACAACACCACAAACCCACCGGCAGCCCAAGCGGACGGACATGCAGGCCCCGGCGGCCCCGCAGGCCATCGCGGCCACGGTGATCCCGAACAGATGGAGCAGCGGCGACTCGACACGATGACCAAACACCTGAATCTCACGCCCGATCAGGTCACCCAGGTCAAGGCCATCATGGACGACACCCATACCCAGATGACCGCGCTCCGCAATGACCACGCATCGGCGGCAAACGGCCCAGCCTCAAATGACGGTCCCACCCCGGATCAGCGCGCAAAGATGATGTCCATCCACCAGTCGGAGCGGACCAGAATCCGGGCCGTGCTCACGGACGACCAGAAGGCGAAACTCGACGCCCGACAGGCACAGATGCGAGAGCATCGCAACAACGGCGGAAACGACGGCGCTCCGCCGCCCCCGCCGCAACAGTAACCGATCGGGGCCAGATCTCCAGGCCCGATCTTCAGGCCCGATCTCCAAGCCCAATCTCCAGACCAACTCTGTGGGCCGAGGGCTATCCCCCTTCGGCCCACCGTGACTTTGCGTCCATGTCGATCTCCGGCCCTCCAGAATTCGGAAGATGTGCGGGTACAATAAGAGAAGCGACTTTGGCGATCCGTACCCCCCGCGAAACTGGCCTTCCAGCCCGCAAGCGATGCTGGAGACTACGGATCACGCCTCAAAGAGGTGTACGGAACTAATGAAGAAGACGATGTTTTTCGGCGCGCTGCTGCTGATCGCCGGCGCCGCCACCGGTCTCTCCCAGGAAAGCCGGCAGGATGTAAGCATCAGCGGCACAGGCTTGTTTGCCCCGGAGGTCCACGGACCAAACGCGGTCGTCCTGAACACAACCAGCACCATCGGCGCGCTCGTCAGCTATCGGTATATGGTCACGCCCCGAAGCGCGCTCGAGCTGAACTACTCGTTTGCCCAGCTCTCGGAGAAGTTCGCCACGAGCAACATACCTGAGGCCAGGGTGCGCACGCGCATTCAGGAGATCTCGGCAGCCTACGTCTACAGCCGGAACTATCGCAACTTCAGCCCCTTCCTCGAAGGTGGACCCGGTGTTCTGCTGTTTTCGCCGCTCAGGGACGGTACGACTCTCTTGTCGATCAAACGAAACTCCAACATCGGCGGCCTCTTCGGCGGCGGCGTCGCTTACGAGCTAAGCCCCAGCTTCGACATTCGCGCCGAGTATCGGGGCTTCGTCGTAAAAACGCCGGACTTCGGCTACGGCAACGGCGACCTCAAGACCGGACGCTACGAAGTCGTCTCCACCCCCTCGATCGGCATCGCCTACCACTTCTAAACTGCCCTGGGTTCGAGATGTCGTCACCCAGATCAGCGAAAGTGGTACGCAGCCCCAATCGAGATCACCCCCGGTCCCAGCCCGTTCGGCGGAAACCCGGGCCATTGCTGATACTCAAAGTCCCCACGAACGTTCAGGTACGGCCGAACCCGCACGTCGACCCCAGCCCCGGGAGCGTACATGTTGTACGCCAGATTGGCCGCCGCGACCTTCTGGTCGGCGGGCGGCGGCGCCGGCGGAAAGTTGAATACGCCTCGGCCAATCATGATCTTGGCATACGGAACGACACGCCCGTAGGTCCGGAAATATCGCGCGCCAATCTCGTACGTTTTCTCATACTCAATGCCGGGGCTCGGAGCCTGCACAAAGTGGAAGTTCGCCTCAACGCCGAAGTGCGAGTGAAAGTCGAAATCCCCGTAGATGTTGAATCCGGTATATCGCCGCCCATAGTCCGACTGCGCGTTGGAGTAGCCGGCGCCGATCTGCAGGTCGCCGGTCCGCATGGCGGTCGGGCCTGCCTGCGCGTGGAGAAGTGAGGGTACAGCAAGGGTAAAAAGAAGGAGTTTGCGGAGCACGTACAGTCCTGGCGAGTTGGCGGTCGGATCGGTTCGGCCGGCTGCGTGGAATGCCGGCGGGTTAAGCTAAATCGAAACAGCGTCAGGCGCTAAAAGAACCTGTAAGCAGCGCCCACCGTCGTCACATAAGGAGTCAGCCCGTTGCGGGGGAAGCCGGGCCAATGCTGAGATTCAAAGTCGATCACACGAATATTCAGCCGGTGCGTCGCCCGAACGTCAAGACCGCCGCCAAACGCAAAAACGCCGTAACCCTCGTGAATATGCGGTGCATAGTCGTACTGATACTGGAACTCACCCAGGCCAAACAGCACCTTGGCGTACGGATGGAATCGACGGTAGTGGTACACGTAGCGTGGTCCGATCAGATACGTGTCTTCCCCTATGTCCGTCGGTGTAATCAGGCTCACAACGTGCGCCGTCGCTTCAATGCCGATGTGCCGCGTCAGATCGAAATCGACGTATCCCGATACCCCCTTGGTGCCTTTCGGACCATAGTCCGGGCTCGCATACGACACGCCGGCGCCCACCTGCAAGGAGCTGGATCGATCCGCTGTGGCTGTCGCCTGCGCGTCCGCTCGATCTGCAAAACCGGCAAACAGAAAAACGCCAAGCACCACGGTGGGGAGTCTCATCTTGGGTAAACCCTCCTCCCCCTCTTCGAGCTTCTAGGGAACCTGTTGAAAGAAACCGACCGCCGTGCACAGACACGCCTCAAACAACCTCCGCTCACGTCCACCAGCCCCTACTGCGGGGGCTGCGTGGGCGTGTTTGCCGCAGGTGGCGCCGCGGCCACAGCACCCGGGGCTGCCGTCCCCGTATTTCCCGTCCCCGTGTCTCCCGTCCCCGTATTGCCCGTTTCAGAGGTCGTCGCGGAGTCAGGAGCCGGATCGGCAGCGCCGGCCGGAGCCGCCGCCCCACTCCCAGGTTGCGCCCCAGCGGAGCCACCCGCCGGTGCTGCCGCCGCGGCTGCAGGCTGCTGCGTCGGCTCGGTCAGCAACTTGTAGTAGCTCAGCTTCAGGTAAACCGGCTCCACCTCGAACGGCATCTTGTCCGCGGCCGTGATAATCGGCTCGTACGCCGAGTGCATCGTGATCACCTGGTCGGTCCACGGATCAAACCGCAAGAAGCTCGCCAACGGCATGGCCGCCTGCTGCTTCAGGTTCTTGTCGTCGAGCTTTCCGCCCTTCGGCAGCAAAGCCGCCATCCAGAACGTCGGGTCGTTGTCGCTCTTGATCAGAGCATCGCCCAGCACCGGCTCGTTCAGCGCCTTCAACGCCTTGATCCGCGCTTGCAGCTGCTGAAGATATAGCCCGAAGTATTGCTGACCGTCCACCAGCTCCTTCGCGTTCAGAAGCTCCATCGCCTTCTTCGCCGCCGCCGTATTGTCGGCATCCGTATGGTGCATCGGGATCCGATTGAACGTGGAGGTAGAAGGGAACAGCAGGCGATCGTTGAAGGCGTACTTCGTATCCAGCCGGTGACCGAGAATAATGTGCGCCAGCTGAAACGAGAGAACCGCGTTCAAATTGCCCATCTGCTGCGCACCGTCCTGCGTCACCACCCCGGTCGTGTCCAGAAGACTCTTCGAGATGATGATCGTGTTGCCCACCGCCAGCGACTCGAGCGGTTCCGTCAACAGCGTCCGGCATCGGATCGGCCGCGCCAGCACGATGTTGTTGTAAGCCAGAATGTTGCCGGCAAGCGCCTCCAGCGTCTTGTCGAACTCGCTCGGAGCATCCAGCAACCCGGCCTGGAACAGGCGCTCGACAACGTTGTCCTCCGCCTGCTGCGCCCATGCGCGCTGCGCACCCAGAGGGCTGACATCCTGCGCCTCGTTCGATACATCCGTCGCTCCGACCACGTCCAGCGACGTGTTCTCCGACTCCTTCGGCGGCACCTTCAACACGTATCCCCAGATGTTGTTGATCGCCTTGAACTTCAACGTGCGCGACGAGCTGTGAGGGTCGCTCTCCTCCACGTAAAAGGAGGTCGGCAGCCACAAGTCAGGCTGGACGTTGGTCCGCCAGCTGTCAAAATGGTAAAACTCCTTGTACTCCTTGTCGCTTCCGGCAAAGTCGCCGTTGAAACGAACCACATTTCCATTCCGGGTCTCAATCCAGATGCGGCCGAAAAAGCGCCCATACACCTGGTTGCCCTTCAACAGCCCACGGCCCGGATCGATCGGCGCAACGTCGAAAACCGCCGTCGGTGTGTTGCCCAGAAAGTCGTTCCGAACAAAGCCGAACGTGTAGTGCTGCCGGTCGAAGTTGTTCGAATCCATCAACAGCATCGAAACAAAGCCGCCCTGGTTGAACGTCAGGTGAAGGCTGCTTCCAAGGCCCGTAATGTAAGATGCGGATTGCTTGAAAATACCCAGCTTCCCGCCACCGCTCGTGCCTTGCGAGGTCTGCCTGTTGACCTGAAACGCCTCGCCCCCGATCACCTTGTTGAAGTCGACACGGCCCAGAAAGTGCTGGTCCGATTCGGGAACCTGACTGAACACAGGGTCCGGCTTCATGTTCTGGATGTAGGTCTCCACCAGCGGAGCACGCTCCTTGACGACCTTGATAATCTCCTTCTCGCGCACGATCGCCCGGTCGATCAGCGCATTCTGGCTGGCACTCGGCTTGCGCGAAAGAACACTATCTTCCGACTTCTTCTTTTTCTTGCCGACGAGAGGAAAGCTGGCGGCCCCCGCAGGCAGGCTCGCGGCCACCGACGTTGCCAGGAGTAAACCAGCGAGAGTTGTTTTCCTGAAATTCATATTTACGGCTCCTGCGGTGACCCGTACGGTCAACCTTTGGTGGTGCTGATGCTGGTTTTAGTGCTGCTGATTCCAGTTTTTAATGCTGCTGATTCCAGTTCTGCTGATTCCAGTTCAGTGACGAAGTGAGAGCATGGACGTCAGCCCGCCAGCTGGAAGGCAACGTTGACCACGCCCTCCCAGTCCGTAGGATGGCCTGACGCATCGAGAGCGGGTTGAAATCGCGTCGCCTGAACCGCAGCGCGGGCAGACTCGTCCAGACCATGGCCCAGGCCGCTCGATATCCCGAGAACCTGGACGCCGCCGGTCGCAGAAACACGGAGGCGGACCGAAACCGTCCCCTCAAGATGAAGCTTGATCGCCTCTTCAGTGTACTGAGGACGAGGTTTGAACAGCACCTTCGGGCCGCTGCGAGTGGCCGCCTGCGCCGGCGCCGAGGGCTTCGGCATCGCCGGCGGTTCGTTGCGGCCAAGATTCACCGGGCCGGCAACCCGCGTCGTCGAGGTCAGCGGTCCGGTTCCGCCCGCCACCCCAAGCTTCACGCCCTGCACAGGATGCGTTCCGGTCGCCGCCATGTTTGTTCCTCCAGGCGATCCCGAACCGAGGCTCACATGCGTCGCCCCAGACCCCGTGTTCGACGCCGGCATCCCCGCCAAACCGCGCTGGCCAAGATTGATCGCCGACGTCGCCGGACGGTTCGACGGCGCAATCGGATTGTTCTGCTGACCCAGAGACACCGCCGACGGATGCGCCGACGGAGCCACCGTCGCCGGTTCCGCCCGCGCCAGATTCACCACCTTCGGAGCCGGCGGAGCCTGCACCAGCTTCGGGGGCGCCGGCTGAATGATCGGCACCGACGCCGCCATCTTCACCTCAGGAAGCTTCGGCGGATCCGGAAGCTTCACCTCCGGCACCTTGATCTTCGGCGGCTGCGGCACAACCTTCGGCGTCGGCGGCAAAGGCTTCGGCAAAATCTTCGGCTTGATCGGCTCCGGCTCAATCTTCTTCAGCGGAATCGGCTGCACCAGCGTCGTCAGCTTCTCCCGGTGATCCATGCTCTTCTTCGCCGCTGCCCCGATAATGATCACCACCAGCGCCAAAATCACATTCAGTGTGATCGAGGTGAACATCGAACTCTTGCTCTGCTGGCCGGCGTTCAGAACGCCGAAATGAGCAAACTGCATGTTCGTCGGATTCGGATCTTCACTGCGCAGCGGCTTGGCCATGGGGAGTATTCCTTGTAAAAAACCTCAATGCTCCGAGGCTTGAAATCATTTCCTGACATCATTCTGAAACAGACAAAAAAACAAAACGGTAGACTTCTGTGATGCCGAGAGACTTCAACCTACAAGACAGAGTTTAATGGAACAAACCCCAACTTTGTCGCCGCGATGTGCAAGGCGATGCAGATTGTCACGAAATACCCTCATAGCAAGACGTCCGAAAGGAGCAAAGGTGTCGATCAAAGCCTCTCTCCTTCTCAGGCGCAGACTCAGGGCCCAGACCGAAAAACCTGAACCACCGCCCAATTGCCACCAGTGTGCCGCACACGTCGAGATTTGACACTGGTACTTTGGTGGTACCGCGGTAACAAATTGGAGAGATCGAAGATGAAAATGCTGGTTACGGGCGGTGCCGGGTACATCGGTGGAACGGTCACACGCCTTCTGCTCGCGCAAGGACATACCGTCACCGTCATCGACAACCTCTGTCACAGCAAGCGCCAGGCTCTGCCCGACGGCATCACCTTCGTCGAATCCAACGTCAGCGACCGCCCCGCGGTCGAAGCCGTCCTCCGCCGCACACACTTCGATGGCATCCTCCACTTCGCCGCCCTCATCGAAGCCGGCGAAAGCATGCGCTGCCCCGAGGTCTACTTCCGCAATAACTCCGCCACAACCCTCGCCCTGCTCGAAGCCATGCTCGCCACCGGCCACGATCGCCTCGTCTTCAGCTCCACGGCCGCCTGCTACGGAGAGCCCGAAAAAACCCCCATCCTCGAAGACGCCAAGCTCCACCCCACCAACCCCTACGGCCAAAGCAAGCTCATCGTCGAAGAGATGCTCCAATGGATCCACCAGGCCCACGCCCTGCGCTACGCCAGCCTCCGCTACTTCAACGTCGCCGGCGCCATCCCCGGCTATGGCGAGGCCCATGAGCCCGAATCCCACCTCATCCCACTCGTCCTCGACGTCGCTCTCGGGCGCCGCGCAAGCATCAAAATCTTCGGCGAAGATTACCCCACTAAAGACGGAACCTGCGTCCGCGATTACATCCACGTCGAAGATCTCGCCGACGCCCACCTGCTCGCCCTCGCTGCCCTCGAATCCAGGCCCAAAATGATCTACAACATCGGCAACGGACAAGGCTTCACCGTGCGCGAAGTCATCGATTCAGTCCGCCGAGTCACCGGCAAGCCGATCCCGGTCGAAGTCGAACCGCGCCGCCCCGGAGACCCCGCCGTCCTCGTCGCCGGCTCGGAAAAAATCAAGGCCGACCTGGGCTGGAAACCCAAATTCACCGAAATCGACGCCATCGTCGAAACCGCCTGGGTCTGGCATCAGCAGCGCTACCGCTGACCCGCCTCTCGCTCCAGATCCATCGAAAACAAGATCCATCCACTTCGATCAACCAAGGAGATCGTGTGCTCCAAAGCATGTTTCATCTTCATGTCCCGGTCATCGAAAAGATCTTGCGGCCCGTCGTCGTCTATCTCTGCCTCATCGGCTTCCTGCGGCTGTTCGGCAAGCGAGAGCTGGCCCAACTCAACCCGTTCGACCTCGTCGTCCTGCTCAGCCTGTCCAACACCGTCCAGAACGCCATCATCGGCGACGACAACACCATCTCGGGCGGCGTCATCGGAGCCTTCTCCCTCCTTTCCATCAACTTCCTTCTCACCCGTCTGCTCTACCGCAAGCCGCAGTTGAATACCGCTCTGCAAGGCACCGAGACCGTGCTCATCCGACACGGTGTGATCGATCGCCGCGCCATGCAGAAGGAGGCGCTCACCGAAGTCGAACTGCTCTCGGTGGTCCACAAACAGGGTCTCCACGAGGTCCAGGACGTCGAAAAATGCGTCCTCGAGCCGAACGGTACGTTCTACGTCGAAGCCATCCAGCCCACCGACGAAGACCGCCAGCGATCCGCCGTCACCCTCGAACTCCGCCGCCTCACCGAAGAGGTCCGCGACATGAAGGCCGAGCTGAGAGCGCGCGTCTGAGTCGCCGCAGGTCTCTGTCGCCGCAGGTCTCTGTCGCCGCAGGTCTCTGTCACCGCAGGTCTCTGTCGCCGTAAGTCTCTTACGTTGTCATTCCCCCAAAGGAAATCTGCGGTTGTTCTTGCCCTTCTCGTAAACCCACGGGAACGCGCCGAGCGTGCGCAAGCCAACCCACCGGGTGCGCCGGAGCAAAAGTTTGCTCCCGGCGAGAGGATCGCGTAGGTTTTGAATGCGATCCAAAGGAGACCGCGCGACGATGGCCGACGGCGAGCAGAAGCACCTGAGTTCCACCCTGCGCGAAACCCGAATCTTCCCTCCACCGGCCGAGTTCGCCGCCCACGCTCACATCAAAACGCTCGGGGACTATCGGCGCCTCTACCAACGCAGCATCGACGACCCCGAAGCCTTCTGGGCCGACGCCGCCCGCGAACTCATCTGGTCCCATCCCTGGGACCGCGTCCTCACAGGCGATGGCCCCAACGCCAAGTGGTTCGTCGGCGGCAAGCTCAACCTCTGCTACAACTGTGTCGACCGCCACGCCCTCGGCCCCAACCGCGACAAAATCGCCCTCCTCTGGGAAGGCGAACCGGGCGAGGTCCGCCGCCTCACCTACGGCGACCTGCACGCCGAGGTCCAACGCTTCAGCAACGCCCTCAAATCCCTCGGCGTCCACAAAGGCGATCGCGTCGCCGTCTACATGGGCATGGCGCCCGAGCTCGCCATCGCCCTCCTCGCCTGCGCTCGCATCGGCGCCGTCCACTCCGTCATCTTCGGTGGCTTCGCCGCCCAGGCCATCGCCGACCGCGTCAACGACTCCGGCTGCGTCGCCCTCCTCACCCAGGACACCAGCTTCCGCCGCGGCACCGAAGTCCGACTCAAAGCCATCGCCGACGAGGCCCTCGATCGCTGCCCAACCGTCCAGCACGTCGTCGTCCTCCGTCGCTCCGGAACCGAAATCACCATGAAACCCGGCCGCGATCTCTGGTGGCACGACCTCATGCGCGACGCCGGCCCCATCTGCCCCGCCGAGCCCATGGACGCTGAAGATCCCCTCTTCCTGCTCTACACCTCCGGCACCACCGGCAAACCGAAAGGCCTCGTCCACACCACCGGCGGCTACTCCGTCGGCACCTATCTCACCGGCAAATACATCTTCGACCTCCGCCCCGACGACATCTACTGGTGCACCGCCGACATCGGCTGGGTCACCGGCCACAGCTACGTCGTCTACGGTCCGCTCCAGAACGGCGTCACCGTCCTCATGTACGAGGGCGCGCCCAACTTCCCCGAGCCCGACCGCTTCTGGAAGATCGTCGACGACCACAAAGTTACCGTCTTCTACACCGCTCCCACCGCCATCCGCGCCTTCACCAAATGGGGCGAAACCTGGGTCCGCAAACACTCGCTCCGCTCCCTCCGTCTCCTCGGCACCGTCGGCGAGCCCATCAACCCCGAATCCTGGATGTGGTACTTCCGCGAGATCGGCAAAGAACGCTGCCCCATCGTCGACACCTGGTGGCAGACCGAGACCGGCGCCATCATGATCGCCCCCACCCCCGGCGCCGTCCCCACCAAACCCGGCTCCGCAACCCTGCCCTGCTTCGGCATCGTCCCCGAAATCGTCACCAAATCGGGCGACCCGGTCCCCGACGGTCACGGCGGCCTCCTCGTCATCCGCAAACCCTGGCCCTCCGCCGCCCGCACCATCTACGGCGACCACCCCCGCTTCCTCGCCACCTACTGGAGCGAGGTCCCCGGCAGCTACTTCACCGGCGACGGCGCCCGCCGCGATCAGGACGGCTACTTCTGGCTCATGGGCCGCGTCGACGACGTCATCAACGTCAGCGGACACCGCCTCGGCACCATGGAGATCGAATCCGCTCTCGTCGCTCACCCAAAAGTCGCAGAAGCCGCCGTCGTCGGCCGCCCCGACGAGATGAAAGGCCAGGCCATCGCCGCCTTCGTCACCCTCGAAGGCAGCCAGACCCCCAGCGACGATCTCAAACAGGAACTCCGCCAGTGGGTCGCCAAAGAAATCGGTGCCCTCGCCCGCCCCGACGACCTCCGCTTCACCGACGCCCTCCCCAAAACGCGCTCCGGAAAAATCATGCGCCGCCTCCTCCGCGAACTCGCCGCCACCGGCGAAGTCAAGGGCGACACCACCACCCTCGAAGACTTCGGCGTCCTCGCCAAATTGCGCGGAAACGAAGAATAAATCCGACCGAAAGTCGATACCAACGGTCTATACTCTACGAGGAACGCACGCCCGACTCTAGCCGGAAAACCCGTCAGGCTGCTTGCACTGAACGCGGAACTTACCCTTATCCACCAGGCTCTAAGATCCTGGGAAACGACGCCGCTTGCTTGTCAAACTACGCCGCTTTGCTTAAGGGCACGGCTTCAGCCGTGCCGTAAACGGTTTCTTTGCAAAGCGGCTTTAGCCGCTGAGGTACGGCTTTCGCCTTCCGCTCTTGCTTTCAACAAGCTCCTACAAGAAAGAATCCCACCGGAGGCCACCATGCCCAACACCGAAAAGCGCGCAAAGCTCTTCCAGAACGGCAGAAGCCAGGCCGTCCGCCTCCCCAAAGAGTTTCGCTTCGAAGGCACCGAAGTCCGCATCCGCAAATCCGGCTCTTCCGTAGTTCTCGAACCAATCAACACAGACTGGCAGTGGCTGGATGATCTCCGGGCAAGATTCGGCGGCTTCGACGACGATTTTATCGCTGCCGTCAACGAAGAGGTTCCACAGCAGGAACGCCCCGAACTCGACAAGCTCTTCCCCGAATGACGTTCCTCCTGGACACCAACGTCATCATCGATCTCCTGCGAGCCAGGGACCGGACCGTAGGCGCCGCCATCCGCCAGCACGAAACAGGAGCGGTGGGGACCTCCTCCATCGTGCTCCACGAACTTTACTTTGGTGCCTACCAGAGTGTCGGCAAAGCCGAAAGCCTCTCTGCAATTGAACATCTCGATCTTCCCGTGCTTGACTTCAACCGGGAAGACGCTCGGGAAGCCGGCAAAATTCGTGTGCACCTTCGAGGTCTTGGAACACCCCATCGGCCCCTTCGATGTGCTTCTTGCCGGTCAGGCGCTTCACCGTGGCCTCACTCTGGTCACAGCCAATCTTCGCGAGTTCAGGCGAGTCCCAGGTCTCCGGTGTGAAGACTGGTCCAGGTAGTTTGCTGGCGCACAAACCATCCGGCAAGCCTACCGCAGCTTCACACTCGCCTGCGTCGGCAACGTAAAGTGAAACGTCGTCCCCTCCCCAGGCTCGCTCGTCGCCCAGATCCGGCCGTTATGCTGCGTAATAATCGATCGGCAGATCGCCAGACCCAGACCCGTACCCCCCATCGTGCGCGAGTCCGAAGCGTCCACCTGCTGAAACCGCTCAAAGATATGCTCCAGCTTGTCCGCCGGGATCCCCCGCCCATGGTCGGTCACCTCGATCTCCGCCTCCGCCTCGTCGATCCGTTTCGCCCCCAGCTCGATCCGACTGCCCGCCGGCGAAAACTTGATCGCATTTGAAATCAAGTTCGTCAACGCCTGTAAAATCCGATCCGGATCCGCCCAAACCTCCACATCCCCACCTCGGCAGCTGATCTGGATATCCGCCTTGCTCGCCGCCGCATGCTGCAACGAAGCCGCCCGCTCCAGCAGATCCTCCGCTCGCGAAAGCGTCAGCTGCAAGTCCGACTTTCCGCTCGATATCCGCTCCAGATCGAGAATGTCGTTCACCAGACGAACCAGCCGGTCCGTGTTGCCCAACGCAATCTCAAGCATCTGCCGCATCTTCTCCGGACGCGCCGTCAGAGCCCCTCCCGTCACCAGACCCAGCGCCGCCCGCAGCGACGTCAAAGGCGTCCGCAGCTCATGCGACACCGTCGAGATGAACTCGTCCTTCATCTTGTCCAGAGCGCGCCGCTCCGTCGTATCCGTAAACGCAATCACCACCCCCACGGCCTTGCTGTCCGAGCCGTCGCTCGCCGCCTCAATCTGCGGCCGCGCCACGTACTCCACCGGGATGCACGTCCCGTCCTTGCGCCAGAAAACCTCATTGCCCACCCGCACCGTCGCCAGCTCCGCAATCGTGCGCTGAACCGGAGACTCCTCGTCCGGATACGGCGTTCCATCCGCCTTCGTATGGTGAATCATCTGGTGCATGTTGCGACCCATCATCTCCTGCGGCTTGTACCCCAGCATCTGCGCGGCGGCAGAATTGACGACCGTAACATTGCCCTTCAAATCCAGACCGTAGATGCCGTCCCCCACCGACTCCAGAATCGAATTCGACTCGCGAATCAACGCCCGCAGCCGACCCTCCGCCCGCACCTGCTCGCTGATATCCACGCCGAATCCAAGCACGTACCGATCCCGCCCCGGGACATCGATCAGCTTGTTGCGATACGCAATCACCCGGCTTTCGCCATTCCGGTGACAAAGGTGAAACAAACCCTGCGACTCGCCCTTCTGAACCATGTCGCGCAGGTACGCCTTCATCCCAAACTTCTGTTCCACCGGCATAAACTCGGCCAGCGAGTTGCCCACCAGATCGTCCACCGTCCGCCCAATCGTCTCCGCCCCGTGCCGGTTCACCGATAACACCTTGCCCTCGAGGTCGTGCGTGCAAACCATGCCCAGCGAACCTTCCACAAACTGCCGGTACCGCGCCTCGCTCTCCCGCAGCGTCGCCTCCGCCGACCTCTGCGTCGTCACATCGATCCCGGTCGCGATAATAAAGGCCACCTCGGCCTGCGAATCGAACAGCGCCGTCGCCGACCACGCAATCCGCCGCAAAGTTCCATCCCGGTTCAGCCAGCGATTCTCAAACGCCGCCGGAAGCCGGCAATACCGCAGCTGCTCAAACGTCTCCACCGCCTCCGCAACGTCCTCCTCCGGAATCAGCTTGTCCCACGCATACCGTCCCACCAGCGTGTTGAAGTCGTAGCCCGAAGCGATCTCGCACGCCCGATTGAACCGCACAATCCGTCCCGCCGTATCGAACACCGCCACCAGCGCGCCCACCGTATCCAGGACCGCGGAAACGAAGTTGCGCTCCACCGTCAAAGCGCTTTCCACCCTCTGCCGAGCTCGCGCCGCCCGGTCGATCTGCCGAATGCGGCCGTTCAACTCCAGCCTTTGCACCACTTGCCGGCTCAAAATCGTCAGAGCCTCCGCCTGCGCCAACGTCAGCCGCCGCGGATGGAGATCGAATACCGCCAACGCTCCGATGCTGATGCCGCCCGGCGTCGTCAGCGGTGCCCCGGCATAAAAACGAACGTTGATCCCATCCACCCGAAGACCGCTCTGCGAGAAATCGCGGTTCTGCCGTACGTCCGGCAACTCGTACAGCGTGTCCCCCAAAATCGTGCTCTCGCAGGGCGTACTCCCCAGCGCGAGTTCCGTCGCTCCGATCCCCACCCGGCTCTTCAGCCAGATCCGGTCCGCGCCGATCAGCGAGATCGCCACCATCGGCACATCGCACACCTGCGCCGCCAGCCGGCAGAGATCGTCCAGAACAGGATCGGGCGTGTAGTTGAGAACCTCATATTGATTGAGGGCCTCGATCCGAAGAGCTTCGTCCTTGACCAGGAGGGCGTTCATGCAGGGCGTCTCCATCATAGGAGCTCTGCCCCCAAACGCACACTGCCCCGTTTGGGGGAGCAGACCCCAGATCAAAGCCCAGATCAGCGCCAGACCAACGCCAGATCAGCCCCACACCAACGCCAAGATCAGGACAGCAGCGCCCAAATCACGGCTTCGGGAGCGTGCAGCACTCCCCCGCCCCAGCCGGCTCCTCCGCGCTCGCATCCATCGCCACCTTCCACTCCCCATCCGCCTGCTTCTTCCAGATCGTGATATACCGCCCCGCGGTCACGACCGGCTCGCCGTGCGCATCCCTCCCCCGGCTCTCATAGTGCCCCCACGTGTATCCCATATCGTTCGACGGCCCCATCTGCGCGCCCTGCGGAACCCACGTCAGCTGGTACGACTTCGGGTCCCAGGTCGCCTGCGCCCCGATCGCAGACCGCCCCAAAACCGCCGCCCGACCGTTCGAAAGCGTCACCGCATCCTCCGCAAACCATCGCGCAAACGCCTTCCCACCCCCGGCCGCCACCTCCTGCGCAAACCTCCCCTCCAACTCCAGCAGCAACAGCGCCCCCGGCGTGATCGACGGCTGCGTCAACGGGCTGATCACCGCCGGCCGCGTCAGCGGATCGAAGCCAGGCCGCGCCGAAGTCTGCCCCGGCGCCTGCCCAGAAGTCTGCCCCGGCGCCTGCCCAGAAGCCGGTCCAGACTGGCTGCTCTGGCCCGGAGCCCCGGCACAAGCAACCGCCGCCAAAACAAGCAGCACCGGCGGCGCCCAGCCGGAAATCCCCGCCCGCTTCCGTCGCAACCCCGGCAGCGCAAGCGTGAACGGCCCTGACGAAACCCAATCCAACCCCTGGCCCAACCGGATTCTTGCAAGCCAAACCAACCAGATCGGCACGGGAACTCCTCTCAGTGGCTACCGGGATCTCAGCGGCTCCCCTCGAAATCTCCAGCCTCAGCTAGCTTAGAACGCCACCAGCCCCAACCGGTCGAAAATCCCAAAGCCGCCCCGTTACGCCCCCCACCACTGGTATGCTGCGCTTCAGTGCCAACCCCGAAAACCAACGGCCGCATCGTCTCCCCCTCCCTCTGGGCCGGCCCCGTAATCCTCCTCGCCGCCGGCTGGCTCCTCCACTCCGTCCCCTGGCACGCCGCCCCGACCGCGGTCCCACAGGCCGCCAAAACCCTCCGCTGCATCGCCATCGCCCTCCTCGCCGTGCTCGCCGCCCGCCGCCGCTCCCTCTCCGCCTGGATCTTTGTCGCGATGGCCGCCGGAACCGAGATCGGCGCCGACGCCCCAGCCTTCGCCGTCAGCCTCCGCATCCTCAGCGACATCTTCCTCCGGCTCATCAAAACCATCGTCGGCCCCCTCATCCTCGCAACCCTCATCTCCGGCATCGCCGGCCACGGCGACCTCAAAAGCGTCGGCCGCATGGCCTGGAAGAGCCTCCTCTACTTCGAAGTCGTCACCACCCTCGCTCTCGTCATCGGCCTCGTCGCCATCAACCTCACCCACGCCGGCGTCGGTCTCCACCTCGCCCCCGCCGCCTCCGTCGCTCCCGCCCCTGTCGCCGCACCCGCCCTCCACTGGCAGGACTTCGTCCTCCACATCTTCCCCGAAAACCTCGCCAAATCCCTCGTCGAAGGCCAGATCCTCCAGGTCTCCGTCTTCGCCGTCTTCTTCGGCATCGCCCTCGCCACCCTCGGCCCGCGCGGCTCACCCATGCTCCGCCTCGCCGAAAGCCTCAGCGAGGTCATGTTCCGCTTCACCAACATCGTCATGTACTTCGCCCCGGTCGCCGTCGGCGCCGCCCTCGCCTACACCGTCGGCCAAAGCGGCGTCGGCGTCCTCGTCAACCTCGGCAAACTCGTCGCCACCTACTACGCCGCGCTCCTGGCCCTCGTGCTTCTGGTCATGGTCCCGGCCCTTGCCCTCTTCCGCCTCCCCATCCCCGGCTTCTTCCGAGCCGTCCTCGATCCCGCCTCCATCGCCTTCGCCACCTCCGCCAGCGAGGCCGCCCTCCCCCGCGCCATGGAAGCCATGGAACTCTTCGGCGTCCCCCGCAAGGTCGTCGCCTTCGTCATCCCCGCCGGCTACAGCTTCAACATGGATGGCGCCGCCGTCTACCTCACCCTCGCCTCCATCTTCGTCGCCCAGGCCGCCGGCATGCACCTCGGCCCCGGCGAGCAGATCACCATGGTCCTCATCCTCATGCTCGCCAGCAAAGGCGTCAGCGGTGTCCCCCGAGCCACCCTCATGGTCCTCATGGCCACCGCCGGCTCCCTCCACCTCCCCCCAGAACCCATCTTCATCATCCTCGGCATCGACGCCGTCATGGACATGGGCCGAACCGCCGCCAACGTCGTCGGCAACTGCCTCGCCAGCGCCGTGGTCGCCCGGTGGGAAGGCGTCTTCCGCATCGAAGCGCCCAGCCCAGCCGTCCTCGAAGCCGTGTCAGAGTAGACCCTTCGTGTCATGTGCACGCAACATGACACCTCCACCCTTTCATGTCATACTACCCATGAGGTCACCCAATGCAGCAACAAACCCTACGGATGAGCGAAAACGGCCGTGTAGTCATCCCCGCTGCGGTCCGCAAGCAGCTGGGCCTCGTCGCCGGCCAACCTTTGACCCTCACCGTCGAAGGCCAGGAGTTGCGTCTCATGTCCCGCCAGGCACGCCGCCGCGCCGCTCAGGAGAGCGCCGCTCAGTATCTGCCAAAAGGAGTCGACATCGTGGCCGAGCTGATCGCGGATCGCCGGGAAGAAGCCCGCCGGGAGCTCGAAGATGAGTAAAGATGAGTAAAGTCGTAGTCGATTCGTCCGTCCTCATCGCCTACCTTCATAAAGAGCCACTTTCCGTCGACCTTGCCGATGGAACCGGAACCGTCGTAAGCTCAGTCAATCTTGCTGAAACCCTCTCAAAGCTGATCCTCTACGGCGCAACCGAACAGCAGGCCTGGGCGGACGCGACGGAACTCGCTGACGAACTCATTCCATTCTCCCCGGAGCACGCCCGGCTGGCCGGATCGCTTATCTCCAGCACCAGGCAGTATGGTCTCTCGCTCGGCGATCGCGCCTGCCTCGCCTTGGCCCTGGCTCTCGGTCTGCCCGTATATACAACCGACCGCGTGTGGAAAGAAGTCAACGTGGGTGTAGAAGTCATCATCGTTCGATAAGCCGCCAAACTGAAAACTAACCACTGAAAACTGAACAGAAACCAGCCAAGCCGCCAAACTGAAAACTGACCACTGAAAACTGAACAGAAACCAGCCCACCTCCAGCCAAGCCGCCAAACTGAAAACTAACCACTGAAACTGAACAGAAACCAGCCCACCTCCAGCCAAGCCGCCAAACTGAAAACTAACCACTGAAAACTGAACAGAAACCAGCCCACCTCCAGCCAAGCCGCAACTGAAAACTGAACACTGACAACTGAACAAAAACCAGCCCGCCTCCCAACTCCGGCAAAACTCTCCACCCAGACATCCCAGCAATCCAACCTCACCCAGCCGGAAACGCCTTCCGCAGCAACTCCAAAGTCCGACGCTGCCGGTACCGAAACATGCTCCCGAGCTGCCATCGCACCATCGGCACACCCATCTGCCCCAAAGCCCCCATCGGCGGCTCAAACTCCACAGAGTCCCGCAAAAGCGTTCCCGGCATCGCGCCCCCATCCGCCTCCCGCGTCTCCGCCGCCAGCCGATGGCAATGCCTCCAGAACCCAAACGGACCCCTGTGCTGCACATCGCAAAAGTGATCGTTCCACACAAACTCCGTGATCTCCGCATCCCACGGAACCCGGATCGGTGACATCGGAAATGCCCGAAACGAGATCGTCATCCGCGTCCCGGCCCCCGCCACCACGCCCGGCAGCACCGGCGTCCCCGCGGGCCGCGCCGGCGGCGGCGCAAATCTCGCCTCCTCAATCCGAGCCCGCTGCCACCGCGGCATCAACCGCGGCAAATTCTCAGGATTCGCAAAAAACCCAAACACCCGCTCAACAGGGTAGGGAAGCCACTGCTCGGCCTCAAACGTATGCGGCATAGATCATAAGACGCCACCATCGGCGCCACCGCTTCAGCCGTGCCGAAAGCGCTCAGATCAAATGCGGCTTTAGAGCAAATTACCTGTCGGTGTATAGGGAGCCACAGGGATCAACGCCGTTTTCTCCCAAAGAAAACGGCTCTGCACGAATATTCCCGCTCCATAGCAACAGGTAATTTGCTTCAGCCTGGTCGAGAGACGAGGCGCCTCCACCGGGGCGCCTCTCCATGGCAGATCGATCATCGAAACAGGGAGGTTTCAACAGCAGCGCCGGCAAAGCGTCAATACCAGGTCGCTTCCCTGGAGTTACGTTCCGGCGCCGTCCCTGGATGGCCCGCACCGCCGCAAAAATCTTCCTACATCGTCAACACCCGGTTCCCGCCCACATCCTTCACCGAATACAGCGCACGGTCGCAGCTCATCATCAGCTCGCTCCAGTCCACCGTCGTCCCGCGCAGCTCCGACACCCCAAAACTCGCCCGAATCACCGTCCGCGTCTCGCCAGAAACCATCTCGAACTTCCCGAGATGCTCGCACAGCCGCTCCGCCATCTCCTTCGCCACATCGAGCGACGCCCCCGGCAGCAACACCACAAACTCATCCCCTCCCAGACGAGCCAGAAAATCCGATCTCCGCAGCTCGTGCTGCAAACACCGCGACACCCCCTTCAGCACCGAATCCCCAAAGCTGTGACCCATCGTGTCGTTGATCTGCTTAAAATCGTCCAGGTCGATCATGATCGCCGACAACGGCCGCCGCGTCACCCGAGCCAGCGCAATCTCCTTCTCCGCCGCCAGCTCGATCGCCCGCCGATTCATCAGGTGCGTCAGCGGATCCGTCATCGCCTGCGTCTCCAGATCGTGCCGCATCTCCGCCGTCGTAAACCACACATACGTCACCACCACACCGCCCTCCAGCACCGACGTCAGCAGCACCGTCAAGGTCAGGTGCAGAGCCGTCGCCGTCGCATAGTTCGTAGGCGCTCCATAAATCAGCAGATTCACCGCCCGCAGCAGATTGTTCAGCGCCAGACCCACCAGCACCACCACCATCGTCGTCCCCGGAAGCCGCAGCGGCCCGGTCGACCCACGCATCACCACCACCGCCGTCAACGTCAGCTGAGTCGCCAGCACCAGGCTCAAACCAATCAGCCGAAACGCCGTGTGCGGCGAAAGTATGCCCCAACCCGCCAGCAACACCAACGCCACGCCCGCCAGCAACACCTGCAATCGCCACAAATACTGCCGCAAACCGAAAAATTCCGTAATCGAGCGGTGCAGGCACGCAAACGCCAGGGGAAAAAAGAAGCCGCCCAGCACCACGGAAAATACGTCCGGAACCACGCCCCGCAGAGCAATCAGCACCGACCCCAAAAACAGGTAAAACGTAAACACCGGAAACCACACCGCGCCCCGCACACGTCGGTGCAACGACGAATTCACCACCGTCAGCGCCGTATATAGGCCCAGAAGAACCGCGTGCTCAATATGCAGCGTATGCAGGTCCATAACGATCGCCTCTGCGCCTCTATTCCATCAACAACGGGCCCCATTCTTGCAATACATGGTTCGGCGCCAGTCTACACGGCGCAGCCGCGAAAAATACTAAATTCTGACAACCGAAAACGATCAACTGAAAACCGACCAGAAACCACTGGAAACTGAAAACTATTAACTGACCAGAAACCCCTGACAACCGAAACTATCAACCGACAACTCACCAGAAACACTGACAACCGAAAACTATCAACCGACAACTCACCAGAAACACTGACAACCGAAAACTATCAACTGAAAACTCACCAGAAACCACTGGCAACCGAAAACTATCAACTGACAACTGACCAAAAACACCACAACCGACCCCAACCCGCCACCCTGATAAACTTACCCTTAACCCTCATGGACCCCATCATCACCGCCCAGAACCTGGGCAAAACCTACACCTCCGGCAAACTCAAAGTCACCGCCCTCCAAAACGTCACCTTCTCCATCCAGCCCGGCGAGTTCGTCGCCGTCGTCGGCCCCTCCGGCTCCGGCAAATCCACCCTCTTCCACCTCCTCGGCGGCCTCACCCAAGCCACCACCGGCTCCGTCACCATCGCCGGCACCGACCTCGCCCCCCTCTCCGACGCCGCCCGCACCCAGCTCCGCCGCGCCCGCATCGGCTTCGTCTTCCAGCGCTTCAACCTCCTCCCCACCCTCTCCGCCCTCGGGAACATCGAAATCGCCCACGAAATCTCCGGCCTCCAAGCCCCCCTCGACCGACCCCTCCTCGACCACCTCACCGGTCTCCTCGGCCTCGCCGGACGCCTTCACCACCGGCCAAATGAGTTATCGGGAGGCGAACAACAACGCGTCGCCATCGCCCGCGCCCTCATCACCCGACCCGCCATCGTCCTCGCCGACGAACCCACCGGCAACCTCGACACCAAAAACTCCGACGCCGTCCTCCACATGCTCCAGACCTCCTCCCACGACCTCGGACAAACCGTCCTCATGATCACCCACAACCCCGAAGCCGCCCAGATCGCCAACCGCATCCTCCACATGCGCGACGGCCAAATCACCCACACCGAAGATCTCCGCTAGAGCAAATTACCTGTCGGTGTATAGGGAGCCACAGGGATCAACGCCGTTTTCCTCCCAAGGAAAACGGCTCGGCACGAACATTCCCGCTCCATAGCAACAGGTAATTTGCTCTAAAACCGTTCTTCCATGGCTGTAGCTCCCCATAGCTGTAGCTTCCAATGGCTGTAGCTTCCAATGGCTGTAGCTTCCAATGGCTGTAGCTCCCCATGGCTGTAGCTCCCGGACCTTTCGGGCTGAAGGCCCGACACATAATAGCCTGGGGCAAGGCCCCAGGTGAGGAGCGATGAATCCTCAAAAGGGCTGAAGGCCCGGCACATAATAGCCTGGGGCAAGGCCCCAGGTGAGGAGCGATGA